>CAMTUF010000001.1:0-426994 GCA_947084875.1 uncultured bacterium
AAAACAAAAATCACCCCCGCCGAAATTCAAAAAATAATGCAGAAAAAGGATTGGTTTGCACCGCCAGCTCCGCTGGCGGGCGGGGCCGCTTCACTCATTTTCTTCGAAAATGGTTCGTGCATTGTTCAATATCTGCTGCCAAGTCGGATTTTGCGGCCTTTCGGCCAGAACGCGCCAGCTCGCACCAAAGGTGAGGCTGGCGTTTTTGTTGGTCAGGTGGCGGTTCGGCGTTGCAGGAGCAACGCACAAAAACAAGTTTTTGTATTCCGATTTTTCCAACGTGTCGCAAACGACACTAAACAGCCAGTTTTTAATCCCACGCTTTACGCTTGGAACATAAACAAATGAAATACTTTCTCTATGCCCGAAAATCCAGCGAAGATGAAGAACGTCAAGTCATGAGCATAGAGGCCCAGCTTGCGGAGTTGGCGGACTTTGCCAAGCGCGAGAATATCACTATTGCCGAAACTTTCACTGAGAGCAAAAGCGCAAAGCAACCAGGCCGACCTGTCTTTAATGAAATGATCGCCAAAGTTCATGCTAGCAAAGAGCCTGTGGGCTTGCTTACGTGGCACCCCGATAGGTTGGCCAGAAATAGTGTCGATGGCGGACAGATCATTTACAGTATCGACATTAATAAAATAGTTGCTTTGCGCTTTCCGACCTTTTGGTTTGAGCCAACTCCGCAAGGTTTGTTTATGCTCCAAGTGGCCTTTGGCCAAAGTAAATATTTCTCTGACAACTTGTCAGAGAATGTAAAGCGTGGGATTAGGCAAAAACTCAGGCGTGGCGAGTGGCCAGGCAGAGCGCCCATCGGCTATGTCAACAACCTCAAGACGCACGACATAGAGCCAGACCTTATTAAAGCTCGTGTCATCAAACGGGCGTTTGAAGAATATGCCGACGGCAGACATACCCTAGACAGCCTGCGAGACCGCCTGAGTTTTTGGGGCGTGGTGAGCTCCAGCGGAAAACCCCTCGCACGTTCAACCGTCCAGCGAGCTCTGACCAACCCTGTATATCTTGGGCTGATTGAGCGTGGCGGTGAAACACACGAGGGCGGTTTTCCGCCAATTGTTCCCATAGCAACTTTTGAGAAAGCGCAGAGAGTTCTCAGGAGCAGAGCCAAGCCGAGACATCATAAAAATAGACATAGCTTCCCGTTTACAGGGCTTTTCAGGTGTGGTGAATGTGGTGCGGCCATTACTGCCCAATATGCGAATGGTAACGGTGGAAGATATGCCTATTATCGTTGTACGAAACGGCTTGGCTTCTGCTCGCAAGGCTATGCGCGGGATGATAGCTTGTTGGAACAGCTAAAGGCATTGATCTCAAAAGTTGCTATCAGCGAAGACTGGCAAGAAAGAATGTTGGCTCAGATTGAAATATGGGAAAAAGACAAAAACCAGTCGTCGCTTTCTTTTGCCCAAAATATCAATGAGCATATCAAAGCCATCGAAGCCAAACTAGATAAGCTCGTCAATGCGTTTCTTGGTGGTAGTGTCGAAAAGGAAGTTTATCTTGTCAAGAAAGACGAGCTTATCAAGCAAAAGTTGGCTTTGAAAGACAAGAAAGCTGATTTTGGGCAAAAGGGTAACAATTGGATCGAACCATTGAAACAATGGGTTCGAGAAGCTCACCACGCTGAAAAACTGGCTGTTTCAAATGATTATGATGAAATCAAATCATTTGTTGGAAAAATCGGAACGAACCGCCACCTGACCAACAAAAACGCCAGCCTCACCTTTGGTGCGAGCTGGCGCGTTCTGGCCGAAAGGCCGCAAAATCCGACTTGGCAGGGGCACGTGGAATCGAACCACGATCCTAGGTTTTGGAGACCTATGTACTAGCCGTTGTACTATGCCCCTACGCGACATTCAGTGTATCAGATACACCTCCGTGCTTAAAGTGCTTTGCGTGAACACTTGTTTCTGCTACCATAAGCGTAAAGAAGAACATATATTAGGAGAACATATGCATACAGTAGTCGTCGGTGGTGGGTTTGCGGGTGTAAAAGCAGCGCTAGAACTGGATAAAAAGAATATTGGCAAGGTCACGCTTATATCTGACGAGCCGTATTTTTTGCATCACGCCACACTGTACGCCACTGCTACGGGTAAAAGCAAAGCCGAGTCGATAATTTCGCTAGATAGCATTTTTGCCAACAGCCCTCGAGTGACTGTCGTGATTGACTCACTAAAGTCGATTGATCCAGACCGAAAATTGGCAGTCTGTAAAGACAAAAGTTACTCCTATGACAATCTTGTACTTGCTATCGGTTCGGTGACGACATTCTTTAATATCGATGGTATGGCAAAACACGCATACGGCATCAAGTCTCTGCAAGAAATTAATACGTTCACCGAACACCTCAAAGAGGAAGTAAGCACAAAGAAACACCTCGACAAGAATTACTTTGTCATTGGAGCTGGACCTACTGGTGTTGAGCTGGCTGCTGCTCTGGATGAATACCTTAAAACTCTTAAGGCTGCACATAAAGATCTCGTGGGTAAAATTAATATGACAATAGTCGAGGCTGCTCCACGTATCATTCCAAGATCTTCAAACACCGCCGCTCGGATCGTTGAAAAGCGTCTCAAAAAACTGGGTATACGCGTTCTTACAAACCACAAGGTTGAAGCCCTGGACGATGACCACATCACTATTGATGGTAAAAAGGTCCCCACAGAGACAGCTGTTTGGACGTCGGGCGTCGCAAACAATCCATTCTTTGCTGCTCACGGGCATTTCTTTAACTTGGCACCTAACGGCCGCGTAAACGTCAATAAGTATCTTGAAGGTTATCGAAATATTTACGTTCTTGGTGATAACAACACTGTAAAATATGGTGGTATGGCGTGGCCAGCTCTCGCACAAGGAAAGTTTATCGCAAAACACCTGTCTAGGCTTGCTAAAGGTAAGCCCGTTAAAGCTTTTCGACCTTCACAGCCGCCGTCAGGTCTCCCTGTCGGACAAGGTTGGGGGTATGTCGAATGGCATGGCATATACGTTTCAGGACGTACGGGCTATCTTACTCGTCGTTTAATGGAATTATACGGCTATACTCAGCTTGTGCCGTGGTCAGCAGCAGTTGCCTCGTGGCGCGCACACGACATCCCGCAAATTGATCTATAATTGTGCACAACTTCATCTGTTTCAGCTGTTGTAAAAGCATAAGCGTACGCCTATAATAAACGCATACATCACGTGTAAAAATAAAAGGAGTGGCCGTAGAGCCGTTATGGCTTTTCGTTAACAGGGGTATGAATATACTAATGCTTGGGTGGGAGCTTCCTCCGCACAATAGTGGCGGGCTAGGAGTTGCCTGCTACCATATGTCAAAAGCTCTCGCATTGCAGGGCGCTACTATCGACTTTGTCGTTCCCTACCAAGCAGACCACTCAGATATAGACTTTATGACAGTTCATAGCGCGACGCCGCTTACTCCTCTGCAGCGCTATGGTTTAGGTGCCTACGACAGTAAAACAGTTATCGAATCGTCTTTGTCAAAGGCTGATATCAATAACCTTGCTGATATGCGTGGTGTTCAAAAACGCTACGTTCAGTTTGTTGAGCAACTTGTTGTCAGTGCGAAGCCCGATGCGATTCATGCACATGACTGGCTTACAATGGAAGCGGGCATGCGCGCCAAGCAGATTAGCGGAGCCCCCTTGATTGTTCATGTACACGCGACAGAATTTGACCGTTCTGCATCAGAAGCAGGCAATCCTTTAGTACATGAAATTGAATACCAAGGACTCATGATGGCAGACCGCATTATTGCCGTCAGCAACATCACAAAAAGCCTTATTATGCAGAAGTATTCTATCCCTGCCGATAAAATCGAAGTTGTCTATAACGCGATAGATGTTCTTGGCTATAATGATGGCTACAGCTATGACTCGCGGACATATCGCTACTTAGAAGCTCTCAAAAAAGAAGGTTATACGATTGTCTCTACAGTCACGCGCTTTACTGTTCAAAAAGGCTTAACTCACTTTGTTCGAGCTGCTGCACGTGCCAGCGAAAAATATCACAAACTTGCCTTTTTAATGGCAGGCGATGGTGAACAACGCGATGAACTAATTGCGCTTGCTGCAGATCTTGGCATTGCGGACAAATTGTTCTTTACTGGATTTGTTCGCGGCAAACAGTGGAGAGATGCATACAGCGTGTCCGACATTTTTGTCATGAGCTCTGTGAGCGAACCCTTTGGTTTGACTGCTCTTGAAGCCGCACATCACGACAATGCCCTCATTATTACCAAGCAAGCTGGCGTGGGTGAAGTGCTTCACAGTATTTTTCGTTATGATTTTTGGGATGTCGATCAGCTTGCTGATGAGCTTGTCGCAATTGCGACCTCTTCTGCATTAGAAGAGTCGCTAAAGCAGAACGTAAAAAACGAATATAACCAAATATCCTGGCAGGACGTCGCACTGGATTGCTTTAAGGTATACGAGCGTGCAATGACTGGAGTATCAGCATGAGTTCACGCGGTATAGTGTTGTATCTGCATGTGCACCAACCGTTAAGAGTTCGTAAGTACAGTGTATTCGACACTGCGACAGAACACGATTATTTTAACGAACACTCCTATGATAACGACCGTAATAACGAACGAGTGATGCGTAAAGTTGCCGATAAATCATATCGGCCAATGATCGCGCTGTTAGACAAAATGCTTCATACTTACCCAGATTTTCGTCTTTCACTCAGTATTACGGGAACTTTTATCGAGCAAGCGCAACAATGGGTGCCAGATGTTATTGATGGCTTTAAACGGCTTGTCGACACTGGTAAAGTTGAAATTGTCGCTGAAACCTATTACCACTCACTCGCCTTCTTCTACAGCCGCAAAGAGTTTGAAAACCAGGTAAAAGCGCACCAAGCAAAAATTAAAACTGTGTTTGGCGTTGATACACAGGTGTTTCGTAATACAGAGCTTGCCTACAACGATGAACTTGCCCAGTGGGCTGATGAAGCAGGTTTCAAAGGTATCTTGGCTGAAGGTTGGGATCCTATTTTGGAGTGGCGCAGCCCTAATCACCTCTATCGACCACAGGGAACCGAAAAGATTGCACTTCTTCTTAAAAACTATCGTTTAAGTGACGACCTTGCTTTTCGTTTTAGTGATAAAGATTGGAGCCAGTGGCCTCTTAACGCTGATACCTACAGTGAATGGGCTAATGCGTCGATTATGGGTCAACCGCTCGTTAATCTTTTTATGGATTTTGAAACCTTCGGCGAACACCAATGGGCTGATACAGGAATTTTTGACTTCTTTGAGAGTTTTGTTGGCAAATGGTTGTCAAACCCAGAAAACACTTTTTACACAGTCTCCGACGCCATAGATGCGCACGAGCCAGTCGGAAAAATCAGTATGCCACACACTGTTACGTGGGCGGATACTGAACGCGATCTGACTGCATGGCTAGGCAATAGCATGCAACAAGAAGCGCTTCGCCACATTTATTCTATGGAGGAAGATATCATTCGCTCGGGGGATATAGAGCTTATATCCGATTGGCGAAAGCTGCAAACGTCTGATCATGTCTATTACATGTGTACGAAATGGTTCAGTGATGGTGATGTCCATGCCTACTTCAGCCCTTATGAGTCACCGTACGATGCGTTTTTATATTTCATTAACGCTGTTCGTGATATCAGATGGCGCCTCCACGAACACCACAAGACAGGCGGTCTTCATGGCTAGGCCTATCGTCCTTAGTAACGGTGAGTTGCACGTGGCTGTGAATAAGTTTGGCCTCGTACACGACTTTTATTTCCCGTATGTAGGCCTCGAAAACCACTCCGCAGGCAAAGACATGCGTCACCGAGTCGGCATATGGGTAGACGGAGAAATTAGCTGGCTTGACGGCGACAACTCCTGGTCATTTGAGTTCGCATATCCGCATAGTGCGCTCATTGGTCACACCATCGCACGCAATGATCGGATTGGTGTCATATTAGAATTCGATGACTGTGTCGATGCGCAGATGAGTGCGTTTTTGCGTAATGTACACATTATCAATACACGAGACAGTGAACGAGATATTCGTTTGTTTATGCACCAAGCCTTTGCTATTGGAGATTCACGTAGCAATACGGATACTGGGCAGTATCTTCCCGACAGTAACGCTATACTCCATTACCGTGGACGACGCGCTTTTATTATCTCTGGGTTACATAACGATAACCCCTTTGACCAACACAGCATCGGTCTTTTTGGCATCGAAGGTCACGAAGGTACATACAAGGACGCGGACGACGGTGAGCTAAGCAATGGTGCCGTTGAACATGGTCGAGTTGACTCAACCTTACGCTTCAAGCTAAGGATCGGTGCGCACAGCTCGACACGCGTTCATTACTGGATCGCTGCGGGCCGATCTATTCGATTGGCACTATACGTTCATAAACAGATTCGTGAATCGAGCGTGACTGCACGCATCAAAGAGACGGCAGACTGGTGGCATCACTGGTTAAAACCTGCCCAAAGCACCGCTAATAAACTTCCCGAGATATACAAAAAGACGTTTATTGAAAGTGTCATGATTATAAAATCACAGATTGATATGCGTGGGGCTGTCATCGCTAGTACAGACACCACGATGCTTAACTACTCACGCGATGCGTATGCCTACTGCTGGCCTCGAGACGGGTCATTTGTCCTGTGGCCTCTTATTCGTATGGGATACAAAGACGAGGCGTATCGATTCTTCGAGTTTTGCAAGAGAGGCTTACATCCAGATGGCTACCTCATGCACAAGTATCGTGCTGATGGGGCGTTAGGAAGCAGCTGGCACCCATACCTTCATGATGATATGGCAGCTCCACCTATTCAAGAAGACGAAACAGCGCTTGTTCTTTTTGTCTTTGCCCAGTATTACAAGATGCATCCTGAAGGTAATCTTTTAAAAGACTTTTACAGTGATATGGTTGTTCCGATGGCAGACTTCATGACAGGCTATATTGATGAATCTACAGGCCTACCAAAGGCTAGCTACGACTTATGGGAGCAGGTATTCATGACGACAACATACACCGTATCCGTTGTATATGCCGCGCTCCTAGCTGCCTCTGAGATTGCAGAAACCGCGAATGATCCTGATAATGCTGTGAAATGGCGTTCTGTCGCCGAAGACATCAAAAGCGCAGCCCATAAACACTTGTTTAATAATGATCGACAACACTTTTACAAGGGCATTACCGTCAAAAATAACGAGATAACCAAGGATAGCACCATCGATACGTCGGCGACATTTGGTACGTTTATGTTTGGGTTATTTAACGTCGAAAGTCACGAGTTAACTGCTTCGATCGCAACAGTCAAAGAACTATTTGGTGTCAATCAAGGTGCTATAGGCCTGCCTCGCTATGAGAACGATGACTATCGACGCACACACAGCGATGTTACGGGCAATTATTGGTTTATCACTTCAATGTGGCTAGCGCAGTACGACGCTGATACAGGTAAAAAAGAGAAAGCGTTTGAAATTCTCGACTGGGTAAAGTCTCATGCGCTCAGTACTGGTATGATGTCAGAGCAAGTAGACCCCGTGACAAATGAAATTATCTCCCCTGCTCCACTGACATGGACTCAGGCAGAGTATCTTTCAACTTTATTAGATACTATTGAGGTGAAGTAATATGACAAAAAGACTTAACCACCTCATCCGTATCGCCAAAGATATTATGTTACGTAATAGCGTTGTTAGTTATCGTAGAAAAAAAGTAGTAACGCAATTTGCAGCAAAGTTTGGACTCGTCTATTTTGGCCACGTTGATCAACACGACGATGAGCACCACATTATTCGCGGACTTACTGTCAGCTCATCTCATAAAGACGAGCATTATAGTGTTGGCTCATTTGATGGTTATGACGTAAGTCTGGTGGACCGATATGATATTCTCGAACACCCTAACCGCCCGCTACGAACACACCGTTGGATTATTATTGAAATCGACCTTCATAAAGGCAAAAACATACCGCATGTGTTTATGGGTGCGCACAACCATACTGATTCTTCTTACGCAAAATTATTCACTTCGGTGCCTTCTTTGCAGCCTGTTCCTTTAGGCACGTTCGGTGCTCATAGCCCCGAGTTTACACAGCGTTATAGTTTATTCGCTGCTGCCTCGCAGTTCATTGAAGTCGAAAGACTCTTTACAATAGATGTTACACGCGTCGTCGCAGCACACTTTTGGCCACTCGCAGTTGAGGTATATGAGGGCTCACTCTATGTGTATTCCGACAATCAGACCATTTCCGTAGGATTACTCGAAACCATGCTAAAAAACGGTTTGTGGCTTGCTGAAAAACTCGATGAACACTCCTATCCTATTGAGCAGACTGCCCCAACCCCTGATCACAGTAACCAATAATCTTTGCAGCCTACTTCTCTACACCAAAGTTTACACATGTATCTTGATTCTAAATGCACTGATTTAGCTTAAAATAAGCTTAACAAAGGATAATCCCTCGCAATCTTGAAAGGCAGATAAAAGTAGCGATGAACTTGTGTGATGATAAATTAGCCTTTGCGAGGTTTGATTTCGTTGCGGCCAAGGCTTTTCTTGGTTTCAACGTAGAGTGCGTGAGTACGTGCAATTGGATCGTACTTTTTCAAAGAAAGCTTCTCAGTAGTGTTCTGGACGTTTTTAGTCGTGTAATAAGAACGGTGTCCGCTAAGTTCGCTGACAAGTCCTACTAATTTTCGCTTTGTATTCTTTTTTGGCATAACTGATAAAGTATAGCAAATAACCCCTATGTAATCAAGTGTTGTATGAATACTTTAACGGAAATTATTGAAAGCTACTGGAAAATCGAAGTCTGCACGGCGAATAAGCTGCATTGCAGTCTGCAAATCATCCTTACTTGATGCGGTTGCGCGCACGGCTTCACCTTGAATCTGCGTTTTTACTTTCGGAAGGTCGTCGCGCAGTAATTTAGTAATTTTTTTCGCCTTATCTTGATCTAACCCAGCAACGAATGGAATTTCCTGTGTTGCCTTTAGATTACTTGTGATGATTGTTTTAGAAAGATCGAGCACCTTGCTGCTAAGCTCACGCGCAGATAGTTTTTTACGAATGATATCGATAATACTTTCGATCTGCCAATCGTTGGCTCCAATCACCTTGAATCCAGACTTGTTATCAAGCCAGTCGATCTCTGCAGGAGTATTTTTAAAGTCATAACGACCAATTATTTCCTTCTGCACTTGAGCGAAGACATTGTTCATCTCGGCTTTGTCGTATTCGGATACTATATCAAAACTAAATGTTGCCATAGGCCCATTATAACAGCTGTTTGATATCGTCACCGTGCCTATGCTAAAATCTACCAGAGTGCGCCGCGATAGCTCAGTTGGTAGAGCGCATCCATGGTAAGGATGAGGTCCTGGGTTCAAATCCCAGTCGTGGCTCCACATCAGACTTGATTACACTACTGTTATCAGATAGAATAGTCAAGTGTTGTGGTAAAACACACCAGTATACGATACCGCTTTAGCTCAGTTGCTGTTTGATACGGATGTCGAGTAAATATTTATTCAGTATTGCTCTAACCAACTCTAAGCAAAAGTATACAAGTACATTTCAGCACATGATGCCGCTTTAGCTCAGTTGGTTAGAGCAGCTGTTTTGTAAACAGCAGGTCTACGGTTCGAGTCCGTAAAGCGGCTCCACATGCTGGAATCGTGTAGTGGCAATCACTGGAGACTGTAAATCTCCCGCCGTAAGGCTTCGTAGGTTCGAGTCCTACTTCCAGCACCATTAAAGAGTTACTCGCGGGTGACTCTTTAATTTTGCATAGTATATACATTTTATGAAACCAATTTTTAATGAAGCAACCCAAGAACTAAGCATATCACTCGATAAAAGTGATGGTTTAAGTATTTTGGCGGGGGAAGCGATACGTGCTGTAGTAGAGCGCAGATTTGGTGCGTTGCAAGTAAAAGTTCTTCCGAGAAACCAAGAGAAGTTTAGCGCAGATTTACCCATTGGAGACAAGGGACACCTTGCTGACTTACGAGGTGGCACGTCAGGTGTGTACGTAGAGCGAACGAACGTAACAATATGGCTTAGTCGAACACTTTTGGCAAGCAACGCATTTGCAAGTGAGATAACGACTAATATAACCTTGCGAGACGCAGCAGAAAGCGTAAGTAGTGTTCATATTGCGTTACCAGACCTCACTGAAGGCTAATTATTTGACCTATTCGCGTAATAGGCCTACTATATTTTGTATGACAACTTTACCTCCAGATGCAGAACATTTTATTCCGCAAACTATTGAAACCACGGGGCCTCGTCATCCAATCGCTGATGACCAACGTGCTTTAGCAGTCACGGCAGGTCTTGCTGAACAGTACGAACAAACGGATTCAGATGTTCTTACTAGCGAAACCGACAAACCCAGCGAGGTTGCTGAATCTTTTAAAGAACGTGAGGCAAGATTCGAAGCGTTTATGTGGAAGCTAAGTATGGCTAATGAACGTGCACATGAAAGCGCCGAGCAGAATTTTAGCTTTAAATGGGCTAGCTCAAATCGATTTGAAGGTATGCAGGCAATTATAGATGGCTACGCAGGATACGTTATTGAAGCTACATCACGACCCGACGAGGTTGTTTCACCCGACGCGCGGTTATCTGCGGAATAATCATTTTTGCAGATTTCTCTCGTAATGTAGTGGCGAGTTCAGTCTGTCCTGTTCGCTCATAGGCATCAGCTAATATATTTAACGTTTGCGGAATCGGATCTAGCTCAACTGCTTTTTCGAGTGATTCGATCATCTTTTTATCATTACCGAGTTTTTCCTGAACCTTTGCGTAGGCGATATGACGTGATGCGAGTTCGTTATCCATTGATAACGCTTGTTCAAATGCGAGTGCAGCTTTATCATAACTTTCAGTTTCATAGTAAATGAGGCCGACATTATGAAGGCTGCTTGCGCTTGGTTCTAGTGACTGCGCAATTTCAAAACACTCAATCGCATCCTTGAAAGCTTGTTGCTTCGCGTACAAGATACCCAAACGATTGTAGGCACTGGCATTTCGTTCATCGACGCGAAGAATAGTAAGTAGGGCCTTTTCGGCGCGTAAGTATTTGCGGTCTTGCAGTGATTCCTGCGCAATAGACCATAATTGATCAAGCTTTTCAGACAACTTCGTTGGTAAGTCAGCAACTACCTCTGTAATTGTTTGGCGTTGCACGATCGCCCACGTACCCAGTAATGCAATAATAATAAGGCCTAACATGTGTGTATATTATATCACAAGCCGCGCTAGACAGAGGCGGATGTTCCCATTGGCTTGGATTTGTTGAAAGGCATGGAGCAGACCATCGATTTGTGCGATCAAGTTGTCTTGAGGTTTTGCACTAATACTTCGGCGAAGTATAGCCGCAGCATCAGTCAGTAGTAGTAGCGCACCTTCCCTATTATCTTTATAGTTTTGTGCGACGATCATTTTTTTATAGGTACTAGCCTGCAGTAAGTCACGCGCATCACGCATTATCACAGCTTGTGCTTCAAAATACGCCGTATCTGCCGTCAAACGAGTGAGTTCTGCAGGTAAACCATCGGCCATGAATAGCAACTGAGTGCGCTTTTGCGCATTCTTGACACCTAACTCATCTATGAGGGCATCTGATTGTTGGCGATTGATTGGCTGTATTTCCAGTAAACGTGTCCTCGAAATGATTGTCGGTAATAATCGTGAAGGAGTATGAGTGACCAATATGAAGTAAATGCCCTCTCTGGGCTCTTCTAGCAGCTTCAGGAAGGCATTTTGTGCAGGATGGCCCATTCTTTCAGCATAATCAATCACGACCACTAGCTTTCCTGTCTGAATAGAGCGTGTTTGCACATATAGTCGTCTGATACTATCGATACTAATGACGCCCTTTTCAAGATCAACTTTATCGTCTTTCTCGGGTAGTACCGTAAATGTCACATCTGCAACTTGATGGGCAATATATTGTGCGATCGTACCTAATCCAACACCTACGAGTCCAGTAATGAGCAGTGATTGGGACATGTCCTTCATCAAAAGTGATACACTGAGATCACTTTTTGGATTAATCAGTGGTTTTTTCATGGCTACAAAACCTCGGGAAACATTTTCGTAAATTCAATTGGTACAGGCGCTTCGAATGTCTGTCGATTACTTATAGGAATAGTAATTTCCAAGCTTCGCGCGTGCAAATACAATCTATCTGATGGCTTTCCGTATACTTTATCGCCCATAATCGGAGTTGCTATGTATTTCATATGTACCCGTAACTGATGAGTACGACCTGTTCGAGGTTCTAAACGAACTAAGGCGTGATTGCCGTCATCTGCCAAAACTTCGTATTTTGTTAATGCTGCCTTACCCTTTACATCAACTCGAAATGTACTTGGAGCCGATGGGTTTCGCGCAATCGGCAAGTCAATTTGTACTTTTGGCGATTTGGGGATGCCATCAACCACTGCTAGATACGTTTTTTTCGTTTTGCGATCTGCAAACTGTTTTTGAAGAAGCGTTGCCGTTTCGTTATTTCGTGCACCGATCATAATACCACTTGTATCACGGTCTAGGCGGTGCACTATTCCAGGGCGATTAGTATCAGCATTATATGTACTATAACGGGCAAAAAAGTCGGCTACAGTAAACTCGTCGTTTAATGCACCCTTGCTGTGAGACAGGACGCCGATGGGTTTGTTGATTACAATAACATTGTCATCCATGTACACAATCGGTAGCTCGCTTTCACTAAAGTCGGTCGCATCTGGAATCGACGCAGAAATATCGTCGGTGAGGACGATATCTTGTTTTGGCGACGATGCAGGCTCACCGTTAACCTTTACGTGACCTGCTTTGATGTGTTTTTGCCACGTGCTGCGTGTAATGCCAGGAAAACGTTTAACAAGCTCGACGTCAAGCCGTGTTTTTGGTGATTTTACTTCAAACAGGTAAACTTCTTTGCCATGAAACGGAATACCGTATGTAGTGGTGTGGTCGGTCGGGTTTTCTATAACCTCCCCTGCAATATCTTGTTTGTCTGTTTTCACCTGCTGGGTAATATATTCAACGTCATCGTCGGCTTCTTCGTCGAGGAGTATATAGTATTGGTGTTTTGCAAAACGAAAGCTCACGAGCGTATTCTTGGTGTTAGGATTGCTGAACGAGACCATTGATACATGACGAGGCACGTTTTCGTCATTAGCTAGCTCGAATTTGCGCAGAATTGCGATAATGTCTCCGCTTGATATTTTCACCATAATTACGCCTTCTGTCGCAGACCGACGGCTTGTTGCACACGCAGTAACGTTGCATTTGCAACTGGGATCAAATCACGCTCAGATTGCTCTAATTTCGCAATAACAACGCTGTCTTCTACTCCTGATAGTTTTTGCTGGAATTCCGTCAAGAATTTTTCTACTTCGTTTGCGACGACCTTTTTGAAATCTCCGTAACTACTTTGCCCTTCAAATTCCGCGCTCACTTCGTCTAGCGGTCGTTTTTGAAGAAGTGAAAGAATTTGTAGTAAATTACTAATGCCAGGTTGGTTTTGCGGATCATAGTGAACATGTGCTAGATCATCAGTAGTGGCACCCATTACTTTTTTAGCAGCAGCCGCAGGATCATCGCCAAGAAATATCACACCGCGTCCAGAATCATCACTTTTACTCATTTTTTTCGTTGGGTCTATCAAGTCCTTAATGCGAAGTCCCTGGTCTTTACCAAAAAAAGTATGCTGTGCTGCAACTGGTTCCGGAACTGTGAATGTGTCTCCGAGCTGGTTATTAAAACGCTCTGATACATCCCTCGCGAACTCAAGATGCTGCCTTTGATCATCGCCCACAGGCACATACTGGGCATTGTAAAGTAAAATGTCGGCTGCCATGAGTACTGGGTAGTTAAACAGACCTACACTGACGCGGTCATCGCCAATTTTTGACATTTTGTCTTTGAATTCAACCATTCGATTCATCTCACCAAATCCAGTGAAGCAATCTAATATCCAAGTAAGCTCACTGTGAGCTGAGATATAGCTCTGTCGGTACAAATAAATATCACGGTTATCAAGTGTCAAACCAGCCGCAACAAATAGCCGTGCATTATGCAAAATCTGGTCATACAACTGACTGTGATCAATTGGTGTCGTGAAGCTATGAAGATCAGGGATAAATAGATTCACTTGAAACTCGTCTGAACGTGTTTTTGCCATGTCGATAATTGGCAAAATGGCGCCAAAATAGTTCCCTATTGTCAGGTCATTATTAGCACGAATGCCCGTCAAGATAACTGGTTTACTCATTAAGGCTTATTATACCGTACAAATAGCATGATACATACCGTTATTGTCTTGCATGATGACGTTTGGTCATTGCACGAGCAAGACTTGATAGCGAATCGATCTTAGGAAGGATTGTTTCCACGCCCACGAGTGGTAGTTCAGTGCAACCAAGCAATATACAGTCTGCGCCGTCCATCTGCATTTTCTGGGCTATTTGAGTCAGTTTTGGCCGTAAAGATAGTGGATCTGTATTGGCTATTACATCGTGAATAACACTGTTTAAAACAGCTATTTCATCACGATCTGGCTCGATAACGTGGATACCTCGCGATTCAAGTGCGTTTTTGTATAGTTTGCTTTGTATAGTGAAGGGTGAAGCAAGCAAGCCGACATTCTTATGACCAGCTAACTCAATATCGTCCGCAACAGCCTCTATCATTGATACAAACTGTTTCTTAGGAATGTTTGTGAGTTGATCGAGTAGTAGATGGGCAGTATTACACGCCAGCCCGATCACTGACGACGATTCTACAGGAATACTGCCACACACATCCTGAATCATACCAATCGCACCTTCTGCTGCCTCGGGAGAGGCAATAAAGTCAGGCGTAGGTATTGACGCATGTAATATCATTGGAAATTCATCTGGTGCTTTATTCTTGCCAACCTCGCTAAGCAGTAACGTATGCAACTGAACAGATGCTTGTGGTCCCATCCCACCGATGATTACCATATGATTCTTCATGATTGTTTTCCTTGATTATTAACTATTAGAAAATGCGCAATGTCTCGTCGAGCAGATAAATCTCCTACACTGTCGAGTGTTTCCAGAGTCACACCCTCAGCGAGACTAGGCTCTCCGCCTTTAGAGGTGTAGTACGGTGGCGTCACATGGCGAGTGAATAGTTGAGCCGTCACGATGTCAGCCTGCAAGACTGCTCTCATACCCATTCTTGCCCTATAAAACGTTCGTTCTTGCCCACACCCCACACTAACTATTCGATCAGCAGATACTTGATCAGGGGCGATCTGTGAAAGAGCGTCGAGCACTAGATCATCTGTATCTTGAAACGCATAGTGAGCTGCGACGTACCGAACGGAATCACCGCCATGCTTACTTCCTTTTGCTAAGAGTTTGGTGGCTATTTCTGTATCCCGATCAAATGCAGTTTGTACCAAATCGACATATCGATCAGTGTCCATCTCCGTATCTACTGCATGGAGTACTCGCGCTTCGAGATCTGGAAAATTTGCAAGATGTGCCTCTACCTCTGCCGCGAGTAGCAATGCTTGTTCACGACTACGGTCAAGGTCGACTCCGTTCACACGATTACCAAGATGGTTTGCATGAATAATTTGGATTTGATCAGCTGGTACTAATTGAGCGACTCTAAGCAAACTGTCGACATATGATAATGCACGAAATGGCATCGATTCTGTTGCGCCCATCACTAACCTGAGAGCCGTTGTGCCATCTTCTGGACTATCTACAATACTTGGAAGATTGTGGGCATCCTCCTTACCAACTGACTCAACATAGGCCTTTTCATTTGATGTGATCATGCGCCTTATTTCATTGGTGCGCGTATTTATTTGTTGTTCTGTCATTGTCATATCACCTATCCTTTTTAGAATTAAAAAAACCGCCTGGTGACGGTTTAGTCGATATCTTTAAATTCTAGGATGTGTTATTTCAAAACACGGAACAAACCGTCACGCTGGGTGTCGGTAAACCAATAGCTACTAACTGGTGTGATTCGTTTGTTCATTACTATACTTTTATAACAGAAAAACCCTCTTGACGAAAGAGGGTTTTTGCTAATCTGCGCGTTTTGATTAACGTTTAGAGAATTGTTCGCGCTTACGAGCAGAACGAAGACCATACTTCTTGCGTTCTTTTTCGCGTGAGTCACGTTTAAGGAACTCTGCTTTCTTCAGTGTCGAACGAAGGTCGGCATGACCTGTCGTCAACGCTTTAGCGATTGCAAGTTTGATTGCATCAACTTGGCCTGCAATACCGCCACCCTTTACAAGAACAGTGATATCAAAGTCTTTTTGCTTGTTCACAAGCGCTAGTGGGTCCACGATTTCAGCAACGTGAGTTTTGTTGTCGCTAAAGTACTCGACAGCAGTTTTGTTATTGATAGTTACTTTTCCTTTACCAGCGTATAGTCGTGCAGATGCAGTCGCACTTTTGCGTCGTCCAAGTCCGTAAATATATTTAGCTTCAGCCATTAGAAGGTTACCTCTACTTTCTCTGGAGTTTGTGCTGTATGTGTGTGATCGCTACCAGCAAAGACACGTAGACGGCCTAAGCGGTCAGCTGAAAGCTTGTTTTTAGGAATCATACCCTTAACAGCTTCGATAACAATACGCTCAGGGTACTTTGTACGAAGCTCTGACAAGCTTTCGTCGCGAAGACTACCTGGATAACCTGAGTGGTGATAGTATCGTTTATCGTTTTCCTTTTCACCAGTCACAACAACTTGCGCGGCGTTGATAACAACAACGTAGTCGCCACCATCAATATGTGATGTAAAAGTTGGCTTGTATTTACCAATCAGGTACTTAGAGATTGTCGTTGCAACACGTCCTAGTGGAGCAGTTGAAGCGTCAATCAAGATCCATCGACGTGTTACGTCTGATGGCTTCTGTGAATACGTCTTTTTATGAATATTAACCATTATACTGTCGCCTTAACTTTCTTTACTGTCGTCTTTTTCTCTGCTTTTGGTGCTTTTTCTACAATTTCAGCGGCAGGAGTTGCTACTGGAGTAGAAGTCAGCTCATCAACAAAAGCGATCGTTGCCATTTGCGTACCGTCTCCGACACGTAATTTGGTTCGTTCGACACGAACGTGGCCACTATTACGTCCAGAGATTTGCGGAACAATTTCGTCAACCAACTTCATCGCTGCTGCCTGAGTAGACAAAGCTGCAATTACCTGGCGACGGCCCTGTAGTGTACCCTTTTTAGCTTTTGTAATTACTTTTTCGATGTAACGAACAAGTTCTTTAGCTTTAGGGTATGTTGTTTCGATTTTGCCGTGTTCGACAAGACTTGTTGCAAGCCCCTTCAAAAGAGCTTTACGCTGATCGCGCTCTCGTCCGAATTTACGTCCTACATAACTGTGTCGGTGCATGTCTAGAGTTCCAGTTCTGCTAATTTATCTTTAACTTCGTCTAACGCCTTTGAACCAAAGCCCTTTAACTCACGCAGATCTTGCTCTGAAAGAGTGACAAGGTCGTGGACAGTACGAATGTCGTTGTTAATCAACGCATTTGCTGTTCGGGCAGTCAGATTCAGCTCTTCGATTGGTGTGTTCAGCTCGTTTGTTTCGTCGTCAAGGTCAGCACCAAGTGCAGGTGCAGCTTCGACAGTAGTGGAGCCAGCGAGTGCAGTGTATTGGTTGACAAGGATTGCAGCAGCCTCTTCAAATGCAACACGTGGAGTGACCGAACCATCAGTTTCGATCGTAACAGCTAGCTTATCAAGGTTCGTTTCTTGACCAACACGTGTGCTGTCAACTTTGAAACGAACACGAAGTACTGGGCTAAAGACAGCATCAAGAGCAATCATGTCGCTGTGAACGCGGCTGACGCTTGATTCTTCGATCGTGCGGTATCCACGGCCTGATTCAACAACGAGGTCAATAAGGACGGACTTCTTAGGATCGTCAACTGTCGCAATAACTTGTTCTGGGTTAACAATTTCGACATCTGCAGTTGTTTTGATGTCACCAGCGGTAATAACGCCAGCTCCCTTTTTCTCTAGACGAAGCTCAACAGGTTCGTCAGTGTGAACGTTCAAACGAACATTCTTGAGGTTCAACATGATGTCAACGACATCTTCTTTAATACCTTTTACGGTAGTAAATTCGTGACTTGCACCTTCGATGCGGAAAGCAACCACAGCGCCACCACGAATACTTGAAAGAAGCACGCGGCGAAGGCTGTTACCAAGTGTGTTACCGTATCCAGCGTGTAGAGGCTCGATTACAAAGGTAGCGTTTGTAGGGCTTGTCTCGTCAATGCTAGCGAGTGCGGGGTTGTGAATTACTTTTGTCATATTGGTAGCTCCTTTAATTATTAACGAGAGTAGTACTCTACAATTAGCTGTTCGTTGATATCTGGTTCTGCCTCTGTACGGAGTGGCAAGCCTGTTACTGAAATACTTAGTTTCTTCTGATCGCTCTTCAACCAGCTAAGTGGTACTTGGAACGTGTTTTTAACGACATCATCAATTTGGCTAAAGTAGCCAGACTTAAGGCTTTTGGCGCGAAGTGTTACTTCGTCACCTGGTTTAAGGCGGATTGATGGAATATCAACACGACGACCATTCAGTAGGAAGTGTCCGTGACCAACGAGCTGACGTGCAGCACGACGTGAAACGGCAAATCCAGCGCGGTAAACGGCATTATCAAGACGAAGCTCAAGGAGCTGTAAGAGGTTTTCACCTGCAAGTCCTTCGCGTCGTGTTGCTTCAATCATCAGTCGAGCAAATTGCTTCTCAAGAAGACCGTACGTACGACGTACTTTTTGTTTTTCACGAAGTTGTGTCAAGTAAAGGCTTGTCTTGCCTGGACGACCGTTAGCGTGTACGCCTGGAATACCAGACTTTTTCGCCATGATCTTGTGCGCCTTAGGATGAAGTGCATATCCTTCGCGGCGGCTTTGTTTAACAATTGGTGAAGTATCTCGTGCCATAGCCTAAGCCCTCCGTGCCTTTCGTGGTCGAACACCACCGTGAGGAACACTAGTAACGTCTCGAATGCTATCAACAGTAATTTCAAAACTGCCCATTGCGCGGATCGCAGCGTCTCGGCCAAGGCCAACACCCTTAACGAACACGTCAACAGCTTTCATACCGTGAAGACTCTTTGCACTTTCAGCAGCTTTTTCTGCAGCAACCTGAGCAGCATAGGCTGTTCCCTTTTTGCTACCACGAAAACCTGTTGCTCCTGCGCTTGATGAAGTCAACACATTACCTTTTTTATCCGTAAACGTAACGATTGTATTGTTGAATGTTGCCTGAATATGTAATTGTCCAGACGCAACAGATCGACGTTGTTTCTTACGAGTCGATGTAGTTTTGCTTGTCGTTTTATCTTCTGCCATAGTCTATCTGCCTTTCTACGTCTTAGACGCCGCTTTCTTTTGTGTTCCACCTACAGCGACACCTTTACCCTTACGAGTTCGAGCGTTTGTACGTGTTCGTTGGCCGTGTACGGGAAGTCCTGCTTTGTGACGGAGACCACGGTACGCGCCGACGTCCTTCAATCGCTTAATGTTGTTAGTGACTAATCGTTGTAAATCACCTTCAACGGTATAGTGTGCATCAATAGTTTCACGAAGTCGTTGTTCTTCGGCTTCTGTAAGGTCTTTGACACGAGTAGTTGGTTCAACATTAGCGGAAGTAAGAATTTCAACCGCGTGGTGTGAGCCAATTCCGTAAATGTATGTCAAAGCAACTTGTACTTGTTTTTCAGCGGGGATAGTAACACCTGCAATTCGCGCCATAATTAACCTTGCCTCTGCTTGTTCTTAGGTTTTTTCTTGTTGATGATTCGAAGAACGCCCTTGCGACGCACCAGTTGATCATCTGGACTGATTTTTTTGACGCTTGCACGTACCTTCATAAGCCTCGATAAACTCCAACGTTTACATTTAATCTTTTAGGCGGAAGGTGATTCTGCCCTTACTAAGATCGTAAGGGGTCAACTCAACTTCTACCTTATCACCTGGCACAAGACGGATGTAATGCTTGCGCATCTTGCCCGAAATGTGAGCGATGATACTATGACCATTCTCAAGTTCGACCTTAAACTGCGTATTAGGTAGTGATTCCACCACCTTACCTTGCAATTTAATTACTTCCTTTAGACTAGCCATAAGTTACAGTAGTAGATTATACACTACTGCCGAGAAAAGGTAAACACCTAATATCAAGTAAAATGTAACGCTCGTGTCAGTAACCCGCGTTAATCTTTAATATATCCTATTATATCGCAACCAAAAACACTGTCAACGCTTAATTATCTTGCACAATAACAGCCCGAAGCATCGTGCGTCGGTCAAACATGCCCAGTTTTGGCACCCATTTACCATCAAAACCAATCAAGTTAAGTCCCTCTTTGCCTGGTTCAGCAGAGATTCCCATAAGAGTCATGCCTGTTGCATTAACTTCTTCGATCGACATACTTTGGTTTTCAACAACCTGATAAATGAATTCTTCACCGTCGCCCCGCTCTAGTGTAATCGTATCGCCTTTTTTGAGCCGAGACAGCTGTGCAAATGCTCCTTTAGTGTTGATCCCACCATTATGGCCGTCGAGTAATATGACACCGCCGTCACCTGGTGTACCGCTTTTCTCATACCATCCAACGTCATGAATATTAGTAGGCACCTTTAACAAATTACTCTCGTCAAGCCCAACAGGATATATACGTGTCAACCCGAGATCAATCGAAGAGATACTAATGTAACGAGGTTGCTTCGCGGAAACAGCATGCTCTTTGATCTGATCAAAAGAGACGTCAGATTCGTCAACAGTACTATTTGCGCTCGCAATCGGTAGAACAACGGGCGTATCTCCTGTCGTATACCATTTATATGCAAAC
The DNA here is from genome assembly GCA_947084875.1 of uncultured bacterium. GTDB lineage: Bacteria > Patescibacteriota > Saccharimonadia > Saccharimonadales > Saccharimonadaceae > UBA1547. The sequence continues at coordinate 20,901 of CAMTUF010000001.1, forward strand.
CAGCCCGCGACGCCTAAAATTATAATCAGCACAACAACAAGAAACCACCTTTTCAGATGTCTTTCTCGTACATATTCGATTTCAAGAGCCATGTGTTACTTATAGTCGTCGTACGTTACCATCAGGGCACGACTGTTGATTTGACGAAGAGCTTCAAGCCCCACAGAAACAACGATTAAAAGCCCCGTACCGCCAATAGACAGTTTACTGCTCACTCCCGCGACGTTGTACAGCAGATATTCTGCCGCAAATGGCATAACTGCAATAATACCCAGGACAAGCGATCCAAAAAGAATTAATCGGTTAACTGTACGAGCAAGATATTCTTCTGTACTTTTACCAGGACGAACTCCTTCAATGAATCCACCTTGTTTTTGCAAGTTTTCCGCGATTTCATTTGAGTTAAAGACAATACCCGTATAGAAGTATGTGAACAAAATAACCAACACAAAGTACGCCGCAGGGTAAATAAACGCTTCGAGTGTAGAACCTGTAAATGCTCCTGGGTTTGGCGCTTGGAACCAGAGGATTAGATTACTCGCTAGTTCTGTATATGCTGGATTTCCTGTTGCCTTCAATACCTGTCCGATAAATGCAGGCAAGGATAGAAACGCCACGGCAAAGATCACAGGAATGACGCCTGCAGCAATCAGCTTCACTGGAAGAATACTCTTGATACCACCATAGCTACTATTTCCTTGTACACGCTTCGCATAGTTAACTGTGATTACTCGTTGGGCTTCATTGACCTTGACCAGTATGTATAACACAATGAGCGATACAATCGATATGGCTATTACCACCCCAAATATGAGCGGATTAACAGGAATCGTAAACCAACCGAAAACGTTTAATGCCCCGTCTTTTGTATCAAATAAGGCTTGTCCGAGTGTACTAAGTGTCGAGGGTAATTGACTAATAATACCCGCAAAGATAATCAAGCTGATACCGTTGCCAATACCTTGTTCGGTCATGAGCTCACCCATCCACATCAGTAGTACTGATCCCGCAGTCATGGCGGTTACTGCAACGATCCACTCAATCGGGGATGAGTCGAGCAGGAGTGTTGTATTACCCTGTAGGACTGTTTGTCGCAAGATATAAATAAATGCAATTGATTGAACGATAGCCAGAGGTACGGATATCATACGCGTCCACTGGTTGATCTTGCGTCGTCCAGACTCACCATCTTTATGGAGTTCTTCCAACTTTGGGATAGCCTTTGTCATAAGCTGAGTAATAATCGACGCTGTAATAAAAGGGCTCATACCAACAAGGACAATTGAGAAGCTTGCAAGCGCACCACCTGATAACAAGTTCAGGAATCCGCCAAAGTCAGTACCGCTAACGACACTATTAATCACCTCTTTTAATTGCGTTGGGCCAGCAAGGGGCACAGGAATGTGCGATAGTAAGCGGTATGCAACGATAACACCAAGCACAATAAGGATACGCTTCTGCATATCGCGATTTTTGAATGATTGAAAGATTGTTTTCCAGTTCATCAGTTACAGTCTACCCTCACTTATTCAGTTGTTGTTACTGGCCTGAAGTAGAAATTCTACTTCAGAAAAGTGCAACAAAACTATTTATCTGATTTTTTAACAGTTTTAGTTGTCTGTTTCAATGGTACCGCAGTCTTTGTAAAACTTCCACCAGCTTTTACGATTGCAGCGACGACACTTGCGCTTGCACCTGCAACGTTGACTGTGACTTTTTCAGTTAATTCGCCTCTAGCGATAACTTTAACTGCTTGGTATGGCGACCCAATGAAGCCTGCTTCAAACAATGTAGTATTATCGACAGTCTTACCTTTGAATGCGTTCAAGTGATCAAGATAAACGACTTGTGCAGCAGTACGAAGCGACTTGAAACCACGTGCTTTTGGCACAGCTTTTGCTAGTGGTCGTTGACCACCTTGAAACATAGCGTTTAGTTTCTTGCCTGTACGTGCACCTTGTCCTTTAGTACCTCGTCCAGCAGTTTTACCTTGACCAGCTGCAATACCGCGTCCAACGCGCTTACGATCAGGAGTAGCAGCTACTTGTAGTTCGTGATACTTCATTATTTTGTCTCCTCAGCTGCCACTGCCTTTTTAGTAGCAGGTTTCTTAACAGGAGCGTTCAGCCATTCATCTTTCGCGATCATACTCTTGAGCGCATCGACAGTTGCGTAAGCAATGTTTACCTTGTTTGTCGATCCAAGAGACTTTGACAACAGATTACGAATACCAGTGACGCCAATAATTGTACGAACGACACCACCAGCAATAATACCCGTACCAGGAGCTGCAGGTTTCAAAAGAACTTGCGCACCTGAGAATCGGATTTCAGACTCATGTGGAACTGTATCACCGTCAACAGCGATAGTAATCATGTGTTTTTTAGCTACATCAGTTGCTTTTGCGACTGCAGCCTGAACATCAGCACCCTTAGCAACACCAACACCTACTTTGTTTTTGCGGTCACCGACAACGACAAGTGCCTTAAATCGGAAACGTCGTCCACCTTTTACGACACGCGAAACACGGTCGATATTAATTACAACTTCTTCAAATTGTTTTGGCTCAACAGGACCTTGGTCACGGCGGTTACCGCGGTTTCCGCCACCAAAACCACCTTGACCACGATTTGGTGTAGTCGTTGGTACTGGGGCCACAGTTGCTTGATTTGTATCAGCCATATTAAAACTCCAATCCTTCTGCGCGTGCAGCATCAGCAAGTGCGCTTAAGCGTCCTGCATATTGACGGCCGTTACGGTCGAACACTACGCTATTAATCTTTGCTGCTTTAGCCTTCTTGGCAATATCTGTACCGATAAATGCAGCTTGTTCAGTAATCGTTCCTGTTTGCTTTGTTCCTACAGTCGTAGATGCAGCCAAAGTTTTTGCAGCGACATCATCAATAAGTTGTGCACTGACATGCTTAAGTGAAATGGTAACCGTTAGACGTGGACGCGTTGCAGTACCAGATACTTTCGCACGAACACGGTTCTTGCGGAGACCAAAGTTTCGTAATTTTTTCGCAAAATTAGCCATGATTACTTACCTGTCTTTCCAGCTTTTCGAAGGAGTACTTCGTCAGCATACTTAATACCCTTGCCCTTGTACGGTTCAGGTTTCTTGAGTGCACGAATTTCAGCGGCAACTTGTCCGACTTGTTGTTTGTCGATACCAGAAACTGTAATCGTCATTTTGTCGACTGCAAGAGTTACACCAGTCTGTGCGGTATAGTGAACGGGGTGTGAAAAGCCTAACGCCATTTCAATTGCCTGTCCGCCACCGCTTACGCGGAAACCGACACCGTTTACTTCAAGTTTCTTTTCAAAACCTTTTGTCACACCTTCGACAGCATTATTGAGTAGTGCACGTTGCAAACCGTGTTGCGCTTTGGCAATGCGCTGGTCATCCTTACGGGTAACAACAGCAAAGCCGTCCTCTAGGGCAACAGTCACGTCTGACAAATGAGGCACTACCAGTTGGCCTTTAGCGCCAACAACGGTAATAGCATCAGTGTCGACCGTGATTGTCACGCCAGATGGGATTTGAATTGGTAGTTTTCCGATTCGACTCATATCTATTCTCCTTTAAATTTCTAATATACCTTCAGCAGCAGTTCGCCGCCAATGTTTTGCTTGTATGCAACATGTCCAGGCATAACACCTTTACTTGTGCTAATCAGTACCATACCACGTCCACTCTTGATACGTGGAATGTCTGATCCTGCAACATAAACACGGCGTCCGGGTTTGCTCATGCGAGTAATCTCGTTAATCGATGAGTTTTCACCAGGCTTGTTAATCGTAACAACTAAAATGTCACGTGGCTTAGCGCTTTCAACCTTGACGTCGACCAAATAGTTGGCTTTGACAAGTTCTTTAGCGACCGTTACCTTCAATTTAGATGAAGGAACACGGATTTCGTTTTTGCCGACCATAACTGCATTTCGAATGCGAGTTAGTAGGTCAGCGATTGGGTCAGTTGATTGTAATGACATATTCGTTTCCTTTCCTACCAACTACTCTTTGTTATACCGGGAATTTCGCCCTTGGATGCTTTTTCACGGAAATTAATACGTGAAAGTCCGAAACGGCGCATATAGCCACGTGGGCGTCCATGCAAGCTATCACGGTTCTTCCAGCGCGTTGGTGAACTGTTAGGTGGCAGTGATGCCAGACCTTCTTGGTCACCAAGTTCCTTGAACTCGGCACGTTTAGCAGCAAACTTCTGAATCATTTTTTGTCGTTTTAAGTCTCGTGCGACTGCAGATTTCTTAGCCATTACTGCTTTCCTCCTGTTTTCTCAAACGGTACACCGAACTTTTCAAGTAATGCTCGGCTGTATACGGCACTCCCGCCACTGATAACAAGGTTAGCTTGTAGTCCGTGCAAAAGTTGTGTCTCTTCAAAAGTAAGCTCAGGAAAGATTGATTGTTCAACGATACCGAAGCTATAGTTACCAGCTCCGTCGAATGCTTTTGTGCTCACGCCGTGAAAGTCACGAACGCGAGGAAGTGCAACGTTAACAAAACGATCAAGGAATTCATACATACGTGCACCACGAAGTGTGACGCTAATGCCGACACGGTTAAGTCCTGCACGAACCTTGAAACCTGCAATAGATTTCTTAGCCATACGATCAACAGGAAATTGACCAGTGATTTTTGTCAGTGTATTTCGAACGACTTCATAATAATGTTTGTCGTCTTTGTTTTTACCAGTTCCTACGCTGACTACAATTTTCTCTAGTTTTGGAACTTGGTGAACATTTCCAAGACCTAATTCGGCTTGTAGTTCCTTGACAATTGTATCTTTGTACAAGGCTTTCAGGCGAGGAGTGGTAGTAGCGGCTAGTGTTTTAACCATTACTTGATCTCCTTATCTTTAAGCTGACGAGCGACACGGGTTGTGCCACCATCAGCGTTTTTAATTAATCCCACACGACTGGTTTTACTTGATTTTTCATCAACAACCAACGCAACTTTGTGAATTGGTGTCGGTACATGAATATCTTTGTGTCCACCACGAGGGTTGAGTTGAGTTGGCTTGACGTGACGGTGTTTGTTGCCAATACCTTCAATAAGGACTGTCCCTTTTTTAGCAAGGACCTTGAGTACCTTACCAGTAGTGCCTTTGTTAGCACCACTAATCAATTTTACTGTGTCGCCTGTTCGAATTCGTTTTACAGTAGCCATATTATAGAACCTCCGGTGCAAGGCTGATGATCTTGGCATAGCCCATATCACGTAGCTCACGTGGCACAGGTCCAAAGACACGTGTACCTTTAGGGTTTTTGTCATCGCCGATAATAACTGCAGCGTTATCGTCAAATGCGATAGTGCTACCATCTTTACGTTGGATTTGATCACGCGTGCGAACAACAACAGCTTTAACAACCGATTTACGCTTCACAACACCAGTTGGATTAGCGGTCTTTACAGTTGCTACGATAATGTCACCGACACGAGCGTAACGGCGCTTTGTTCCACCAAGAACACGGATACAAAGAATTTCCTTTGCACCACTGTTGTCAGTTACCTTCAGGCGAGTTTCTTGCTGAATCATATTAGTCCTCTTTCGCTTTCTTGACTGGCTCAGCAGCAGCAACTTCTTCCTTCAGTTCAACAGATCCACGTGATTTCTCAACAATTGAGTCCAAACGAAATGCTTTACTCTTTGAAACTGGGCGAGATTCAACAATAACAACCTTGTCACCAATAGATGCCGCATTCTCTTCGTCGTGAGCAGCGTATTTGCGACTTACAGTATACTGCTTGCCGTACAATGGATGAGTTTCGCGACTTGTAACAGTGACAGTAATTGTCTTATCTGCCTTGTCCGAAGTAACGATTCCTGTGAATGACTTAGCCATTATTTTGTCTCCTTGGCGCTGGCGATTTCATTTGCATGTATAGCAAATTTCAGCCGAGCAATTTCTTTACGTGTAACTGTGATAATTCGTGGGTTTGTTAGCTCGCCTGCAGCGTTTCCGCGTCGTGCTTGCAACAAATCATTCGTCTTTGTGATTAAATCTGCGCGCAGTTGATCAATAGTTTTCACTTCATCTGCTTTCTTTGTGACCTTAGTAGTCTTCTTTATAGTAGCCATTACGCTTGCTCCCTTGTGATGAACTTGGTCTTAACAGGCAGTTTGTGAGACGCGAGGCGCATAGCTTCACGAGCGACTGACTCTTCAACACCCTTCATTTCAAACAAGACAGTTCCAGCTTTCACCTTAGCGACGAAAAATTCTGGGTTACCTTTACCGCTACCCATTTTGACGTCCTGTGGTTTGCGAGTTCGTGGAATGTGAGGAAAGATACGAATCCAGATCTTACCACCACGCTTGATGTGACGAGTCATTGCCTGACGCGAAGCCTCAATTTGACGAGAGGTAATGTCGTTGTTACCTTGTGATTGCAAACCGTAGTCGCCAAATGCGATGTAATGTCCACGAGTCGCTACACCTTCGTTGGTGCCTTTGCGAACTTTTCGATATTTGCTTCTTTTAGGTAGTAGCATGGTTAAACCCTCTCACCTTTGTAGATCCAAACCTTAACACCAATGATTCCCACACCAGGAGCGTTAGCTCGGGCAGTATGGAAGTCAACATCCGCACGAAGCGTGTGAAGTGGTACAGATCCTTCGATAATCTTTTCTTTACGAGCCATTTCAGCGTTGTTCAATCGTCCAGCGACTTGGATACGAACACCCTTAGCGCCAGCAGCGATAGTGTTTTGTGCAGCCATCTTCATTGCACGACGGAAGTTACCACGACGCTCTAGTTGACGAGCAATGTTCTCGGCAACTAATTTTGCTGATAGTTCAGGTCGTTTTACTTCTTCAATATTAAGACGGATTGGAAGACTAGTGATCTTTTCAATCATGCTCTTAAGCTCTGTAACGCCAGCACCACCACGCCCGATTACAACACCAGCCTTAGCTGTGTGAATAGTGATAGTAATTAGGTTTGCTGAACGTTCGATTTCGATTCGAGCGATTGTTGGACGACTTTCAAATCGCTTTTCAATCAACTCACGAACCTTAATATCTTCTTTCAACCATTTCGCAAAATCACGCTTTGGTGCAAACCAGCGAGATTCCCAGTTCTTGTGAACTTGCAGACGGAAGCTAATTGGGTTTACTTTTTGTCCCATCTTATTTCTCCTCCTTGCTTTCTGCAGTTTCAACCTTAGCGGTTACGGGCTTTTTCTTTGCTTTTACGTCACCTGTTACTTCGACAAGGATGTTTGCTGACTTCTTTTGGAAAGGTAGCGCACGTCCGCGGCTTGCAGGTTTAAATCGCTTCAAACGACTGCCAGCAGTGACAGATAATGTAGAAATTGTCAGCGTTTTTGCATCAAGTCCGTGAGTGTTTATAGCATTAGACTTAGCACTTTCGATCGCTTTAATAACAGGAAGTGCAGCACGCTTTGGCGTGTGTGAAAGAATAACAAGCGCATCCGCAACGGTTCGGCTACGAACAAGACTCGCTACCAGTGCAACTTTACGTGGAGTCTGATCAACACCTTTAGTGTAAGAACGAATTGTAGTTGTACTAGCCATTACTTCTTGTCCTTTCCACCGTGCTTACGGAACTTACGAGTCGGACTAAATTCACCCAGCTTGTGACCAACCATGTTTTCAGATACCAGTACAGGTACGTGAACTTTACCGTTGTGAACAGCAATCGTACGACCGACCATTTCAGGGCTAATGGTGCTTGCGCGTGCCCATGTTTTGATGATAGTACGGTCATCTGCTGATAGAGCCGCTACTTTCTTAGCAAGCTTGAAGTCAACAAATGGGCCTTTTTTAAGTGAACGACTCATATTACTTCTTCCTCTTTGCGTCGTGACGCGTCTTAATAATCAATTTACCGATGTCTTTACGGCGACGAGTTCGATATCCAAGTGTCAACTGACCCCAAGGAGTTCGAGGCGCCTTACCAGTACCATGACGTCCACCGTCACCACCACCATGTGGGTGATCCGCAGCATTCATAACAACTCCACGAACACCAGGACGGATACCCTTACGACGGTTACGTCCTGCGGACCCAATCTTGATGTTTTGGTGTTGAACGTTACCAACAACACCGATAGCAGCTGTTGCTTCTAGGCGGAAACGACGTACTTCACCGCTAGGTAAGCGAATTTGTGCGTAGTCACCTTCTTTAGCCATCAATTGTGCTTTCGCACCAGCTGAACGTACCATTTGAGCACCACGACCAGGAGTAATCTCGATCGCGTAGATCTGCGTACCAACAGGGATACGTGAAAGCGGCATGCGGTTTGATGACTCAATAGGAGCTTCTTCACCACTCACAATCACTTTACCCTTTTGCATTGAAGTATCAGCTAGAATGTAATGGTACAGACCGTGTTGGTCTTTAACACGAGCGATACGCGCGCTACGGTTCGGGTCGTACTCGATTTCTTCAACAGTCACAGTTAGTCCTGGAGCAAGTTTGTGATTCACCAAACGATAGTGGCGCTTTACACCACCACCTCGGTGACGGACAGTAATTCGGCCAGTGTTGTTTCGTCCAGCGTTTTGCTTTTTGCTCTTGATTAGACTCTTCAGCGGTTTACGAGTTGTAATCTCGCTGTAGTCTTCAGTCGTCATACCACGACGAGCAGGAGTAGTTGGGTTATATAGTTTAATAGCCATTACTTCTTCTCCTCTTCGACTGGTGTCTCGTCAAATACCTTAATGCTATCACCCTTAGCAAGTGTGACGTAGGCTTTTTTACTATCCTTACGAACGGTCTTACCAGGTTGAGCACGCTTACCACGAGAAAAGCGAACTGCTTTTCCGTTTTGGACAAGTGTTTTGATATTTGTGACAGAAACTTCGAATTGTGCCTCTACGGCTGCAACAATTTGTTGCTTGTTAGCAGTAAGAGGTACATTGAAAACATAGACATTATTCAGTGATTGGCCGTACGCTTTTTCAGTAGCGCGAGGGATAACAGTGATAGTCGTCATAATTATTTCTCCTCCTTCGCAAGCCATTTTTGGATAACGGGTACTGATGCAGCAGATAAGACAATGTGATCAGCGTTCAAAATATGGTACACGCTCAGGTATGTTGCACGAATAAGCAGCAAGTTCTGGATATTGTTCGTTGCACGAATCAACTGTGGAGTCTTTTCGTCGACAACAAGCAGTACTTTACGCTCAAGTTTGTTATCTGCCATAAACTTTACAGCTTCACTTGTTTTACCAGTTGTCTTCAAGTCAAGAACAACAATCTTCTTGTCTTTGTTAGCAAGTGTCAGTGCCTGACGAAGAGCAACGCGCTTTGACTTAACGGATACACGCTTTGTGTAGTTCTCGTTTCCACGAGGACCAAAGACGATACCACCACCGCGCCAAATCGGGTTACGGCTTGAGCCGAAACGAGCACGTCCAGTTCCCTTTTGCGCCCAAGGCTTTTTACCACCACCACTTACTTCACCACGTTGTTTTGTTGTTGCAGTGGCAAGACGAGAGTTTGCAAGGAATGCATCGTAAGCTAGCTTTAATAGTTCGTGGTTTGGAACTTCCACGTTAAAGATTTCTTTTGGTAAGCTGACAGGCTTGGGTGCAGTCGCTTTTGCAGTAGTTTCAGCCATTATGCTTTTCCTCCAATGATAATCAATCCCTTTTTCGGACCAGGTACAGCGCCGCGAAGACCAATGAGGTTCGCTTCAGGATCAAGATAGGCAACAACCAAGTTTTTGACAGTTACTTGGTCGTGGCCCATACGTCCAGCCATTCTTTTACCCTTAAAGACCTTTTGTGGATACATTGATCCAATTGATCCAGGTTTACGAACGTTACCGTTACCACCGTGAGTGCTGCGGCTTGTATTAAAGTTGTGACGCTTGACGTTACCAGCGAAACCTTTTCCCTTGCTAGTGCCTGTGGCATCAACAATGTCGCCTAATGCAAAAGAGCTGACGTCGATACTATTACCGACAGCCAGGTCTTCTGGAAGATTTGTTACACGAAATTCCCGAATTTGTTTCGGAGTGGTGCCAGACGCCTTAACATGTCCAGCAACTGCTTTAGAGAGGTTTTTACCTTCTCCGTACGCAACCTGAACAGCGCTATATCCGTCAGTTTCGACAGATTTTAATTGAGTCACGGTGACAGGACCAGCCTGAATAAGCGTCACAGGAATTGCAACACCGTTCTCACTGATTATTTGTGTCATACCGATTTTGGTTCCCAGAAGCGCCTTCATGACTCGTCTCTTTCCCACTTAAAATTCTTGGTGGAAGGCAGTATCCGTATCTGTTGGACTTACCAATTCACCAAGAATAGTTATTATTTTCGTAATAAGTTACCGATTTATAGTATCACACCCATACACAGAGGTCAAGAATATATATCCTACTTTCCATAAATCATGCTTGTGTTTCTTAGCTGATGTCGTCATACTGATGGTATATCGTCATTATGAGGAGCATCTATGGTCACTAAAAAGAAAACAGCAACTAAAAAACAAACAGTTCACACGAAGACTCGTGCAAAAAAGGCTACCAAGTCAACACAAATAGTTTATAAAACATTTAAGGTAGCTTCGGATTCTCCCATTTTCTTCCAACCACGTGTGACCAAGCAAACTTTCTACTGGTCATTCTTGCTACTGTTTATTATCATTATGCAATTAATTATTATAGCCATTAATGTCAACGCGACACTGACGCTAGATGGCCTGCGCTAAATTCATCGCTGATAATAAAATAGCCGCAACTGCGGCTATTTTATTATGCACCATTTGATTACATACGGATTTCTGCGTCAACACCAGCAGGCAAGCTAAGGTTTTGCAGACTGTCAATCGTCTTTGGATTGGCGTTTGTAATATCAATAAGGCGTTTATGAACGCGCATTTCGAATGCTTCACCGCCTTTTTTATAGACATGTGGTGATTTTACTACTGTAAACGTACTTCGGCGTGTCGGAAGTGGTACGGGACCAGCAATACTTGCACCTGTGCGAATCGCTGTGTCGATAATTTGTTTTGCTGATTGGTCGATGACTTTGTGGTCATACGCTTTTAGGCGGATACGAATACGTAGTCCAGCCTCTTTGATTTCTTTGGCATCTGCCATAGTGGCTCCTTATGCTACCCGCGTAGCACGGCAGTGTAACCTCATGCTCGAATTAGTGTTGTTCTATCTGGCTGAGTTGTCGCTGCGATTAATAATACATTGGTTAGTATACCAAATTAACAGAGATATGCAAGTTGACGTATTTTATTATATATGTTAATTTTCATTTAAAGGAACGATTTATGCCCCCGCTTATTAGACCCGAAGATGACAGAGCTAGAAGTGAGATGCTCACTGCTGAAGAAAAAGACGCCGAGTCAATAATTCATGACCATGAATCTGAATTGCATGTAATTGCAGATCAGTTAATTAGTGAGTACCGCCGTCTATACATAGTCGGGGGTGACACGACTTTCCTAAAGGCTTCTGTGGAAGTTAATGACTGGCTTAAACTTACTTCACACATCACGCGTCATGCTATCGTGATGCATGTAACAAAATTGATAAATACGAAAATTCAGGATGAGACTGTTAGAATTGCCGTAAGTCTAGCAAATATAAATACTTGCCCTGTAATGACTCTGAGCAGTAGTCCTGCCAAAAGAGGCGTAGCAGAGTCTTAATTATATAAAACTTTCTGCAAAAAACACTTCCGATTACACAGGAGTGTTTTTATGACCCTCACCTCTGTCCCAATCAATCATAAAAGTCTGTTGATAACTAGGGGCATTTTTTTGAAGAACGCTACCAAATGCCTCAACCCATCGCTCAAGCCCCGCATCGGTTTTTTCAAGTACAGGCCGATCGAATAGTTCTGCAATACTATCTCCGCTATGGAGAACGTCAAGATTACGCGAAATACTACCAAGCTGTCTAAATAGTTCAGTTGCTTCTGTATTGTCTACAATTTTAATATCGGGTGTTTCTTCACTAGGGTGTCTCTTGTCTCCACCATAAACAAGTGAGTTCAATAAAGCTTCTTTATCTGTAGCTATTAAAGGTACAGGGATTGATGCTGTTTCAATACCTTTTACATTTCCAGTAGCTATCCTCGTGTAGTCTTCTTTCTTGAAATGAGCGGCAACCTTCGGGCGATTATCCAGTGCGGCGATTAACAAATGTGGTTCATGTTGTGTTGGAGGTATCGCTTTTCTCAAAAGATACATCAGCTCACTACTAGTACCACCTCCTTGTACCTCATCCAAGACAACCATTTTACCGACTCTGTCTCCAAGTGTTTTTATGAGAATATTCTTTTTTTGCACAGACGACAACGTACCGCGAGGCTTTTCTGTATGGTCCTGATTTTTTGGATAAAAACTACCTATTGGTAGACGCACTATATCAACCTCTTTATCCAGCGTGGTTTCTCTGTCATCAGAACCAGACGCTGCTGCGTATATTGGCCAAGCACCCCTTTCGGGTATAATCAACGGGTTGTTGCTTTGTCGCTGAATGATACTTCTAAATACAGAGGAGTTGACAAAAAAACCAGCCACAACAGCTGGATGCATTTTGACAAGTGCATCGACAGGACCGCCTTCTGGCCTATATGTGCTCATGTGTATACTTATACCAGAAATATAGAAAATTGTAAAGTCCTATGCAAAATACCCCTGATGACTCAGGGGTATTTTTGATAATTTGACGTTCTAACTATTTAACAATCTTAGTTACAACACCAGCACCGACAGTCTTGCCACCTTCGCGGATTGCGAAGTTGAGGCCCTGTTCCATTGCAATTGGTGCAAGCAACTTAACACTGAAAGTCAATGTGTCGCCAGGGATAACCAATTCTTTGTCAGCTGGAAGTTCAACTTCACCAGTAACATCCGTAGTACGGAAGTAGAATTGTGGTTTGTAACCCTTGCTAAATGGTGTGTGACGACCGCCTTCTTCTTTTTTCAAGATGTAAACTTCAGCTTCAAACTCTGTGTGTGGAGTAATTGAACCTGGCTTAGCCAAAACTTGACCACGTTCAACTTGCTCGCGCTCGATACCACGAAGCAAAAGACCAGCGTTGTCACCAGCTTGACCTTGGTTAAGGTTCTTTTTGAAAGCTTCGATACCAGTCACAACGGTGTTTTGCACTGGGTGAATACCAACGATTTCAACTGGATCGTTAATCTTAACAATACCTTGTTCGATACGACCAGTAGCAACTGTTCCACGACCCTTGATTGAGAAAACGTCCTCAATTGGCATAAGGAATGGCTTGTCTAGGTCACGAACTGGCTCTGGGACGTAGCTATCAAGTGCAGCTACTAGTTCCATGATCGCGTCTTCGCTTGCAGCGTCACCTTCAAGTGCCTTAGTCGCAGAACCCTTGATGATAGGAGCGTCTTCGTCGAAGCCGTTCTTTGCAAGAAGTTCACGAATGTCCATCTCAACTAGTTCGACTAGTTCAGGGTCGGCCAAGTCCATCTTGTTAAGGAAAACAAGGATCTTTGGCACACCAACTTGCTTTGCAAGAAGAACGTGTTCACGAGTTTGTGGTAATGGACCGTCGTTTGCAGCAACAACAAGGATTGCGCCGTCGATTTGTGCAGCACCTGTGATCATGTTTTTAACGTAGTCAGCGTGTCCTGGCATGTCAACGTGAGCGTAGTGACGAGCTTCTGATTCGTATTCCTGGTGAGAAGATGCGATGGTGATACCACGTGCACGCTCTTCAGGGGCGTTGTCGATCTGCGCATATGCAACAGCTTTGTTGACATCGCTAGGCATACGCTTTGCAAGTACTGCAGTAATTGCAGCAGTTAGAGTTGTTTTACCGTGGTCAACGTGTCCCATAGTACCAACGTTAACGTGAGGCTTGGTTCGATCGAAATCTGCCATTTTGATTAATTCTCCTTTAAATTATTTTCGCATGAGGATAATAGCCACCTCACGACGTATGATGCTGATTATACAGGCTTAATAGTGGTTAGTAAAGACTAAAACCACTATTTGCTCGAACGTTTTTCGATGATCTCTTGTGCGACGTTTGGTGGAACTTCTTCGTATTGTGCAAGTTCCATTGAGCTTGCAGCACGTCCTTGGCTCATTGAGCGAAGGTCATTTGTGTAACCAAACATAGTTGAGAGAGGTACAATCGCTTTGATAAGCTTTGCACCACCACTCAAGTCTTCCATTGATTCAATACGTCCACGACGAGAGTTAATGTCGCCAATAACGTCACCCATGAACTCTTCAGGAGTAGTTGCCTCGAGACGCATAACAGGCTCAAGAAGGATAGGTTTCGCTTGGCGGATACCTTCACGAGTTGCTAGGCTACCCGCTAACTTAAAGGCAAGTTCGCTTGAGTCCACGTCATGGTAGCTACCGTCGTATAATGTCGCTTTGACATCTACTACTGGATAGCCTGCGATCACTCCACCAAGAAGTGTTTCCTTGATACCTTGTTCGACAGGTTTAATGTATTCTTTTGGAACAACACCACCTTTAATTGCGTCAAAGAACTCAAAGCCCTTACCTGTTTCATTCGGCTCGAAGCGTACCCATACGTCACCATATTGGCCACGTCCACCAGATTGCTTTGCATGCTTACCTTGTACTTCTGAAGTACCCTTGATTGATTCACGGAAGGCAACTTGTGGCTCACCAATGTTTGCTTCAACATTGAATTCACGGCGCATACGGTCGATCAGAATATCGAGGTGAAGCTCACCCATTCCTGACATAATCGTTTGACCTGTTTCTTCGTCAGTATGAACGCGGAAAGTTGGGTCTTCTTCAGCAAGTCGTTGCAAGGCAACACCCATCTTCTCTTGGTCAGCTTTGGTTTTCGGTTCAACTGCAATCGATACAGGTGGATCTGGGAATGTAATACTTTCGAGTGCAATTGGGTGTGCAGGATCAGTCAATGTGTGACCTGTAAATGTATCCTTCAAACCAATCACAGCGGCGATGTCACCAGCACTCACAGAATCAATTTCTTCGCGCTTGTCAGCGTGCATTCGCACAATTCGTCCAACGCGTTCTTTTTCGCCTGTCGTCGTGTTAAGGACGTATGATCCAGCAGCTAATTTACCACTGTAGACACGAACAAAGATTAACTTACCAACAAATGGGTCAGTTGCAATCTTGAAAGCAAGTCCAGCCATAGGTTCGTTAACCGCGGGTTTACGTTCAATTTGATCGCCAGTCTTTGGATTAGTACCCCAAATGGCATCAACATCAAGCGGAGATGGAAGATAATCAACCATGATATCAAGCAGTTTTTCAACGATAACACCACGGCCATCACCACCACTGACGAGGAAGAAGTTACCAGCAAGCACACGTTTACGAAGCGCTGCTTTAAGCTCTACTTCTGTAATTGAATCTTCGCCCTGATCGAGGAATCGTTCGAATAGTTCGTCGTCAGCTTCGACAGCTGCTTCAACAAGCAGGCTACGTGCGTTCTTTGCTTTCTCAAGCATGTCTGCAGGAATCTCACCTTGAACCAACTCGTGGTCAGCATAATCTGTGTAGGTATATGCCTTCATATCCACGAGGTCAATAACACCATTGATGTCTTTTTCGAATCCAATAGGAAGATGGACTGGCAACGCTTGCTTTGAAAGACGTGCGTGGATGGTGTCAAGTGACTTGTAAAAATCACCACCAGTTTGGTTAATCTTGTTGATGAAACAGATACGAGGCACGCCATATTTGTTGGCCTGGCGCCATACTGTTTCAGACTGAGCTTCAACACCCATCTTGCCGTCAAAGATTGTAACAGCGCCGTCAAGGACACGAAGTGAACGTTCTACCTCAGCGGTAAAGTCGATGTGACCAGGAGTGTCAATAATGTTGATCTTGTGGTCTTTCCAGAAACACGTAACAGCGGCAGAGGTAATCGTGATTCCACGTTCTTTTTCTTGCGCCATCCAGTCAGTCGTTGCGCTATCGCCGTTCGCACCACGTACTTCACCAATCTTGTGGTTAATACCTGTACGATACAAAATACCTTCAGTGGTTGTCGTTTTACCCGCGTCAATATGCGCGATAATACCAATATTACGGAGATCCTTAAGAGCTACAGTTCGTTCAGCCATGACTAACCCCTTGCAAAGTGAGCAAAGGCTCGGTTAGCTTCAGCCATCTTGTGTGTATCTTCCTTCTTCTTGAAGGCTGCACCAGCTTCGCCATACGCATCGATAATCTCGAGTGCAAGACATTGTGCGTACGGGATACCCTTACGTGCACGTGCAGATTGGACCAACCATGAAAAGGCATAGTGCAACTGACGGTGACCAGCAACTGGGAATGGAATTTGGTAGTTTGCACCACCAACACGACGAGATTTAACTTCGAAGTTCGGTGACACATTTTTTAACGCACGTTCGAATACTTCAAGCGGATCTTCACTATTTAGTTTCTTCGCTGCTGTTTCAAGCGCTGCATATACGGCGCGTTCAGCAACAAGTTTTTTGCCGTCAAGCATCGACTTGTTGATCAAGCGTTGGACAAGCACACTTTGGTACTTTCGATCTGGATTCAGCTTGCGTTGCAGGCTAGCGGTTACTTTACGTGGCATCTTATAGTTCTCCTGGGTTTTGATCTGGGTTAATAATTGGTAGCGGTTGGGTTTTTGGCTGACCATGCTCATTGAGTGCGATAACTGGCAGAGGCTTTGTATCAATAAGAGCTGCTCGGCTCATTCCTTGCACAACATGTTCTGTTGCTAGTTGAGGTTCTGCGATTGGTGCGGGTTGAATGTTGGGGAGGTATCCTGCACCTACAAGTCGGTCGAAATCAGGACCTGGGGCCATTATTTAGCTTCCTTCTTTGCACCGTACTTAGATCGGCCTTGCTGGCGCTTTGCGACACCTTGAAGGTCAAGTGCACCGCGAACGATGTGATAACGAACACCTGGGAGATCTGGCACACGACCACCACGGACCAACACAACAGCATGCTCCTGGAGGTTATGGCCTTCACCACCAATGTAAGCCCACACTTCTTGGCCGTTCGTCAAACGAACACGTGCAACCTTACGAAGTGCAGAGTTAGGTTTCTTTGGTGTTTTAGTCGTTACTTTAATACAGACACCACGCTTTAGTGGGCCGTCTTGGTTGGTGTAACGAGTTTTTAGTGCATTATAAATACGTCCAAGTGCAGGAGACTTACTCTTTTGGTTAGCAGTCTTACGCGGCTTGCGTACTAATTGATTGATTGTTGGCATTCATACTCCGATTTTATTATTACAATTGAATAACCAGAACGAGGCAATCCATAAATGAAACGTTAATTTCAAATATCTTCCTACGTTCTTTGATTATATTTACAGATTGGATTCAGCATATCCGCCCTGTGTCATACCTATGATCACGTTCGAGTTTGTACACATTCAAATAACTCTCACGTTCCATAAGAGGAAACTCATCGATTATTATAGCAAATTCCTTACCGATAGTAAATACGTCATGGCGCTACTGCGAACTCTAGCCTATAAAGAAAACCCCGCTCGTTAAGCGGGGCCTCTTCATCGGTGCATTACTTACGCAGCGAGTTCGAGGTCTTCGGCGATCTCGTCTGCAAGTATTTCGTCACTCTGCAGTGATCCATCCGCACGACGGGCTCCAGTTCCTACTGGGATCTTGCGACCAATGATCACATTCTCCTTTAGTCCATGGAGGCGGTCGATACGACCAGATACAGCAGCATTGATCAGTACACGAGTTGTGTCCTGGAACGATGCAGCCGACAGGAAGCTGTCGGACCAGATTGATACCTTAGTAATACCAAGGAGCAATTGGGTGTACCCGACAAGCTCTTTCTTCTCAGCCGCAAGCACAGCGTTTGCTTCAACAACAGCGGCCTTTGAAACGATATCACCCGTGACAAATGTAGAGTCACCTGGATCTTCGATCTGAACACGGCTGAACATCTGACGCACAATGATCTCAAGGTGCTTGTCAGCAACGTCTTGACCCTGTGCGGCATAGATGCGAAGCACTTCGTTAATGATGTAACGTTGTGTTGCTTCGGTGCCCTTGAGGCGCATTTGATCGTGAAGGTTCAATGATCCGATTGTCAAACGGTCACCCGCTTCAACAACATCACCAGCCTTCACTACCAGCTGAGTGTTACCAGGAATTTCATACTTCACAGGAGAACTTGCGTTCGCTGCGATAATAATCATCTTCTTGGTGACTTCAACGAGGCCATCGAATGGTGCAACAAGAGGCTTAGATTCGCTTTCGCCTGTTGCCAACACATCGCCAACCTTTACGTTGCTGCCTGATTTGACAGTCGCTGTGCGGCCTTCAAGTTCAAGGCGTTCAACGTGACCAGCTTCTGGAGTGACTTGGACGACATATTTCTTGCCATCTTCCCATACATCAACCAGACCAGTCAGTTCAGTGACGAATGCTTGACCCTTTGGAGAACGAGCTTCAAACAACTCTTCAACACGAGGCAAACCTTGCGTAATGTCTCCACCAGCAACACCACCTGCGTGGAATGTCTTTAGGGTTAGCTGAGTACCAGGCTCACCGACAGACTGTGCAGCGATAACGCCGACAGGCTGTGCAATGTTAACTAACTTACCAGATGCCATGTCGATACCGTAGCTCTTCTGTGGAATACCACGAAGGTTCTTGGTTGTAAGGACAGACTGAATCTTTACAGCACTCACGCTTGCATCTGCTTCAATCTTGTCAGCGATCTCACGTGTAATGAGCTCGTCTGCTTTGATATGACCAGGAACAGCTTCTGCCGTAAATCGTCCAAACAGACGGTTACCGAAGTCGATCATCGTTAGTTCTGATTCGTTGCGGTAGATGTTGAATCCTTCGTCGCTTTCTGGACTATCTTCGACAGTGAAGACATCCTGTGACACGTCAACCAAACGACGAGTCAGGTATCCTGAGTCAGCAGTTTTAAGAGCGGTGTCAATCAGACCCTTACGCGCACCACGTGTTGCCACGAACTGCTCTAGGGAGCTAAGACCGTCGCGGTAATTGCTACGAATAGGCAGCTCAATCTCGCGGTTTGCTGCATCCACCATGATTCCCACCATGGCGCTTGCAAGCTTCACATTTGAAATATCACCACGAGCACCTGAGTTAACCATCACGCTAATACTGGTGTCCATGTCCTTCAACTTGCCCTGCAAAAAGTCAGTCACATTACGGTCAACTGCACGCCATGAGGCGACAGTCAGACTGTAACGTTCGTCTTCAGTAATCAGACCCTGGTCAAATTGCTCAGAGATGAGAGCAGTCTTTGCGTCACCTTCGGCAACGAACTCTGCGATTTCGTCAAAGTGTAGGTAGTCGTCTTTACCAGTCGATACAGCAGCAATTGTTGCGAATCGGAAGGCAAGACCTTTCATACGGTCAGCGGTTTGTGCAGTCGTTTCAGCATCATAATCGTTAAAGATCTTTGCAAGAACTTTTTTTAGTTGCTTCTTTGACTGAACATTGTTGTCGTAAGGGAAGTCGCTTGGTAATATCTCGTTAAAGAATACTCGTCCAAGCGTTGTGTCGCGCACTTCGCCCTTCGCCATAACGCGAATTGGTGTCTGCAACTGAATTTGCTTGTTGTCGTATGCCATTTCAGCTTCGTATACAGAACTAAATGCTTTAACGGTCTTTGTCTGTGCACTTGGCTTCTCGTAAGTAAGGTAGTAGTTACCCAACACGACGTCCTGTCCGATGTTTAGTACAGGTGCACCATCAGCAGGCTTCAAAAGGTTGTTTGTTGCACTCATTAACTCTCGTGCTTCGCGTTGTGCGTCGTTTGAAAGTGGCAAGTGAACAGCCATTTGGTCACCGTCGTAGTCGGCGTTAAATCCGTTAGCAACAAGTGGGTGCAAGTGGATTGCCTTACCTTCAACTAACTTTGGTTGGAATGCCTGGATAGACAAACGGTGAAGTGATGGAGCACGGTTAAGAAGAACATATTTGCCTTCAATCACGGCGTCAAGTGCGTCCCATACTAATGCATCTCCCGCTTCGATCAAACGAGTTGCAGAACGGATGTTATGAGCATACTCACCACGAATCAACCAAGAAATAACAAATGGTTTGAATAACTCAAGCGCCATTTGCTTTGGCAGACCACACTGGTTGATCTTTAGCTTTGGACCGACAACGATAACTGAACGTCCAGAGTAGTCAACACGCTTACCAAGAAGGTTCTGACGGAATCGTCCTTGCTTACCCTTTAGCATGTCGCTAATTGATTTCAGGCGACGGCGTCCACCAGTTGCGTTAACTGCACGACCACCACGAGCTGCAGAGTTGTCGATCAATGCGTCAACTGCCTCTTGTAGCATACGCATTTCGTTACGACGGATTACTTCAGGAGCATTAAGGTCGATCAGTTTCTTCAAACGGTTGTTACGGTTGATCACACGACGGTAAAGATCGTTAAGGTCACTCGTTGCAAAGCGTCCACCAGTCAGTTGCACCATTGGACGAAGATCTGGAGGGATCACAGGGAGAACGGTAAGTGTTAGGCTTGATGGTTTGATACCAGCGGCAGCCATTCCTTCAAGCACCTTCAGACGCTTGAGTAGTTTCTTTTCTCGTTGACCCTTAGCACCTTCAACTTCTTCACTCAACTGTTTGATGAGCTCAGGCAGTTTGATTTCATCAAGAAGAGCCTTCAATGCTTGACCACCCATACCGACTTCCACGAGATCTTCGTATTCTTCTGGTAGGCTGCGGTAGTCGACTTCGTTGATCAATGCGCCCTTTACTAAACTGTCAAGCTGAGCTTTCTTTGCAAGGTATGATTCGTTGAGTTCTTCAACTTCACGAGACATAGCTTCAGCAAGTGCCTTCACATCAACGTTAGGATCTGCTTCGGCACCCTCTTCAACTCCAGCTTCGCGTTCATAGCGAATCTTGATTGCAACTCTTCCTGCTTCGGTTTCAGCCTCAAGATCAGCTAGGTATTGGTCACGTTTTGCGTCGTCAGACTTAAGGATGACGTAGGTTGCAAAATAAGCGATACGTTCCAGGTTACGAACAGTAATGCCAAGTAGTAATGACATTGCTGATGGTGTCCCACGCATAAACCAGATGTGAGCAACTGGTGCAGCGAGGCTAATGTGAGCCATGCGTTCACGACGAACAATCGATTTGGTAACAAGGTCACCATTCTTGTCGATCGCAGCTTCGCGTGAGCGAACGCCCTTTAACTTGTTATCGTGTGGGTTGATGTCTTTAACTGGACCGAAGATTCGCTCACAAAATAGACCATCACGCTCAGGTTTTTGTGTACGATAGTTAATCGTCTCTGGTTTTGTTACTTCTCCGTGACTCCATTTCAGGATGTCTTCTGGGCTCGCGACTGCGAGGCGAACTGCGTCAAAGTCTGCAATTCCGTTGTTTGCTAAAATGCGACTCATATTACGCCTCCTCCTTGATTTCTTCTACTTCATCTAAGTCCTGAATAGTGACTCCGTCCCCTAGGTCTCCTAGCTCATCAGCTTCGTCCATAACTGTTTCTTCCATTTCACCATCTTCACCAAGTTCAGGAATAGCGGCAACAGGTTCACCGTTAATCACGCTTCCGATGACTTGTTCAGCGTCAATGATGGCATCTTCTGACTCATCTAGCAGGTCAACACGTAGTCCGAGGCCTTGTAGTTCCTTGACTAGCACGTTGAATGACTCTGGGAGTTTTGGACCAACAATCGCTTCATCCTTGATGATCGACTCATATGCTTTAGCACGTCCGTATACATCGTCGGATTTGATCGTAATCATTTCCTGAAGAGTTGAGGCTGCACCGTAGGCTTCAAGAGCCCAAACTTCCATCTCTCCAAATCGCTGACCACCATTTTGTGCCTTACCCCCAAGTGGCTGTTGCGTCACCATGGTGTACGGACCAGTTGAACGAGCATGGATCTTGTCGCTTACCATGTGGTGTAGCTTGATCATGTGCATGACACCAACTGTAGTGCGTTCTTCAAATGGACTACCGTCACGGCCGTCGAATAGTTGGAACTTACCGTCAGTGGCAAAGCCAGCCTTTTTCAGTTCTGCACTAATCACGTCGTTTGGCACACCGTTAAATGGAGGAGTTGCGACTTTGTACCCAAGAGCACGTGCAGCCATTCCAAGGTGTGTTTCAAACAATTGTCCGATGTTCATACGAGATGGCACACCAAGTGGGTTCAATACCACGTCAACAGGTGTTCCGTCTTCCATAAATGGCATGTCTTCAACAGGAAGGATTCGCGCAACGACACCCTTGTTACCGTGTCGTCCAGCCAACTTGTCTCCGACAGAAATCTTACGAAGTTGGGCAACGAAGATCTGAATCTGCATCAGAACGCCAGCCTTCAGTTCGTGACCGTTTTCACGGCTAAAGATCTTAACACCGACCACTTTACCACCACCAGCATTGTTCATGCGTTGTGATGTATCACGCACATCCTTGGCTTTTTCACCAAAGATCGCACGTAAAAGTCGCTCTTCGCTTGATAATTCTTGCTCACCCTTTGGGGTAATCTTACCGACGAGAACATCGCCAGCTTTAACTTCTGAACCAAGTTGTACAATACCGCTCTCGTCAAGGTGACGAAGAGATTCTTCAGATACATTTGGAATATCACGAGTAACGATTTCTGGACCAAGCTTGGTTTCACGAACTTCAACAGTGTAGTCCTTGATGTTAATACTTGTCAGTGTATCATCTTGCACAACGCGGCTTGAAAGCACGATTGCGTCGTCCATGTTGTAACCACCCCAAGGCATGAACGCAACAGTCAAGTCGCGGCCAAGTGCAAGTTCACCGTCAGCGATTGATGCACCTTCGATAAGAATGTCACCAGCTTTTACTTTATCGCCACGTGAGACACGAACTTTTTGGTTGATTGAACGGTCGTCGTTACTCTTTGCGAAGTGAATAACTTCGTAAATTTTGGTGCCGTCTTTGTAATTGACATGAACTTCATCACCATCAGCACGTACAACTTCACCAGCGCCTTCGGCGACAACAAGTTGACTAGTGTTCTTGGCAATTTCACCCTCGATACCAGTTCCCACAACAGGAGCTTCAGGAATAAGGAGTGGTACAGCTTGCTTCTGCATGGCAGAACCAGTGAGTGAACGGTCGACACGGTTTTTCTCGATAAATGGAATCAAGGCTGCGCTCGAACCAAGAATTTGCTTGTGTGCGGCGTCAACATAGGTGACTTCACTTGCATCTACTTGTTCTGGAAGAAGACCGTTTCGAGCACTGACACGTTCGTCGATGAATGAACCATCAGCCTTCAACTTCGCACTAGCGTCTGCAATAACCTCCGTAATTTCTTGTGATGCATCAAGATACACAACTTCGTCCGTTACTTTCCCCTTCACAACCTTCAGGTATGGAGTTTCGATGAAGCCATACTCGTTCACACGAGCGTAAGCGGCCAAGTTAAGCACCAATCCAATGTTGGCACCTTCTGGAGTCTCGACGACACACAAACGTCCATAATGAGTTGGGTGAGCATCACGAACGTCAAAACCTGCGCGTTCGCGTGAAAGTCCACCAGGACCCATTGAGCTGAGGCGTCGTTTGTGAGATAGCTCTGCAAGTGGGTTTGTTTCGTCCATCAGCTGTGAAAGCTGTGAACTTGCAAAGAACTCACGAACAGCAGCAACAACAGGGCGAGCGTTAATCAACTGACCTGGAGTGACTGTTTCAAGATCAGACATCGACATGCGATCCATGGCATTTCGTTGCATACGAAGCATACCAACGCGGAATTGGCGGGCAACCAATTCACCGACTAATTTAATGCGACGGTTTGAAAGTGCGTCAATGTCGTCAGCGGGGTCTTGCGTGTTGTTCAAGCGAATAATTTCGCGAACAATAGCAATCAGGTCGTCGAGCTGGAACACACGGTTTTCAGTGGTGTTTGGTACACTCAGACCAAGGCGTTGGTTCAATTTGTAACGACCAACTCGGCTGTAGTCAAATCGTTTGAAGTCAAAGAACATTCGTTCAATCATTGAACGAGCATTATCAACAGTAGCAAGATCGCCTGGTCGAAGTCGGCGGTATACTTCGATCAAAGCTTCGTTAGATCCGCGAGAGGGATCTTTATCGAGAGTGGCATCGATATATTTCACTTCACCAGTGTCTACGTCGGCAAATAGACTCTTAATTTCAGATGTTTTATTGTGACCAAGTGCACGGAACAATGTCGTAATCGGCAGTTTACGACGACGGTCAATCTTTACATAGATAGCACCGTTAGATGCTGTTTCAAATTCCAACCATGCACCACGGCCTGGGATCAACTTCGCACCATAAAAGTTGCGAGTTGCGGCCTTGTCGGCAGTAAAGAACACACCAGCACTACGAATCAGTTGTGATACAACGACACGCTCAGTACCGTTGATAATAAATGTTCCTCGGTCAGTCATCCATGGGTAATCACCAAGGTAGATCTCTTGTTCTTTAACTTCGCCCGTGACTTTGTTTGTCAGCTCAACATTCGCATGCAGTGGCGCATCAAATGTCAGGTTGTTTTCTTTGGCGTTTTGTTCAGTTGATTTTGGATCTTGGAATTTGTATTCCTTGAAACGAAGTGCCAATTTTTGACCAGTATAGTCATCGATTGGGTTCAATTCCGCAAAGATCTCACTTAGGCCAGTTTCGACGAATTCACGCCAGCTATCCTTTTGGTGAGCAATTAAATTTGGTAAAGGCAATGCAGTATCATCTTTTGTAAAGAAAACACGCTTTGCAGAATCAGGCTTAGTTTTTGCCATTATATGCAATGCTCCTCGCAATTATGTATTACATTATTCCGCTGATTACAGTGGAAGGGTATTAGTTTGATAGGGGTTCTTTGGCGCCGAAGATTCCCTGAGCAAGGTTAGCTTGTTGCAAAATGCCACTCCAACAACAAGACATAGATAACCACAGCTACGCTACTTCTTATATGCAATTATGAGGGTTACGGTGCTGTTAGTCAAGCATATTTATTCGATGCTGCGAACGAGTAAAGAATGAGGTATTCCGTGCTTGTTTGACGTGCCGATACCTGTAGGTTTAAATCCTAACGCGTCTGCAACTTCATGAACTGGGTCAACTGATGGCAGCGATAGATAGAGAGTATTGCTCGCATTGGCTTCTCTGTCGATTGCTGTATAGAGCAAATCTTGGAGTATTAACGCCTGATCATCACCTTTTCGAGCCACGAGCGACGATATTGCAAGATAGGTTTCTGTCGAGTATCCGCGATTTGCACCGTAAATCGCAGCAATTCGATCTATCGGACGGAAAAATTTCGATAACTCGATCATAGTCACTGGTTTGAGCTCCATAGCACCGACGAGTTTCAATGACGCCTCTTCGCGTTCAAACGCACCAACATATTGATGCCCAGCTTTGGTGGTGTAAGCTTCCCTGAACGCCGCACTCTGACTCCAAGCAGCATACTGGCTTTCGGGGTATATCCCGCTAATAGTATGAGCAAACTTGCCAATGCCATTATCGACAAGCAGCTCATTTTTTAATTCCAAAAAGCGCCGAGCATTGTTGTCGGCACTATCAGCAGGGATTGGCATTATCTCTGTCATATAATTATATTATAACACAGATTATGAATAATGTCTATGCTTTGGTAATGACTTCGTCAATTAGGCCGTAGGCTTTTGCTTCTTGTGGCGTCATCCAATAATCACGCTCCATGTCGAGTTTGATCTTGCTCACCTTTTGACCTGTATTTTTCGCAAGGAGTTCAGCCAGCATTTCTTTGACCGCCAGACCTTCTTTGAGGTCGATTTCCATATCGGTCACCTTGCCCTGCGTACCGCTACTTGGCTGATGAATCATGACTTTTGCATGAGGCAAAGCGAAGCGCTTGCCTTTTGTACCACTCGATAGCAAGAAGGCGCCCATGCTTGCTTGCAAACCAATACCAATCGTTTGAACGTCAGGAGCAATGAACTGAATCGTATCATAGATTGCCATACCGTCATACACACTGCCGCCAGGGCTATTGATATAGAGTTTAATATCCTTTTTTGGGTCCTCGTAGGCAAGGTGCAACAATTGCGCAACAACCAAGTTTGCGGTGTGTTCGTTCACTTGCTCACCCAGAAAGATAATGCGTTCGTTTAATAGTCGTGAATAGATATCAAAGGCACGTTCACCTTCAAACGTCTTTTCTATAACCGTTGGTACTAAATAGTTTGATGGTTTACTCATGCCCTTAGAACCTCCTGTTGATTAATAAATATCTCTTCGAATAAAATCTTAATACTTTGATGGCTGGTCCTAATGGTACTCATACATCAATTGTATACAAAACTAGCACTCGTTGCAAGTGAGTGCTAATATCGTGTTCTGTGTCTTACTTTTTTGTATTCAGTTCGACCAATCGATCGACTGTTTTTTCAGTCAGCAATCTGTTGGCTATATCACGTTGGACTTCAGGATCATCAAATTGCTTAAGTGCTTCAGGATTGTTTGCATACTGCATTTTGTATAAATCAATGTGATTTTTTAATTCATCCGTCGTCGCTTCGATTTTTTCAACTTTACTCAGCTCTGCGAGCACTAAGCCAGCCTTAACACGCTTCTCGGCAGTAGGACGAACTTCTTTTTTAATCCAGTCGTCTTTGTCTTTAAACTTTTGAGTCATTAAATATTGATCGATAGTCAGACCTTGGTACATAAGGTTTCGTTCAAAATCTTGTTCGATTGATTTTGCTTGGTCTTCAATCAAGATCTCAGGCACAGGCACTTTGCTGACCTCAATCAGTTGCCCAACAAGATCATCTTTTAGCTTATTCGATGCTTCTTGTTCCTTCTGCTGCGTCAAACCTTTTTTAATATCGGCTTTCATCTCAGCAACAGTAGTAAATGGACCGTTTTTGGCAGCAAATTCGTCGTCGATTGTCGCAGGAACCACTTCTTTAATTGCTTTGAGTGTCGTCGTAAACGTCACAGCTGCGCTTTTGAGGTCTTCGACGTGATAGTCGGCTGGAAATTTGAGGTCAATATCAAATGTATCACCAAGCTTGTGTCCAATAATTGCCTCTTCAAATCCAGGAATGAATGATTTGCTGCCGAGAGTCAGCGCATAATCATTGCCTGTTCCTCCGTCAAAGGCTATGCCATCTTTCTTTCCCACAAAATCAATAATTGTTTCATCGCCGTCCTTGGCTGCCCTCTTCACATCTTTCTTTTCACCCATACCGCTACGCATGCGTTCGATCACTTCGTCAACTTCTTTTGCAGAAACTGTTACTTTTTCAGTGACTGCTTTTAGCTTTTTATAATCTCCCAGTGTGATTTTTGGCAAGATTTCAGCTTCTGCCGTAAACTCAAGTGTTTCACTTGGAACAAACTTCTTAATTTCTACTGCGGGACGATCGAGGACTTGAATCTTTTCTTCGATAAATGCAGTAGCGACGGCTTTACTGACTGCATCATCAAGCGCTTGCTCCTGGAGCGCTTGTGGATTCACGTTCTTGCTTGCAACAGCGAGAGGCACTTTCCCTTTACGGAATCCTGGTACTTTAACGTCTTTCGACAGCTTCAATAGTGCAACCTTTTCGGCATCAGCTAGTTCTGCAGCGGCTATGGTAATTGTTAGTTCTACTCTGGTATCTGCTAGGTGTTTAATGGTGGTTTTCATACTCAAACGAGTATACCAGAGAGTAGAGCCTCACGAAACCTATTTAGTACGAACGAATTTTCAGAGCTTATTAGATTTGATATGTATTTTATAATTTTGGGTCGTAGATTTACCTACCATCCAAAAATTAAAAATATGTATCAAGTAATAAATCTGAAAATTTTAGTCGGCTAAACTAGGTTTCGTGAGGCTCCACCTACTCCAAATCTGGAATATCGTCATCAGCAGCATGACGACGACGATCACGGATCAAACTAACGATTCGTGAAAATCCGATTTTTTGCTCTTCAGTACTGGTTGTATCCTTTAGTGTATAGATTTCATCGCGCACTTCATCTTCGCCAATAAACAAGATGTAAGGAATGTTCTTTTTGACGGCAGTCTTGATTTGACGATCAAGTTTACGATCTGTAGTATCCAGTTCTACATTAACACCCTCGCTGCGAAGGTGCTTTGCCAGCTTATCAGCCGCTTTTTGAACATCGCCTAAAACGACTATATAAATATCAGTTGTTGAGGCAAGTTGCGGCAACAGTTTGTGTGCATCTAGGAAGTTTTCGATCGTTGTACCGCCTTGAGCCATACCAACAGCGGATATTGGCTCAGCACCAAACATGCCGACAAGTCCATCATAACGGCCCCCGCCAAGCACAGCACGATTGTTCTCGGGATCGGTGTCGAAGACTTCAAAAACAGTTCCTGTGTAGTAGTCAAGTCCACGCATTAACGTCATATCAAACTGGACACTCTTAATCCCTGCATTGTCTAATATATCGAACAACTCCGCTAACTCAACTGCAGGCGTACTGGCCTTAATATCCGCTGGAAGATCTGAGACGCTTTTTGCTTTTACCAAACTATCAAGCTTAGCCAAACCATCGGTTGCTTTATCGGCTAGTATTTCAGTCGCTTGATCTTTAAATTCTGCGTCAGCAATTTTATCTTTACGATCGAACAATTTGACCATCAAATGTGCCTGCGTTTCGTCGAGCCCTAAGTAATGAACCATGATGAAGTTGACGAGTAAGCGGTTATTGACTCGAATAATGAAATCCTTGTCCTTGGCGCCGAACTCTTTCATGATTGCCTCTGCCACAACAATTATTTCCGCATCCGCGCGGACAGTATCGATACCAAATACATCCACGTTCAACTGCCAAAATTCGCGCTCACGTCCACGCTGAGGGCGTTCGTACCGCATAAAGTTAGCAACACTGTAAAGACGTGCTGGATATGCCAATTCTTGACGCTTTGCTGCCACCATACGACTAATTGTTGGTGTCATCTCTGGACGAATAGCGACGATGCGCCCACCACGATCAGTAAACGTATATGTCTGTTCACTGGCGAGCTCTTGACCACTTTTTGCCAAATAGATATCAAGAGGCTCTAGTGTTGGTGCACCGTACTCTTCGTAACCGAACCGTTCCGATACTCTTCGCCATACATTAAAGATATAGTTTTGAAGCCTCTTGTCTTCGGGATAGTAATCTCGCGTGCCTTTATATGGTTGTGATGATAGTGCGCTCATTATAAGGTAATTGTCTCATTTTTACATTGAGGTCGCAAGTTACTTATGTTTCACTATATGTTCTTGCATCCATGCATACATCGTAATGCCCGCGGCGACGCCCACATTCACCGACCGAGTTGAACCAAATTGTTCAATATGAACCATCATCTCACTCGCCTTAACCATCTCATCAGATAGTCCTGGTCCTTCACCACCGAATACCAACACTGCGTGAGACGGAAGCTTGGTTTGCGACAATGCCACACTGCCTGGAAGATTATCGATAGCAATAATATGTCTGTCGCCAATAGCTTTCACAAATTCGCTTACCGTAGCATGTTGAAAAACGTCAAGGTACCGATCAGTTACCATTGCTCCCCGTTTATTCCAGTGTCGCTTACCGATAATATGAACAGCTGCAACATTGAATGCATTGGCATTTCTCACGATCGTACCAATGTTCATATCGTGTTGCCAGTTTTCGATTGCAACATGGAGATCCACGCGCTGAGCGTCAAGATCTGCCTTAATAGCGTCGACAGTCCAGTAGCGGTACTTGTCAACGACATTACGAGCATCTCCCTCTGCGAGGAGTTCAGGATCAAATTGCGGCCCCATTGGCCATGGTTTCGGATGTGGCCCAACACCAATAGTATGTTCGATCATATAGTTATTGTACCGTACTTAGGTTATGCGGTGGCCCCAGGTCGCAGCGAAGCGACAGGGGGCCACCCGCGTGGTGAACTAGAGGGTGGACAGCTGGTTGCAGTCCAGGTTGAGACGGTAGTCGTCCATGAGAGACGACAACTGGCTCTCGCTCAGCCGTGAAGGCCAGGCGACGTCGATCGACGCATCGAAACGCGACTGGATGATAGCGAGGTACGAGCCCTCGCCGTCGTCAGCCACCGCCACGAGGCAGCTGGATCCCAGCTCGCCGAGCCCGATGATGCTGTCATCCAGCTCAGGCAGTGGCACAAGCAGCGCGTTCAGGCCGATCTCCTCGGCCAGGGCGCTCTTGGACTCGTCGATCTCGCAGGCCGTGTACGCCTGCAGCTTGTCGTACTTGTCGTCAGACGACTTGCACGTCTCGCTGTAGGTGGCCGAAGCACATCCAGACAGCGACAGGACAGCGGCAACGCACACTGTCAACAGCACACTTCCATTACTAAGGTTCACGTATATAATTATACTCTTTTATTACCGTTTTGTCAATTTTCGCTTACTCACGCCCTCTGTTAATCTAACTAATTAAAGATTTTTTTATTCGTTTAATCACTTTTACGAGTGCATCCTCGTATAGCCCCATTACTTCGTGTCCAGCCGCCACATCGCGAATATGAATGTGCGAATTTTGCTTTGCTACTTTTCGCAAATTTGCATTAATGACCAATGGATCAAGTACGCCGTGCATGATTTCAATTGGTACGCGGATCTTAACAATGTCTTCCAAGGCTGTCTGGTTAGCTATTGCTGCGCGTAAAGCATTAAGAAAAATATCAACGTTCTTGTGTGTGACATTGAAACTTTTATCGACAATAATTTGATACTTTGCGGCGAATTGCGCGAGTGCAACGAACTGCTCAGTATTATCAGCCATAGCAGCAAACAGTTTGCGTAAAACACGTTCTGGACGAAGCAGTGACTTATCATCAGGCGCAACATATAACGGTGGGCTACATAACACCAAGGCACTAGCAAGATAAGGATATTTCTTAGCAGTTTCAATAGCAACTAAGGAGCCTAATGAGTGCCCCACCACTATTACTTTGCCTCGGACAAATAGCTTAGCAAGTGTTAACCTGATTGACTTTGCCTGAAACGACGTACTGTAGGTCGCCCATTTTGGCTTGGGCGACTTGCCGAACCCTACTAGATCAAGCGTCACGATTCGAACGTCCTCGATATGTAGCTTGCGGATAATTGCCGTCCACATTTCACCTGACTCTCCCAAGCCATGAAGCAACACAATGGTCACCATCGGCCTACCTATCGTTTTGTCGTTTCTGACATGAAGCGTGTATGGTATTCGTAGCCAGCGATGGATAATCAGATCAGTATTCATAGTTGTATTATACGTGAGAATGCGGAGGCTACTTTCTCCTTATGCTTGCTCGTCATTAAAAAGAGCGTAATAATATCTATTATGACGCGAATACCTCGAGAATATACAGCTCAAGATCACCTTGATATGGTCGATCACTTTAACTTTAATGTATCGACCAATCCCGACGTCGTCCAAGAGCGACAGCAACAGCGCGGTAAAGGCGTAAACGTTCCTGACGATGAAGCAGCAGGTATGCAGGTTGGAACCCGAACATTAGAACTGCTGAGAGATCCTGAATTACAGGCTATTTGGACACAAACTTACAGTGGGGCCCTACTAAATAGTGCACTGTATACGCTACGTGGCGTCGACGACGGTACAATGAGCCGTCACTTCAAGTACACGCGATTGCGTGATAACAAAGGCAATCTTACCCATACGCAACTCGTCGACCAAGACGGTAATCCTATACCGAACGATATCCGACGGTCCGCAACGCTAACTACTCTTGAGTCCACCCAGGCTGTTGTTAAAAAACATCAAGAAGCACGAGCAGTAAGCGAACCAACTGATCGTGCAATCGGTCGCGTGGGTCACCGTCTAGGCGAAGCTAGCTTGGTTGTTGGAGTGTTTGCGACTGACTTTGCCCAGGACGATACCGAACGCGACATCATGACCCAAGTATTTGAACAATCAAAGGCGACTCATCAAGCCGTAATTCAACTAGCTCATCGTATCGGTGTAAATCCTAGTGTTATGCAACTACGATCCGATACCTCAAAACTCGGAGCCGAGATTATTCACTCAAAGGCGTACCCTGGTGAGATCAAAGCTGCATTTCGAACTGCTGTTGCTGAAGTAGACGGCGAACTAGGATACTCCTAGTCTGTTCATTCCCAACTGACGTCTGCGTGACCAAAATGACCGTAGCGAGCTGTCTTTTCGTAGATCGGGTATTTTAGCTGCAAATAATCAATGATACCGTTGGGCGATAAGTCATAACCTGTTACTTCTTCTTGAACGCCATCGATCGTAACCGTCGCTTCAAGTGGTTGATCATAGCCGATCGCGTACGCGAGATGAACAAATACTTCGCTGGCATGTTTTTTCTCAAGATAATCAACTGCTATCTTGCGGGCCATATAAGCCGCCGAACGATCGACCTTTGAAGGATCTTTACCGCTAAATGCTCCGCCGCCAATAGGAACTCGTGGTCCATAGTTATCAACGATAAGTTTCCTGCCAGTTAACCCAGCGTCGGCATCAAATCCACCGACAGACCAATCACCCGCAGGATTAATATGAAGGTTCAGTGTTCCTAGTGGCGCTAACTGCTGATCGTTCAACCATTTTTTAACAAGCGTTGTTAATACATCTTTGGATGCATGTTGAAAGCTCGCAACAACTGAGATAATATTGCCGTCCTTTAAGGTCACTTGGGTCTTCCCATCGTATGGCCACTTTTTGTAAATATACTGGTTGAGTTGCCTGGCAAGAACGACTTCAAGAGGCAAGCGTTCAGGTGTTTCGCTCGTCGCGTAACCCACCATAATCCCTTGGTCGCCAGCACCTCCTATGTCGACGCCTGCAGCAATCTCTGTACTCTGAGCTGCAATATGAACGATGGTCTTCACGTCACCTGCGAGACGATTTACAATCGCTTCTATATCGATATTCTGTGCTTTTGAGGTCACTTCACCCGTCACAAAAACAGTTCCATGACCACCCGCAACATCGATTGCGACTCGTGCGTCAGGATCTTGAGCAAGGTGCGCGTCTAAGATTGCATCTGATATTTGATCGCAGATTTTATCAGGGTGTTTCGGTGAAACCGACTCGGCTGTTTTATACGTTGACATAAAAAATACTCCTTTGTATCTTGCCTACAAGAAAGGAGTTTATATACAAACATCTTTCCCGTTACGGGCTAGAAGTAGCACCTTTGCGCAATCTGCGCGGGTTGCTGACAGGTCATAGAGCTAGTTCTCTCGCTGTACTCTGAATACGTATGATTAGTTAATGTACTATGTAATAATACCACACCTTGCTTAAACTTTAAGCCACCTCGCGATAAGGTGGCTTAAGCTTATTGAATGTCGCACCTACTTTTGATGCCATTTTTGGTCAGGGCCTTTTTTATATACTTTTTTAACTGCGCCCCATGCTACTTTATGGGCTACTTCTTCCCTGGTCTCTCCCCCACGCCGATCACTGGACTTTTTATATTCCTCATACGCACTATTAAAAGCTTCTTTATAGATATGTTGAGCGTGTTCAGGTAATATTTTTCGTATATTTAGCGGTAGGTCAGTTGAAGTTGTAAAAGGCATACTCTTCCTTTATCTAATAGCTAAAGGTACGACTACTACGCATCCCCATATCGACATGCTTGAGAGCCTGCGAAATAGCGGTTGCGTCTCTTACCTCTTGCTTCAAATCATTAAGTTCGGCATCTGTAATGACCGTGTCGAGTTGATGCCTGTTGTATCGTTTTTTAAAATGTGTATAAATCTCAGATTGTTCTGCACGAATCCTATCTAGACGAGCTCGAATTCGATCAAGTGCGTGCTTATTTATTTTTAACATTTTTCTTGATGGCTTGTGGTCTATAAATTGATAATTCACTATTATTACCCTCCCCAATTAAAATTTATTACACTTTATATTGTATTCAACAGATACCGCTTAAACTGTGAGATAACTTACATAATGAGCTCTTTCGACAACAGCTACGGGGATGCTATTATGGAGTAAGTAAGCGTATACGTAAATTGCATCTCAAGGAGATCGTGTGAACGAACTAAGATCATTTTACAGAAAATACCCTACCGTAAAATTCGCGAAGGGCGAAATCATTCTTCAGCAAGACGAAATTCCTAGACATGTTTATGGGATTAAGAGTGGGGTTGTAAAGCTATCTAACTTGAGCGCGGAGGGTGATGACCGAACAATTTCATTTGAAATCGTTGACGATATACTACCGATTTGTTGGGCTTTTTCTAAAACATCAAGAGCACTGTTCTATTACCAAGCGTATACAGATTGTGAACTCTATGTTATCCCTAAGGATGTCTTTGAGTCACAACTTATGATAAGTGATGGATTTATACGTGCCATGCTTAATCGCCAAGTGAGTTCGTATATTGGGAACATGTTGCAAGTTGATGCACTTGAGAAAACAAAAGCGTACTCTAAACTTATCTATACTTTTCGTTATTTTTGTTTGTTATACGGAAGAGACGTCAAGAGAGATTTAGTGAAGATATATGTACCCTTAACACAGCAAGAACTGGCTAATAAAACAGGCTTAACACGCGAAACGACGACTCTTGAGCTCAAGAAACTGAAAAAGCAAAAAATAATATCGGTACGCCACAAATACTACACTGTAGATACCGCAAAACTTAATAGTGAAATCGATGATGAATATGATCCTGGTATTGAAGTGAGTATGCTTACTAACATCATTTGATAGACAGGCCCAAATCGTAACGCAATTTGTATTGATATAGTTGGAGCCCTGGGGAAAATTTTACTACCCCCAGTCGTTCATAATGGGTATCGTAATACGACTTGAGTTTGTTGTTATATCCTTGATCATAGCTTAAGAGCAACCAGGCTGTTTGGTAGGAGGCGACATTTGTTCGTGTTTGCGCATCGACCACCGATTCATTAAAACTTGGTACAGAACCTTCCCTAAAACGATCCCAAATTGGCTGAGTGGTTACTTTAGAATCACCTGTGTAGTAGTATTCAACGGGATAAATGGTAAACGGCGCAGCAAGTATAATGACATCCTTGCTAGTGGCGTGTTGTTCAAGGTAGTCAGACGCAGCACGATAGTCTTCTTTAACGGGCGTATTGGGGCTTACCGCCTGCACGACAAACAACCCTCCGATGGCAACAATAAGAATTACTCTTAGCCCCCATGATATACGCTTCGGGTAACTCGCAAGAACCCAACTGAGAAGTATCAGTAATGGTGGTAGCGCAACGATTAAATACCTGCTCTGGTAGAATGGCTTAAACAAAATACTTGCCAGAAACGCTATTACAACAGGAAGTATCGCAGCACATACGAGAAAAATGGCAGAACGCGGAATTGTTCGACCCTTTCGCAACGCAAAAAAAGCGAGCAAAACTACAATGGGCCAAAGTGAAATAATGATTGTATTCAAGTTATCGACCTGAAAGCCGAAGATAAATTGCGCATACGTATTAAAGAGGTCTCCGCTTGAAGGTGTTTCAAGATAGGGCTGAGTGTTGCTGGCCGTTCCTAATGATCTAACATAGAGCAGCCACGGCAGTAGCGACAGGACTACAACGACTGACGATATAGCGAATTTTTTTAATGATCCACGCGCAAACGATTTTCTATATAAGAAGTAAAAAATGACTTCGGTCAATAGGACGAAGGCAAAGAAATAATGAGTATACATTCCTAGAATTGCAGTTACTACAAAAAATATCCAATGGATCGTTTTGTTCTCTCTATAAATTTTCAAAAAAACAAATTGATGAAGAATTGTTATGAGGGCTAGAAGCGTATACATGCGAGCTTCTGATCCATACCACTGCATAAAAGGTGATATGGTAACTAAAAATGCAGCGAATAGCCCAATTTTTGTACTAAATGCGTACCTTCCAAAGAAAAAAACGGCCACAATAGTAAGAAGCAAAAACAGCAACGACATTAGCCTTGCAATAAATATATCGTTACCGAACATGAGTACCCAAAAATGCAGCAATATATGATACAGCGGCACATGGACGTCTTGCCCCACTAAATAAAGCACCCCTTGCATGTCACGGCTGACTTGAAATAAGCTTTGCGCTTCATCAAGTCTCAAACTTGTTTGAGCAAATACAAAAACACTAAATATCGTGGAAAAGACAAGGAGCGTGATTATCGTAACAATCGTCAGTCGTGTAATCTTTTTATGGGATTGCTCTTTTAGTTCTAGCAACCGACTAGGGAGTAGCCTGACAGCAATCATGCCACAATTTCCTTTTTATGAAGTGTTTTTTTAACAGTTGCTGAACTAACTGTTGGCCGATAAAAGCTTGCAGCGATAAACGGAATGAATAATGCAATGTAGACTGCTGCCCATGCAATGTTAGACAACAAGGACGCACTCAATCCTTCCCTCATAACGCCTACAATCACACCACCAATGGCAACAACAACGTAAAGAATGTGAGGCGTAGAAAGATATCCATGATTTCCCTTTAACGCTTTTTTAGATGTCACCACAAATCCGCTCTTTCTTCCCGTAAGAATTTGTAGTATTGCTTTAATATGGATAGGAAACGAGCTTAGGCTAAACGAAAGAGCTCTAAATGTATAGGTAAAGTTACTACTGACTTGAATTGTATAAAGGACTATAAAAATATAAGGGATAAAAATAAGCGCAAGAGTCATCGTGTTAATAGTAAGTGCCGTAAGACCAAAGAAAAAGTAAATAATCGGAAGTAAAGCATTCAATAGAACAACAACTCCCGATACATAGAAGCTCGCGGATGATAAATACTGGATACGCTGGGATAGAGTGAGGCCACGTCGAAAGAAAGGATTATACTTAAATACAAGCTCTAGGCTTCCTCGTGCCCATCGAAATTGCTGTTTATAGTAGGACAAGAAATCTTCTGGGGCTAAGCCTTCGGCGAGAATCGTTGGCACGTACACAGACTTCCATTTTTTTTGATGCACCAACAATGACGTCAAAAAATCTTCGGCAATACTATCTTCACTCATGCCGCCCACTTCCTCTAGCGCTTTTCTTCGTATGACCATATTTGTACCACACATAAACGTGCTGTTGAGAGTATCCTTGCCTTTTAAGATCGCACCAAAGAAGAGTGCTTGCTGTTCCCATGCTCCTGCCGTCACTACGTTTTGTGTATGATTTACATAGTACTGGGGTGATTGCACAAAACCCACTTGTCGGTCCACAAAATATCCCATCGTGGTCTTTAAAAAGTGTTTTTTAGGTATATGGTCGGCATCAAATATCACAATAAAACGCTCTTTTGTTTGCCGTAGAGCATGGTTAATATTGCCTGCCTTCGCGCCGCCTGGTTCTTGTCTTGTAATACAAATTACTCCGTATTGCTGGGCTAATTCTTCCGCTTCAGCCCAATTGTCTTTACCTGCAACGAAACCATCATTCAATAGATACACACTAAACGAAGGGTACTTCATGTCTAATACGGCTCGTAATGTTCGTTCTACAATTTCTATTGGCTCACCGGTGACAGTAATGAACACCGCAACTTTAGGGCGAAATGTGACATTAAACACATGCTGCACTTTTCGTGGCCATATACTATGTACATAGCCAAGTGCCTGCCACAAGTGAAATATAGATGCAAAAACCAATAAACAAAATAGCATCATGTTACCAATCGGAAAGAAGCAAAGCAGCACGATAAAGTAAGCGATCGTAAATACCAGATTTAGGATTAAAAATGCTTTACTGATTGTTACTTTTTTTATAAAATCCATACTACTTTAGGTCCTTCGCTAAGTTATCAAGTTGGTGTTGGTAGAGAGCCATACCAAACCACGCCCAGTTATCGCTGTAATAACTCATTTTCTGAGACCACCCATCCGTGTCCTGGTCATAAAGATTTTTTAATCTTTTTTCATATACCTCCGTTGCGAGTTGTGGGTCTGTAACCATAAAATAGCCGATACTCGTTCCGTAACTTTCGGGAACTTCATCTTTTTTGACCACTTGTCCGTCGTGACTATACGTCGAATATATGGTTTGACCAATCTCCCACTCTTGCTTGATAAAGCTGAGTTTCTGTAAAACCTGCTTGGCGCGATCACTCTTGTTCCATTCATAATCAAGTGCAAGCCTCCAGGTAATTCTCATGGCGTCGTAGCCAAAATTAGTCGTGAGTGCATTATTTGCCACCACAGCTGATATGGCTCCTGTTTGCTTGTTCATTGCAATCCAATCGGGTACGAGACCAGCGCTAGCCGTCACGTTCAATGGCTCATCTATAGCCCGACTTATAAGATCGTAACTAGAGTCGACCAGTTTCACCCAGTCATGAGAGGTATCGACTTGAGCAAATATACGGTAGGCATAGGGTGATAAATACGAGGGGTTGATAATAGCGTCAGTGCGTGAATCCTTTTCTAGGTTATTAGATGCAAGATACGGTCGGCCACCCACCATGATGACTTCATTTTTCCATAATGACGTGATGATGGACCTTGCCTCATCCAAATACTTCTGTTGCTGCCAACGTGCCGCTGCCATCAATAGTGCCAACGCTATGTCAGAATCGGCATCAGATGCTGTATTTTGCCCTCCTTGATCAACAAGAACACCGTAGCTTTTATCACTTTTCATCCCCCATTTCCAAGCGAACAAGCTATCTGAACGCTGTAGTTGCTGTTTCGTCCAGCCCCACGCTTTATCAAAGGTTGCTTGATCGCTTTGCCATACTGCGCGGAGCATGGTATAGCTTTGACCTTCTGATGTAGTAATGTTACCAGACTGTTTATCGACCGTTCGACCTGTGCCTTCTTCCCAATACTCTTGTTTGTACGCATCCCATAGACCCGAGAGCATCGTCCTTTCAGAGAATACGATTATCCTATCAACGGCATCACTGCGATTATATATAGCATACCCAAAGGCAAGCAGACCTATTAGCACTAACCCTGCTGCTGCAACTCTTAAAATAGACTTTTTCTTATCAGAAACCATAGATACATACTCCATATGCGTTTAACGTAGGTAAGGACTCACTCGTTTAGCGTGTAACTGAAATACCTACAGTACTGTAGCGCTTCATAAATGGAAGATATGTAAACGTGATTAACATTCCTCCAACAATTGCACTGACGGTACCCGCCATTACTACACTTCTCGCAAGTGATGCATCCATTTTTTTGCTATCGTACGAAACTGGCAAGGTCTGCGTGTGGGACTGCTCGGTTGCCAGATGTTGAACTTCTGCAGAGGTATCTATAGGAGGCACGGCTATCGCGTTAGAAGACGAGGACCCCTGTGAGACAACTGGGATTGTCGCACTAGGCTCTGGCTGCGGTAGCGGAATAGGAGTACTTGGTGAGGGTTGCTGTGTCACCACAGTAGAAGGACGTGATGTTTTTGTAGACTGAGTACGAGCAGGAGGAGGCGTTCTTTTTCTATTGGCGGATTCATACCGACTTGAATTGCGTCCGTATGCATCATTCCACATATTCCTCTCTGCGAATGTGAGAGGTGTGGCGATTACTGCCGTAATAATAAACGTAACGAAAACTGCTAATATAACAATTCCTTTTCCTTTGTAATGTGGCTGCACCCTTACATTCATTACTCGCTCCCTTCTTTACGTTTAACCTATGGTTGTAGCTACCTTAAGTGTAGCTGTAAAGAAAAACAATATATGCGAGATATATTACAAAAAGGCGAATTTAAAATCCCTAATAAGCATGGAAGGCTTTATCGGTGACCGATTATTTGCGAAGCGAACGAAGAATTAGAGCAATCGTTAGCGAAATTGTTGCTAAAACCGCCAGTAAAACAATCGCTATAGTTGTGAAAATAGTGTTAATATCGGGATATAGTGCACTTTGCTGAACAAGTAAGACAATAGCAACAAAAGCGAGTAGCGCTATAATCAGGTGCGCACGAGATAATTCTCGACGGACGTCGTTTAGTTTTTGGTTTTTGAATTTTTTATATGATTTAAACATCAGAATCCTTAGCTTTAAGTGTCATTCATAGATTATATTGCTTATATTACCCTGTCAAGCAGCCTTGAAGAACAATTATAGCGTCGAAAACTAGAGAATGATTACCTTTTAGTGTACAACTAAAATAACAGATACGTTTATCTGTTATTTTTTGGTACGCGCGAGAGGACTTGAACCTCCACGTCCCGAAGGACACTAGCACCTGAAGCTAGCGCGTCTACCAATTCCGCCACGCACGCATATAATTGTTAACGTTTGCAATGCGCTTCTACGATTTACTCATAGGCCGCCACGCACGCATACCCTATAGACTATAGCAAATGAAGATCGTTAGACAAAGTCAGCGGTGTCGTAAGACGAACGAAGTGATTGAACAAGACTTTTTAGGTCAGAGGTTTGCTTGACACCAGGGTTCAAGGTGCCAAATGGATCAAAAATTGCACGTACTTGCTCGTATAAGCGCTGTACGTCTTCGTCGATGACCGAGTATGCTGCATTTGCTTTTAAGCGACCTTCACTTGAATCCGCCAGGAAAGTGCCGCCACATTTATCTACTAGCTGCGCGTATTCGTTAATGAGCTTAAATACCTTTTGCTTGTCAGAGACTTTGTCGAGTTGGAGTGCAGGGCGTGTAAAGACGACACCATCAAGCACACGAATCCTTAGAGGAAGTAATACGTGATGTCGAGCTGCAAGCTCAAATACCAAACTACTAAACTCTTCCAGTCGATCCGTAGGAATAGAAGCACCATCAAGCAGTGGCGGGTAAGCGTCGTCACCATTATCTGCACTATATACAGATGTCGCAACATCGCGAATGGCCGTTAATTCATCCATTGTGTGGTCGTCAGACGAAACGACTGCCGCATTAAACTTACCCAAAATTTTTATCGCTTTCTTGAGTTTTCGCTCGCGTGCATGATCGTTGAAGTCGTTGAATGCAATATATATCACTGCACCAATCGCATTGTCGCTATCTGTGCTGCTAAAGAATGGATACGACTTACCAGAGGCACGTGCCTGATCAAATAACACTCCATCGAGGACTTCTATAGAGTCCGCGTCAAGACCACGTAGTGCATCCGCAGCATCGCGAGCGGCCTCTACTGAACCAACAACAGCGGCGGCTGCAGTGACATCTTTGCTCACATAGTCAGTTTTGAGCACAATCTCAGAAATAATCCCCAATGTTCCCTGGCTACCAATCATCAATGGAGTCAGATCAAATGAGCCGTCTCGTCCCTTCACCTGCGCAATACGTGCATAGCCAGTATTGTCTACTCTATCTTCGGATAGTTTTTCATTGATGAGCGCTTGATTATCTTCAATCAAACCATCGAGTTTGCGATATATCTCGCCTTCAAACGTTTGAAGACCAATCTTCTTGTTGACATCGTGTCTACGTAGGCGAGTCGTTTCGATAAGATCGCCATTTGCCAAAACAATTTCAAGACGTTTGACCCAATCACCTGTAAGGCCTGCTTTGCCAGAGAATTGCCCACCAGTATTGCTTGCAACAGCGCCACCGATCGTACTATAAGCGGCAGACGATGGGTATGTCGGAATAGACAAACCGTGCCAATTTAACGCATCGTTGAGCGCTTTAAACGTTACACCAGGCTGTACATGCACAAAGTGGTCTTTATCTTTAAGAGCTATATAAATAATGTTATTGAGATGTGAGGTCGTGTTAATAATCAAACCTTTTCCAATTGCTGCACCTGTCTCATCAGAGCCACCGCCACGAACAGTCAACGGCAAAACATGACCTTTTTCGGCAAGCTGCCATGAAAAGCGTGCTGCTTTACGAATATCGTTTGTGACCCGAGGAAACATGACTAATTCGGGCTTAATCGACAGCACACTACGGTCACGCGAAAAGCGTTCTCGCACTGCCTTAGACCCTGTAATCTCACCTAAGATATGTTCATTCAAGTACTTTGCAATTTTACTCATTACCCTCTAGTCCCCGTCTGTCTTTCAATGTATGTATTAATGATAGCACAAGCAGGTTAATCAGTGGTAGATTATGAATACTTTATGATATAATACTATGCAATGCGCGAGTGGTGGCTCTATGATAGATCGTAGACACGCTAGGCGTGAAGCAGCACATATGCGCGAGTGGTGGAATTGGTAGACACGCTAGCCTTAGGAGCTAGTGCCTTCGGGCGTGGAGGTTCAAGTCCTCTCTCGCGTACCATATAAAATAACAGGTCGGCTGGCCTGTTATTTTATTCTGTCCTGCAAAGGATTATCCTTTGCAGATTATGTAACGATAGATTCTATGAGTGCCGTCAAAGGATAGAGGGTTCCGTCTTCAATGACAGCGTCAAATAATTGCAGCGACTTTGCCCGTACGTCCTTACTATCCTCTTCTCCTTCGGGCGCATCAATAATACGAATACGAAATACGTCGTCTGTACCCTCAGCCATATCAAAATCGTGGATGCTATCGCCAATCAGTATAGTATGTGAGCGTTCACTTCTGATTTTTGATAGCTCGGGATGTCCGATCTCCTTCTTATTAAGCGTGTGGACCATACTACTCTCGTCCCACCCTATAACATGGTTATCTGCATCGAGTCGTAAGGATGTCGATAGGATAATCGTTGGATGTATATCGTATGTTTTGCACCATATATCAATCACATCCTTAATGCCTGCTG
The DNA here is from genome assembly GCA_947084875.1 of uncultured bacterium. Taxonomy (GTDB): domain Bacteria; phylum Patescibacteriota; class Saccharimonadia; order Saccharimonadales; family Saccharimonadaceae; genus UBA1547. Next base: position 63,486 of record CAMTUF010000001.1, read on the forward strand.
ACATAATGATTGTCGGAATATTGTGCGCAGCACATAGGGTAAATAGTTCTTTCGTCCCTGGCCGTAGCGTAGAACGGGCCAGAAAGTCTTGTTCGACAGCTGTCAAATCAAGCTGGTATTTTGTGATGATGGACATCGATGCGCTCCACCAGGCAACTGCATCTTCCACTGTCAGTTTTTCTGCTAATTCAATTGCACGATAGTGATCAAACACTTTTTGCGCTTCAATCTGTCCATCAGGGGGAAGATGGTTACGCATCAGTTGCCAAGAAACACTGTCCTGTTTATGTTTTTCTGTCAGTGTTCTATCAAAGTCAAGAATTAGCTGTAACTGATCTGCACCTACTCTTCTAAAATCTAGTAGTTTATGTGTAATAACTGAATGCTCTGCATAGATAATTCCTGTAGGAATAGTGAAGGTGTCGTCATTAAGCAAAGAGGACACCTAAGCGTCCTCTTTGCGGTAAAACGCGAGAGCCGCGGTTCCATAACTACGATTGTCCACCACAACAACTCCACTAGTGCCGGTCGGGGCCTCACCTCTACCTGGGTATGATAATACCATAAGCCCATTGGGTTTCAATAGTTTAAATAATTTGACAACTGTGGATAACTGCATGTTGTTGTACGGAGGGTCGGCGATAATAATGTCATATAGAACGTTTGTCCTCGTCGTCCACGCACCGACTCCACCATGAAAGGTAATCGCCTGTTCTTCGATACCCAAGGTTTTAATATTTTCTTCTAAAATTCGTCCTGATAATGGATCCTTGTCTAAAAATGTTGCAGATAGCGCCCCACGACTGATTGCTTCGATTCCGATTGATCCAGATCCTGCGAACGCATCAAGCACGACCGCATCCTTTACCTCATCGCCAATACTGTTAAAAAGCGCATTGCGAATACGCTCGCTCATTGGATGTGTCGTGTGACCGTTTGGCGCAACGATTGTGCGTCCTCCGTACTTACCTGCAATAACCCTTATATTCATATTGTTCTTATCTTAGCCTCGTTTGCCGCGTAGTACCATGCTAAACAGACTGTTTTGATGATTTCTGGAACGAGAACTTTACGTGTTTGGTTTGCCAATCGACGTGTCCAGCCTTTATTCCCAAACTCGTCGTACAAGTGTAGTTTATATACTTTATGCATCGACTTTAAAAATGTCGCTTCGAACCCATTTTTTTCTAACGCGCGTATATCAAGCTGACTTGGATAGCTGTCACTAAATCGAAGCGGAGCAACCGTCGAAGCCACACCAAGCTCAAAAGCCAAGTGAGCAGAAAACACACCACCAACACCCCAATATTGCCAATTTTTCGACAACGTATCTCGTCGATTACTACCTTTGATAATTGTTTTATCTTTCTTTGTGAGTCGCTCAGTATGTGGCTTGCCCCATAGTTCCTCAATTTTATCGTTCAAAGGATAGTGATGCGCAGGTGTCAAACCATCAACAATAGCATGCGCCAACCAAGCTGCTTCGAATGATGCGCGAGCTTCGTTCTTGTCGGCAAGCGCAGTCGTTAAGTTAGCTACGTGGTCATTAATAAGGATAATAAGGCCTCGATCATTTGGTTTTGTCGGGTCAATATAATGCCATGGTTCGTCTTTCGATGGGCTCTTTCGCTTAATCCCGTCTGGGCCATTAATACCTTCGAAGTGTAAAATTTGCTTAATAGTAGGAAATTCCACGCCTGACGGAAGAATTTTTTTCAAATGGCGTCGGCTGACTCGGTCAATCTTTTGATGAACACCGACGATGCGACCTGAGTCACGGCGAAATGTTGTACCTGCGTACACGGATGTAGTCTCTTTTCTTAGTTCAGGGTTGTTAAGCGCTGGTAATAGCGCACTTGTGATGCTAACTCATTATATTTTAGCAGGTCGTCGCCCGATAGTGCGAATGCCTTGGCCGCTTGTTGCGCGCGTTTGATAAGTTTAGTATCAGCCAGCGTTGCTATCTGCAAGTTTAGTGCACCGTGCTGTGCTCGTCCATAGACTTCACCAGGGCCACGCAACTTCAAGTCAATTTCTGCTAAGTAAAACCCATCATTACTCTTTTCAACTTCTCTGAGGCGCTCTGACGGTTTGGCACTTGAGCTAGTTACTAAGTAACAGTAGCTTTGATGAACACTTCTTCCCACACGTCCACGAAGCTGATGCAGTTGGCTCAACCCAAATCTATCTGCATCTTCGATCAGCATCACTGTCGCATTCGGAACATCGACGCCGACTTCCACAACTGTTGTACTCACCAAAATGTCCACATCACCTGACGCGAACTGACGCATCACAGCATCCTTTTCATCTGATTTCATCTTACCGTGAAGCAAGCCAATTCGACGGTGTTTAAAAACCGAGTTTTGCAATTTCCTGTATTCTACCTGAACACTTTTTAGTTCGTTATCAGGATTATTATCAATCAAGCTACAGATAACATAGGCTTGTCTGCCAACTGATAGTTCACCATCAATGAGTTCGTACAGTTGAGCACGACTGTTCGGCGACCAGATTTTGGTTTTTATAGGTTTACGACCCTTTGGTAGTTCATTTAGTACAGAAATGTCTAACTCGCCGTACACAGTCAACGCAAGACTTCGGGGGATCGGAGTCGCCGTCATCGCAAGAAGGTGTGGCATATGCATCGATTTTTTTAATAGTTCTTGCCGCTGTTTTACTCCAAAACGATGTTGTTCGTCGATAACAACAAATCCAAGTCTGTGAAATGAAACTGTTTCTTGGATCAGTGCATGAGTACCGACAACAACGTGAACCGACCCGTCACTGATTGCCTGATAGAGTTGTTTACGCGCTTGACCCTTCACGCTACCTGTTAACAAACCGACCGTTACGTCAAAAGGAGAAAGAAGCTTTTGTAATGTTTCGGCATGTTGCGACGCCAAAATTTCTGTTGGTGCCATGAGCGCAGTTTGAAATCCTTCATGAGCAGCTTGACGAGCAGCAAGACCTGCGACTACCGTCTTTCCTGAACCGACATCTCCTTGGAGCAAGCGATTCATTGGGACTGATTTTTCAAAATCCTGTAATATCTCCCAGGCCGCAATTCGTTGAGCGCCAGTTAAAGCAAATGGTAATTTTTCAACAAACGCTTTTACTACAGACTGGTCAAAAGGGATATGCCAGCCTGTTAGTTTTGCGTTCGCTTGGCGGTTCAGCTGACTGGCAAGGAGCAGTTCGAATAGTTCCTCGAAACCCAGCCTTTCGCGCGCCTTTTCAATATCAGTATCAGAGCGAGGAAAGTGCATTGCAACGTATGCATCGGCTCGACTGATTAGTTTTTGAGCTTTAACAATTGTCTGTGGAAGCGTTTCGGGCAACATCTTGATGATAGGCTTAAGTTCTGAGAGTATTTTCCTCACAAGTGGGGTTTTCAATCCTTTGATTGAACGATAGACAGGCAGCAAGCGATCCGTTTGAACAGGCATGTCACTCACTTTTTCAGCACTCGGATTTGTTAACTGATAACGATTATAAGCGAACTCGAACTCGCCCGAAAAAAAGAACTCTTCGCCTTTTGCAAGTTGCGCCGCGCGGTAAGGTTGATTAAACCAAACAGCTTGGAGCTTACCTGTATCGTCTGCCAGTGTTGCGGTAGTGATTCGTAGACCTCTTCGCACTGGCCGCGTCGTTATCGCTTCGCATCGCGCTTTAATTGTCGCCTTACCAGGCGCAATATTCGCGATCGTCGTAATATGCGAAAAGTCTTCGTGGGTACGGGGTAAGAACAGCACTAAATCGCCGACGGTATGAATGCCCGCCAGAGCGAATTGTTCGCCTGTTTTTGCCCCTACTCCTTTTACTTTCTCGAGTGGAGATGAAAGATCCATATCTACAGTGTAGCAAGTCTACTCTGTAACGCCCAGAATACCTTCGAGCGCAAATGCGGTATCTTCCCACTTCTCTACTTCGATACTATCAATACCAAGTGCCTTTACAGGGTAGTCGTTACCGCCCTCTTGTAGCTTGTCACCAAAGTATAAGATGTCATCAGTACCAATATTCAACTCGTCCATCAATTTTTGGATACCGTAGGCTTTATCGATGCCGATGCGTGTCACGTCGACGCTTGTTGTACCGCCTAAGCGAACCTCAAGATCAGGAAGGCGTTCTGCGATAACATCACGGAGTTTTAGCTTTGTTTCAGCATTCTTTTCGGCCCATGCATATTTCACTTCAGCTGGTGCCTGTTGTCCGAGGACTGAATACGTTATCTGACTATTACGATCTTCGATGAGTTCACCATAAGGTTCTTCAACCCATAGCCCCTGCTCTTTGGCAGACTGCTCGAGAACTTCAACGATATGCTTTTTTTGCTCGGGTGATAAGTCTTCTGCATACTGCAGTTTCCAAGTCTCGTTTGTGACATCATATCGATAATAACGGGTACCACAGGTAGGCATTAAGTGAAGGTGTGATAGTTGTTCTGCAGAAGCGTCAATACGATCAACAATCTGCATATGGAATTGTTCGATCTTGCCTCCAGAAATCACGCAAACGTGGTATTTATCAAGAAGTTTTGTGAACAGCTCCGCCATACGGTCAGAGATAATTGCTTTAGAAATTGCTAATGTGTCGTCGAGGTCGAATGCGATAAGTTTTTTAGTCATAACAATTATTATACCAGTCGTTTAACGGACAAGCACAAAATTATTCTTACCTTTTTTTATAAGTGCGGCCGACTCAATAACGATATCCTCTGTTACCTTTTCTCCATTGAGCCAAATTGCACCACTTTCAATCAACCGACGTGCCTCACCATTGCTACTTGCTAGGGTTGTTGCAGTGAGAGCATCAATGATTGTTTTACCAACAGACACAGTAGGTATTTCGACGCCTAGAATTTCGATATCTTCGCCCGAAAGATCAGTAAAATGAGCTTGTCCGAACAAAACATCTGTCACTCGCTCTACACTTTGAGTACGTTCTTGTCCATGCACCAACTGAGTCACCTCGTGTGCAAGGCGTTTTTGACCAGCACGCGCGCCAGGATTATTTTTTGTTTGATCTTCGAGCTGTTCGATCTCTTCTTTGGAGAGCAACGTATATATACGCAGCAGCTCACCCACGCTTTCGTCATCAACGTTTAACCAGAACTGGTAGAATGTATAGACGCTTGTCTTGCTAGCATCCAACCAAATTGCCCCACCTTCGGATTTGCCAAACTTTTGTCCCGTTGCTTTGTTAATAATAAGCGGCGTAGAGTACACGTGCGCTTCTTTGTTGTCGAGTCTGCGAATTAAATCAACACCTGCAATAGAGTTACCCCATTGATCTGCCCCACAAAGCTGCAGACTGACATCATACTCACGTTCGAGGTAGACAAAGTCATAGCCTTGGATTAATGAATAGCTAAACTCTGCGTAACTAATGCCAGAACCGTCAGCCCCTAGGCGCGATTGCACAAAATCACGCCCAAGCATCTGAGAAAGTGGTACGTTTTTACCGACAGTACGCAAAAAATCGATATAGTTCATATCTTTGAACCAATCATAGTTATCGACAATCGTGAAATCTTTGTCTACAAATACTGTTTTATATTGTTCGCCGATTGCTTTTTTATTTTGTGCAATATCTTCAAGGGTCAGCAAATTGCGTTCATCTTTCTTGCCGTCAGGATCACCGATCATACCCGTTGCTCCACCAACTAGTAGATGCGCCTTGTGTCCGTAATCAATGAAATGACGTACTAACATAGCAGCCGCAAGGTTACCGATAGTCATACTGTCACTGCTTGGATCAACACCCCAATAAAAAGAAATTGAACCGTCGTCAAGTGCAGACATATCTTTGTAGGTTGTCTGATTAGTAAATCCACGCCATGCAAGTTCTTCGGAAAGCCTCATCTGATATCCTTGTCTATTTGTTATCTGTTATCTCTTGTCAGTATAACAAAATTTTAGTCTTTTCACACTCAAATTGATGCTATAATGGAGGGTAATACTGCTTATGGGAAAAATATAACCGTGGTCAAGAAATCTTCACATTCACGCAAACTCAGCGTCTATTCTAATTTGTCCCATTCACTTAAGACAAAAAAGGACGCAGCGACCAGGAAACGTGCTCAGTACCTTGCGACTCTTCCTAAGCATCCCGTAAAACGACTTTTTTATCGCCTACACCCAAAACGTTTCTGGGGATACTGGTTTAGTAAGCGCGGTGCATTTATGGCTCTCAAAATTACAGGCATTGGACTTTTACTTCTTGCTCTATTAGTTGGTGGCTTATTTGCGTATTTCCGTAAAGATCTTGATTCTATTCGACCCGACGAGCTAGCAAAGCGTGTCCAAACGACTGTTACAAAGTACTATGACCGTAATGATGTATTACTGTGGGAAGATAAGGGTGATGGAGACTACAAATTAGTCGTAAGCACTGATGAGCTCAGTGATTACTTAAAGAAGGCGACTATAGCTATTGAAGATAAAGATTTCTACAAACACGCTGGCGTAAGTTTTACAGGTCTAACACGTGCATTCTTCAACAACCTAACAGGCGACAGTACTCAAGGTGGCTCTACACTTACACAACAGCTAGTAAAACAAGTATTCTTTGCAGACGAGGCACAAAATCGAGGCCTGGGCGGAATACCACGTAAGATTAAGGAGCTTATTCTGTCAATTGAAGTAGAGCGCATGTATGATAAAGATCAGATACTGACGCTTTACTTGAACGAGTCGCCGTATGGTGGACGACGCAATGGTGCAGAATCTGGCGCTCAAACATACTTTGGTAAAGCAGCAAAAGACCTGACACTGGCTGAGGCAGCCTTGCTGGCAGCTATCCCCCAAAACCCATCCGTTTATGATCCATACAACGTTGCAGGTCACGAGGCACTCATTGCACGTCAACATACTGTTCTTGACAATATGGCAGATCAAGGTATGGTTACCCGCGCAGAGGCTGATGAAGCAAAGAAATTTCCTATCATTGATAGTCTAAGGCCAGAGTCAACTCAATATGCAGGTATCAAAGCGCCTCACTTCGTTCAGATGGTGCGTAGCCAACTCGAACAAGAACTTGGCAAAGCAACTGTGGGTAGAGGTGGTTTAACAGTCAAAACAACTCTTGACTATCGTATTCAACAAAAGCTTGAGGAAGCAATGACAGCAATGTTCAAGTCGTCTGTCCCTGCAAGCGCTGGATTTACGAATGGAGCAGCTACTGTCGAAGATACTCAAACAGGTCAAATTGTCGCATTACTTGGTAGTCGAAACTTTGAATACGAGGGGTATGGACAGGATAATGCTGCAACGGCATACATTCAACCTGGTTCAACAGTGAAGCCACTTGTCTATGCGCAACTGTTTCAACAAAAACCTGCTGGTCAAGCAAACTATGGAAGCGGTAGTATCCTAAAGGATGAAAATATAGATTCCATATATGGCAGTAAGCTACAAAATGCGGACGGTGCCTTCAAGGGCGATATTCCTATTCGCATCAGTCTTGCAACGTCACGTAACATCCCTGCCGTTAAGGCTATGTATATATCGGGTATCAAGCCAACCGTTACGACAATACATGACATGGGCGCACCAAGCTACTGTACACAGGGTACAGAGACACAGGCAGGTCTCGCATCAGCAATTGGTGGTTGCGGTATCAAGCAAACTGAACTGGTCAATGCCTACGCGTCGCTGTCTCGTGGCGGAGTATACAAAAAACAAGCATCTGTCCTTGAAGTAAAGAATAACTCAGGTGAAGTCTTGAAGTCATGGACCGACGAAGCTGGCACGAAAGTTATTGACCCTCAGTCAGCCTACATTGTCAGTGATATTTTGACTGACCGTGATGCTCGTGCCTCCTTTGCTAACACTACCGCAATGAATATCCCTGGTGTAAAGACTGCAACCAAGACGGGTACATCAGATAAAGGCACAAAAGCGAAAGATATTTGGATGATGAGTTATAGCCCTGTTCTTGCCATGGGAGTTTGGCTAGGTAACCCAGATACAACCGTCCTTAAAAATGGCAACTCGACACTTCCTGGTGCAATCATCCAACCTGTCATGGAATACGCGCACAAGACTGTCTATGCAGGTGACGGACGATGGAAGTCAGGTGACTGGTTTACGCAACCAACAGGCATCCAAAAAGTTGGTAAAGAACTCTACCCATCATGGTGGAACAAAAATCAAGGTCAGTCAAATGCTAAAGTTATGTTCGACAAACTGTCTAAATACAAAGCGACTGCCTGTACTCCTGACGCTGCTAAGATCGAACTTGATGTCGTCAAGACTGTTGATCCTGTCACCAAGAAAGACGTCTACTCAAGCGTTCCTGATGGCTACGATGGATCAAAGGACGACGACAAGCACGCATGTACGGACGTGAAACCATCCGTGTCTGTCAACTGGGCACCAGCTCCTGGTGCATTCACCTACACGATTACTGCTACTATTACGCAAGGAACATTCGGGTTAGGTAGTGTTGATATCCTCGTAGGCGGCACTGTCGTCAAGACTATTGCTGCTCCCGGCCCTTACACGTTCACCTACACAACACCAGCAGGAACCGCTACACCACAGTCGGTCAGTGCAACAGCAATAGATACTGGCTACTATACGAACAGCAATACCGCTGCGACTAACTTGCCTCCTCGCCCATAGTCAATTGAAAAGAACGTTTCCTTACGGAAGCGTTCTTTTCGTAGACCAGTAAACTTACTGGCCGTTAAGCATTTTTATCAAGTCATCTTCGCTTTGCGCAGATGTACGAAATTTCTTTTTCGGTGCAGAAACTTGAGGCGTAGGTTTCACGCGAGACTGATTCATGCTACGTTTTGCTAGTCGTTGGTCACTACGATCACTATGAAATGTGGTGGCCGTAGCAGGGGGAACAATGACTTCCACATTAGAATCGGCGGGCACACGTGGTACGAAGGCTTTCTTGGGCAATGCAGGCTGTTTTTTCTGGCGAGCTTCAACTGGTTTTGCAAACATCATTTTGCCAGCTGCTGTTTGCAAACTTCGAATAAACTCTACTTCGACAGTGCTACCTATGAGCTTACTGGCATGTTCAACAACTACCATCGTGCCGTCAGTAAGGTGACCGATTGCTTGGTGGCTATCTTGACCCTTTTGTGTCAATTCCAACATGATTTTCTCACCAGGTAGATACGCCATACGCAGGCTCATCGCCAGGTCGTTCACGTTTAGTACTTTTATATTTTCTACCTGAGCAACTTTATTGAGATTGTAGTCAATCGTACAAACAGCACCCTTATACTGCTTTGCAAGTTTGAGAAGTCGTTCATCAACGCCTTCTTCGGCTTTGCTGCCATCTTGGAAGATTTCTACCTTCACGCCTGGCATTGCCTGCAGTTCAGATACCACGTCAAGTCCGTGACGAGCTCGTGTACGTTTGTCTCCGTCACCGCTATCAGCTAGATATTGTAATTCGCCAATGACACTGCGTGGGATAAACAGGGTGTCACTACCAATAAAGCCAGACTGTGCAACGGCAATAATGCGACCATCGATCAGTACAGATGTGTCGACAAATATGGGATGACCGACTTTTTTATTAATTTGCTTTTTGTTCGTCGCTACAACAAGATATGTTGCCTCTACTGCAATGATTAGCAGCAGAATGATAATAATTACTTCCATGTATGTCCTTACTTTTGTAGGTAATCGATCAATGCACTACGCAGATCTTTTACACCTTTAATAAATGAGTTCTTTTTTTGGCTATACGGTGCGATAGCCTGCGTGAAACCAAGTTTCTGTGCCTCTTGGACACGTCGATCTGCACCGATAGCAGAGCGAATCTCTCCACCCAGTCCAACCTCTCCGAATACAACGACTCCTGTATCGAGTTTGCGTCCTGCGGCAGCACTGGCGATTGCCATGCATATTGCAAGATCGGCCGCCTGATCACTGAGGCGTAGTCCCCCAACTACATTGATATAAATATCTTTGTCTGATAAATTCAGTTTTGTTCGTCGTTCTAGTACTGCAATCAGTAGATTTAAACGATTGAGATCAAATCCAGAGGCTGTACGCTTAGGATACCCGAAGCTTGTAGGATTTACAAGCGCTTGAATCTCGACCAGAAGTGGTCTTGTACCCTCTAATGTGGCCAGGACAACCGAGCCGTCTGCGTCCTGGCGTTCAGCAAGTAGCGCAGCTGATGGATTTTCAACCAGTCTTAACCCTTCTTCAAACATCTCGAAGATAGCTGCTTCACTCGTTGAACCAAAACGATTCTTTGATGCACGAACGACTTTAAAGCCCCCATAGCGATCACCTTCAAATTGCAGGACGACATCTACCAAGTGTTCGAGCACTTTCGGACCAGCGATACTGCCCTCTTTCGTGACGTGCCCAACGAGCACCACAGCCGCACCCGCTTCTTTTGCGGCACGAATAATGACGTTACTACTGTTAGTAATTTGACTGACCGTCCCAGGAGCAGACGTAATTTCATCAAGTGCAAGTGTCTGAATCGAATCAATAATCACCAGCTTGTATGCGCCCGAACGAATCGTTGCTGCAATATCATCGGCACTCGTGCTCGCAATAAAGTTTAATTGTTCACTTTTCTCGGCACCAAGTCGTTCTGCGCGAAGCTTTACTTGGCCGGCTGATTCCTCACCACTCGCGTAAAGCACTGGTATGTTTTTTGCAACTTGGGCCGTCACCTGAAGCAGCAAGGTGCTTTTACCAATACCAGGCTGCCCTGCGATCAGAACCACTCCTCCTGGTAAGATACCACCGCCCAGTACATCATCAAGATCTTTGAATCCTGTAGCAAGACGCTTACTACTATCTTCCGTACTAATAGAGCGCATCGTTTGCGGTGTTAATACTCTTCCCGACGACGCACTCCTTGCCACAGCTGACTTACCTGCGCTCACTGGAGCTTGTTCGACAAGCGTATTCCACTCACCACAATTTTCGCATTTACCCGTCCACTTGCCGTAACTTGCACCACAGTTTTGACAGACGAATTGAGACTTTGACTTCACCATTGATTTCATTATACCATTTACACCTACAGGCTCGGCGCAGGTGAAAGTGTGCTATCGAGACTCTTATTTAACTCGTTCGTACTAACAACCAGTTTGTTATACTCTGCAACTTTAGCATTATATGTCTCTGTTTGCGCATTTATTTCCTTACGGAGTATTTCGAGAGCATCAATTCGATTAAGAAGAACTTGTCGTCGAGCGTTGTATGCATTTACTGCACTTGCACTTGTTCGATCAACTGAGTCAGCACTGTTTTTAAGCGCAATGGCATCGTTGTTAATTGAGACAACTTCTGCATTATATTCTGCCGTCTTTTTATTGATTGCTGTTTTTAGAGTTCCCATTTGTGCGGCCAGTGCATCAGACTGAGCCTTAAGGTTATCAAATATTGCCTGATAGTTGCTATATAAGGATACGACGGTGTTCCTGTCTGTAAAGTACTTCCTGTAGTGCGCTTCAAGCACACTACCCAACTGTGCGTATTCGGTACCGAGTATACTGTGCAGCTCGTTCGCTCGTTCGCCAGGTTCTGTCCGATCATAATAGGCCATACGGTCGTTGAGCTTCGTGTCGTTGATTTTTGCGAATGCTTCTTCAAGTTTATTGCTGAGGGTTGTTTTTTCAGTCTCGCTCATTCGTTCCCATACAGCGTGTAATGTCTCGTGCGCTGCGGTCACTTCTTCTACACCATTAAGTTCTTGGTTGGGAACGTCGTATATATAAATACGTTTATTAGAGTAGCAGCCTAAAATGGCGCTGCTCGCTTCTTGACGAACACAGCTTGCATTAAATTCATCAGCTGTTTCAACTTTTGGCTGACTGGCATAAAAATAAAAACGCCCTTCGTCTGACATTGCCGCGCGTTGAGATATTGCGCTCACCGCGGCATTCGGCGTGTATGACCACATTGTTAAATGATCTAAAACGTATTGACGATTCAAGATAACCCATGCAGTAAACAGCAACACTAACGTGGCACTGACCACCCCTATGATAGTCCCTACAAGGTTACGACTCTTGTTCGACATTAATCGCTATCTCACCCCTTAGCGCATTCACAGTTAAGACCGTTCCTTTTTCATATTCTCCTGATAGTATACCATCTGCGATCTTGTGTTCGAGCATATCTTGGATTGCGCGGCGCAGTGGACGAGCACCAAACTTCTCATCATAACCTTTATCAATAAGCAGCTTCTTTGCTTGTGGCTTAATGACCAGGTGGATTCCTTTTCGAATTAATCTACCTTGGAGTTCATCGATTAGGTTATCGAAGATATTTCCGATTTCTTTTCTCGTTAATGCACGGAAGGTAACGATCGCGTCAAAGCGATTGATGAGCTCAGGGCGCATCATACGACCCAGTGCTTCCTTTGCTGCGACGGCGTTATCATCGTGAACGACATCGAGTTTCTTCTTATCTGAAGTTGTGGCTACATGAAAACCAAGGCTCGATTCTTTCATCATACGATCAGCCCCAAGGTTACTGGTCAAAATGATAATAGCATTGCTAAAGTCGACTTTGTGACCTTTCGCATCAGTTAGCGAGCCATCTTCAAGAATCTGTAGCAATAAGTGAAACACTTCGGGGTGAGCTTTTTCGATCTCGTCAAACAGAACCACGCTATATGGCTGCCGTTTGATTTTATCAGTCAACTGACCACCGTCCTCATAACCAACATAGCCAGCGGGAGCGCCGAGTAACCGAGATGTATTGTGCTGTTGGCCAAATTCACTCATATCAATTTTAATGAGGGCATCGCTACTACCGAAGACTTCTCGAGCAAGCACCTTAGCAAGCTCAGTCTTACCGACGCCTGTTGGACCCATAAAGACAAAAGAGCCGATCGGTCGCTTACTACTTGCAACGCCACTACGGCTTCTGCGCAAAGCACTTGAAACTTTTTCAACAGCCTCTTTTTGACCAATCACAAATTTGGACAAATGTTTTTCAAGATTTCGAAGCAGTTTAGCTTCGGATTTCTGTACACGCTTTACAGGTATGCCAGTCATAGTCGCAATCGCATGCGCAACATCATCATCAGTAAGAACAATTGGTGTCTTTTTTTCAAATGCCTCGCGCGTTTCATCAAGCCTAGAGCTAATCTGACTTATACGAGTCTTATAGAGAGCAGCTCGTTCGTAATCTTCGTTAGCAACTGCTTCTTCCATTTTTTCATTAAGATTATTGAGTTGCTTCACAAAATCACGCAGTTTGCTTGGTTTACGACCTGACTTTACCCGCACGAGAGCTGCAGCTTCATCGATGACGTCAATTGCCTTATCGGGCATAAATCTTTCGCTTACATAACGATCCGCCATATACACAGCGTCTTCGAGCACCTCGTCGCTCATCGTCACTCCATGATGCGCTTCATAGTGCCCACGAAGACCCTTTAGTATCGCAATTGTATCAGTAATTTTTGGTTCAGAGACGACGATTGTCTGTAAACGCCGTTCAAGCGCCGTGTCTTTTTCGATGTGTTTGCGGTATTCTTCCAAGGTAGTTGCACCAATTAAATGCAATTCACCTCTTGCAAGAGCGGGTTTGAGCATATTGGCCGCATCAAGGGCTCCTTCAGCTGCACCTGCACCAACCAACAGATGTAGTTCGTCGATAAAGACAATGACGTTCTTTTGCTCTTGCAGCTCACTCATAACACGCTTCAGTCGCTCTTCAAATTCACCCCGATATTTTGTTCCTGCAATCATCCCCGCAAGATCGAGCTGAATAACTCTTTTATCAAGAAGGTGATCTGGTACATCTTCTCGTATAATGCGCTGAGCTAGTCCTTCAACGATTGCAGTCTTACCGACACCTGGTTCACCGATTAATACAGGGTTATTTTTAGTGCGTCGACTCAAAATTGTCACCATGCGTTCTTCTTCCGCGTCGCGTCCAATAACAGGATCAAGTTTACCCGCTTTTGCCAGTGCGGTTAGGTCTGAGCCGAACGTCTCCAAGGCGCCTTTGCGCTGCGGTTGCTTCTTAATAGTTGTCTCAGGTATACCCTCTACATCTTGATACATATCATTTTGACGATCGAAAAACTCTTCAAGTTCTGCTGTCAGTTCGTTCAAATCAACATTCATATCGCGAAGAAGTACAGTTGCACGTGCGTTTTTTTGGCTCAGGATACTATAGAGAATGTGCTCAGTCCCCAAGTATTCTTGGTGAAACTCTTGGGCTATCTCCCAACTCATCTTAAGCGTCAACTTAGCAGTTTCACTTAGCCCTTTCGCACCAACAGTAATCACCGTTGTCAATGGAACAAGATTTAGAGCAACCTGCGCACGTTCTAGCGTCACCCCCGCATCTGCAAGTAGCTTTGCTCCTACTGATGATCCTTGTGCAAGAACACCCAAGAGTAAATGCTCTGTCCCTACATAAGGGCTGCCGTAACCCTGTGCAATCACATTGGCGTGATGCAGGCTTGTCCGAGCATTATCGGTGAGATGAGATACAAATTCTGCGAAATCATCTGCCATAATTCTATTATCTATCCTCCTGTAATCGAGCGCAAGCGTATTATTTTTCTGTGGATCATACGTTTTCTCTATACCTAGTATAGCAAAATTAGCACTCTCGTCAAGTGAGTGCTAATGAATCAAAAAAGTCCTGTTATGTCGAAATGTTAACGATAGGAGTTAATTGCATCTTTTAGTGCTTGGGCCTCAGCACGTGCTGCGTGAGCAAAGTCTTCACCAGATGATGCGTATATAATACCTCGAGACGAGCTAATAATAACACCTTGGTTTTGTGAATCTATGCCAGCAGCCATCACTTCGGCCAGGTCACCGCCTTGCGCACCAATACCTGGAACCAGGAATGTCATATCACCCACACTACTGCGAATACGTTTCATTTCATCAGGATAGGTTGCACCGACAACCAGCAAACAATTATTGTTGCCGTTCCAGGTATCACTCACCGCGCGAGCAACATGCTGATAGAGTGGGGTACCGTCTATAGTCAAATCTTGAAATTCTCCTGCCCCTGGGTTCGACGTCCGACACAAGATAATACTTCCCTTGTCTGCGCGACTGAGAAATGGATCAAGGGCTTCTTTACCCAGATACGGGTGGAGTGTAATTGCGTCCATTCCTAGATAATCAAAAGTGAACTCAACATAACCATTGTTTGTATTACCAATATCCGCGCGCTTCGCATCAAGAATAATAGGAATGTCAGGGTAGGTGTCGTGCAGATAGTCAGCGGTCAATTTCAGCTGTTTAATGCCATCAACACCAAGCGCCTCATAAAATGCGCTGTTGGGCTTATACACACAAACAAGATCCGCGGTGGCGTCAATAATAGCTTTATTGAATTCAAAGAGGGGGTTCTCGACTTGTTTCAAATGCTCGGGAAGCTTATCAAAGTCAGCGTCTAACCCGACACACAACAGTGAGTTATTTTTTGTCATTGCTGTGCGTAATTTTTGATCAAACATAGTGCTGTTTATGGTAGCGTGAATTAATCAATGATGCAACTTGGAAGGCTTATTCGACCGACTCTTCAAGAGCATCAAGTAAACTGTCTTCGATATCCTTTTTCGGTGCTGGAGGAGTAGCTTTCACTGGCGCTGACTGCTCGATGTCTAATTCGTACCCAGTCAGACGACTTGCTAGGCGTACGTTCTGTCCCGCACGTCCAATCGCAATTGACTGCTGGTCTTCGTTAACATAGACAGTTGCTCGCTTGTCTTTTTCGTTGATAACAACCTTCGCGACTTCAGCGGGGCTGAGTGCATTTTTGATGAATTGTTCTTTGTTGTCATCAAAGGTAACGATATCAATCTTTTCCATATCACCAATTTCGTTCATAACCGCCTGAACTCGTGTTCCATGACCACCAACGAAGGTACCGACGGGGTCAACACCAGGAACCGTGCTTGCTACAGCTAACTTCGTACGACGACCAGCCTCGCGAGCGATAGCCTTTATTTCGACAGCTCCTGTTTCAAGTTCGGGTACTTCCTGACGGAAAAGATACTCAACAAACTGTTCGTTACCACGGCTAAGAATTAGCTGAGGGCCACGATTGTCTCGTTCGATGTCTTTAATGAAGACCTTGATACGACTTCCAACATTATAGAATTCACCCTGAATTTGCTCGCTCTGTGGAATAATGCCTGTCGCTTTACCCAGTTCGACGCGAATGACTCGAGGTTCAACACGCTGTACGGTGCCATTGACGACGGTGCCGATCTTGTCTTCGTATTCTTCGAGTACAACTTCACGCTCTGCTTCACGAAGGCGCTGCAATACTACTTGTTTCGCAGTTTGGGCTGCCACGCGACCAAAGCTTGTTACTTCGTGCTTCTCTTCGATAATGTCACCGATGGCGGCGTCTTTTTTGATTTTTTTAGCATCAGCTAGACTAATTTCAACAGCGTCACTACCAACAAGTTCAACAACTTCTCGGCCAACATAGACAACAGCTGTTCCATCGTTCACGTTCAGTTCGCTACGAACTTCTTGATCACGTTCACCATTGTCACGACGCCATGCAGCAGCGATCGCTTGTTCGATAACAGACAAAACTGTCTCTTCGGGTAGATTTTTTTCTTCAGCAATCGTACGTACTGCGAGTGCTAATTGTTTTACGTTAATTTCATCCATATTTTTCTCCTTTGCTTGCTAGCTTCTTTATGAAAAAATCCGACCTGGCGGCCGGAAAATGTACTGTATGTAGCATAACAAATTTGCTATTACTATGCAACTAGTCAATCGGAATCGTTTGCATAGGGCAGCTGGCTAGAATGTTCTTCATTGCGTCTTTTTCACTTTGCGTCACCCACAGCGCATACTTCTTCTTCACTGCAATTTGACGTGCCACATACTGACAGCGAAATGCTTTATACGGTGGTAGCCACGTCGCAGCATCACCATCTGACTTTTGCTGATTGGCTGCCCCATCTACTGCTAAAAGCTCTAAAGCGTCATTAGCAAGCGATATCCGCTGCTCTTTCGTCAACTGCTGAGCACCTTTTTGCCATGCGTCAGATAATGCGACGACGTGATCAATTTGCACATCTGCGCTCGTGCTCCCACCTCGACTAAACTCGATACGCTTGCCTGTGTAGGGATCGCTCAGTACCCCACTGGTAACATGACAAGAGTCGTCAACCTGCACATCAACAAGATCACGATTGAGAATGATATTACGTGTATCACATCCTTTTACAGTGACCCATCCGTCACCAAACTGTGCTCGGCTATAGTCTGTTTTTGGTGCACGACCTTTGACTAGCAATGTCTCTAGTTCGTTCGCAGCGAGAATTCCCGACACGTTAGTCGGTGCGGGATCTTGCTGAGGTGAAGTCTGTTGTGTTTGACCGAGCACAACAAAAAGAGAGATCATTGTAACCAATATAAGTACAACTGTCACTCGTCTGCGTCTATAGTGTGCTGACATACCGTTTCTAGTATACGTCGTTACTCGCTTGGGTCGCCTGTGTATCTAAATAAATCGAATGCGCCCTCTTTTGCAGATACGTGATCACGAAATACAAAACCACTTTTTTGCAAAACAGCTCTACTGCATAGATTGTCTTCTGCAACATACGCGATAACGGCTTGATGCTTAGTCTGAGCATACTCTGCTAAAGCCTGCGTTGCTAAGGTTGCGAACCCTTGACGTAGATGGCCTGAATCTACCCAATATCCTATTTCCGCAATTTTGCCCAAGTGGCTCTTATGAGGTGTTATTCCAACGCTCCCGACCAATCTTTCCTGGTCCCAAATACCAAGCTGCTGCTGGCCCTCTACATTGGGCTCGACAATCGCCTCGATCACGGCGTCGATCGAGTGATATCGTTCAATGACACCTTTGCTATACTTCCTAAGATGGTCACGATTCTCTGATACTGACCGATAATACGCGCCGGCGTCTTCAAGACTCAGCGCACGTAGCGTGACTGCTTCGTTCTTCGTACTCAGCGAACCAATCATAATGATCTATTATACAATAATTACTTGTAATATTCAAGCCTACCATTCTTCCCACCCTCTCTGTTACAATAGTCCATATGCAGATTGTAAAAAGGCTTATAGAGCAGTTTCGTCCCGACAATTACAGCCTTTCAATCACACTCGATAGAGAAGGTCGCATCTTTGGTGGTGTCGTCACTGTTACAGGAACTGTTCAACCCGACGCGTCGGTTATCAGTCTTCACGCTAAGCATCTTTCTATTAGTTCCGTCACGCTTGACGGGAAAGAAGCCGCATTTCACCTAGAAGAGAACGATGAGCTTGCTATTACACATAAAGATATCGCCCCAGGTAAACACATTGTCGTTGTCTCTTTTAATGGCAAAATCACTGATGGCATGCACGGCCTTTACCCATGTTACTTTGAGCATGATGGCGTCAAAAAGCAATTACTTGCGACTCAGTTTGAAAGTCACTATGCCCGTGAAGCATTTCCGTGTATTGACGAGCCAGAAGCCAAAGCCACGTTTGACGTGACATTGACAACTGAACAGGATGTGACAGTTCTAGGCAACATGCCCGTCAAGAGACAGCTCGTCGAAAATGATCGACTGGTCACCCAGTTTGAAACAACCCCTAAAATGAGTACTTACATCTTGGCGTGGGTCGTCGGTGAACTACATAAAAAATCTGCCAAAACAAAGCGTGGTGTCGAAGTAAATGTGTGGGCTACCCCAGCTCAGCCAGCTGCAAGTTTTGACTTTGCTCTCGATATGGCAACCAAGGCAATCGATTATTACGAAGAATATTTCGAAACCGAATATCCCCTACCAAAATCCGACCATGTTGCACTTCCTGACTTTTCTTACGGCGCCATGGAAAATTGGGGTCTTATTACATACCGAGAAACAACACTCCTCGCCGACCCCGACACTATCAGTATCAGCAGCAAACAGTACGTGGCGACTGTCATTGCGCACGAGCTAGCCCACCAATGGTTCGGTAATCTTGTCACTATGCGGTGGTGGAATAATTTGTGGCTCAATGAGAGCTTCGCGACTCTCATGGAGTACTTGGCAGTTGATCATATTCATCCCGAATGGGATATGTGGCTCGATTTCTCGACGAACGAAAGTATTATGGCGCTGCGTCGCGACAGCATCGATGGCGTACAGTCTGTACAAGTCGGGGTTAATCACCCTGACGAGATTGGTACATTATTTGACGGTGCTATCGTCTATGCAAAGGGCGCAAGGCTGCTGCGCATGCTCCAGTACTATGTCGGTGACGACGCTTTCCAGACAGGCTTGAAGCAGTATTTCAAACAGCACGCATACAGCAATACAGAGGCAGATGACTTATGGAAAGCACTTGCAGATGCTAGCGACAAAGATATCGTTGGTTTGATGCACGCGTGGATATCTCAACCTGGCTATCCTGTTGTTCATGTCACTCGTGATGAGGATACGATAACGCTTACTCAAGAGCAGTTCTTTGTTGGTCCTCATGATGAATCAGAACGACTATGGCCGATTCCTCTTAATGGATCATCTTCGTCAGTGCCTGTCCTACTCGATGCAAAAGATCTTACTTTCAAGGCGAAAGACATGCCCGTACGACTGAACGTTGGTGATACCGCGCACTTTATTACTCATTACGACGATAAAACACTACACGAACTACTTGAAAACATTGCCTCCAAAGACACAACGAGCCTTGACCGCCTACAACTGCTTGATGAGGTCATCCTCTTAGTCAGAGGAGGCATCGTGTCGAGCAGCCAGTTAATAGATCTCGTCAACGTATACCGTGATGAAACAAGCGAACAAGTTTGGACGATCATTTTTCTTGCCCTCAGCGAACTACGAAAATTTGTGGAAGATGATCAGGAAGCGGAAAAGAAACTCCGTGCCTTTTCTGCAAACGTTGCTAAAAAGCAATACGATCGACTTGGATGGGAGACTAAGAAAAACGAAAGTGAAGAAGATTCAAAACTACGTAGCACAATCCTTAGTCTAACGCTGTATGGAGACACACCAGAAGTGATCGAGAAAGCAAAAAACGTCTACGAGTCAACGACACTCGATAAACTCGATGCGGAATTGCGCCCTCTTATCATTAGTTCGGTGGTTCGTAACGGTGACGCTGCAATTGTCGATGCACTACTCGAAAAATACAAAACATCGGCATCAGGTGAACTGCGCCAAGATATATGTATAGGTATTACTAGCACACGTATTCCTGAAAAGATTGCATTGCTTCTTGATGCGATCAAGAACGTCGACATTGTTCGACCACAAGATGCTGCCAGGTGGTTTGTCTATTTGATTCGTGGACGTGACAGTCGCCAGGCAACTTGGCAGTGGATACGAGACAACTGGCAGTGGGTCATGGATACGTTCTCGAGCGGAAAAAGTTACGATGACTATCCTCGTTACAGTGCTACGGCACTTTCGACAAGAGAGCAATTGCGTGAATATACTGAGTTCTTTACACCAATGAAACAAGACATTGCCCTTCAAAGAGCTATTGCCATGGGCATCAGTGAAATTGAAGGTCGTGTCGAGTTAATCGAACGTGATCGTCCAGGCGTTATCCAGGCACTAAAGAATCTCTAAATAGTGCTCAACTGCGGCAGGCACACCTGTTAGCGCCATAGCGGCTAGACGAGGTTGCATATCACGAATACGCTTATTTGTGAGGTAGATTTCGACCGCAAATTTCATTTGCTTCAGCTTCTTTGGTGTAATTGCTGCCATACCTCCACCCTGCTGTGACAATCGACGATACTTTACTTCCACAAAATACAGCACACTATCTTTTTGGGAAACAATATCGATTTCGCACACTTTCGTTCTCCAGTTACGTTCGATAATAGTGTGTCCCTGTGTCCGTAAATAAGCAGCTGCTACGTCTTCCGCACCGTCACCCACCTGCTTCGTCGTCTTTGGCACTCCTGCAAAGGATAATCCTCTATAATCACGTTTTGATGTTGTAGTAATGCCTTTTCGATAGTGCGCAAGTGGCGCAAACGACAAACGATGGAGCGGAGTAACACCTAGCGCTGCAATAGCAGCAGCATGGACAGCTGTTCCGTAGCCAACATGGGATTTAAACCCATATCCAGGGTAGACCTTGTCTTGCTGAGACATATACTCATCACGTGCAACTTTCGCCACAATTGAAGCCGCCGATACAGCGGGTATAAGTAAGTCAGCTTTTTTCATTGTTTTGACATACTCACCTTTTGTAGTATCTTGTAAAAAGTTGATTGTGCCATCTATGATAATCTCGTGATATGCTGTATTAATTTGCTCGACGGCACGCTTTGTTGCCAAAATAAGAGCCGCAGAAAGTCCTATATCGTCAATTTCCTGTGCGCTCACCCATCCCAGCGCGACTGCGCTTGCCTGTTGTCGTATGACGATATCGAGTTCTTCTCGCCGCTTCTTTGTTAGCTTCTTACTGTCAGTCAGCCCAATAATTTCTGCTCCGCCTAATACGACAGCACCGACAACCAGAGGGCCTGCCCAGGGCCCACGACCCACCTCATCAATTCCCAAAATCATATCTTTATTGTAGCAATAAAAAACGCTCCAAGTTGGAGCGTTTTTACTATCATCGCAGGTTACGCTTCTTCAGCGTGGCGAGCTTCGACTTCAGCTTGCTTAGCTGCAAGTTCTGCTTCTTCAGCGGCTTTTTCGGCCTGCTTTGCTTCAGCGGCAATTTTCGCTTCTTCCTTCAAACGTGCTTCTTCAGCCTCTGCTGCGAGATCACGCACATCGTTCACACTTTCACGGTCAAAGTTAACACCTGTTAGACGAGCACTTTTACCGCTTCGCTTTCGAAGGAATGAAAGATAGTTACGACGAACTTTTGCGCGACGAACAATTTCAATTTTTTCAACAAGAGGGCTGTGAATCATAAAACCTTTTTCAACACCAACACCACTCGCGATCTTACGAACAGTGATTCGTGATGTGTGTGAGTCTTTGCGATCAGTACGAATAACAACGCCTTCAAAAATCTGGATACGCTCTTTAGCGCCTTCCTTAATTTTCTGGTGTACGCGGACAGTGTCACCACTTCGGGCGTCGACAACGCTAGCTTTCTTTTGTGCGTCGTTTACTTTCTTAATTAGTTCAAAACTCATTTTCGTCTCACTTTTACATTTATAATACAATCAGCTATTAACTTTACCACAAGAGTGGGAAATTTGGAAGGGTTATTTAACTATAATATTAGATGACTCGGTTTATCTCATCGAGTGTTGTTTCGCCTGCAAGAGCTGCCAAAATGCCGCGTTCCAAGAGAGTAACCATACCACCGCCCCGAGCCGCTTTAGC
This sequence comes from uncultured bacterium, assembly GCA_947084875.1. GTDB lineage: Bacteria > Patescibacteriota > Saccharimonadia > Saccharimonadales > Saccharimonadaceae > UBA1547. Next base: position 85,758 of record CAMTUF010000001.1, read on the forward strand.
GATTGCATCGGCATTGACGTCTTTGATGTCGCCTCTAAGGAATTTTTGAATCTCGTCCGTAACCACCATCTGTTCCATAATCACAACTCGGCCTTCAAACCCAAATGGCGACGTTGGCGAAACTACTGGTTTCCATAATTTGAAATTCTGTAAGTCTGGTTTTTCGATGTGGCTAGGCAAATCCTTAAGTGCATCTTGCACCCATTTTTTCGTTGCTTCATCTGGGTCATATGCTTCTTTCGTTGCATCGTCTAATCGTCTCACTAGTCGTTGGGCAATCACCAAGCGAATCGCTGTGCTAAATATTGGATTAACACCAATAAGGTCTATCATACGGCTAAATGCTGATGCCGTATCAATCGCGTGAAAGCTGGAAAGGACTAGGTGGCCTGTAATGGATGCCTGGATTGCCGTTTTGGCAGTATCGGCATCTCGAATCTCCCCCACCATCACCACATCTGGATCTTGGCGGAGTACCGAACGCAAACCATCAGCAAAGCTTTGCCCATTTGTCGTATCAATAGGTATTTGTGAGACACCTGATACGCCGAATTCAATTGGGTCTTCGAGGGTAATAATTTTGCGATCGGTCGTATTGAGCGCATTGATAATACTGTAGAGCGTCGTCGACTTACCACTTCCTGTCGGCCCCACGGTCAGTACCATGCCTCTTGGATGGCTGATTACTTCGTCAATTTCTGCACGTTCACTTGCCCCAAGACGCAAGTTGTCTAGATTTAACATCGACTCATCAAAGTTAAATAAACGCATGACCGCATCTTGGCCATACATCGTTGGAACAGTTTCGACACGAAGATTAAGCATATGCGTCACACCGTCTCGCGTCACTTCCTTTTGCATATGACCAGACTGCGGTTCGGTTGCGGCGGTTGAGATATTGGCACGAGATGCAAGGGCTCCTAAAATAACACGGTAACGATCTGAGTCGAGATCGGCGACAGGATGAAGCGCGCCATCGATACGCATACGAATACGAATACTATTTATTTGATTCTCTATATGAATATCACTTGCCCCAATTCGGTCTGCTTGGTCGATGAGAAAATCAAATACTTCATCGCTACCTACTGAATTTAAGGTATTACTGACCTGGCTAATTGTATCGCTATCACCTTCTTTTGCAATTTGAATATTATCGTACACAACTTCCTTTGGAGGGTCGTAGCGAGTCATCATAACCTGAAAACAACTACCACTAATAAGATAGAATTGGGCATTCTTGCCTTGTTCTTCGTAAGTCTTTTGAAGCTCCTGCACAAATGACTGCGGTGTCTGTGTCGTTATACCAAAGCTCCATAGCTGTGAAGCTGGTTGTGCCTCAAGCGGCACGATACGGTTTTTATGCATGGTCTCGATATCCATGAGTCCAGGAACAAGTGCCATTGTTTCTTCAGTACCGCGTAAATCAATGTACTGCAGCCCTAAGATTGCTGCGCGTTGCTGTGTCGCCTTCTCGTCTTCATTACGACGATTCTGTTGTATCTTATCTTCGTCCATTACCCTGTATCATAACAGAAAACATAAGCATTTTATAGATGATACAATGATTGAGAATGCCTGAAATCATTGTTATCGCCCACAATATTCGTTCAACTCACAACATTGGGTCTATTATGCGTACATGCGAAGGATTTGGGGTATCAAAGATCATCTTTACAGGATATAGCCCCTACCCGTCAGCCTCACAGGACGACAATCGGCTGCCACACGTCGCTAGTAAGCTGACAGCACAAATTCATAAGACCGCTCTTGGTGCTGAAACAATGGTTCCCTTTGAATACAGCGCCGAACCTGAACTCTCGAAAATCAAGGAAATGGGATATAGGATTGTTGGACTCGAACAAAATGAACGCTCTATTCTGCTCCCCGACTATTCTTACACAGGCAAAATTGCACTTTTACTGGGTGAAGAAGTAAACGGCATAACAACTGAACTCATTGAACAATGTGATGATCTCATCGAAATTCCTATGGCAGGTCGAAAGGAATCATTTAACGTTAGCGTTGCGACAGGCATTGCTCTGTACGGACTATCTATTTAAGAACTACTGCGTCTTCACCGAGAATTTTGACCAACGCGCCAATCAGTTCATCGCTTGGGTCAACTTTGAAAGGGAGTTTAATTGCAGACTTTTTATCTGCACCTAACACCAAGACAATATCATTCATGCCAATAAAACGACTGCATACTTGCTTCAACATAAGGAGGCTGTCATGATCGTCTGGATTCTTTACGTGCACAAATAGTTTTTTGATAGTATTCTTCAGCGCATTGTCTTGGTCGGTCAAAAGCGCAACATCAATTCGTTCAGTGGTGCCCGCTGGCTTAGGTGACCCTTCAGACATCTTGCCGTCGGTTGTTTGTGTCTTTTCGATGGTTACTTTTGTACTAGGCTTTGGCTTACTCATTTTTGTCCCCGTTGACTCATAACCATCCAACTCCTGATCACTTACAAACTGTATATCGTCGGCAATCATTTTTGCATCACCCGTTAAAGTTCCATCTTTATCGCGTGCACTGATTTTTCCCGTTGCACGTATCACACTATCTTGGATCAGTTGAGCACTTATTTGGGCGTACAGACTCGGAAAGACGACAATCTCAGCCTCACCCGTTTTGTCTTCAATACCCACGAATGCCATCTTGCTGCCGCCTTTGGTTACAATAGTACGAACTGTCGAAACAAGTCCGCCAATCGTCGCGCGCTTCCCATCGACATCTGCCGTCATTTGCACTAAGGGGATAACCTGCTCTTCAAAATACGCTTCGTAGTTATCGAGCGGATGTGAGCTAATATATAGTCCCAGCAGTTCGCGCTCCCATGTGAGACGTTCTTTTTCGGTGTGCTTTACAGGTGCAGGCATCAAGTTAATAGTAGGCTGCACCGAGGTAACATCAAGCATGTCACCAAAAAGGTCCGTCTGACCACTGAGCGTCTCTTTTTGTAATTTTGAAGCAAAAGCCTGAAGCGTCTCAAGGTTAAATAGTAGGTCAGACCGATCACCCATTCCATCAAAGCCGCCAGATTTAATGAGTGACTCCCAAGCCTTTTTTGTAAATTTAGCCGTGCTTACGCGGCGCGCAAAATCTTCGACACTCTTAAAGGGTCCGTCGGCAGCACGCGCTCGAAGAACCTCTTCGACGGCCCCTACCCCTACACCTTTTACAGCAGCCATACCAAATCGAATTTGTTTTTTATGTGGCACAATTGCAAATTCGACGAAACTTTCGTTTACATCAGGTGCTAGCACAGTAAGTCCCATGTGCTTACATTCCGTAATTTCAATCGCCAAGCGGTCAATATCATTTTGGTCGCTGGTCATAAGCGCTGCCATGAACGCATCAGGATAATGCGCTTTTAGATATGCAGTCCAGTACGATATCAGGCCATAACAGGCAGCATGTGATTTGTTGAAACAGTAGTTTGCAAACTCTTCGAGCTGGTCCCAGAATTTCTCAGCGAGTTTTGGATCGGCCTGACTAAACTCCACCGCACCTTTAACGAAGTCTGCTCGTACCTTACGCATCAAATCGATATTCTTCTTACCTACGGCCTTTCGCAGTGTATCTGCTTGACCGCCTGTAAAGCCTGCGAAATCTTTAGAAATCTGCATAAATTGTTCTTGATATACGAGTGTGCCGTAGGTTTCCTTCAATGCGCTTTCGAATTTTGGATGCAAGTACGTAATTGTTTCTTCACCATGTTTTCGTTTAATAAAGCTATCAATAAACTGCATTGGTCCTGGACGATATAAGGCAACCATTGCAATAATGTCTTCAAACACAGAAGGCTGTAGCTCTCGCAGGTAACGTTTCATGCCTGCAGATTCTAGCTGAAACACACCTGTCGTATCACCACGTTGAAATAGCGCAAACGTCTCAGGGTCATCGAGCGGCAACGAATCGATATCAATATCGTCGCCGTATACTTTTTTGATAATACGTAGTGCGTTGTTAATCGTCGTCAGGTTTGATAATCCCAAAAAGTCCATCTTGAGAAGCCCCAACTCTTCAATTGGACCCATAGGATACTGTGTCGAAACAACACCTTTTTGCGCCATTTCAAGCGGCGCAAACTTCACAATATCGTCTGGTGCAATGACGACACCAGCCGCATGAATACCATGAGACCTGATCGTGCCCTCAAGACGTATAGCATAGTCAAAGACACGACGCGCAGTCGGATTTGTTTCATACTCGACCTTTAAATCAGGGTCATTTATAATGCTTGCCTTCAACGGAATATGACGACCTTGTACAGGAGGCGGAATCATCTTAGAAAATCGATCAGCCTCTGCGTATGGCACTTGCAAAACACGGGCGACGTCACGTACGGCAGCCCGAGCAGCCATTTTACCAAACGTGACAATATTTGCGACACGGTTTACTCCATACTTTTCCGTACAATACGCAATTACTTCATCACGACGAGTATCTTGGATATCAATATCGACATCAGGCATGCTAACACGATCGGGGTTCAAGAATCGCTCGAATAGTAGGTCATAATCAAGTGGATCAAGTTCGGTGATACGTAGAGCATAGGAGAGGATTGACCCAGCAGCACTTCCACGACCAGGCCCAAAAATGATACCTCGCTTTTTACCCCAGTTAATAAAATCCTGAATAATCAAGAAGTAGCCATTAAAGCCCATGCGATCCACGACTGATAATTCGTACGCTGCTCGCTCCAATACCTCTTCAGGAATATGTTTCATCGACTCCTCAACCGTCAAATCGATCGTTTGAGGCTGATCAAGATCACCGTAGCGCCACGCCAAGCCTTGGTATACAAGTTTGTCGAGATATGTCTTTTCCGACTCTCCTTTAGGAGTTGGAAACGTTGGGATAAGTATACCACCCAAGCTAAGTTCGACAGTACAACGATCAGCAATACGTCGTGAATTGAGTACGGCTTCCCGCTCACTCTCTCCCCACCTTGCAATAATTTCGGTTGGGTCTGTGACGTGAAGATCAAAATCTTTCAGTGACATCCTTTTTTCGTCAGCTAAAAAGGCACCAGTCCCTACACACAGAAGAATTTCGTGCGCTTCTTGATCATCGTGGGTCAAATAGTGTCCATCACTTGTCAGAACTAGTGGGATGTCTAGTTCTTTGGATAAATTTTTTAAATGCGTATTTATTTTTGTCTGTACGTCCCAGGGATGCGGATAATCGGGATGACCATGATCTTGTATTTCCAGATAATAACGATCGCCAAAAATAGATTTATACCATGAGGCTATTTTTTTTGCTTCTTCATAATTATCTGTTTTTAAATTCTCACCTAATTCGCTGCTTGCACACCCTGATAAAATAATGAGTCCTTCATTGTATTTTTCGAGTAATTCGTGATCTACGCGGGGCTTATAATACATTCCTTCCAGGTTCGCTAACGAACTCAGCTGCATCAAGTTTTGATAGCCCTCGTTATTCATTGCGAGCACCGTTAAGTGATATCGTCCTTTGTCCTTTTGTGGATCACGATCATGCCGCGAACGAGCGGCGACATACGTTTCCAGACCAATAATAGGCTTCACACCTACATCCTTAGCTGTTTTATAAAACTCAACGACACCCGACATTGTCCCATGGTCGGTAATTGCAATTGCTTCCATACCCATCTCACTGACAGCGCCAATAAGATCAGGTATTTTTGTTAGACCGTCCAAAAGACTATGATGCGTATGATTATGCAAGTGAACATAATCTGATCTTTGTAATGTAACCCCCATGTGTACTTACAGTATACCAAGCTGAGCTATATACTGTCTGTAGTAAAAAAGGTCGAGCTAGCGATTTTGAACAATATCAACTATGTACTGCACGAAGTCACCAACACCACCTGGGATATCGACAAGAAGCCCAAGCAGCCAAATAACAAAACCAATAACGAGCGTACCACCCAAGACACTTCCGACACCAAAAAATATGCCACGAATAAAATTCATGGCATATACTTGGCGACGAGTTCTGTGAAAATCATAAAAAAGATCTTCAATAATAGACTGGCGTGCGCCTCTTTCGTTGTCTTTTTTTATTTTATCAATCATTGGAAGCAAATTTATTTTTTGCTATTGAAACCTTTTTTTGCACCCTCGACAGCACCGTCAACGGCTCGTTCGGTTCGTGCCTTCAAATCAACTGCTTTTTCCTTCACATCTTCTGTGACATTAGCAGCTTTACCTTTTACTTGATTTACTTTATTAACAGCCTTGCCTTTTACTTCAGTTGCTTTGGCTTTGATATCTGCACGTGTTTCTTTACCACTTTTTGGCGCAGTAAGTATCCCTGCAACGAGACCTGCTGCTGCTCCAACTACTGCTCCGAGTGCGAATTTTGCTTTTGACATATACTATTCTCCTTTTTTCTTACTTTTAGCTGTAAACTTCTTAATATACCGACCGATTATTCCTGCTAGAAATAATGGCGACGTCAACTTTGCAACGCCCGAAACGGCTGATTCAATATGGCCGACTGTTCTACTGGCTGACCTAGTTACTTCGCGAATATCACGCGACAGTTTGATAAGGTAAATGCTGAGTATAATTCCCAGCAAGAGGAATACGGCCAAGAAAACTGAGAGGATGATAACCAGAATTTCTGCTGCAGGACTCATGTGCTAGTTCTCCTTGTTTGTGTTTCAATTGTTAATCTGTCCTTATTATATCACGAATTATGCGGCTAGACAAATATTAGCGTAAGCGGTCTTTAAGAAAGTCCCGAAATGCCGCCCCATATTCAGGGCTTTCTAGTGCAATGTCGGTCACTGCTTTCAAGTATCTGAATGGATCTCCTGTGTCATGCCATACCCCCTCAATCTTGCGTCCGAAAACTTGGGAGCTACTAGCAAGTTCATTCAAACTGTCTCCAAGTACAATCTCTCCACCCTTACCAACAATTTCTTTTGATAAAATTGGTAAAATTTCAGGAGTAAGTAGATAGCATCCTGTTTGCGCAAAACGACTTGGCGATGCATCTTTAGCAGGTTTTTCAATCAGGCCTTTTACCTGGAAGATGTCATCTGTCAAATAGTCACCTGGGTCAGCCATACCATATTGGTCAACTAAGTCAGCGTCGACTTCTGCAAACGACATCACCGATTTACCTGTTTTTTGGTAGGCTTCTAGCAGCTGTACCGCTCGCGGAACTTTGCTGCGAAAAAGGTCGTCAGCGAAGAAAACAAAAAATGGCTCATCGTCTTTGATAAGGTGTTTTGCGTTCAGAATAGGGCGAGCGTTACCCTTCGGTGTCCCTTTTTGGCGCAGATAAATAAAGTTCGCCATTTCGGCAATCGACTTAATTTGATCAGCTTTATCCGTCTTACCACGCTCACGAAGCTCTGCTTCAAGCTCATCAGAGCGATCAAAGTGGTCTTCGATAGCGCGCTTTGTACTGCCTGTAACAATGATAATGTCGGTTACTCCCGCAGCAACTGCTTCTTCAACAATGAGTTGAATAACAGGTTTATCAATCAGAGGTAACATTTCTTTTGGCATCGCTTTTGTCTGAGGTAAAAAGCGTGTCCCGAGTCCTGCGGCACAAATAATAGCTTTGGTTGGTTGAATCATACTACCTATTCTACTCTTTCTCGTATTAATTTTTGCGCTAATTCTGGATTTGCTTTTCCTTGGGATTTTTTCATGACTTGTCCAACAAGGAATCCGATAACTTTATCATTGCCATCCTTCAAATCTTTGACAGCTTGAGCTGAAGCGGGGTCAGTAAGCACTTCGTCGACAATCGAAGCAATGGCACTCTCGTCGCTTACTTGAATCAGATTCTTATTTTCCGCAATCGTTCGTGGATCCTCTGAACTGCGCAACATCTCGAAAAGCACTTCTTTAGCAGCTGTAGAGCTGAGTTCGTTTTTGGCAACCATATCGGATAAAGCCAAGAATTGATCATCAGTAATGGAAACTGCTTGTTGAAGCGAACCATCAGCTTTCGGATCGTCCGTTGTCGCAAGAAGCAGCCAGAGCGCTACGCGGCGTGCGGACTCTTTATCTGATCTCTCAAGAATACGCTCCACTAACTGTGCAGTCTGCTGTGAAATAAGGAGCGCGTTCATGACAGTTTCATCAAAGCCAATTTCTTTCCAAGATTCTCTGTAGAATGCAGGTAGGTTTGGTACCGTGGATTGAATTTCTGTAATTTCTTCTTCCGTGAGCACAATCGGCGGGATATCAGCGTCGGGCATGTAGCGATAATCCTGGGCGTCTTCCTTACTTCGTTGACTCGTCGTTTTTTGTTTCACATCGTCCCATCCACGAGTTTCCTGGACAATTCGTTCTCCTTTTTCAAGCAGCTCGATTTGACGATTAAACTCGTATTCGGCTGCACGCTCGACGCTTTTAAAGGAATTGAGGTTTTTGACTTCAGCTCGTGTGCCTAGCTCAGTCGCATCGTTCAGTGCTACAGATACGTTAACATCAAAACGCATATTACCGTGATAAAGATCACCTAATGTAACTCCTGCATATGTCATCAATCGATACAACTCTGTCGCGTATGCTTTTGCCTCAGCGGCACTATGTATATCTGGCTCAGATACAATTTCAATAAGTGGCGTACCTGCGCGGTTGAGATCAACTAAGCTGTAGTCACCGTAATGTGTTAGCTTGCCTGCGTCTTCTTCCATATGTGCATGGTGTAGATGTACGCGAACCGTTGTGCCGTCCTCAAGCGGCGCATCAACATATCCACCAATAATAATTGGGTTATACATCTGAGTCGTCTGGTAGCCTTTTGGCAGGTCGGGATAAAAGTAGTGTTTGCGATCAAAACGACTAATGCGTGCAATCTCGCTATTAAGTGCCTTACCCGCCTTAATCGCTAGATTCACTGCCTCACGATTCAAAACAGGCAACATGCCAGGCAAACCGAAATCGATTGGACTCACGACACTATTTGGTGCTTTGTCCCTAGCATCATTATCAGCACCACTAAATAGTTTCGTAGCAGTCGCTAACTGAACATGACATTCAATGCCAATCGTCATCGTGTACTTATCGGTTACGTCTTTTGTCACCATATTAAATCGCTCCCAGGTCTTTCAATGCACGCTTAAAATCACTTAATGCATACCGAGCAGCATCATAGGTTACGACGACGTCGGCTTCATGGGCAATCTTGTTGCGCAGCTTGTGTGCAGACCACACGTTATTTCGATTAGTAAAAATATCCTTTGCGTTTTTCAAACGATCACCCATTGTTTCTCCCTTTAGGCCTCGATCCTTTAGGGCTTGGTCGAGCAGTTTGTCCGCATTAATCACGGTAAGCGAGTAGCTAGCCACCTCATCTCGTTTTAACTGCTGTTCGATAGCCAACCATTTTCTGCGGTAGTGATCAATATCAAGATTTTTACGTCCTTTTTTATTAAGACCAATAAACGCAAAGAGTAGTGCTCCAAGGATAATAACGCCCGCAAACATGAAGACAACTGTTTGATCCATTACTTTTCCTCCATAGATCGCGCGAGTGCAAGTAAGGCAGCGTCATTACGTCGTGCCGCCATCAACTGGACACCGATAGGCAAGCCCGAAGCGCTCACACCAGCAGGCACACTGACTGCAGGAATACCAGCAAGTGATGCGGGTACGGTCATGATATCCGCCAAATACATTTTTATCGGATCAGCAGTATTTTCGCCAAGCTTAAAAGCAGGCGTGGGCACCGTTGGGCCCATTAGGACATCATATGTCTTAAATAGTTTGTTCAGTTCATTAACAAGAAGCGTACGAGCTTTTTGTGCCTGTAGGTAATATGCATCGAAGTAGCCGCTGGATAATACATAGCTCCCAATCATGATACGTCGCTTATTTTCGGTAACAAAGCCCTCATCTCGGCTCTTGCCATACAGTTCAGCCAGCGTCTTCACGTCACCTGCGCGATGCCCGTACCGAATACCGTCGTAGCGTGCAAGGTTACTGCTGAGTTCTGCAGGAACGATGATGTAGTACATAGCAAGCGTATGTAGCACAATCGGTAGACTCACTTCGTCGACAGTGTGACCTGCGTTTCGGAGTTTTTCAACATACTCATTTGTTCGCGCCAAAACATCATCGTCAACGTCTTTTGTCATAAACTCTTTGATGAGCCCTATCCTTTGATGAGGTTGAGCAGATGGTTCGGGAACGAAGAAATCAGGTAACGTCGTCATGTCTTTGCGATCAAGCCCCGCAAGAATGTCCATCACAAGCTCACTGTCAGCAACATCAGTGGTAAAGCAGCCGATGACGTCCGTACTACTCGCCATCGCAACAACGCCATATCGACTCACCGCACCGTACGTTGGCTTCAATCCAACAACGCCGTTAAAACTTGCGGGTTCACGAATAGAACCGCCCGTGTCACTACCAAGCGCAAATGGCACAATATCGAGTGCCGTAACGACAGCCGACCCACCACTACTTCCACCCGCTACGCGTGTCGTGTCAAAAGCGTTCATCGTAGGACCAAAGGCTGAGTTCTCCGTACTACCACCATGTGCAAACGCATCTAAATTGGCCTTACCGATACATATTGCTCCTTCGGCTTCTAGTTTTTCAACGGCTGTTGCTTGAAGTGGTGCGTTGAACGTTTCCAACATTTTACTAGCTGCAGTTGTTGGCGCCCCATACGCTAAGAAATTATCCTTCACCACAAACGGCACACCCGCCAGACGTCCTTTTATATCGGCCTTATCGATAGCATCTGCACGCTCGAGCGCTCGCTCTTCGGTAAGATTAAGAAGTGCATGATAGGCTTCATTATCTTTGGCGCGCTTGAGTGCATCAAGAACATTCTGACGAGCACTTTTACCAATAAAGTCTGCGATTTTGCTCATTATAGTACCTTTGGAACCTTAATCTGCCCGTCTTTGCTTTCAGGTGCAAGTGCCAACAGATCTTCACGATTAATACCGTAATCATCAACAACATCAGCCCGCCAGACAGTATCAAGATGCGTCACTTGATATGTCGGTTCAATACCAGACGTGTCGAGCTCTGATAGCTGGTCAACGTAATCCAAAATGTTACCCAGATCCATTTGCATAGCCTGAATCTCATCATCGCTTAGTGCGAGACTACTTAACTGTGCTAAATGCTGCACATCATCACGAGATATTTGCGTCATTCAATTATTATACCCTAAAAAATACAGCCCTAGTAGAGGCTGTATTTTTTAGATAATTGAGGCTATTAACGCTGAGCGTCAATAAACGTATGTGCCTTACCGCTCGCTCCCGCTCGGCCAGTTCGACCAATACGGTGAATGTAGTCCTCGTAGTTTTGTGGCGTGTCAAAGTTAATAACGTGCGAGACATTTGGAATGTCGAGTCCACGAGCAGCAACGTCTGTTGCTACTAATACACGAACACGTTCATCTTTGAATTGCTTCAACGCACGTTGACGTTGAGATTGGTTCTTATTACCGTGAATCGCAACAGACGGAATACCGCTGTTGTCTAAGTGATCGCTCAATCGTTGAACGCCAAATTTCGTTTCACCAAACACAAGAACCTTGTCGTAATCTGAACCTTTTAGCATTTCAGTTAAAAGCTCTAGCTTGTGTGTCTTGTCTCGAGCTTCGATAACAGTTTGCTCGACGTGCTCGCTCGTCTCGGCTGTTCGTACAGATACCGTGACTGGGTCCTTTAGGAATGTATTAACCAGTACCTGAATTTCAGGAGTAATGGTTGCACTAAAGAACAATGTCTGACGTTCAATTGGCATGCCATTAACGATTGCGCGTATATCAGGCAAGAAGCCCATATCAAGCATACGATCAGCTTCGTCAAGAACAAGTGTTGTCATACGATCAAGTGGAATCAAGCGACGGTTAATCAAGTCCTTCAAGCGACCTGGCGTACCAATAATAAATTGTGGACGACGTTTTAGGTCGCGCATCTGTCGATCAACACTGATGCCACCAACAATTAATGCTGAATATAGGTTCAATCCTTGTGCAAACTCGCGGAACTGTTCGTCGATTTGCTGAGCAAGTTCACGTGTTGGCGCAATAATCAATACCGTTGGAGACGTATGTGTCCCCGTTTCTCGTTCAATGATTGGGAGTAAGAACGCTGCAGTTTTGCCTGTACCAGTATTCGCAAGACCAATAAGGTCCTTGCCTTCTAAGATAGATGGAATAGACTGGTCCTGAATCGCACTTGGAACTTCATATCCTTTTTTCGTAATATTTTCGTGAAGCCTCGCACTTAATGCAAAATCTGCGAATTTGTGTTTTGACTCATACGTGACTTCGTCGTTCTTAGCGACAGCCTTATTAATAAATTTCGAAGGATGAATAAATTTCTTTGCAGGACCTTTGCTACCACCACGGCGACCCCCAAAAGAGCCTCCACGACTAGCGCCTGGACGAGAATTATTTGAACCGCCGAAACGACGTTGTTGATATGCCATAGTAAAATAGCCTTTCTGTTAGTTGATTGCTGTTTTGCAGTCTTAGCGTCAAAGTGTTGACGGAGAACAGCGAGATGATATTTCGGCTATATACATATAGGAAAGAGGCTCGACATTCAGTGAATGCAATAAGTTCATAATAGCACACTATCTAAATTTTTGCAAGTACCTTAAGCGCTTTGCTGTGCCCGTCGCTCATCTCTATGGTGTTTGCGCGTCAACACAACAATAAGCGCGATAAGTACAATCGTCACGACAACCATTAATACGACCACCGTCGCAAGGGCAATCGCCACTAGTCCCTGTGCTTTATAGGAGGTCGATGTATCTTCAGGTGTACCAACCTGTTGCTTCGCCACATTCAGCAGCGATGACACCAAATAATTAGCGGGGTATTCGTCTTGTACTTTGGTGAGGTACGTAAGCGCTTCTTCGTAGTTCCCTTTTGTATATGCAGCGAGAGCCCTCGTCCAGTCGTCGATAACGCCTCCTGTCTTGAGAGTTATGTTATTTTTTTGTAGCAATGCCTTAAGATCGGCAACGTCTCTCACTTGTCCATCTCCATAACAATCCAGATTAGGGCATTCGATAATACTATATGTGTTTAAGCCGACTTGTTCACCTTGGTCGTTAAGGGCTGGGCCACCACTATTCCCCTGACCTATTTGCACCGAAGTACCAATAATTTTACGAACATTGTCAGATGAATCAAACCGTATGTCTTTAACTTTACCCTGCGTAATACTTGGCACCGTCTGAGTCAAATCGCTGCTGACACCATTTATTGCGGAGGGAAACCCAATTGCCGTCAACTGATCACCAACTTTTAGAGTATCTATACTGCCAAGGGGTATATAGGGAAATGAGCTATTGGTTTTTGCCTTTAGTAAAGCGACGTCCGAACTAGTAAACTGCCCATTCGTCAGGGCCTTGTCTGACGAAGCCTCATCATAATCTTGGTCAACAAACGTTGCTGTAATGACTGTGTCGCTGTATTCAAACGTGAGTCGGTTTGCCGTTCGATCAACAGCAATCGGATCTTTAGAGAGCTGCACAGCATATTGTGTGGTGCTATTTGCGACCTGCACTTGGGTCTCAGGAATGAGGCTAGCCGATGCCTCAAGTGCCGCCCGTGCATCACTGTCATCCTTATCAAGACCCGCCTTAATCGTATTTGCCTCGCGCGCCGTCATCAGTCTCGTTGAAACAAGGTAGTTGAGATATCTGGCAATATCGCCAGATTCTTTGAGCGAATTAACGAGCGATTTTACTGGTGTGACACTCGCGACATGCCCACTCGTCGCAATATATCCGTCGCTTGATATAAATGATCCCGAACCAACCTTACCCGAACAATTGTCTGCAAAGTTTGCAAAGACCGTCGCATTGGCAAGTGTAATATCAGCACAATATATCATTCCCAAACGAACTACCGAGGGCTGGTTTTTTGCAATAACAGACACTAGGGTTGCATCATCTAAGTCTGTTGGTGTATACGAGCTGCCTTCAGGGAGGGAAAACTTTTGTTGTGCCTGTAAAAGAATAGTGACATTGCGAATAGCTATCTCTTTGCTACGGATCTCTGTCTGCTCAATATTGTACTTAACAAGTCCGATAGTTGCAGCGAGCAGCCCGACCATGAGTATCCCCAGCACCACGATAATCAAGAGGCTGACATGCAGTTTTCTTGTTATATGACCATGCGGAATAGGCTCGTACATACTACAGCTAGCGTAGCATAAGCGGGATGTTTGTTACATCTTTTGACGAATATCCGCAATCAGATCACGAAGATCGGCTGCTTTTTCAAACTCAAGGTTTGCACTGGCAAGTTCCATCTGACCCGTCAGCTCTTTGATCAGACCTGGGTATTCATCACGAGGAATTTTCTTCAAGTTTAGTTTTTTCGAATCATCTTCTTTCTTTGGAATAATCGATCGAAGCCCTTCGTCTATTTCTTTCGCGATGCTTTCTGGTGTAATATTATGCGTCTCGTTATATGTCTGCTGGATTGTTCGACGACGATTTGTTTCATCAATCGCACGTTGCATCGAGTCCGTTATGCGATCTGCATACATAAACACTCTTCCATCAAGGTGACGTGCAGCACGACCAATCGTTTGAATTAATGCGTTAGCGCTACGTAGGAACCCTTCTTTGTCAGCATCCATAATTGCAACCATGCTTACTTCAGGAAGATCCAGGCCTTCACGAAGCAAGTTAATACCAACCAAGACATCGTAGACGCCTGTACGCAAGTCTTTCAGGATATCACCGCGCTCCAAAGTATCAACTTCACTGTGAATATAGGCGGTTTTAATATCAATTTCCTGCAAGTAGGTCGAGAGGTCCTCGGCCATACGTTTGGTTAGTGTCGTCACTAAGACTCGTTGATTTTTAGCCACGCGCTCACGAATCTCCGCAACCAAGTCGTCAATCTGACCCTTTGTCGGACGAATTTCGATCTGTGGATCAATCAGACCAGTTGGGCGAATGACCTGTTGTATTGGCTCGGGACTATGCGCTAATTCGTATTCACCTGGTGTGGCCGATACATAGATCGCTTGATTAATATGACGATCAAACTCAGTAAAGGTCAAGGGGCGATTATCAAGCGCACTGGGCATACGAAAGCCATACTCAACCAATACTTCTTTGCGTGCGCGGTCACCGTTATACATACCGCGAACTTGCGGCAGTGTCATATGGCTTTCGTCTACCATCAATAGAAAGTCGTCTGGGAAGTAGTCCATGAGTGTAGCGGGTTGCTCGCCAGGCTCACGATTTGTAAGATAACGGCTGTAGTTTTCAATACCTTTTACAAAGCCAGTTTCTTCAAGCATTTCAATATCGTACTTTGTCCGCTGAGATAAGCGTTGCGCTTCGAGCAGCTTGTCGTTCTTTTCAAAAAACGCAAGTCGCTCAGCAAACTCTTCCTTAATTTTCTCGATCGCAACCGCTAATTTTTCTTTTGGTGTCACGTAGTGACTGCTTGGGAAAATACTCACTTCGTTAGGTTCAGCCAGGATCTCGCCCGTTAAAGGATCGATCCGAGTCAATCGATCAACCTGGTCGCCAAAGAATTCTATGCGATACGCAACGTCACTACCCGCAGGAAATACATCGACAATGTCTCCACGTACTCTAAATGTACCTCTGTGAAAATCAATATCGTTGCGCTGATATTGTATGTCAGTCAGCAGACGAACAAACTTATCTTGTTGCCGTTTTTCGCCCGTAACGACCGTGATGGCCATCGATTCGTAGGATTCAGGCGATCCAATACCGTAAATACAACTCACACTCGCAACAATAATCGTGTCACGACGAGTGAGTAGAGCAGTCGTTGCGGCGTGGCGTAGTCGGTCAATCTCGTCATTAATCTTACTATCCTTCTCGATATACGTGTCACTACTGGCCATATATGCTTCTGGTTGATAGTAGTCAAAGTAGCTCACGAAATAATGAACTTCATTATCGGGGAAAAATGACTTAAATTCACTATACAGCTGTGCGGCGAGTGTTTTGTTGTGTGCAAGGATCAGCGTTGGCACTTGGCGATCAGCAATGATGTTTGCCATCGTGAAGGTCTTGCCGCTTCCCGTCACCCCAAGCAATGTTTGTTCACGCGTACCACTATCAAGTCCATCAAGCAATTTCTTGATAGCAACAGGTTGATCACCCGTCGGTTGATAGTCTGATGTAAGATGAAACTCCTGGCTCATCCTTCTATTGTAACATCGGTCTAGCCGCGTGCGCGATCCTCAGAGACGTGACTATCATCTCCAGTCGTCTTAAAATCAGCATACTTTTTATCTAGTGCTGCAATCACCTTATCGAGCAGGCGATCTGGGTCTGTGTCATAAATAACGTCCTTTGCACCAGGTGCGTCAATATTTGCCAGCAATGTTGGTACAAAATCAGCCAGCCCACCACTACCCATCAACACGCCACACACTTTGTGACTTTCAAGTGCTGTTGCGAGCTCGTGCAAACTTCCCATTCGTCCGCCAATAGTGACAACAGCATCGCTACTACGTACGAGGTGCACATCACGACCGACATACGCCATGCCCGTAAAGTTAATATAATCAAATTCAACAGTCGGTAGCTTGTAGACGACGACATGCTCACGAAATGAACTAGCAGGAGAAAACCCGATTGAAACACCCGCATCACGTTTTCCTCGGACACTATAGGCACCCTTGGCTGCATACCAAGGTAATCCGACAGTGGCGCCAGTAATTAACGTTTTGCCACGAAGTGCAATACCTTTACCAAGATCAAAAGCTAGCTGATGATCAGCTTCAACGGTTTCGCCCGCCGCAGCACCTGATACACAAATCTGGTATTTCATTCTTCAAGATCTTTCACACGGTAATCTTCAGGTGCCTTTTTCAGCCATGCTTCAATTTCTTCTTTATGAAGAAGGCCCGCCTGAGCGCCCAGTTTCTGGACAACACTCATGCTGTTAATCGGAGCCCACAAAAGCGCCGTCTCCATTGTTTCACCGCTCGCGAGTGCTGCCACAATTGTCGAAGCAAACGCATCTCCAGCACCCGTGCGATCGTATGGTGGCGCAGGATCAGGATAGTTAGGGATTGTGACAACCTTGTCGTCGAAAGACGCATAGGAACCATTAGGGCCGTCAGTGATGATGACGATCTTAGGACCGAGCGCATGAAGTCCTGCGGTGAGTTCGTGGATTGAATCGTATGACTTGCCCGTTATATCAACTGCTTCCTCACGATTGATAACAATAATATGACTGCGGGCATATATCTTGGATAATTTCTGAACACCCCATTCAAAATGGAAGGTACCAGGCTGGAACGCAAGTTTTGTATCAGGATGGTTTTCAAGGTATGCTATCAAATCTTCATGAAGTGGCCATGATTTGTCGCTAATGAGTGATAAATATATCCACTCAGGAACGCGCTGTGGCTCTTGCCAGTTGTACGAATAATCTTGATTTTTTACGAGGATAGTACGTTCGGCACCATACCGAAGGACATAGTAGTAATTTGACGGAATACCCTTTTCAACAGACAAAGTATCAGTATCAATTCGTTCACCCTTCAAGTATTCAATTGCTTCGTTGCCTGTCTGATCATCACCCTGAAACGCCATCAACCCAGCGTCTAGGCCTAGTCGACTCATCGATACGGCAGCGTTTGGTGAAGGACCAACAGCTTTTACAATGTCCACTCTTTCATACGGTGGCTTCGAACCAAAGGGCATAATCAGGTGCTGACGACCAGTTTCGTCCTTAAATACCGCTGCCTCATCCTCTTTAAGCTTGATAAACGCGTCAGTAAAAATATCTCCGATCGCTAGCATATATGGTTTCATAGCAATGTCTTCCCCAATTTTTGTATTAGCATTAGCATCATTGTACCATTGATCTGACTCGCGCAAGAGCCCAATATCACTGACGATATCTTTCACTACCGTTTCATCTGCTCGCCCATTATCCAAATAGCGCTGTACTATTTCACCACGTAAACTTCTTTGACCATGTGATGCTATTTTGTTCTCATAGCCAAGCTCATGGTGACTGTTCTCTATAACGTCAATTAAATTGAAAGACACAACGTCATCATCAAACGGAAGAAGTACGTAATCAGTTTCAACGAGCATGCGCTCTGCAACGCCAGTTTTTACAATAGACACCAAGGTGTGATACAGCTCTTCACCACTTGTGTCGCTAGGGTCGAGACCTAATTTGCGCATCACCTCGTGTGCTTTGTGCGTAATGTCTGCAATTAAGCGTGTATCAATACCTGCGTGCCCGTTAGCCTTTTCAAGTTGATTCATGCCAACAGTAAATAGCGGTTCGTCGACTTCAAGCAATTGCTGTAGAAAACGTGCCATACACTACAACGCCTTTTCCGTGATGGGCATGTCGTGTAGGTCTGTCCCAAAAGCTAATATGCCCGTTTTCGCGCCGATTGATCCCACGACAGATGTCGAGTTTGCACTTGCAAAAATAACAGAATCTTTTAACGACTTTCCCTGCGCCCATTGACTCAAAAAACCCGAGCCAAATGCGTCGCCAGCACCAGTTCGATCAACCACAGGAACCTCTTCGTACATACCCGCTTCGACAATGACTTTGCCGTCAGTTGCCGTCACTCCATTGGGCCCGTCACTCACAACCATGACGGGAACATAGTTCATACCGTGTCGTACTAGCTCTTCCGCACTCTCTCCTTCGACAATCATCGCTGCTTCTTCTTTATTAACAAGTAGGACGTCGACATCCTCGAGCAGAGGTCGTAATCGTTCAATCTGGTCTAACTCGCCCTGGCCAGGATTAAAAGCAATTTTAATACCGTGTTCTTTTGCTCGTGTAAAAATGACGTCTAACGCATCCATAGCACCCGCAAACGACGAGACATACAGCCAATCGTATGGTGCAAGATCAGCGTTCTCATAGTCCGCAGCGCTATGCGTATGGGCTGCGCCTCGATAAATCAAGATACTGCGCTCACCTGTATTTGCCAGCAAAATCGTTGAATACTGTGTACCGAGCGTCGGATCGTAAATGACACCAGACGTATCAACATGGTCACTATCAAGTTCAGAGATTACCGCATGTCCAGCGGCATCGTGACCAATTTTACCAATAAAACTCGCTTCGATATTCTGCCTGGAAAACGTGACAGCGGCATTTGTCGCGCCACCACCAGTGTTAAAGACAACATTTTCAATGTTAATTTTTGCACCCAAAGGGAAAGCCTCGACTAAATTCCCAGACTCATCTTTGCTACTAACAATTTCATGCCCAGATAAAAAAACATCTTGTGAAGCAGCCCCAAATGCACAAATTCTAACCATATGCACTATGATACAACTTTTGCTATACTAATGACAATGAATAACCTCGAAAGACTGCACGCGCGCTTCAACCAAAGCCCCTGGCTTGATAATTTAAGTCGCGACCTACTAGAAAGCGGCCAGTTAGAGAACTATGTCCGCGAAGGTATTCGTGGCGTCACATCTAACCCGACTATCCTTGAACATGCAATCACGACGAGTAATTTGTACGACGAACAAATCAAATCACTCGCACATGACGGACTCTCAACAGAAGAGATATATTGGAAAATTGTTGAGCAAGACATCAAAGCAGCAACCGCTCTGCTGAAACCTCTTTGGGAAGAAAGTGCTGGTGTCGACGGATACGTCTCACTTGAAGTATCACCTAATCTCGCCGATGAAACCGATGCAACGATTACCCAGGCACGTCGTTTGTGGTCTGAGGTCAACTCACCTAACTTGATGATTAAGGTGCCTGCAACTGAGCATGGTGTGCCTGTGGTAAGAACACTGTTGTCAGATGGTATTAATGTCAACGTCACGCTTATCTTTAGTCTTGATCACTATCGTCAGGTTGCCGAGGCACATCTAGCCACTCACTCACTCGGTATGATTAATAACGCCCGCAGTGTGGCATCATTCTTTATTAGTCGCGTTGATAGCGAAGTCGATACACGACTCAGTGCGCTCAATACACCCGAAGCGCATGACCTTCGCGGCAAAGCTGCGATTGCACAAGCTCGTCTAGCCTATGGTATTTTTCTAGATAATTTCGCCAAAACAGCCGTTCTTGACAATAATAGCCCCGCTATCCAACGCTTGTTATGGGCATCGACCTCGACAAAAAACCCTGAATACGACGATTTGTTGTATGTCAGTAACCTGATTGCTCCCTATACAGTTAACACGCTTCCTGAAGATACAATTCGTAAGATTACCGAACACTTGCCCGAAGACGCCCACTTTATCAACCTACCTGATATAGCCGAAGCCAAACGAACACTTGATGCAATTGAGGCAGTCGGTGTTGATCTGAAAGATGTTTCTCGGACACTGGAAAGCCAAGGTGTTAAAAAATTCCAAGATTCTTTTGCAGCACTTTTGGCTGCAATCGAAGCAAAAGCGCAAACCTAAACGACAGCTTTATCTTCGCTACCAAACGATTTGATTTTCTCTTCAACCACGTCCTGAATTGCTTGGCGTACGGGCTCCATGATCTTGACGACAGCAAACTGATCAGGGTTATCGGCTAACACTTTTTCAAGACCTGTGCGATAAGCAAAACGTAAATCGCTATTGATGTTCACTTTACTCACACCAATTTTAGCTGCGTCCGTAAAGAAGTGTAATGGTGTATCGCTTCCGCCATGAAGACTGATCTGGCAAGGAATAGCATCACGAATTCGTTGCAATAATTCAAGGTCAAGTTCTTTTGGCACAGGGTACTTACCATGTAAGTTTCCAACCGCCGCAGCAAAGGTATCAATCCCTGTTGCCTCAACGAATGCTTTTGCACCCTCGGGTGTGCTGAATGTTTTCTTGATTTCTTCGTAGTCGAATGCTTCAGTAAATACATTTGATCCGCCACCAAAGTAATGTGGCTCACTTTCAACTAATGCCCCTGTGAAAGTAGCGTAGTCAACAACTTCTTTGGTTGCCGCAATAATTTCTTCGTCTGTGGCATCATGATTAGCAGTGGAAATATCGATATGGATAAACTCGAAGCCCGCGTCGATACCCCGTTTAGCGTCCTCGACTGTTGGACTGTGGTCTAGGTTGATATAAATCTCAATACCATATTCGGCTTTATAGTTGTCGACCATGTCACGTACGTTATCAATACCCATAGCCTTAACTTCATCAGCAGTAATCTCAACCAGTACTGGTGAGTTCAGTGCCTGTGCAGCGCGAGCAATTGCAATCATTGTATCTTGGTTATCGACATTAAAAGCACCAACTGCAAAGCCTTGAGCGCGTGATCGCTGCATTAAGTGTCGTGCACGTGTTGTATTTTCTCGAATTTGATTAATCGTCAGTCCCATAGTTGCCCCCTTTAGTATTCTCGGTGATATTGTGATGTATTGTCGATGAACTCTTTTGCAGTCGCTGCAATCTTTTCTGGCGTTAGACCAAAATGATCCAGTAATTCAGCTGGTTTACCTGACTCGCCAAAATGATCCTGCATACCAACACGTTTTAGTGGTGTTGGTAGCTTTTCAGAGAGCAACTCGGCTACAGCGCCGCCAAAGCCACCTTTAATTTGTGCTTCCTCTGCAGTCAATGCACGACCCGTTTTGCGAACACTAGCGAGGATTGTCTCATCATCAAGAGGTTTAATTGTCGGGACGTGTACAACTTCTGCATTAATTCCATGTTCAGACAGCAGATTCGCTACCACCAAAAGCGCGTACGTCATCGTTCCCGTACCCAGCAAGCTTATATCACTTCCTTCACGAAGAACGTACGCTTTACCGATTTCAAATGGAGAGTCGACCGTACTAAATACAGGTATCTTCTCCCGAGCAAGTCGAAGATAGGTTGGTTTGCCATTTTCAGCCATTTGCTTAGTCGCCTTTTCAGCCTCCAAACTATCTCCAGGTGCAATGACCACCATATTTGGAAGGACCCGCATGAGCGCAATGTCTTCAAGCATTTGATGAGTAGCCCCGTCTGCGCCTGTATACAGTCCCGCATGAGAACCGATAATTTTAACAGGTTGGTTATTCAAAGCTGCCGTCGTACGAATTTGCTCCCAGTTACGTCCTGGACTAAAGGCAGCATAACTACTCGTAAATGGTATTTTACCAGCACGCGCCAATCCCGATGCGACAGTAACTAAATTTTGCTCAGCTATGCCGATTTCAATAAAACGCTGCGGAAAGGCATCGCGAAACAAATGCATTTGAGTGCTTTCAGTCAGATCTGCACATAGTGCAACGACTTGTTCGTTTGCTTCGCCAGCCGCTTTTAAGCCTCGGCCAAAACCTGTGCGGTTTGCTTCTAAGACAACGTCATCGCTAAAAAGATTATCAGCTAAAGGGTAGTGTGTCATGCGCCTTGACCCTCGTGAGTGATTTTTCCGTTAAGTGTACGTAGCTTATGAAGTGCCTCTTTTGCCTGTTCGCTGTTTGGTGGCATTCCGTGCCATTTGTAATCATATTCCATAAAGTCGACACCTTTACCAGGAATCGTATGTGCAATAATCACCGTCGGCTGATTGGTGATTGCACGTCCCATACTCGCAGCATCGATAATACTTTCAATGTTATGGCCATCAATTTCAATGACATGCCAACCAAACGATTCCCACTTCCCCTTCAGGTCTTCAAGAGGCATAACATCTTCAGTACTCCCGTCGATCTGAATATTATTGCGGTCAATAAAGGCGATAAGATGTGAAAGTTTATTCTTGCCTGCAAACATTGCTGCTTCCCAAATATTTCCCTCGTCAAGCTCCCCGTCACCCATCACTACATACACCCAGCGGTGAGTAATGTTGTCGATGTACTGCATGCTGTAGGCGTATCCAGCAGCTTGTGATAGTCCACTGCCCAGTGGACCGCTTGTGTTCTCAAGACCAGGCAGGCGTTCTCGCTCTGGATGTCCTTGTAAACGGCTACCAAATTTTCGAAGTGTTAACAGCTCTTCTTTATCAAAAAACCCCGCCTCTGCCATTGCGGCATACTGTACTGGAATAGTATGACCATTACTAAGGAAGAAAATATCTCGATCTTCCCATTCGGGATTTTTTGGATCAATATTCAAAATGTTGAAATAGAGCGCAGCAAAAATATCAGCGAGACCTAACGGACCCGCACTGTGCCCACTGCCAGCTGCCTCCAGCATGCGAATAATATCTTCGCGAATAATTTCGGCTTTTTTCTCAAGCTGAGGTATTGTCAATTGCCCACCCACTATATAACTCCGTGCTTACCTATTTCTTTTACCAGTGTAGCATAAGCAATAGCGGGATCAGTTGATTCAGCGATCGCACTTCCTGTATTGAGGACATCAACACCGCCTTGTGTCAGTGTGTAAGCATTTTCCAAACTGACTCCACCGTCCCAGCCAATCTCGACTGCAGGATTGATGGCTTTTATAAGACGAACTTTCTCGAGTTGCATGAGGCTTGCCGTTCCTCCGTAGTGACCCAGATCACCGCTAAATACCAGAACGTGATCAGCAGTTTTGATAGCACCTGCAACAGTCAGTGGCACTGTCGGCTTCTGCAGTGCTATACCTGCTTTAATGCCGTTTCGTTTTACTTCTTCCAGAATTGGCACAAGGTTTACACCAGTTTCAACATGAAAGACTATTAAATTAGGTTTTAGCGCGATGAGTGCAGGTAAGTGATCTACAGGACGAGCAACCATGGCGTGAATATCAACAACCCACTCTTTTGGCCAATATATCTGCTTTTCATCAAGCAAAAAGGTAGGTGCAAACTCCCCGTCACTAATATCAATATGAACCCGCACCGCGAATGGGTGAAGACGTTCAATGGCAGCCTTATACTCTTCGGCAGTTTCAACAGTAATTGTTGGTGCGATTACGCTCATCGTTATAGCTCGTCAATCTGCGCATTACGGCGTTTAAAACGGATAGCCCCTGCAAACGGTGTCGAAAGCCATGTTTCGATAATTCCTTGCCACGTCCCCTTATCATCTTCCAAAATACGAGCGGGTAAACACAGGATATTACTATCGTTGTCATTGCGAGCTACTTTTGCCTCGTGAGCATCCCAAACGACAGTCGCACGAATCCCACGAAAGCGATTTGCTGCAATTGCCATACCCTGTCCGCTCCCCGATATCAGTATCGCTCGAGGATCATCGTCATTGTCACCGATTATTTTGATGGCTGCTTGTTGTGCAAATTCAGGAAAATCATCATCAGGATCAAGTACCTCATCACCCACTTGTTCAATGTCATATCCATGCTTCGCCAAGTATGCAAACACTTGTTCCTTCAAATGAAAGCCTGCATGATCAGACCCGAGATATATCTTCATATCATAAGTATAAGCGGTTTGTGTCATAAACAAAAGAGTCTTCGGAACAAGATCTTGTAGTATGATGAATATATGAAAATTGCTATCACAACAGACCACTCAGGATTTGAAGCGCTCAAAGAACTCTCAGCATATCTAACAGATTTAGGCTACGACTGCATCAATTTTGGTCCTTCGTCGTTCGACCCAGACGACGACTATCCTGACTTTATGTTTCCTGCTGCGCGCGCTGTTGCAGATGGTACATGTGACGTCGGCATTATCATGGGCGGAAGTGGACAAGGAGAAGCAATAGCGGCAAATCGCATAAAAGGTGTACGCTGTGCTGTTTTTTATGGACCAGCCGTTGCAAAAACTGCTATCAACGCTGAGGGCGTAACAAGTGATGACCCATACGAAATTATTAAATTATCGCGTCAACACAATAACGCTAATGTCCTGAGTCTTTCTGCACGATTTTTGAGTATGGATGAAATGAAACAGGCGTCCAAGTTATGGCTTGAAACGCCTATCACGGATGTCGAGCGACACCTTCGTCGAATCTACAAACTCGACGATCAGCTTACTTAAGCGTCTTGCCTACGTCAGCTACAAGTTCAACCAAGCGGTTGCTATAACCCCATTCGTTGTCATACCAGACCATTACCTTAGCAAGGTTTCCACCAACCACCTTTGTGAGCGCCAAGTCGACGACACCTGAGTGGCTATTACCTATGTAATCTCGGCTAACGAGCGGTTCGTCGCTCACGCCCAAAATGCCTTGGTAAAAAGGTTCTTTTGATGCTTTTTTGAAGACATCATTGATCTCTTCAACCGTTGCATCGCGTCCAAGTAAGACCGTCACGTCGCTGATTGAAACAACTGGGGTAGGAACACGAATACTGAGTCCATCGAATTTCCCAGCAAGCTGAGGCAATGTCTTCGTCACTGCTATCGCTGCCCCAGTCGTGGTAGGAACAATGTTCTCTGCAGCATTACGACCTTCACGCAAATCTTTACTCGGTGCATCTTGCAATGCTTGGCTAGCAGTATAACTGTGTACAGTCGTCAGTAGCGACTTTTGAACACCAAACTCGCTGTCAAGAATTGCCATAACCATACCCAAGGAGTTAGTTGTGCAGCTCGCGTTGCTGATAACTTCGCTTGCACCTTCAATTTTGTCTTCATTCGCGCCTAGGACAATCGTGTCAACACCTTCGCTTTTGCTTGGACCGCTAATAATGACACGCTTTGCGCCTGCTTTGATGTGTAGTTCTGCGTCTTCTTTTGCTGTAAAGCGTCCTGTTGACTCAATAACCAACTCAACGCCAAGGTCACCCCATGGAAGTGCTGCGGGATCTTTTTCCGCTAGAACAGCCACGTGTTTACCGTTGACAATAATACCCGTTTCGTCGAACTCGACTTTTTGTTTGTATAGCCCATAGTTACTATCGTGCTGCAACAAATAAGCAAGTGTTTTTGTATCCGTTAAGTCGTTAATGGCAACAATTTCAATATCACTGCGTTCAAATGCAATTTTAAACGCGTTGCGGCCTATGCGTCCAAAGCCGTTAATTCCGATTTTTACTTGTGTCATGTAATCCCATCCTTTTGATAAGCATTAGCGTATATACTGCCTAAACTATACCACCCTTAGCAACCACCGACAATATATCGTATACTTATAGCACCATGCAAAAGAAGACATTGCTAGAGAACGCTCGACCCCACTACGAGGAAGCTCAGGTCCTCGAGCTCGATCACGCCATCGATTTTGCAACACAGGCACATGGCAAACAAAAACGTGTCAGCGGTGAACCCTATATTACCCACCCGCTCGCTGTTGCCAACATGCTTATTGAGTGGGGTATGGATATTGACAGCGTGCTTGCAGGTATCCTTCATGATACCGTCGAGGACACAGAAGCAACGTTGGAAGAAATTGAGTCTCTCTTTGGTCATGAGGTAGCATTCTTAGTCGACGGCGTCACAAAAGTATCTCAGGCCCGTTCTGGTATGCAAGACCTTACTCATTATTTGCCACAAACCAAGGATAATTTGTCAAAGCTTTTAATTGCCGTTGGTCAGGACGTTCGGGTCATTATCATCAAACTCGCGGATCGTCTTCATAACCTATCGACCCTTCAGCACCTGCCCAAAGAAAAGCAAACAAAGATCGCGCGTGAATCGCTGGAAGTATTCGGTCCAATGGCGGACAAGTTAGGAATGGGCCGTGTTCGCGTACAGATCGAAGAGTTGGCTTACAGCTACCTAGAGCCTGCTGAATATAAACGACTCCAGAATATCATACGAAAACGTCTTGGTCGTAGTACACGAAAGTTGGGCGCCGTCCGAACTGAAGTCGAGACCTTGCTGAAAAAAAACAATATCGAAGCCGACATCAATGGGCGTGTTAAAAGTATCTATAGTCTTCATCGAAAACTGAAGAAAGTCGGTGGCAATATAGATGATATTTATGACCTAATGGCGCTTCGTGTGCTCGTCAATACACCAGAAGACTGTTATCGGGTACTAGGTCTACTCCATTCAATATACCAGCCGATGTTTAATCGTATCAAAGACTATATTGCGCTTCCAAAAGTAAATGGGTATCAAAGCCTCCACACAACTGTCATTACGCTTAATGAACAAATTGTTGAATTTCAAATTCGTACCCATGAGATGCACGAATACGCCGAACGTGGACTCGCAGCAAGCTTTCATTATCACGAACAAAAGGACTCCAAAGATTACCGCCTAAAAAGAGGGACGTCAACATTGCCTGCGCATCTTCAGTGGATTACGCAACTCCAAGAGGTTGCGCTTCGACTGCGCGATAATGAGGAAATATCAACCGATCAGCTGAATATCGATTTATTCGGCAATCGCATTTTCGTGTACTCGCCAAAAGGCGACATCTTCAACCTCCCCGAAGGAGCCTTGCCTCTAGATTTTGCCTATCTGGTCCATAGTGACATCGCAAAACATGCGTACAGTTTTCGGGTCAACGGTAACATCCATCCTTTCGACAAACCCTTGCAAAATGGCGATGTGGTTGAAGTAGTTACACGTAAATTATCGGCGCCAAAACAAGCTTGGAAAGATCTAGTAACAACCACACATGCTCGCAATAAACTTCGCGGACAACTCAAGCAACTAGGCGTTATCGAAACGATTACAAGCGCTGCAAATATCATCCGACAAAAAACACTCCGCAAAAAATCATGAAACTTGTCGTCGCTATCTCAACAGTCTCTGATGGCAATATGCTCATTCACGAAGACAAAGCAAACAAAGATGTCGTTAAGAACCGTAGACTTTTTTTAGAACATAATCACATCGCGCTTGAACAAACATCTCGCGTTAATGTCACGTTCGATAGGACTGACTTCCGGCGCTACGTCGAGGTATCTGATCAACATAAAGGAAAAGGTATGTCAGGCGACGATATTGTTCCCGCTGATGCTCTTATCACTCGTACATCTAATCACGCGCTCTTTTTGCCACTTGCTGACTGTGTGGGAGTTGTACTGTGTGACCCCGATAATAAGATACTAATGCTCACGCATATTGGACGTCACAGCCTGGAACAAAATGGCGCATATGAGTCAGTACTATACCTATCCCGTGTATACAGGTCGCTTCCCGAGCACCTTCTGGTCTGGCTGACACCATCACCCAGTAAAAATGCATACCCCGTCTTTTCATTTGACAATCGTAGTCTCAAAGAGGTAGTGCACGAACAA
Organism: uncultured bacterium; assembly: GCA_947084875.1. Lineage (GTDB taxonomy): Bacteria > Patescibacteriota > Saccharimonadia > Saccharimonadales > Saccharimonadaceae > UBA1547. Next base: position 113,745 of record CAMTUF010000001.1, read on the forward strand.
TTGAATACTGCAGGTGTCCAGGCCACGAATATTACAGACAACAACAGAGACACATTCACCGACTCCAACTATTTCTCTCATAGTGCATTCTTGAAGGGGCAAAAGTCAACCGATGGTCGTTATGCGATTGTCGCTATGATGAGAAACTAACGTTACTTTTCGTTCCAACGAGTCACAGATTCGTGAATAATCGCTTTTGCTTCAGCTACGTCACCCCAGCCTTTGACAATAGTCGTACCTGGTTTTTTCAAGTCTTTGTAGTGCGTGAAGTGATTCTCAATTTGTTCCTTGAGACGTGTTATGTCATCAAGGCTCGTAATGCGATTGCCACTGTTACGATCGTCTGCAGGGACAACAACGATCTTATCGTCCACCTCACCATCGTCCTCAAACTTCATGACGCCAATAATCTGCGCTTCAAGGAATATACCTGTAGGTAATGGTTCATCTGTAATAATCAGGGCATCGAGTTCATCACCGTCTTCATCAAGAGTTTGTGGGATAAAACCATAATTAGTTGGTTTTGCAAAAATAGAGGGTTCTACTCGATCAAGTTGAAACACTGCAAGTTCGCGGTTCCACTCAATTTTGTGAGAACTTCCTTGAGGGATTTCAATAACGACATTAATCACGCCGCCATCAATGTCACCTGGTGTTAAAATCTTATTAAAATCTGCCATAGAGGTCTCCTTGTCTTATATTCGTATGGTTTATTTTATCAGTTTTTGGACAGACAAGATATAATCATAATGACATGTCGATTTTTCCCAAACTCATGTTGCCGACGGCATACGTGACCGATGCAGCCAAACACATCCGCCAAGCAAAAAGTCGCGTATCTTTCTTATCTATGGTCGTCGCAGACGACAAAACAACTGACGACTTGATTGATGCTTTGTCTGAAGCTGCAGAACGTGGCGTCACCGTTGAAGTTGCAGCTGACGTGTTTACGTATGGAGAACTCGGTGGGTTTATTTGGCCGACTCGTTATCGCAGTAAACAATCCCGCGCAACTAATCGTATGAGTAAACAGCTCATCAAAAGTGGCGTTAAGTTTACGTGGCTTGGTCGATCCCACAGTATCATTTACAGTGGTCGCACCCATATAAAATGGTGTGTCGTCGATGATACCGTCTACTCATTCGGTGGCGTGAATTTGTACGAAAAAGGAATCGAAAACTTTGACTATATGTTCAAGATTCGTGATAATACACTCGCAGACAAACTGATTGATGAGTATCACAGATTAGCAAGGGCTGATGCGGGTGGCTATGCCTACAGAAGCCACAGCTTTATGCATGGTGACGATACGGTCCTGATTGACGGAGGATTGTTTGGTGATTCAATTATCTACCGACGCGTATGCAAGCTCGCTAAAGAAGCAAAGAAGGTCATCTTTGTATCGCAGTACTGTCCGACAGGGAGACTGAGTCGAATCCTCAAAAAGACCAAGACAGAATTATATTTTAATCAACCCGCAAACGCGACTGCAATAAATCGCTTTGCTATTCGCTTCGGGATGATCATTACAGGCAACAATACTCTCTACAAGAAATCACGTTACCTTCATGCCAAGTTCATGATGTTTGAAATGCCCGATGGACGACAAATTGCAATTACAGGATCACATAACTTTTCAAACGCAGGCGTGCTCCTCGGTACTCGTGAGATTGCACTACAAACAGAAAACCCTGAAGTAATTGCCCAACTAAAAGGCTTTTTGAACGATATTACCAATTAAGCGTGCTTAAGCTCTTCAAGGTATTCACGAATAGATAGGGCTGCTGCTGCGCCTTCACCAACTGCGCTTGCAATTTGTAGCGTCGCACCACTGCGAACATCACCGCTAGCAAAGATACCTTTAATGTTGGTTTCTAGTTTGTCGTCTGTCTTAATAAGCCCTTGATTATCAAGTTCGATACCGCTCCCCTTCAGAAATTGGGTATTTGGTTTCAGTCCAACAAAAACAAACACACCGTCTGTTTCAAACGTGATTGGCTTACCGTCCTTGATAGCTTTGACGGCATTAACTTTGCCATCCGTTGCAACAATTTCTTCAGTGGTCGTATTCAGATGAATCGTGATCTTTCCCTGCTCAACATATGTGTCTAGGTCATGTTGCAAGACTTCGCTCGCCTTAATTGTGCTACGAACCAACAAATCAATGTGCGTCGTGAATCGTGTCAAAAATATGGCTTCTTGTAATGCTGAATTACCTCCACCGATAACGACGAGTCGTTTATCGCGATAAAAAGCACCGTCACATGTTGCACAATAGTGAACGCCACGACCATAGTACTCAGCTTCTCCTGGTACACCTATCTTGTTGTAGTCACTGCCTGTCGCAATCAGTACCGTTTTCGCTTTCACGTCAACACCATCAACAGTCACTACTTTTACACCCTTTTCTTCACGAATAGCTGAAATTTCGCCGTACTCAATATGCGCGCCAAACCGCTCGGCTTGCTTTTCAAAGTAACCTGCAAGTGTCAACCCTTCGATGCCGTCAGGAAACCCAGGATAGTTATCAACCATATCGGTGATAGCCGCTAGTCCTCCAATTGCACCTTTTTCATAGACAACCGTATCAATATCTTCTCGCGTCGTATAGATAGCTGCTGCCAAGCTGCTTGGACCTGCACCAACCATAATAACGTCTCTAATTTGTTCGCTCATAGTATACTCTTTCTGTTTATCCTTACTATAGTATATATAGCGTCTGTACCATTTAGCAAGACACTAGATGTTGTATTATTGAGTTGCCGCAGTGTTATCGATCTTATGTACTTTCACGATAAACTCAAGTGGTGCATTTGGTGGAATAATTCCTGATCCTGTCGCTCCATAGCCTTGGTCTGCAGGTATTGTCAAACGCACGACGCTACCTACTTTTACGCCAGCCAATCCATTAGTCCAGCCTTTAATAACGCCAGCGAGCGAAAATGTGATCGGGGCATCATCTGAGGCATCCTTTTTTTTACTACCATCAAAGATGACGCCATCTGAGGTCCACCCAAAGTAGCTTGCATTGATCGAGTCACTGGCCTTAATCACTTCGCCAGATCCCTGTACTAAAGTTTCAACCTTCAGCTCAGTCGCAGCAGCTGGATCGAATGTTCGCGCTGTGTAAGAATCAAACCCTTCTGAATTTGCTGCATTTGTCTGCGCTGCCTCTTTTTGCTGTTTTTCATACTCAGCAAGCTGTTCTTCGTATGCTTTTTGTTGAGCTGCCTGATCTTTTTGGGTATTTCCTGGCTCTAGGACAATTGCCACAAAACCCGCCAATGTCCCGATTGTTAATACGATCGCGATGATCCAAATACCAATTCGTTGCGCTTTTTGCGTCGCCATTATATACTCCCCATTCTCCAAAATTACTGTGGTCTATTATAGCAAAAGAGCGCTATTTATATAACTGTTGCGTGTAGTATTGACACGACCTTGTCGGCGACATTGTTAATGACGCCGCTTATTTCTTCCGATGAAAGAGTGTGGTCGGTTGGTGTCAACACAATACGAATGGTAATATTCTTTGTCGTGCCGCTATCTGGTTCATAGATATCAACAGGAGTAATCTGTGTCTGAAGTTCATAAGCGGCCAAAGCATCCTGTGCTTGTCTTATGATATCTGCATACGCAACATCTTTTGCTACTTGAAAACAAATATCACGTTCAGTTGATGGATAACGACTGAGCGCCGTATATTCTTGCTGCGCTTTTTGGACGGCACGACTGAGAGCATCTAAATCAATTTCAAAACCTGCAACATGCTCAGGTAGCTTGAATCCTTTTCGCACGGATGTTTTATATTCGCCAACAATGCCGATTTTTTCAGTTGAAATAGGATCGACGACTGTTGCCGAGCGTCGATGCTCAAACGGTGATGCCGTCGGATATGGAACTTCGTTAGCTATAGCTTCGTATTCTATATGAAGACCTATTGCAGTTGTTACGAAATTGAGTATTTTTTTCGCTTCATAATAAGGAGCACCTGGTTGCTTTTTCTTTGACACCACAACAAGGCTCAAGGCATTCGTTTCATCGGGCACACCTTCTTCGCTCATACCTCTCTGCTTTGGATGCGTCTTATTGAGTTCAAACACACTAAATGCTTCAAATCCATTTTTGATATTAGGGTGGACTAGTGATAGTAAGCTAGGTGTCAGAGATTGACGGTAATACTGCAAATCAGGGCTGATAGAGTTACTAATCTGGTATGAATCATCTGTCTTTTGACCTGCTTTTTGTAGGATATCGCCGTGGACAAAGTTATACGTCAACACCTCATTTGCTCCTGCACGAACAAGCAGTGCACGAAGATGTGCTCGCAAAGCGTCGAAGTCGCTTGGTATCACGGCAGTGAAATCGCGAGACGGAAGAGTCGGAGTAATCGTGTCATATCCCCTGATGCGACCAACCTCCTCGATAAGATCCTCAGGTATATGTATGTCAGCACGCCAGTACGGCGCAGCAACAGAGAGAGTCCTATCATCTAGTTCTATTGCGGCAAACTCGATTGACTGTAATGTGTCTTTAATATCACTCATTAGTAAGTCCGTGCCGAGCAGTGCATTAACCTTCCCCTCAGAAAGAGCGATGGAAGGGGTCTCTTTAGTTACTCCAGTTGCGTCCGCTACGTCACTGACACGTTTGGCCCCCGACCACTCACTCATCAAACGCACAGCATCGGCCAAGACAGGTGCAGTCAGCGCGGCAGGTTGCCCCTTTGTAAATCGCGTAATTGCTTCACTAAAGATACCGTGCCGCATTTGTGTTGCACGCAGGCTATATAAATCAAAGGTTGCACTTTCAATAATGATTTTTTTAGTACCACTATCAATAACGGTATTCGCTCCACCCATCGCGCCAGCTAAACCGATCGCCGTCTGGCCTGCAGCAATGACGATGTCGTCTGGCGACATGTCGATAGTCCTGCCATCCAGTAGCTCCAGCTTCTCGCCCTTTTTCGCCGCACGAACATGAATGTCCGCATCTCCACCTGACACAGCCAGCACCTTATCGTAATCAAATGCATGTAATGGTTGCCCTGTGAGCATCATCAGATAGTTTGTGACGTCAACAATCGCGTTTATTGGGCGAACGCCAACACGAGCAAGATATGTCTGAATTGACAGTGGTGACTGGCGGGAGCCATCACCGTCGCTTAGTACAACTGCCTGATACCTCGCCGACAAGCTAGGATCGTCGATTGTAACGGTAGGTGTCGTCACATTTCCTGCTTTTTCTCCATATGTCGGCTGTTCATCGGCAAGCCACTCAGGCGTGGTGAATTTGTTTCCCGAAATAGCGGCAACCTCACGAGCAAAACCAATAATACCAAAAGTATCTGGTCGGTGTGTCAGTGATTTGTTTTCGATATCAAGCAGATAGTCATCCAGCTCATATGTAGCGGCGAAACTACTTCCTGGTTTTAACTCTTGGTCAATTTCTATAATACCCGTATGATCGTCGAACAAGTCAAGCTCTTTTGCGCTTGCCAACATTCCATTACTAACAACTCCTCGTAGGTTTTTTGCCGTCAAAACAAATGGCTCAGGGTGCCCAAATGTTTCTGGAACAACGGAGGCTGGTGGTAACCAAGCGGCAAGCATACCAGCTTTAACGTTAGGCGCACCACACACGACTTGGACCAGGCCTTTCGCATCCCGTTCGACATCTGTAAGGACGCCGCCATCATCTATCTTGGTCAGATTCAAGTGATCTGTACCTTCTAGAGGGCCGCATTCAACGACCTTAACAATAACAACATCTTTATACTTCGTCCCTAGGTCGACCACTTCTTCGATCTCGACCAAACGTGCACCAATCAGCGTCGCTAGATCATCAATAGGCATGTCGATGTCTGTAAATTTCTTTAGCCAATTGATAGAAATAATCATGCTGTTTCCTTTCGTCGACTCACATAGTGCTGTCCGTTTCTGTATGCGGCAAGAACCTCTGCGATATTAGGTATAGTGTTTTTGGGTAAATGGTCGATATCTACCCAGTCAAGACCGCCACACTTTTCAGGCTCCATGTTGGTCAATTCACCTTCCCATTCACTTACCTCGAAGAAAACGTCGATATACTCATCAACTGCCTCTCTACTTTGGCGATGTTGTAATAACACAAACTTCAGTTGATTAGGCGTCAATGTAATGCCTGCTTCCTCATGTGCCTCACGAATAATTCCTTCGTCAATCGTTTCGTTCGCTTCAACATGGCCCGCTACCAAGCTGTAGTGGCCGTCCATATAACCCGTATTTTTGCGCAGAGAAAGAAGTACTTCATTACCTCTTCGCGGGATAATGAATGCTGCACATTTAAACATATGTCTTGTTGCTGTCATAGGAACTTCCTCAAAAAGGCTAATTTACCTGATTCAAAGTGCCTCAGATCTTCAATACCATATTTGAGCATCACTAAACGCTCGACGCCACCCCCCCACGCAAAACCCTGATATTTTTCAGGATCGATATCAGCCTCGCGTAGTACATTGGGATGAATCATGCCACATCCTAACATTTCCAACCACTCACCATCCTTGCCACCTAACGCAGCAGGCTTCTCGATCATAAACTCAAGGCCTGGCTCGACAAAAGGGAAATAGCCTGGCTGTGTTTTTATCTTTAATGATTGGCCATAGTATGATTCAAAAAAAGCACGCAGCACACCAAGCATATCGCCAAGGGTCGCCTTTTCACTCACAAACACCCCTTCGACTTGATGAAATGTGTGTTCATGTGTCGTATCAACATCTTCATTGCGGAATACGCGTCCGTAACTAATAGCCGCAATCTGTCCGCCAGCCTCTAGGTTTTCCTTGCCGCTTTTGAGAATACGATGTTGCATTGTACTGGTGTGTGCAGGCGCAATAAATTTCTCGGTCGTATGGAACGTATCGTACCCATCTCTTGCAGGATGATTCTCGGGAAAATTAAGACTACCAAACATATGAAAGTCATCATCAATTTGACGAGATTCAATCGCTTCAAAACCCATTCGTGTGAAAATATCGATAACGACCTCGAGCTCTTTTGTCAGCGGATGTTGTGTACCCTGTTCGGTCGGCAACAATGCGAGTGGACCTGTGTTAACATCCCAAGGTGCAGTGACATCAATAGATTCGACGTCTGCATTTTCAAGTTCTGCCTCTCTAAACGCTAAAGCAGTCTCCAATTCTTTTTTTAACTCATTCACCGCCTTACCAAAATCACTTCGTTTCTCGGCGGGAAGGCTTGTTAATTGACTGTATAGCGCTTTTAAGTCTGCAGATTTCAGTACATCACGAGGTGTCGGACTCGTGGTAATTTCTGACAAGAGCGTCTTACGTACATCTTCAATACTTTGCATAACTGCTTATTATTATACGTTACATCCGTTAATTTATAAGAGAAACTTTCGATCTATCACATTGTGGCTATATATATCATCAGACCTGCTACACCAACAACCAGAACACCAAGCACAATCACAAGAATAAGCCGTGTGTTCTTTTTTGGCGTTGTCGTCGCAGCACCCGATTGCGAAGATAGTGTTGTGGGTGTTACAACAGTATTATCAGAGGGGAGGGGAGTTGATGACGGATTCATCATTTGTGAGGATTGCGGTGCAGAAACGACCGAATTGTCAGCCGCTGTATTTGATGGGAGGGGCTGAGTAGTTTGGGTACTTGAAGTGTCTGGTTCTACAGCATCTGGTACGTTGTTCATAGCAATGTTTGTTGTTTGCTCTTCGGGAGCACTATTTGGCTGATTATTTGGTTCCATCTCATGCTCCTCGTTTACTATAGTAGCTTACGCTTATTCTACGCCTTGGTACTCTGTATGGTCAACCATATGACAACACCTATCGCAATCAGCGCAACCAGTACCCATAGCCAAGCGAGGCTAGTTGTCTGCTTTGTATCCTTAACATATTGAGAGTCCGTTACGCCGTCGGGAAGATCTGTATTTTGCGCCTTGAGACGAGCACGCTCTTGCAGCTCAGCGGCTAACCGTTCTTGTAACTGTGATCGATTATCGTTCTGTCTAATGAATAATGCCATTCCCTCTATTATACCATCTGTGTTTACATCGTGTCGGTTATGGTATATTATAGCCTTGTCTATATAAGGAGGAACATACATGGCTACTAAAAAAGCTGCCCCGTCAGTCAAGAAATCGACTGCTAAAAAGCCAATCAAAACGACAAAAACATCAACCGTAAAAGCTGTTGTCGCAACAGAGCCACGCGCTCTCTTTAGCTCACCACTCAAGGGAATGCCTGTTGCTGCCGCAATTGCAGCTGAGTTTGTAGGTACATTCTTGTTTGCTGGCGCTATCATCGCTGGTCAAGGTCAACCAATTATCATTTTGTTCGCACTTGCAGGTATTGTTCTGCTTGTCGGCGCACTTTCTGGTGCACACCTTAACCCAGCTATCACCATTGGTGCATGGGTAACTCGCAAAATTAGTGGCCTTCGTGCACTCGGTTACATCGTTGCACAGATTCTTGGTGCTTTAGCTGCACTTGGTATCTTGAACGCCTTTATCAGTGGTGCAGCAGAACCAACTGCAGGATACGCAGCCGCTAGCCTATACCAAGCAGCCGCAATCCCAGCAGGTAAGGAATGGTACGTCTTCTTCGCTGAAGTACTTGGTGCCACAATCCTTGGTCTCGTTATTGCAACTGTAATTCGTACTAGGGCTGATCGCCTTGCATCTGCATTCACTGCAGGCCTCGGCATCTTTGTAGCATTGCTTCTTGCAGCATCTGCAGCAGCATATGTTGGTGGAACAGCTATCATTAACCCAGCAGTAGCATTTTCACTGAATGCATTGAAATGGGAAATGTGGCCACTAGCCGTTTACGTTCTAGCACCAATCGTTGGTGGTGTGATTGGGTTCATCTTGCACGATGTTCTCAACTCTCAAGACGAAAAGTAATAGTACTCGTCCATCTAAAATACCCCGCGCCAAGCGGGGTATTTTATTATGCAGGTATGTCTTTATTCATCATCGCGAGGTTTGTCGATAAGCAGCGGTTCCACCGAAGGCACGTTGCCCGCAATCTTCACGACGTCTTTGTCGACTTTACCCAGTTCCTTGTGCGCAGCATTATAGTGATTAACCGTCGTACTGAGTGCTCCACCTAGCTTTTGCATAAAGCTATCAAACTTACCAATGTGAACCCCTAACTGTCCAACACGAACCTGTATATCTTTGGCCTGCTCTTCGATTTGTAAACTACGTAGACCTTGTAAAACAGTTTGCAAATACGCCATAAAGCTCGTTGGACTGACGATAATCACCTTTTTGTCGCGGAAAGCGTATTCAATGAGGTCGCGCGCACTTGACCCAGTACCTACATCACCAATTAACAGATCATAGTACAACGACTCGCTAGGAATGAACATGAACGCAAAGTCCATCGTATTTTCACTTGGTCGAATATATTTGCTTGTTTCGTCGATACGCATTTTTAAGTCAGCTCGAACTTTTTTTAGTAGCTCTTCCTTGTTCGCCTTTCCTTCGGCGCCTACCATGCGATTGTAATTTTCCAGACTAAACTTGCTGTCAATTGGGAGGATCTGCCCTTTATCTAAGAAGACAACTGCATCGGCAATTTCCCCGTTCTTAAACTTGTACTGCATCTGGAAGTTCTTCGTCGGTAAAATATTATCCAACACCGACTCTAGGTAATACTCGCCGAACACACCTCGTTGTTTGGGATTCTGCAACACGTTCTGGAGCGTCTTGAGCTCGTCCGCAACATCAACCACACGACGATTTGTCTCGTCAAGCTTCGCCAAACGTTGCGTCACATCAGCTACCAATTTGGCACTTTCGCTCAACTGCTTCTGCATAGACGTCTGCATTGTTGTGTTATTGCGCTCCAACTTATCACCCATCGCCTGTTGCAAGCCTGCAATCCCACGCGACAGTTCAGTCACGTCGGCTTTGATAAGTTCAACACTGCTGCTGCCTTTAAGTTCACGAAGTCGTTGATTCAAGATATATAAAACGACAACAAACCCCACCACCACAACGCCTAAAATAACTAAAAGAATGCCCTCGTTCATATGCTTATTATAGCATTAAAGACCGACGACTATTCGCGCCATCACGGCAATCAGAATCGAGACGATAATCACAGGTATTGTCTCCGTATAACGACATACCCAAGCGAATACTAAATATGCGATTGCGTACAATATCGCACTGACGATAACCACTTCTACCCAACTCATACCTACTGTCCAGACAGACAGACCCCAGAGTGATATAGCTGCCAAAATCGCAACTATGATAGGCCGAACAACGCGCAGACTCACCATAATACCGAGTCCAATTGTGCCGACAAGAATTGTTGCGATATTACCTGATAGAGATACAGAGTTTGAGCAATTAACGGCATTCAAAGATGAGCCGCAATACAATGCTTCAATCACAAAATTTCCTATAAGGCTCGTTAAAATAAAGTAGAGCGCGCCAATGCCAAGCCCAGTCGCAGCAATTTGCCACCATGAAAATGACATACTGATAGATTGTGGATACGCTTCCTCTTGAATCACTTGAACCATACTGTCTCCCGCATAAAACTACGTATAGTATATATGATTATTGCAAGTGACGCAAAGGTCGTTTACTCCAAGTGATTTTTCGTCCATCGAGATACCATAATGATCCAATTAAGGCGATGATGACTCCAAAGATAACATCTGTCGGAGTGTGGACCAACGCAAGCACACGTCCTACACAAATGACAACGACAAGTCCTGCCAAAACTGCCGTTACCAGCTTATGTCGTGTTTCAAACCATACCGCACAGGTAATAGCAGTAACAAACAGTGCGTGATCAGAGGGAAAGCCTGGGTTATTCAAAAACAATGCACCCGCATCAACGCCCATCAGTTCAAAAGGTCGCTCCGATGAAGGTTGATAAATAACAGCAGCAAATTTTGCGATTAAATACGCCGTCAGGCCTGCCATAAGAATCCGACAATAGGCCTCAAAGCGGTGTCCGCGCGGGATTTTAAATACCAACATATAGGCTCCTATCAAGATCACGGGAATGACCGCGCCGTCAGCAATAATGCGAACAATAAGTTCAAACGTCATATTTATAGATTAGCATAAGCAAGCAAGCAAATGGAAATTCGTAAACACTGTTGCTGACACACTCACATTGGAGTATAATTCAGACGTTTACAAAGGGTCCACTCTGCTTAGCAGCGGTGGGCTTTAAAAAACACGATGTTCAAACGAAAATCTATTTACTATAAATGAGAACCCGAAAATGAATGTTCGAAACACAATACTAACTGTTAATATTGTCGAGCCTGCGTTAATACATGCCGTCAATCGACTCAGTAAAGAAATGAACGTGCAATTAAAAGGCATTGTCTTAATTGATCGTACCTACGCAAAAGAGGCTCTCGAACGTGATTTTCCTCGTGATAAAACAGGACTCTTCCAGGAAATTCTATGCGATTTTGATGATCAAGATGAATTGCAACGGATATTAAAGCCTCTTAGTGATTCACTCCTTGCGGTCACCTGTCGCTATGAAAATTCGATGCACAGCTTCCGAAAATTGATCCCGTTCGTTCCCTACCTACCAGCTCCATCTGAATCTTCCCTTCTTTGGTCACTCGAAAAGCCAATGATGCGTGATCGCCTGAGTAACTATGACCGTAAACTAACTCCTAAATACCAATACATGGAAGCAACTGACATGCCTAATACTATGGAATTCATCAAGGATTTTGAGTTTCCTGTTATCGTCAAACCGAGTGAGCTTGCCGAATCTTTACTAGTCACACGTTGTGCAACTGAGCAAGAATTAAAGACATGCCTGATTGATACATTTAGCGTCATCGGTGACATTTACGAGCGCGAACACCGTGAAAACACTCCTGGACTTTTAGTTGAAGAGTTCATGGAAGGCGACATGTATTCGACCGATGCATACGTCACTGCAGACGGTGAAATATTTTGCATGCCACTCGTGAAGGTGGTTACTGCTCATTCTATTGGCCTCCCTGGTTTTTACAGCTACCGCCATATTATCCCTGTTGGCCTGCCGACATCAGAGATAGAAGCAGCCTTCGAAGTTTCGCGTGCAGCTATTAAGGCTCTTAACTTACGAGCAACTTCAACACACATCGAACTATTCCTCACACCACAAGGCTGGAAGATTATCGAGTTGGGTGCACGCATTGGTGGGTACCGTGGAGCGCTATATCGTGAAGCCTACGGGACGGATCACTTCTATAACGACCTGCTGATTCATATGGGTAAAAAACCAATCATGCCAGGCGATCCGATCAAGCATGCTGCTGGTTTCAATATCTATGCCGACGAGGAAGGAATTATCGAATCAATTGAAGGTATCGAAGAGTCTCAAAAACTCGCAAGTGTCGTCTTTGTTGAACCACATGCCGACCCTGGTGATGAAGCATTATTCGCGCAAAATGGTGGACGGTATGTTGTTGACGGCATTCTTAGCAACAATGATCCTGAGCAACTTGAAAAAGACATGGCCAAGATCCGCGAAATTGTAAAGATCCACGTGCGACCATCTCGTCACACAGTCGAGTCAAATAGCTCTAAACAGCTCCACCACGCTCATCATTAGAGAGTGCTCGAGCAGTCGACAAATTAACCGTCGCTTTACTCTACTTTGATTGCTATTTCGTCGACAATTTTGGCTGGACTTTTAGAACCATTGCCTGCTTCCCATAACTGCAAACTCCTAAATGGTGCTTTGATAGGCTGCAGTAATAAACCCTGCTTCATAAAACGTCCGATTTGATCAAGATACTCTGGCGACAACGCAGAGTTCAGAGTAATAGGCTCAATCGCATCGGTTGTTGGCTGTTCGATCTCAGGAGTACGAGCGATGGTTCCGAATAGTCGGCGCATACCATCAACGTGAGTAGGGTTGGAGACAGGTACGATAATACTACTGCCAACAACGTCAGGATTGCCCAGCTGTATATCAAGACCATTCTGAACGATTTGTTTCATCGCATTTAGCGCCAGTGGCCGAGCGAGTTGTATACGAGATTCTAATGCATAGTGTGGTTCACCCTCTTGTCGAGGAACTGCATGAGCAAAAAGGAGTCCTGCATGAGCCTCTCTAGTCAGGTGAACACTTGCTTCACCAAAATTATCGACAAGCGCCCCATGAAGTGCCGTCATTCTGTCATTAAAGGCTTCACTCGTCGCCGCAACCACAAAAGTAGCACTTTGGTGCTCTGCGTCTCGCAATCTACTTTCGGAAGTTGTCATAAACCTCTATTATAGCATAGATCTATTAAAAGATCAATGTTCTATCGTTTTTACACAGAGGTCAGCAATGATGAATCTAAAAGCAGTTCAATGCTATCAATCGTTTCATCTGGATCTAGGCCAGCTATGGGTACCTCATCGCTAAACTCGCCCGCCCTCACCCAGACACACCTTGCTCCGAGTGATTTGCCAATTGCTATTTCACCTTGCGCCCTATCGCCTACCACCAACGTCGTTTCAGGATGTTGTTTTGATACGTATTGTTCAAACAATTCGTCGCTTTTAGCAGGTACAAAATGTACATTAGCAAAGAATTTCCTTGCATCAAGCACATCGAGTACCTCGTCCATATCCGCACCACCCTTACCAATAAGCACAATCCTCACGTTTCGCTTGAACAGATCTTCCAGTACAGCCCTTGCACCCGAAATTAATTGTTTTGTCTCTGGATCATACAACGTCCTCTTCCAGTCAAATATAATCGTGTCAATCATCGATAGTGTCCTTTAGCCACCGCTTCACACCGTCTGTCATCTGAACAACAGGGCTTGCCGTCAATACGTACTGATCATAACTATGAAGTCGTTTCACAACCTCATCGATAGCCTCAAACTTATTCTCCACCGTTTCCATCATCATCAATACTTCATTGTCATGATTGATTTTTTCATTCCACCAATATGACGAGTTGACCGTCCATTGCCGAGCGCAGGCAATCAATCGCTTTTCAAGCAACTCGTCTGCAATCGTCTGAGCTTCCCTCTCATTTGCACAGGTTAAATGCAAGATAATCATAGTTTGATTATGCCATAAGACAGATAAAAACGACTAGTTTTAGGGTATGCTAATAATATGAAGATTGTACACTTATCCCAACAAACGACTATTCTTGACGCGTACCTACACGAAATTCGTGACACAACTATCCAACAAGACCGTGCGCGCTTTGTAAAAAACCTTGAACGCATCGGTGTTATCTCTGCATACGAAATCAGTAAAGAGCTTGCTTATGCAAAAACTCAGGCACAGACACCCCTTGCTGTAGCCCAGACTAATAACCTCCAGGCACAACCCGTTGTCGCGACCATCATCCGTGCGGGTGTGCCGTTTTATAACGGTTTCTTAGAAGTATTCGATAAAGCAGACAGCGCCTTTATGGCTGCATATCGCAAACCAAACGCGGACGGCATCATGGAGAGCGTCATCGAATACGCTTCATCACCTAATCTCGACGGCCGACCACTGATTATTGCTGATACAATGATCGCGACAGGTACCACCATCGTTGATATTTACGACAAGTTAATGGAATACGGTCAGCCTTCCCACGTCTTTATAAGCGGCGTTATAGTCAGCAAACCTGCTATCGAATACATCGAAGCACATATCCCGTCAGTCACTCTCTACGCAGCCGCTATCGACCAAGAGCTTGATGATAAGTACTTTATCGTGCCAGGCCTGGGTGATGCAGGTGACATCAGCTTTGGCGCCAAGTATCGTGGACCAATCGAATAATTCTTTACTCGATCTTGCGCGTATGTTTTCTCGAAAGCAGAGCGACGCTCGAAAGAACGACCCAAACAACAGATGAGACCAAGGCGAGCAGCGCAATATCATTGTTCCATGATCGATAGACATCAAATAGCGCTGGAATGGCAACAATGTTTAGGATCGTGACTATAAAAGCAGCGACAGCAATCCAACGCGGTAATATGCGAGATTCAATGATAAGCACTCCAAACGCAGCAGCCAGAAAGGCAAGCACAATGCCACCAATCGGACCAAACACCACAATATGCGCCTCGATCAATGTACGAATAACGTTCGCATCGCCAACCGATTGTGTTGCATTTAGCGCCGTACCCGCGTCAAAGCTGTCACCAAAAAGTGTAATAGTCGCGTAAATAATTGCAAAAAGCGCCGCGGCCACCATCGCCATCGTAATACGTTGTAGTTTCCTGTAAGCAAGTACAAGAAGACCTGCCAAGAACATGATCATCGCCGCGATCACAAACGTATCAGCTATCACTACACCAAGTATCCAGGAGGCCGATGTCGACATATATGATACTAACGCGGCGCTATCATTCAAAGAAGGTCGTGGCCCTGCTGCTGCCTTACACATTGCTTCAATCACTACAAAGACAAGAATAGACGTACCCGCCAAAGATGTAATAGTCTGAGTGCGCGATTTAAAAGGTAAGTTTGATTTGCCTGTTTTTTGTGTTTGTGTAGCCATATAGACATAATAACAAAAAGACTCGAAAGAACGAGTCCTTTTGTATAATCATTTTGGCTGGGATGGAGGGATTCGAACCCCCGAATGTCGGCACCAAAAGCCGATGCCTTACCACTTGGCGACATCCCATTAGGCACTTAGAAAGTGTACACTAATCGGGATGTTGACTCAAGAGAGGCCTATTTTTTTGTGTGAGTTGTGTGTGCAGGTTTTGCTGATACAAAGTGCGAGCGAATCTCGAATGTAAAGTATGAACTGATGGCAACACCAATGGCACCAAAGATGATACCAAAGATGAATCCAACAGGACTAAAGCTCAAAATTGCTCCCAGAACTACTGATACAACGTTAACGAGGATAACGAGGAACAATCGTTCCCAACCCTTCTTTTGTCCAGCCTTGAGCGGACTGATCGCAGTTGCAAGAAGGACGATCATCAGTGCCGAGAACAACAGTCCAACGACTGAGCCGACGATCCAACCTGCACCGTAAGGTGAAGCTGAGTAGACGTAGCTATACGTACCAACGAGTGCCGCGTAGGTGAAGATTGCGCCAATACCAATAAGCAAACTAATAACTGATGCAATCACGCCGATCAAAACGATCCACCACACGTTTTCAGCTAACCATTTTTGCCCAGCTTTCGGTAGGTGCGGTACAGGTTTCAACCAGCCAGAAACCATGTTTTCAATTTTACTAATATATGACATCCCTAAACTCCTTGTTTAATACTTTCATCATACTCTCAGTTATCTGTTTGGACAACTATTTTTTCGCCGAGCGCACTCGAGGCCACATACCCCAACTTGCCCACATCGTGAGGATCACAAGAGCGACAGAAAACAGCACCGTCCACCAGCCTGGCGTCAAACTCACCGTCGTTCCTAAAAATCCAATGTTACTTATTGCGTTTGTGGTCAGTTGTACCCATACGCTCATAAACAACCAGAACGCCGCAGCAACCCAACCAAGTACCATACTGGTCATCCGCATCAGGCTACTCGTTCGCATATTCAGCAGGAAAGGTAAGGCAAATACCTCAGCAACAATAATGAATCCCGACAAAAAATACGCTAACGGTGCACCGCCTGGCAGCCAAAAGCTCTGAATCAGTAGTTGAAACTCGTTAAAGTTAAACAGCTGCGCCACTGAAAACACGACCAAAATACCCGCATACAGGATAGCGATAGATTTTACATTCTTTGTTTTTGGCTTAGTAGGCTGTTCTATTGTCGCGAAAATGCTCATGCTCACAGTATATGCTGACCGACTCATGCAAGCAAATGTTGTTATTTTTATCATTATGCTTGCGCTTTTTATCATCACAGCGTACAGTACGTTACAGCGAAAGTTACAAAAACAAACATACCTCCAAAAAAACATATGTTGTGACTGATCGCGCTACGATATCCACCACAACAGCAGAACGCCCTCTTCAATGAGGGCGTTCTTGTTTTCTTTCACTTTTCAACTAATAGATAGGTCCGTCCTAGTCCCATTGCAAGGCCAGGCCTTGCAATGGAGATTCGCACCATTTTACAGATCAAAGATTTTCAAAGTAACATTGCAAGGCCTGGCCTTGCAATGCTTGGTGTGTGCATCGATTGCACCGATAGAGGTCTGTTAGTCAGCTTTTAACGAGTTATCTTTGCGCCATTTGGAAATTTCAGCGTGGTTACCGCTTAGTAATACGTCTGGAACTTTCAGTCCGTTAAATTCAGCTGGCTTTGTATACTGAGGAAATTCAAGTGTTTCACCATCACTAAAGCTTTCAATAGCGGCGCTATTCTCGCCGCCTAGTACGCCAGGAATAAGACGCACCATACTATCAATAATAGTCATAGCTGGCAGTTCGCCACCTGTTAGCACGTAATCCCCTACACTCACCTGCTCGTCAACAGCCGTTAGGATGCGCTCATCATAGCCTTCATAGCGTCCGCAGACAAATATATAGCCTGTTTCTGCGTCAGCCCATTTTTGCGCCGTCGCTTGCTTCCAGCGCTGTCCACGTGGCGTCATTAGGACGACCTTAGCTGTTGGATCATATGCCTTAGCGTCTTCAATAGCCGCAAATAAAGGTTCAGGCTTTAATAACATACCATCGCCACCACCATACGGTGTGTCGTCAACTTGACGTCGTGGTCCTAAGCCAAAATCACGCAGGTTTACCGTGCGAAATTCGACCACTTTTTGGTCCTGCGCTTTCCAAAGCATTGATGTATTTAATACACCATCAAGCATCTCTGGAAACAATGTAATTATTTGTAGTTTCTTCATCTGTTACTAGTGTACGGCAGATTGACTGAACTGTAAATATGTGGTAATATGAAATTTGGCCTAAACGCAAGTTTGACACAAGCACTAAGGAGCTCCTTTCTTGAAATCCCACCTCAATGATGATGCGCTGATCGGCGAAAACCTGATCGCGCTCATCGGCAAGAATGTCGTTCGCGTTGAGTATAATGCAGACGGCACCATCAACGAGAGCATCAGGTATGCACTCGTTGAAAAGGTCAAAGTCGTTGACGTTGATCTCTCTGCTGGATACGTCAACGTCATGAGTCGCTTCGGCTGGATCGACCACTGGACGTTCGTCGAGTGCGGACTCGCTCCGCATCAAGACGGCACGTGGAACTACCAGTTCTGCGTCGTTCGGCCATCGGTCGCAAAGCGGCTTCTGGTAAGCTGGAACCAGGAACAGGCGAATCTCGTCCCCAAGCACGATCGTGGGATATCCCGCAGCGCCATCACAGCTTCAGGTGAGTTCAGACAGGTCTAGGTCATCACCGGGAGCACCCAAACACCCCCGAAAGGGTTGGCTGAACGGGTCTCCCGGGAAGTCAACCGAGTTATTGAATAGTATTCGATGCCTCAGTCGACTTCCCAAATAAATAACCGCCACAAAGGCGGTTATTTATACACATAAGGCTCTCAAACCTGTTGGTTTGCTCGCATAGAGCTTCTCGCAGTTCAAGTGTGTGTCGAACTGTTACTGATTATATATCGAGATCGTCTAGTTCTGCAAGCTCTTGACGAGTCTTTTTGGAGTAATCACTAGCGTTATCCACAGGTTCCTCTGTAGACTTGCTCACAGAGGCGACACTTTCGTCAGCATCGTCGTCTGTGCTTGCTGCAGTATCAGTCGAAATATTGTCATTTGAACTTGCGGAATCGTCTGATGATATTATGTAGTGCTCACGATCATCATCATTATTAACAATCTTTAGGTTGTAGCGGGCATCATTTTTTGTCCCGAGTGCACGCAGCAAAGTTCGGAGGCTCTGTGCAGTTACGCCGCGCTTACCAATCACGCGTCCAAGGTCTTCTGGGTTAACAGTCAGCGATAGCAAGACACCCTTTTCATCAATAATGCGTTCTACGACAACATCATCTGGGTGTCCAACGACTGATTTGACGATATATTCTATAAACTGTTGGTCGATTGTTGACATATTGTTCCTCCATGCCTCACGGTCTTGCTAACTGATATCGTAATTCTATTGTAGCACAAGCGCTTTCCGCCCCTTCTCGCCGCAAGAGCTGCAAAGGATTATCCTTTGTTAAGCTTATTCTCAGTTTTATGATTGTTTTGGGTTGTCAAGCAAAAAAAGACGCCCTCACGGACGTCCTTTTTAGAATTTGAGATGTTACTCTTTTACTTCTTCGGTTTCAGCAGGAGCTTCTTCTTCTGCAACTTCAGCTGGAGCTTCGGTCGGTTCAGCTGTTTCGACAACTTCTTCAGTTGCCTCTGCTTCTTCAGCTACTTCTTCGGCAGGCTCTTCAACTTTTGGTTGATTCTTGCGAAGCTTTTCAGCGTTACGAGTAGTCTTTGTTTTGTTTGCAGCTTTGACTACCCAATTAGGTAGTTTTACACCAGCATCGGCAAGGAGTTTGACGACACGAGGGGTTGGCTGTGCGCCGTTATCAAGGTATTTCTGTGCAAGTTCTACTTGAACGTTTGCGTCTTTAGTGTGTGGGTTGTAGTTACCGACATAGGCAACAACTCGGCCACTTGTAGGATGACGGTGAGCCTCTTGAACAGCGAGGCGGTACGTTGCGTAGCCTTGGCGGCCAACGCGTTGCAAGCGAATTGCTAGCATAAAATAAAATTTCCTTTTCTTATCTGTTAACTAATTTTACGACTTGTTCAAGTTTACACTGTTATCGGACGTCTGTCAATCTGTTTTCTCACGGGAAGCATATGTTTCTAGCGCCGCCTGCGCTGCTGCTTGCTGTGCGACCTGCTTACTTGGACCACTGCCCTTACCAAGTAGTGTATCTTTGACGTACACACCAAGCGTAAATACCTTGTCATGATCAGGACCCACTTCTTCGATAACCCGATATTGTGGTGTTTGGTTGTCAAAACGCTGCGACACTTCCTGAAGGTGTGATTTGGCATCACGCCACGTACCCGCTTGTAAAATTGCGTCAAGTTTACTGGTGATATGTGTATGAATAAAGACGGCCGCATCATCATAGCCTCGTTCCAAGTAAATCGCACCAATCACAGCTTCAAACGCGTTCGCCAAAATTTGCTGGCGAGCACGATCACTGCCTTGTTTTTCGCCTCGGCTCATGCGCACCAGGGGCTCATAGCCTAACTTATCACCTGCAGCCCCAATACTTTCTGTACGAACCAAGGCGGCACGCCAACTCGTCAGAATGCCTTCGGGCTCTTTATAATTTTTGAACAAAAAGTCTGTCACCACTAGTTCAAGTACCGCATCACCCAAAAATTCCAGGCGTTCATTATGCTCACTCACACTTTTCTTGTGTTCATTGACGTAACTGCGATGCGTGAGCGCAGTGATTAGTAGTTGGATGTCTGTGAATTCAAACCCCAGATGGGTTCGAGCAAAATCTTGATATGGCGCAGTGGGCATCCCAGTCATTATAAATTCTCCTGTCGTATACGTTTCATACCTAGCAGCATCAGCTTTCCAATATCTTCATATTCAATTGCATCGAGTGCATCATTGAATTTAAACCACTTGATACCGTTCATCCATTCTTCCTTCTGGATTGCATTCGTGTCGCCGCCTGCACGAACCAGGTAGATTTGTGTCGTCATAAGAACCAGCTTATCGACGCGACGATAGCGAAAGTGGATCTTCCCAAGCCAACCTAATACTTCTGTATCAGTCAGACCTGCCTCTTCACCGATTTCACGCTTCGCTGCTTCTTGCGCAGTTTCACCTTCTTCGATGTGCCCTTTTGGTATCGTCCAACGATCCTTGGCATCTTGAATCAGAAGGATCTCGATCCCGCCTTCTTTATCGCGTCGAAAAACAACGCCACCTGCGGTCGGTTCGCGCACTATCTCTTGGATGGATTGTTTTTTGCGGCTAAAATATTTTTTGAATTTATCAAACTGTGGTGCTGCCATTGGCTGTGTCCTCGACAAGTGTTCGATAGGCAGTACCGAGTACGCCGTTCACGAACTTGCTTGAGTTATCAGAACCAAACGCTTTTGCGAGCTCAACTGCTTCATTGATCGCTACCTTCGGCGGCACGACCTCTGCTTGATGAAGCAATTCGTACACACCGATACGCAAAATATTGCGATCAATCCGTGCGATCTGGTCGATTGGCCAGTCGGGTGCAATTGGTGCAATCTTGCCGTCCAAGTCATCTTGAACCTTCAGGACACCTTTTACCAATTTGGTAACAAAGGTCTTGTCTTCGATTGCAGCTTCATAGCGATCTAGGTTTCGTCCTAAAATTTCATCAATATCAACAGAGCTATCCTCTGACTGCAGACGAAATTCGTACTCGTACAACGATTGCAATGCAACGATGCGACCGAGGTGACGATTAGATGCCATAGCGTTTTGTTCCTTTTTTAATGTAGTGTTTTAAATGAACCAGTAAGTGGTTTATTTTGCGAGTGCTTTGCCAGTTTCACGGCGAGTGGTGCGTGCTTTGACAGGTGATTTAGCGTTGACACGTCGGGCTAGTTCAAGACGCAGGTGACTGCGACGAAGACCAGTTTTACGTGGGCTACTCTGTTTCTTTGGTTGTCCCATGTAAGGTACTCCTTTATCGGTTATTTTAAAACTTATAGGCCATTATAACGGATGTGGACAGTATTCTCAAGTGCTTATGGTTATATACTTGACATTTATAACCGTTAGTGGTATGATCGAGTTATGAGTAAATTAATGAAAGTTGTTGATAGTGTTGATGCAATCATCGATACCCACCTACCTCAGTCTGAGGAAGCTATTCAGAAACGTAAGAACCGTATCCTTAAGCCTATTGCTGTGGTTGCAATTTTGACCACTCTTGGTCTAGGTGCTAAAGGCGCTTATGAAATATTTCGTAGTCCTAACTTTTCTGAACAAACTACAACATATACATTTGAAGATGGCGAAGGACCACTTGACGCTGCTGAAGCAATCGAAGGACTTGGTGACGACCGAGATGGCGTCACTTATATAGAAAGTATGCCAGAGAACCAAGAAGCACTATCGGATGGTGTACAGCCAGGTGAAACAATAACAATACCTGTTAGCGCTGACAAATAGGTAACCTATACAACGATATTCACTAACCGACCAGGAATGTAAATAACCTTGGTCGGTTTTTTATTACCAACAAATGCCTGAACATTGTCTTCAGCAAGAGCAAGTTCTTTTACTTTGGTCTCTTCTGTGCCTACGGCAACGTTAAGCTTGGCACGTAGCTTCCCATTCACCTGCACGATGATAGTGATTGTTTCATCGACAATCAAATTTTCGTCCCATATAGGCCATGGGGTATTTTGGACCAAAATGTCGCTGCCCAACCCTGTGTTAAGTTCTTCACTCATATGCGGTGCGAACGGCGCAATAAGCTGCACTAGCGCACTCAGCGCATCATGCCACACGACGTCCGAAAAGCCATCAACCTTTAGTTTGTACAGCTCGTTGGTATATTCCATCAATGCCGAAATAGCCGTGTTAAAGCTCAGACGATTAATATCGTCGGTCACGCGTCGAATCGTTTTATGCTGCATACGCTTGACAGCATCATCATTGCCTTTAAACGATTTGTCCGACTCGATATATTCCTGCGTCAGCACCCACACACGGTTCAAGAATCGATAAACGCCAGCAATTCCCTTTGAGCTCCACGCAGCATCAAGCTCGATAGGACCCATGAATAACACATACGTCCGTAGCGAATCGGCACCATAACCTTGATCAATCACATCTAGTGGATCAATCACATTGCCAAGTGACTTGCTCATTTTGCGACCGTCTTCGGCATTGATATAGCCATGATAAATCAGTTTCTTGACTGGCTCTTTAAAGTTAGTTAGCCCCATATCGTTAAATACATGCGTCCAAAAACGAACATACAGTAAATGCGCGACGGCATGATCCCCACCAACATAAAAATCCAGAGGGTTCCAATAATTAATTGTTTCAGGGTCCCAGGCACGTTCACTGTTGTTTGGATCACCGTATCGTAGCAAATACCAGCTGCTACATGCGTAGCCGTCAAGCGTGTCAGTCTCGCGTTTCGCAGGTTTACCACAGGTTGGACAGGTCGTGTTTACCCATTCCTCATTTCGTGCGAGTGCCGACAAACCATCCCCCTTGGGTGCATAGTCATCAATGACTGGTAGTACCACTGGTAATTGATCTTCGGGTACGGCAACGGCGCCGTGTTCACCACAATGAATGATCGGGATTGGTGCACCCCAATAACGCTGACGGCTAATTAGCCAATCACGCATTTTATAGGTAATTTGGCTGTGCCCTGTGCCCTGTTCTTCCAGCCATGCGACAATTTCTTCGCGTGCATCACTCGATGAAATGCCGTCAAATCGATCTGAATTAATCAGCGGGCCTTCACCGTGGTAGATACCTACTGCTGTATCGTCAGCAGGTTTCTCGATGACTTCAATAATGGGTAGGTTGTATTTTTCAGCAAAGGCAAAGTCGCGTTCATCATGTGCTGGAACTGCCATAATCGCACCCGTACCGTAGCCAGAGAGAACGTAATCAGCAATCCAAATTGGCACTTTTTCACCACTGGCTGGGTTAATCGCGTATGAGCCTGTAAAGACACCTGTTTTTTCTTTTGTATCATTCATGCGCTCAATTTCAGATTTCTTTACTGCTTGAGCAATATAATCGTCGACAGATTCACGCATGTCGTCAGTTGCCAGTTGTTTGGCAAGTGAGTGTTCAGGTGCTAAAACGACAAACGTCGCGCCAAATAGTGTGTCGGGACGCGTCGAAAATACAGTAATAATGTCGGACGAGTCTTGAATCTTAAATTCAATCTCTGCACCTTGAGACTTACCTATCCAGTTGGTTTGCGCTGTCTTAATTTTTTGTGGCCAGTCAAGATCTGGGATTTCATTTAAGAGTGCTTCAGCGTAGTCTGTGATTTTGAAGAACCATTGTTTCATGGATTTCTTTTCGACTTCGCTGCCACAGCGCCAACAATGGCCACCTTCGACCTGCTCATTCGCAAGGACTGTCTTGTCAACAGGGCACCACCACTGCATGCTTTCTTTTTGGTACGCCAGGCCACGTTCAAACAGTTTTGTAAAAACCCACTGTGTCCAGCGATAGTATTCTGGGTCACTCGTATTAATTTCACGCGACCAGTCGATACTGACGCCCATGCGCTTGAATTGCTTTTTAAAGTTTGCAATGTTCTGAGCAGTCACAACAGCAGGTGCCGTTCCTGTTTTAATAGCATAGTTCTCAGCAGGAAGGCCAAAGGTATCCCAACCCATTGGGTTCAGGACATTGCGGCCGTGTTGACGGTGAAAACGTGCAATAGCATCAACAATGGAATATGAGAATGCATGTCCTGTATGCATACCCGCACCACTTGGATACGGAAACATGCCTGAAACATATATTTTTTGCTTAGCGGGGTCAGCTACTACTTCATTAACCTTCTGGTCTTCCCAGATTTGTTGCCACTTAGGCTCGATTTCAGACGGATTGTAGCGCTTCATAATGTAGTTAGTATAGCAAAGAACCTCTGTTGATTACAGGTGTGGTATTACCCCATCCAGTCTAAAGATTTTTTTGCTGTTTTAGCGAGGTCTTCTTTTACTTCGTCAATTGCGACAGGCTCAGCTTGTGGTGCGGGTTCTTCAAGTAGCTCACCATTAGGGCCATAAATGGGTTTGCTTCCTGGAAAATTACTTGCCGTCCAGCTTTCATCGCCCCAAACGTCTTGTACTGTTCTGTGTTTACGACCTTCGCCGCCTTCGATATCTGCCATTTACAACCTCTCATAAACTTTTGTGGTGGAGCTAGAGGGATTCAAACCCTCGACTTCTTCCATGCCATGGAAGCACTCTAATCAACTGAGCTATAGCCCCTAACTTGTCACAGTATAACAAAAGCTCGCCCCTGTTTCCAGAGACGAGCAGTATATTCGGCTGTTGCGCGCCCACCCGGGGCACTTTTTGTGTTTGTTTTTATGTTAAGCGCAAAGGTTACCCCTTTGGCGCACCAGCTCTACATATTATTATGGCGTATTCTTATACTAAACACAAGCGCTTCATTATGCTTACACTAGCTATTATATGATTAGTATGCTTAAATAATAGCGTTCAGAAGCACACGCGTATTTTAGGGCAAAAGGCGGGCGCTTACCTCGATTGCACATGCTATGGGGTAAACTCTCTTCTTCGCACAATCGCTAGAGCGGTCGATCTGACGATAATAAGTATCAGATAAGAAGAAAAGAGTACAACATCATGGCACAGAACCTATTTATCGGTAGCTTAGCATATGCTACTACTGACGACACATTGAAAGCTTTTTTTGAGCAAATCGGTGAAGTTTCAAGCGCACGAGTAATCACAGACCGCGATAGTGGTCGTTCAAAAGGTTTCGGATTTGTAGAATTTACAGACGAAGCAAACAACCAAAAAGCTGTTGACCAGCTGGATGGCAAAGAACTTGACGGCCGCGCAATTAGCGTAGGTCTTGCACGTCCAAAGGAAGATCGACCTCGTCGTGACTTCGGCGGCGGCAACGACCGTGGTGGTAACGGTGGCGGTGATTCATTCCGTCAGCGTAGCTGGTAATTTAGTTACCTACCCTACTAAAAATACCTCGTTTTCAAGCGAGGTATTTTTTATGTGAGGCGTCTGTAAATTTTACATGTCATTACACTTGTCAAACGAGTATAATGACCTTAGTGAGTGCTCAAACTGCGACTAAACAGACTATCGGACAACTCATTGATACAACACTGAGTGATTTTTTTAATGCATCTATCAAAAAAGCCAAGCTGATCGACCCATATTACGAATCATTATGGCAAAACCTCGCCAACCTTCAGGCGTCAGGAGGTAAACGCATCCGACCGAAAATCGTATTGATGGCCTACGATGCTTTTGGAGGAACAGACTTTGAGGCCGTGATCCCAATCGCTTGCGCTCAAGAACTTCTTCATTTTAGTATGTTAATCCACGATGACGTGATTGATCGTGATACGACCAGATACGGTGTTGATAATATTAATGGCATGTATCAAAAAATATACTCACCCCACGTGATTGGTACAACCGACCGAGACCACTACGCTAATAGTGCCGCAATCATGGCAGGCGACTTGATGATTGCTGCTGCTCACCGTCTTATCAACAATAGTACAATGCCCGATGCAAAGAAAATCTTGGCGCATAATCTCATGTATGACAGTATCTTTGACGTTGTTGGAGGCGAATTACTTGACACCGAATCGTCATTTCGACCTGCTGGTTCGATTGATCCTTTGAAGATTGCTCATTATAAAACAGCTAGCTATTCGTTCGTTGGCCCGTTTCTGACAGGAGCAAACCTTGCTGGGGCAAGTGAAAAAGATCAAGCAACAGTACGTGATATGGCAATACATCTTGGTATTGCATACCAACTCACTGATGATCTACTGGGTGTATTTGGTGATGAGGCAAAAACAGGCAAATCTAGTACTGGCGACATACGCGAAGGAAAACAAACGTTCTTGATCGATTGCACAACCAAACGGCTCACGACCGATCAGCTACTCACCTTTCAAAAGTACTTTGGAAAACCGCATGCGTCTCGCGAAGATGTTGAAAAAGTTAAAAACCTTATCAACACAAGCGGCGCACGCAAACAAGTTGAGAAAGCGATCGATGACTATGTACGTCAATCACGACAGTCACTCGATAGGTTATCGATCCCGCAATCTGCCCACCAACAAATAACTGAGTTGATTGATGCAGCAACGAAACGCGATTTTTAGTATAGACACATACATAACATTTCGTACAAGACCAGCCATGCCTTTGGGCCAGTAGTAGTATCATGCAAAGAATGCCTGCAGCAATTATCAATATCGCGAGCCTTGTGAACGTGTTTAACGTTGTGCCCTCTACCTGAGTGTGACTAATATAACCTCTACAAGTACAAATAAAGATTAGCGTCAATTTTTTTGGCTTAATATGTTCACAGGATTCGTCACACTTATTATTGTAGCCATTCAGTAATAGCTCATGTTTTAGCTTAGTGCGGCAGTCATCGTATGAAGTTAAACGACTTTTTTAAAGCGCGGTGTTTCGACGCCGTTCATGACGACTGTACTTGTAAACATGTCATACGGCCGAGCCCATAACGCAACCTTACTGTCGTATAGAGGCTTGTAAATGACGAAGGGTTGAAGATTCTCGCTATCGAGCGCAACGCCAGTGACCTCATAACGATTACCCTTGTAGTGTTCGTAGGTTCCCTTCTCGATATATGGCACATTGAGTTGTTCGTCAGGCACGTTGATCATATTCACCTCCTAGGCTATTAGTTTCAAAAATTCTTGCTCGTCAATTACGTTCGTGCCATATTCTTGCGCCTTTTTTAGCTTGCTACTGCCAACTTTTCCTCCAGCAACCAAATAAGTAGTGTCCTTGGCAACAGCCGTTTGAAAGATGCCCCCCAAACGACGGATACGATCAGCCGCATCATCTCGAGACAAACTGGTAAGTGTTCCCGTAACGACAAAGGCTGTCCCAGAGAGTTTGCCCGACTTTTCCTCAAATACAGGTGTGATCCCTAATCGTTTAAACTTATCGATAAGGGCCTCATTGTCTGGATCACTAAACCATCCTATGATTGACTCAGCTACAACCACACCAATGCCGTCTACTGCTTCTAGCTCTTCGAGTGAAGCGTGTTGCAGTGCCTCAATTGAACTGAACTGATTCGCTAAGTCAATTGCCGTCTGTGCGCCAACATGACGAATGCCTAGTCCTAAAATAAACTTTTCGAGCGGTGGGTTCTTTTTCTGTGTGATTGCTTCAATAAGTTTTCGCGCGGAGGTATCAGCAAAACGATCGAGTTTCAAAACATCTTCAATTGTTAGCGTATAAATGTCTGCGAGATCCTTAACAAGTCCTGCATCAACAAGCGCAACAACATTCTTTTCACCTAACGTGTCGATGTCTAGCGCTGCTTTCGATGCGTAGTATTCAACTGCACGTTTAAGCATCAGTTCGCTATCGGCACCTTTTACTCGGTAGACAACATCATCACCCTGACGCTCAAATTTTAGCTCTGGGTATTGTTCGGCGAGGAGTGCAGTATATGTAATCGGCTTAGCATTTTTTGGACGGAGTTCGATCACAACATTTTTTACCTGTGGGATAATATCACCTGCCTTAAAGATAACCACGGTATCACCTATTCGTATATCAAGGCGCTCTATTTCGTCGGCATTATGAAGACTTGCATGCTGTACAGTCGAGCCTGCAACAACAACAGGGTCAAACACAGCAACAGGAGTTGCAGCGCCTGTTCGGCCAATACTAATAACAATGTCTTTGACAATCGTTGTGGCTTCTTCAGCTGCATATTTATATGCAACAGCGCCACGCGGTGCCTTACCAACAACGCCAAGTTTTTCGTATCTACTTCGGTCGTTGACTTTGATGACAATGCCGTCCGTATTGAACTTGAGATGCTCTCTCTTAACAGACCATTCATCCACAAAGTTCATTAGCTCTGGGATGTTGGAGAAAACAGTAGCTGTGTTGTTGGCTGTAAGGCCCACTTCACGAATAGCATTATATATTTCGCTGTTTGTTCGAATAAGATCTGAATCTTCAATCAGCATATCGTAACCATGAAAGTGTAGCGGCCGCTCTGCAGCTAAACGGGGATCCAGTTGACGTATTGTTCCTGCGGCAAGATTTCTTGGATTCGCAAAAAGCGGTTTACCCAATTTTGCCTGATTCGCGTTCAGTTCATCGAAGTCTTTTTTGTACATGACTATCTCACCACGAATTTCCGTACGACCTTTTAGGAGAAACGGAAAATGCTCACTACTTCGTAAGCGAGTTGGGATATTTTCAATCGTTCTTACATTAGTTGTAACGTCTTCACCAACAACGCTATCTCCTCTTGTGACGGCTTGTACGAGTACGCCGTCTTGGTATACTAACGCACACGCTAAACCGTCCATCTTGACATCAACAAAATACTCATTGGCACTTGGTACGGCATACTGTGTCGGTATTAGTTTCTCTGTACGCTTAACCCAAGCCTCGACCTCCTCACGATTAAAAACATCATTCAAGCTAATCATAGGATATTGATGTTTTACCTTTACAAACTTATCCAGTGCAACTCCAGCTACTCGCTGAGTAGGAGAGTCAGGAGTAATAAGTTCAGGATATTCGGCTTCAAGTTGCGATAACTCATGTTTCAAACTATCCGCAGCAGCTTCGCTCATGATCGATTCATCGAGTACGTGGTAATGATATCTATACTCATTAATGAGATGTCGAAGTTGTTCAATACGTTCTTTAGGCGGGTGCTGCGTCATCTGCGACAATCCTTCGATACAATAAATAAATATAGCTTGCTGCCCACACAACACTGAGCGACGCAAGAACAAGAAGCATTATTGGGATAATCGGCACCCATTGAATCGCTGGCCAAAAACCTTTAACCCACCCGTCAAACAAAATGACAGGAATCATTATGATAACCCAACTTAATGCGATGCCTAAACCAAGCCACAATAATCTTAGTAGGATACGTATTCTTCGTCCAATAACCAGATCGCCCGCCGTCCTAATTGCTTCAACAGGGTACATACCCGGCAACGTCACAACAACGAGTGCAATGAAGGTACTCGTAATCAAATATAGCGACACTAGTGTTAACAATCCAGCTGCAATCCAAAATAACATGGCTTCAACGCCACCTGTGAGTAGTCCTGTTGAAGATGCAGCGGAATAACCAATAACTGCAAAAGCAAATGGCAGAAGCTGGAGAGTTAAGACCACACCTACGAGAAACGTGGAGAGTAATGGCGATGTCGAATTGTACAACCCATCTCGTAGCTTTACTTTATGGCCAGCGACTATGTTGCGTAACAACCATACAGTTGTTAACCATGTCATCAAAATAATAAGACCCGTATAAAGCTGTTGAACATCACTTAAGTTATTGCTAATCCCCCCACTAATTGTTGAGATAAATAGTAGTCCTGCTTTTCCTACTTGACCCCAATTGCCAGCAAATAAGTCGCCGCTTGTTTCTTCGATGGTCGTTGTAAGTGTAGTGTAGGTATCTTGCGACGCTATACCTACTAACACCGCACTAACAAGCGTATACACTAAGGCTAGCAATAAAAAAAGTTTTCGATTTTTCCACAAAATTTTACGAACATAATTTGTAAATGAAAAATATCCAGGAAGCTGGAGCGAGCGTACATAGTCGCGCCGACGAGTTCTTTGAAAACTGCGATGCGGACGACGCGCCAGATATTGATCTCTACTTGCAATGAACGTAGACCGCAGTGTCGCAAATCTTTTGCGCTTTGGTTGTTGCTGAGGTTTTTGCGGCGTTCGCTTCTTGCTTGTAGGCATAGTGTTTAGAACTTGTCTTTGTTATTACGCAGTCTAGCGATACGATCGTCGAGGGGTGGATGACTGCTGAATAACTTACTAAAAAATCCAGGTTTTAAAGGATTCGAGAAGAAAAGGTGTGCAGATGCAGTGTTCTGATGCTTCATTGGACGACTCTGAAGTTTCAACTTTTCAAGTGCACTGGCAAGTGCTTCAGGATGACGCGTTGTCAAGGCACCCGACGCATCAGCCAAGTATTCACGCTGACGGCTCACTGCCATCTGAACAATGACGGCAATAAGTGGCGCAAGTACAACAACGATTAAACCAATAACGAGAACGATTGGATGCACGTTACTTTCGCGGCGGTCACCGAAAAACATCATCCTTAGGACTATGTCTGACAGAATTCCGATTGCACTTACTAGTCCAAAAGCAATCATACTAACGCGTATGTCGTAGTTTTGAACGTGACCCATTTCATGCGCCATGACAGCTTCAAGTTCAGCGTCATCCATTCCTTCAATAAGCCCAGTGGTTGCTGCAACGATAGCGTGCTTTGGATCACGACCTGTTGCAAATGCGTTCATCGCAGGGTCATTAATAATGTACACTTTTGGCGTCTGGATACCGAGAGTAATCGCAAGATTCTCCACAATTCGATATAGCCGCGGATTATCACGTTTCTCAATTTGATGTGCGCCAGTCATCGCGATAGCCAGCTTGCTCGCCAAAAAATATTGCAAAACCGCATAAATCGCAGCGCCAACGATGACAAAGTATGCAATAGAGGTATTACCGTATATATAACTCACAGCCCAGCCGATTGCTGCAATAATCCCAACAAACACGGCCATGATTAGGACCGTGTTTCGTTTATTAGCGGCAATTGCTTTATACATTCAGGAAGCTCCTCTTTACCGACAGTGACACTGTTAGAATTTTACGTCGACAGGTTTTTCGGCTTGTTTTTGCTCTGTGTCGTCTAGTTCAAAGAACTCGCGGTTCTTGAAGCCAAACATACCCGCAACAACGTTACTTGGGAATGTTTGGATTTTCGTGTTCAATTCACGTACACCACCGTTATAAAATCGGCGTGAAGCTTGGATTTTATCTTCGGTGTCTACTAATTCTTGCTGTAACTCTACGAAGTTTTGGCTTGCTTTTAGATCTGGATAAGCCTCGCTGACAGCAAATAGACTTTTAAGTGCTCCTTCGAATTGGTTCTCGGCAGCAGCGGTTTCTTTAACACCTTTTGCATTCAATACGTTTGAACGAGCTTCAGTGACAGCTTCAAATACACCTTTTTCGTGCTTCGCATACCCCTTTACTGTCTCGATCAAGTTTGGAATCAGATCCAAACGACGTTTCAATTGCACAGTAATATCGCTCCATGCTTCATCAACACGAATGCGAAGTGTTATAAGTCCGTTATATGTTGCCCATACGAACAGTCCAACGACGACGACAATTCCTAAAATGATCCAAAGTGCTATCATGATCTCCCCTTATATTGTTATGAACTTGTGTTTATATTATACCAATTTCACCACTAAAAATATAGTATTCTTGATGGCATTTTGCCATCGAGATGATTGCAAGGCCAGGCCTTGCAACGTATGATGAGCATAAAAAATAGCGCCGATGGGCGCATATTCTTCGTGTTGGTGCGCGGGGCGGGACTTGAACCCGCACGACCTTGCGGCCAAGAGATTTTAAGTCTCTCATGTCTACCGATTCCATCACCCGCGCAAAAACAAATTGTAAATGGAGGCACGTACGGGAGTTGCACCCGTCTACGCGGTTTTGCAGACCGCTGCGTAACTGCTCCGCCAACGCGCCATCTGGCAATTATTATAACAGAGTACAGCAGATATACGATTGGCTTTTCAAACGCCACAACCACCATTGAAAAACTTGCACAAGATAAGTATACTGAATCAAGTATGCGGGTGTAGCTCAGTTGTTTAGAGCGCTTCCTTGCCAAGGAAGAGGTCGAGAGTTAGAGTCTCTTCACCCGCACCATTGAAATCGTCAGATCTTTTGGTCTGGCGTTTTCAATGTCCTGGCGGGCTTTAACTCTCGACCTCTTCAAAGAAAATAATAGTCAAGAGCCTTGCTCACCAGCCTACAGGCTGCGGGAGTTCTAGAGTCTCTCCGCCCGCACCAAAGAAACGGAGATCCTGGCAATCTCCGTTTCCTTTGGTTAAATTTACAAACCGAACTCTAACCGAAAAAGTCGGAATCTAAGATCGCATAACAGCTTCAGGGCCTATATTGCGTATGACACGACTTTCTATTAACCCATTTAACTTAGACGTCTCTCCGCTCTGCACAATATCGGCAACAGCAGGTGCTCCTAGTAGTTGAGCATATGCCTCTACGCTCCCGCCAATACGCAGAGGATATGGACGAAAGGGCATATCATCAGATCTTGCTAGTCTGTCAAACATCCTAGGTAAACTGGTAGGTATCCGTGCCATCGGTGCGAAATACCTACGCTCAACTGCAAACACGCCGTTTAGCCACTGGTCACCTTCTGGCGTTGCTAGTAAAGAGTAGCGACATACCGTTTCACCAATTCTCTGGCTACGGATTGCCTCTGGTTTATCGAAGTCCAATACACCGTCAGTCCCAGTAATGCCTACGTCAACCCGTCCGTCTGCAACTACTTGAGGTATATCTAGCGATCGCAACCAAAAAAAGTCGATATTGCCAGCACGGGTAATAAGCTGCCTCATGTCGGCTGGTTCAGGTATAGTAATACCGCTGAATTCCATGAAGGCTTGGCGATACTTTTTACTATTTTCTCCCCGAGGAACAGCAATTCTTTCAACGTTAGCAAGGTCGCTCGGATTTATTTCTAATTCACTCATAATAAAATTCCTTCTTATAAATCAAAAATGTATGCTTAATATGTATACAAAAACGCCAGTTCCGAGCTGGCGTTTTATATTCAATTTATTTGTCTACGCAGCGCGGACTGGCGGAATATGTGAGTAGTGAGTAGTGCTAATAGCAAAGGCTGCTTTATAGCCATTGCATCCATTTTGTAGCCAGTTGCTAATACGGGCTATCGTTCGGCTGCTAAGCTTCGTTTTAAGCTCAATATTGGTATAAGTATCCCCTGCCTGTAGCATTCGAGCTGCCTCAAACCGAGCACTTATCTCGGTAATTTCTTTTTCTGTCATAGCGTCGCGTAGAAAGTTTTGTATAATTTTGACATCGTCAATAGCCGCTAAAGTCACAGCAAGCTGTTTAGTCGATGGAGAGTTCCAAATGATTGTCTTTTTATTCATAACTTTACTTTATCTAAGTAAAGTGAAATTGTCAATTACATTTAAGTCGATATCTATTTCTGGACAAATAATGAGAGTCCGATTCTCTCCGCCTTCACCATATAAATACTAGGCGCGTTAGCGATTATTTACTTTGCTATACTGCCTATACGAGTAACGTACCGCGATATAACTGCACAATCCCAAACTGATCCTATTGATCATATACTATGGCATACTTGAAAAATAACTCCTTGCCTTGTAGATATTCACAGGACCTGACAGCCTATATAGACTCCTTCTTCACCAAATAAAAAACCCGATCATATCGGGTTTTTTATTTGGTGGCTCCTCCCAGACTCGAACTGGGGACACAAGGCTCTTCAAGCCTCTGCTCTACCAACTGAGCTAAAGAGCCGTAATGGTAACTGGATTATTATACTACAGATACCCTCTTCACGAGAATACCTTACATGGCTGTTAGTCGTTCAGTGATTTTCCGAATAGCTTCTTTTTCTTGTGCTGCCAGAACTCTGACTGCCGCGTAAGGTATATGCTATCTTCTGGGCGCGCAAGTAGCTTCTTGGTTGCCTCTTCGAGATAATAGCCTCCGAATGGACCCTTAATCAAAACAATATCTCCTTCTTTGATAATCTTGTCACGAACAAATATACCTGCTTCTGTTGATGTATCAAAATAGAATAGTGTTTTGTCTTGTTTGAACCCTTTTGTACGCGCAATCGAGCCAAAGTGTTCAACTGACATATTGCCTACAAGAACAAGGATATCCAGCCCATCAAACTCATCGCCAACTTGTGCATATCCCTCTTCGATGTAGTCGCCGAGCTCGTGCATATTACCTAGTATGGCGATATGACGATTTGCTTCGATTTGCTTGAGCGTCTGCAACGCCACGATACCAGCTACAGGGCTAAAATTAGCTGTGTCATCTATTAAATGGCTAGCGTGAATGCCTTTGAGAGGGTGCATTCGACTGGCAGCGGGCTCGATTGCGGGAATAGTTGCTTCAAGCGCCTCTTTTGATACACCGAGTTGTTGAGCCATTAATAAAGCCCCACTTATTTGACGAATAAGTGCATCTGATATGATTGCTGTTTTTTGTGATTGGTAAACAGTACCATCAATAACGAAGTTAACTATGCTACCACTTGCATTACGAGATACTATCTCGTATGTAGCAATGTCCTCATGCGAGCCATATGCGTAGAGTTGTGTTTTGATATTTTTAAGATATTTTTGATCGACGTCAGCGCTATTAACCACACCAAATAGTCGCGATGCTGCTAGAATTTTTGTTTCTTCGTTACCGACAATATCAATTGTTTGTAAGAACTCCATATGTTCAGGCGTTACGGCGGTAAGAATTGCGCAGTCTGGTCTCGCAAACGCAATGAGTTCTTGCATTTCACCTGGCCTATCGATGCCATACTCAAGCAAGAGAATTTCGTAATGTTTGAAAAAGTGTCCTAATACACGCAACAATAGTTTTAACCATGCTATGGGCGTTGCGTGACTGGGGACTTTTTTTTCAAAGACTGATAAATACAATCCAATACCACTGTTATAGCTGTCATCCATGAAGGATACCTTTTTTTCAGTCGCAAGAAATTTGGCCAGCATTAACTTGGTACTCGTCTTGCCGACACTTCCTGCGACAATAACAATCTTGGGACGGTGAATCGCTATATATAATCGTGCTAAACTTCTGAATATCTTTGTTGCGAAACGCTCAGCCGTACTAACCTGCTCATGTGACATTAAACAGCACCTGCATTTTTAGCGATTGCTAGTACGTCCTTTGCATCAAGCACTAACGGTGCAATACGGTGGTTGTATTTTTCGATTGCAATGTCGAGCAATCGATCAACGAGCGTAGGATAATCAACACCAGATACGCCCCATAACCTTGGGAACATACTAATCGACGTGAAGCCAGGCATCGTATTAATTTCGTTCACATAGACGTTATTATCTGCGTCGATAAAGAAGTCGACTCGTCCAAAGCCTTCGCACTCCAGCACCTCACATACTTTCACTGCTGTGCGTTTCACTTCCTGAACAATGTCATCCGACAGCTCAGCTGGCGCAATAAGGTTCACATTGTCGCTATGAATATATTTATTGTCGTATGAGTAAAAGTCACCTGGCTCCTTTTCAACGATCTCGCCAATCGCTGATGTTTGTTGATTGCCAATACTACCAATGACAGATATTTCAACTTCCCTACCGACGATTCCCGCCTGAAGAATTACTTTTGTGTCATATTGAAAAGCAAGCGACAACGCCTGAGTAAATTCATCTGCGTTCGTCACGCGTGACACACCCACTGAAGACCCTGCATTAGAGGGCTTAACAAATACCAAACTGCTCTGTAGTTGTTTAACTGTTTCGTCGTACGTTGGTTGGTCGCCGTGCTTACGAATCGTTATAAACTTTGCGACATTCAGTCCAGCGTCACGCATAAGCCGATATGCAACATCTTTATCCATGCCGACAGCTGATCCTAATACATCTGCAGTTGTAAACGGAACATCCATCATACGCAGTAATCCCTGCATGGTGCCATCCTCTGCATAGTTACCAAGCACAGCAGGAAAGATGACGTCACACTCAATAACAACTTTGCCACCGTTATCAACATCATAGAGTGCATTCGAATGTTGTGTCACAGCCAACCTGCCTGATATCGGTTCGTCAGCGAGTTTTATATTACCAACGTCACCTGGGTTTTCGATAAAGTGGTTCGGGTCATATTGCTTCCATATGCCGTCTTGGGATATACCAACAACGAAAACTTCGTACTTTTCACGATTAATTGCTTGGACGATATTATAAGCCGACACCAGCGAGACCTCATGTTCAGTTGAACGGGCGCCAGCAAGTACGAGGACGCGCACTTTTTCGTGTTCATTCATATGAGCCTATTATACCTTCATCTGTAGGATAAGCACAATATTGACACTTTTCTCTTATAATAGAAGTATGAAGAGGATTCCACTTGCGGAGAGAATGCGCCCAGAGACACTTGAAGATGTTATCGGACAGACACATCTGCTTGGCGACGGCGAGATTTTACGTCAAATTGTAAAAAACAAAGAGCCAGTCAGTCTTATTTTGTGGGGGCCTCCTGGCAGTGGTAAAACAACGCTTGCACGCATTATTGCGCGTGAAGTGAATGCTGAGTTTATTGAGTTATCTGCCGTGACCAGTGGCAAAAAGGATGTTGAAAAAGTTGTTGAACATGCTCGGCAGAACTGGAATCTTCAACTTCGTACAATTTTATTTGTTGACGAAATTCACCGATTCAACAAAGCTCAACAAGATGCATTTTTGCCCCACATCGAGTCGGGCTTGATTACGCTCATCGGCGCTACGACGGAAAACCCGAGTTTTGAAATTATTAATCCACTCCTGTCACGCAGCCGTGTGCTTGTCCTTGAGCCTTTATCCAAAGAGCAGATCGTGATAATTCTTAAACATGCGCTTAAACATGAAAAAGCGACCAAAAATGTCACTCCCGCAGCACTTGATTACTTGGCAGAATTATCTGGTGGAGATGCCCGTGTTGCCTTGGGCAACCTAGAGTTAGCACTTAGCTTGAACGCAAAGGTGACTCCAGACATCGTCAAAGTTGCTGCTCAAAAACGTGTACCAGGATATGACAAAAAGGGCGAAATGCACTACAACGTTATTAGCGCTTTTATTAAAAGCATGCGCGGGAGTAATGTCGACGCAACACTCTACTACCTAGCACGTATGATTGATGCAGGCGAAGATCCAAAATTTATCGCAAGACGCATGGTTATATTCGCGAGCGAGGACATTGGTCTGGCAGGCAACGGCGCGCTCGGTCTGGCGCTGAACGCCTTTCAGACAGTCGAACGAATCGGTATGCCTGAGTCCAGTTACACATTATTTCATGTCGCAACAGCACTAGCAAAGAGCGAGAAGTCGCGTCAAACAACAAATGCAATGAATCGTGCACAGGCCCTCGCAAAACAATACCCTGACTCGCCCGTCCCTTTGCACCTACGTAATGCACCGACAAAACTCATGAAAGATATTGGGTATGGCAAAGATTATATGTGGGAAGCTGACTTTCAACCCGAAAAAGGCTTTTTACCCGATGAATTAAAAAACGAAAAGATTTTTTAGTCTTTTGACCATTCCGCAAGAAGTGCCTGCAGAACGCCGTTCGTCCATCCAAAGCCGTCTTGCAGTGGATATTCACCGCCACCGCCTCTGGCATCTTTGGACATAACGTTATATTTTTCGACTAATTTATGTTGGTCGTCAAATAGCATCTGATTGGTGTGCACCCAACGCTCTTTAATAGCTCGAGCAAGATCTGTATAGCCATAATTTCTGAGGCCTTGGATTGCAACCCAGTGTAACGGCGCCCAGCCATTTGGCGTATCCCATTGTTGACCTGTTTCGGACAACGTTGCTGTTAAACCACCCGACTTAAGAAAATCTTTTTCAACTCGCTCCGCGACAAGTCGAGCTTGTTCAACTGATGCGATTTTTGCATATAGTGGGTAGAGCCCTGCGAGCGTCAACGAACGGGTTGATTGATGGTGGTGGAAATTGTAATCAACAAAGAAGTGTAGCTCGCTGTCCCAACAATAAGCAGTAATGCTAGCTGCTCGACGATCAGCAAGTTTTTTGAACTTCCGAGCAAGCAAAGGCTGTTTCAGCACTCGGTAACAATCATAGATCGTCAGCTCTAACTCATAGATGAGACAGTTAAGGTCGACGGGAATAATATCAGCGGTGTGAATCGTACGAATGTCATTAGCGTCCTCAAACCAGCGTGAACTAAAATCCCAACCCGACTCGGCACCTGCACGTAAATGAAGATATAATCGATCAGGTTCGCGCGTTACTGCGTCCATCACAGTACCAATATCTTCGCTCAGCGATTCAGGACGTGGCGTGATTTTATTATCGTAGTAACGATTCAACAAGCTACCATTATCCATTTCGACAAGCCGCGCATAGGCACGATGCTCCTCTTTGGCAAGCTTACTGCGTCCGCGCATCCAAAAACGATACTCAGCAAGCAGGTATGGCAAGTACTCAATAAAAACAGATTTACCTTTATGGCTGGCGAGCAACCGAATCATATGAGAGAAAAATGGCGGCTGTGAACGACTGAGGTAATAGGTGCGATTGGCGGTGGGAATAAAGCCAAATTTTCGTATCATATACGCAAAGTTTTTGATCATACCTTCAATCATGTCCCATTTATTATCGACTGCCAGTCCGAGCATAATGAAATAACTATCCCAATAATACTGCTCTTCAAACCTACCGCCTGGAACTACGTAAGGATACGGCAACGCAATCAAAGAACCCTTTGTACGTCTATTCCGTCGTTCTAGATCCGACCAGAGCGAACTGATGTGCTCAGACACTGTCTGTGCAGGATCTATAGCCACCACATTTTGAGAGTCTAC
Organism: uncultured bacterium; assembly: GCA_947084875.1. Lineage (GTDB taxonomy): Bacteria > Patescibacteriota > Saccharimonadia > Saccharimonadales > Saccharimonadaceae > UBA1547. Next base: position 152,858 of record CAMTUF010000001.1, read on the forward strand.
ACCTGGAACCTCGTAAAAGTGTCTTCGCACAAATTCTCTTAGATTAAAATCGGGGTCTTTTTTTGCTATAGCATACTCACGTTTTAATTGCCTGACTCTTTTTTTAGGAATAAGGTCAGCAAATGTCTTACTGTCGACATAGATATTTTGTCGTTGGACATCCGTAAAAAGTTCACCAAGTCCATGATCTGGACTTTTGCCTGCAGGTACTAACTGACCCAGCGAAGATGCAAGAGATGATTTTATTTGTTCAGTGTTTATTATTTTTTTCTTCATACTATAGCTAGTATAGGCTTCGGGAAGAGATGGTTCAATCTAAATGACCTTGTTTAGATAGACAAGGTCATTTAGATTTAGCTTTTTGCAGCGCGTTTTCGCTGGTTTGGATCGAGATAGCGCTTACGAAGACGAAGAGATTTTGGTGTTACCTCAAGTAATTCATCATTCTCGATGAAGTCAATAGACTGTTCCAGACTCAGGTCTGTGTATGGCGTCAACTGAATTGCACCATCACTTGATGACGTACGCATATTGGTCAATTGTTTACCACGACACACGTTCAACTCCAAATCACCTTGTCGATTATAGACACCGACAATCATGCCTGGATATACAGTCGTGCCTGGACCAACAAACAATTCACCGCGCGCAGCAGCGGCATCGAGTGCATACGCAGTTGTTGAACCTGCTTCGGTCGCAATTAACGCCCCGTTACGTGTTTGCTGAAGCTTTGCGCCAAGTGGCTGATAACCATGCGGTAAGCTATTCATAATCACCGTTCCCTTTGTCGCGGTCAGAAGTAGATTACGAAGACCAATCATTGCACGAGTTGGAATGATATAGGTTGAACGTGTCGTACCACTGCTAGTTTGTTCCTGTTTAATCGGAGCGGCGCGACGTGTACCAAGTTCTTGACTGACAGCGCCTAAAAATTCTGGAGCGACTTCAATTAACAACTCTTCGACAGGTTCCTTCGTGACACCATCTTCTTCAACCGTGACAGCCTGAGGTCGTCCTACTTCAAATTCAAAGTCTTCGCGGCGAAGTGTCTCGATAAGTACCGACAAATGGAGCTCACCACGACCAGATACAACAAATCCGATACCTTCTTCACGCACACGCAGCGATACGTTGGTCTCAAGTTCTTGTTTCAAGCGATCACCAATCTGACGACTGGTATTATACTTTGCTTCTTTGCCCTTTAATGGGCTAGTGTTTGGACCGATATACATACTAAGCGTTGGTGCCTCGATGTCAATCACAGGCAGTGCATCAGGATTGTCTTTGTCCGCAATTGTTTCGCCAATGTGAGCATCTGCGATACCAGTCAGTGCAACAATATCACCAGCACCTGCCTCATCAATTTCTTCACGATTAAGTCCGCGATAGCCAAAGACTTTATCAATTTTTGCATTTACAAGTGAGCCATCACGTTTAATCAATACGACTTGTTGAGCTTTTTTAATGCCGCCGCGAGTAATTCGACCAATGGCATATTTACCAAGGAACGTATCGTACTGTAAAGACGTCACAAGCATCTGGAATGGCATATCAACTTCAACTGTTGGTGCTGGAATATCATTGATAATCGCATCAAAAATAGGTGTAAGGTCGGTGTGTTCAGATGGGTTGTCTGGAAGTTCTGTCCACGCTTTACCTTCACGACCAATGGCATAATAGACAGGATAGTGTAGTTGACTGTCGTCAATCGCAAGCTCCAAGAACAGATCTGAAACTTCATCAACAACTTCGTCGATACGACGAGATGGCTTATCGATTTTGTTAATGATAACCACAGGCTTTAGCCCAAGCTCAAGTGCCTTTGAAAGCACGAACTTCGTCTGTGGCATAGGACCTTCCTGTGCGTCAACAATCAAAAGAACTCCGTCGGCCATGTTGAGCGTTCGCTCTACTTCACCAGAGAAATCGGCGTGGCCTGGCGTATCGATAATATTGATTTTGTAGTCACCATGATACACCGAGGTCTGCTTGGCAGTTATAGTAATGCCTCGTTCATGCTCTTGATCACCACTGTCCATAATAAGTGATTGTTCCATTTCGGCTTGGTTAGAACGAAATGTGTTACTTTGTTTTAAGAGTCCGTCAACAAGCGTCGTCTTGCCATGGTCGACGTGGGCGATAATTGCAATATTGCGAATAAACTTTGGGTCTTTCATAAAAATATACCCGAAATAATTACCATTCGGGTTTCCTTATCTGTAATTATAGCAGAAATTGTCACGTATTTCAACCATGAGAGTCATCGTGGCGACCACTGTTGTCTCGTATATCACTTTCCTGTATAATACCCTGGTGGTCTTGGGCGCTTAGCTCAGTTGGCTAGAGCACCTCGTTTACACCGAGGGGGTCGGGGGTTCGAGCCCCTCAGCGCCCACCATACAAACAGTCCGTCAACCGACGGGCTTTTTGTATATCTGTTTGTATTTTGCTTATGAATACAGTATAATAAGAGAGCAACGCGGAAGGTGGAAACAAGATGGAAGCTTGGACTAAATCAGTAACACGTCCGACTAAAGTAAATATTGCTTTCGCAGTCTTGTCTTTTGTAGCATTATTGATAATCGCTTGGTCTCGCACAGATTTCCCCCGACAACCTATTGCGCCTACAGCTGATCTTAACAATAAAACAGCCGCCTTTTATGCGCCACTTGATATGAATACTGGTGCATTTGTCACCGAATCGCCTTCAATAGTTTCTACTGCGAGCGAAACGGATGCCACTTCTAATAGCTCAACCAGTCCGACACTTCCTGCCTCTTTGAAGGTAGAACCACAAAAAGAATCCTCACTATTTTCTCCTTTAACGTCGGCTATTGAGCCTGTACTGCAAGCCATTGATGTTGGAGTAACACCAAGTCTAATAATTAGTAACGATCAACAAATTCTTGCGCCCACTATGCAAGAGTCGGTGTCCATCACACCTTGCGTATCATTACTTGTGCTTGAAGTATGTCGTAACTAAAGTCAATCTTAGAGCATTTTAGCTACTTGGATAATGATGCTATAATTCTAATAATGCGCGCGTGCTGTAATTGGTAGCCAGGCTAGCTTGAGGTGCTAGTGTTCGCAAGGACGTGGAGGTTCAAGTCCTCTCGCGCGCACCAATAAAATGATCGATCCTGTGGATCGATTTTTTTAGGGAGTTTTAAAAACGGTTTTACTACCAACTGACCAGTATTGAACATCTGTATAGCGATCAAGTGGCGCTATAAGAGTTGCCGAGTCTTTGGTTGTGATCACATTTTTGCTGTATACATAATGGGTCGTAGATTGATACAAACCAATAGCAGGGGCGTCTGCCAACCACTGTTTCGCAAAAGTGATATATTTATTATTTCTCAGACTTGGTTCTAGCCGTGTTCGTGCACTTGATAAGGCGTCATCGCTAATAGGATTCGCGTAGTTTGAAAAGTTAAAGCCCCTAATCCCCGTTTGTGATGAGTGCCAATACGCATAGACATCTGGGTCTGCGCCAATTGTCAGCTGATACAGCAGTACGTCGAAATTACGTTGCTGCAAAATATTCTGCACTAAGCCCTGCGAGGCATCACTTGGATCAACAACGAGCGTATCAACCGTAATACCAAGTGAGCGCCATTGACCCGCAAGAATTTCTAATACGCGTTCATAATCGTTGTCCTTAGTAGTCACAACATTTAGTTTGAGCTCCACGCCATCCTTCTTACGAACATTTCCTTCGAGCCTCCAACCCGACTCATCGAGAATCCTTATAGCGTTTGCTAGGTTATACGCTGGTGCCTTCGGTACATCGCCTGTTAACTGTCCATTGACAAAGGGTAATTCGAGTGCAGGCGTACCCTTAGGGAGTTGTTTACGGATCGCGTCTGTATCTGTTCCGATCTGTAATGCCTGACGAACAGCTTTATCTTTTAAAATGTTTCTGTTGGTATTAAACAATGCATATACCCCACCTTGAATAGGTGTTGATTTAACATTGTAGCGTGCTTGGTTGACCTGTTCGATGTCACGTACTGTCAAGTCAGACGCGGCGTTCACTTCACCTGACGCGAGTGCTCGCAAAATCGCATCACGTGTACCATATACGTGCAGCTGAAACCTTTCCAGCTGACTTTTACCCTTATAGTAAGCGTCATTGCGTTCTAGATGGATAATGCGACGCCCATTTGCAACATCTATATCTTGAGTAAACCTGAGCTTGAATGGACCACTTCCGATAGGCGCAGCACTAAAACCGTTTTCTCGTAGTGAGTTAGGGGCAACTTTGCCAAGAACATGTTCGGGGAGAATTGGGAACGTCAATGCATGGCTAAACGCAGCGTAAATAGCAGGGAGCGTAAAGGTGATCGTAGAATCGTCAACCAAAGCGACGGCAACATCATTCCATCCTGTAATCGTTGAGTGAACCGTAGGATTCTTGAGTAAGTTAACGGTAAATAGTACGTCATTTGCTGTGAGTTGACGCCCATCACTCCAACGTACATCTGAACGTATTTTGACAGTATAGACTTTGCCTGTAGAGTCTATGGTCACGCTTGATGCTAGATCATTATTTAAATTGCCTGACGTATCATAGCGTAGTAAACGCGAGAATAACAACGCACTTGCAGACTCTTCTGCGCTGTTACTCGCATATAGTGGATTAAGGGTATCAATAGGCCCCAATACCGCCTCCGCATACGTACCGTCCTGTGTCGCAGCCTTCGCTTGGTAATTATACTGGTACCACATCAACTGCAAGCCACTCGCCCCAATCAGAATACCAACAGCCATTACCCACATAATAATATGCCGACGTACTTCACGAACGTTATCTAGCCTATGAAAAATAAACTTGCGTGCATGACGAATTGTAACTCCCTCAGCACGACGCATACGTTTCGTTAAATCTTTACGACTAAAGCTGAGTTTCTGGAGACGCTGCCAACGACTGGGTTTCTCCTCATCCATTGGTAGTTATATCCTTACTTAAGCCCGGGCAATAGCAGCCCAGCGAGTATCGATAATACAAAGATAATGGAGAGTACTACAGATGCTTCAAATAAATTTTTATCAAGTCCGCGGCGTGTAGTATACAACTCCCCCGAACTACCGAACCCAGCACCAAGTGACGCCCCTCGCTGTTGCAACAAAATAGCAATAATCATAAGAACCGATGATCCAAGTGTGATGATTTGAAGAATTGTATCCAGACTCATTATTTTTCCTCCACCTCTTCGGGCTGCCGAAATTCTAGTGCGGCACTTACTATATAGTTTATCAGACTCAGCAGCATTCCAGTAAGAATCGAGTTAATAAACGACATTGAAAGTCCTGGTGCTAATGAAAGGGAAATGTATACCATCAGACCGTTCACTACCAACATAAATAATCCGAGTGTCAGTAAAATCGCTGGTAGCGCAAAAATGACTGCGATGGGCTTGAGGACGCTGTTAATAATCGAAAAGATGAGTCCAGCCAGCAAAAATCCCCAAATACCTGCGGTCACATTAACGTCGTTGTACCCTGTTCCAAAGATTCTTACGGCGATCCACAATCCGAATGAATTCAGTACCCATCGAACCAAAAATACTAAGAATTGTCGTTTCATAAACTTCTCTTAGTATATCACAACGACGTGTCGAGAGCCCCTGTCAGGTTCAAATGCCCTGTGCTAGTAATCAAGATATCATCCTCGATACGTACACCGATCGACTCCTCGGGAATATAGATGCCTGGCTCTACCGTCAGGACCATCCCCTCAGCAAACGTAATTGGGCGCCCTAAACTGTCGTGCACATCAATCCCTAGGCCGTGACTAATAGCATGAGGAAAGTACTTTCGATATGTTATGGTGTCAGATCGTGATTTTAATAACCCCAAGCTCATAAGCGCATCCTGCATAATAGTGTCGACCGAAGCCTGATAATCTGCTATTGCAAGTCCAGGTTTCAGCAGAGAAATAATCTTGTGATGTGCCACTTCGACTGCATGATGGACATCAATTTGGCGCTGCGTTGGACTACCGATTGCATATGTTCGAGTGACGTCAGCGGCATAGCCATCTACACGAGCACCGATATCAATAAGTAAGAGTGTTTCTTCTTGAAGTTTGTCTTGGTTAGTATTGTAATGTAGCGTACAAGCGTTCTTGCCACTAGCGACTATCGGACTATAAGCATGCCCCACTGCACCATTTTTACGAAATGCGTAGGTAAACTCTGACTCAACTTCATATTCAGTCGACAAGGATGTTAGTTTATTCTTAACTTCTTTAAATGTATTTATTGTTAGATCTGTTGCGCGTTTGATTGCACTTACTTCAACGGGTTGTTTTATTGCTCGTTGTTTCGCTAGGTCATCACGACAGTCATTAATCTTCGGGAAGAATTTTTTTAAATACTTCGTCAACTCTTTTTGTGCTGGATTAATCACAAAATCATAATATTTTGCATGTGGATCTGATCCGAGAGTTGATACGGTTGTGTGCTCTTTCGCGAGTTCTTCCAATAACACTTCTGCCTCAGCGCGCGATAATACTTCGTCAACGCCACTGGTCTGCTTCGCTTCACCCCACGACATACTACCATCAAAAATATGATGCACATCGTCTACATCAGGTGCTATCAGCCAGCTTTTTTGGTTTTTATTATCAAGCACTAGCCACCAGTCTGGTGCATTAACCCCAGTAAGATACCAGAAGTTTGCTTCTTGCTCAAAGTCAAACGAAGCGTCGTTACTGCGTTGCATAGCTCTATAAGCGGGCAATACAATGACGGTTTTAGTCAGTGACAGTGTTAGTCGCAATCGACTACTTTCAAAGAAGTCCTTATTCATTGTTATTAATTATAGCAGTGTATCTAGAACTTGATTGCGAACATTTTTGTTATTGAGGGCTGAATTTCATTATGTGCACCATCACCGCCCACAGGTTCGAGAAGATCATAAGTACCAGATTTAAAATTATAAGTCGATGCAATTCCATAATCTGCACCTGACCCTCCTAGATAATCGGAAACATCATTGCCATTATTTTGCCATGTAAGCTTGTGAGTATGCGTAGGCATCTCAGCAATCGTCAGTACATGTGATTTTTCGCCATACTTCTCGCCCATTGTGTCAAATTCTGGATCCGTCGATTTTTTGTGAACACCAACCCGTCCTCGAGAATCTGGAAGATTGAAGGTAGTCGTACCGTTACCAGCACCATATGTAGTACCGATTACCGCAAAAAGAGCTGCATACGTTGTTCTTGAGACTGCTGAACCATTTTCTAGAAGGTAACCAGCTGGAGCGGACGTCCAATAACCTTGGATAGAGGTGCCTCTTGGAGAAGCTTCAACGCTACCCGCTACGGCTGTATACTTTATGGCGAATGTTCTCGTTATTGAGGGTTGAATATTATTGTGGGTCGCACCCCCTCCTACGGGTTCAAGTGGATCATAGGTGCCAGATCTCATAGTAGTATAATTGTAGGCTATTCCATACCCAGCACCTGACCCTCCTAGATAATCGGAAACATCATTGCCACTTGCGAGGTAGGGAACCTTATGCGTATGCGACGGCATTTGTGCTATCGTTAGCTGTTCGGTTTTAGATCCTGGCTTTTCTCCCATAGCGTCAAATTCGGTGTCTGTTGGGCTAAGATTCACAGATGCACGTCCTCGAGAATCTGGAAGATTGAAGGTAGTCGTACCGTTACCAACACCGTAAGTAGTACCTGTCACTGCAAAAAGATCAGAGTAGGTTGTTCGTGAGACTGCTGAACCATTTTCTAGAAGGTAACCAGCTGGAGCGGACGTCCAATAACCTTGGATAGAGGTGCCCGTAGGTAATGTGGACTCAGATCCAGTCGAAGGACGGTACTTGATTGCAAACGTTTTGACTATTGAAGGTTGAATATTATTATGACCATCGTTTCCCCCTACGGGCTCAAGTGGGTCATAAGTAGTGGCCGCATTGTAGCTAGTCGCAAGCCCATAGGCCGCACCTGACCCTCCTAGATAATCGGAAACATCGTTGCCGTTCTGTTGCCATGGAAGCTTGTGAGTATGTGTAGGCATTTGTGTCGTGGTTAGCTGTTCCGTTTTAGATCCTGGTCTTTCGCCTATGGCGTCAAACTCCGTGTCAGATGTATTTCGATTCACAGCTACTCGACCACGTGAATCAGGTAGATTAAAAGTAGTAGCTCCGTCGCCTGCGCCAAATGTAGTACCTATAGAAGCAAATAGTTCTGCATATGTCGTGCGAGAGACCGCAGAACCGTCCTCAATGAGATAGCCGTCGGGAGGAGATGTCCAATATCCCTCAATAGAACTTGCGAGCGGTAATGCATCATATGCATAACAAATTGGATAGGTACCGAACTGTCCTGTTGTAGAACACTCTTGATCTGTTGTATTAGTGCTGATCGTCGTAGACCAGTCACTTGATCCTGCAGCATTCGTAGCCTTAACGCGGCAGTAATGCGTCGTAGACGCGTCTAGACCTGTAACAGTCGTTGAAGTTGATGCTTGGGTTGACTGACCGAGCCCCACAATAAACCCAGCATCAGAGGCACACTGCGCAGTATATCCGATGGGTAAGTTTGTTGACTCGTCCCAACTGAGATCTATTGATGAAGTGCGGCTTGCGTTAACCGCTAATCCAGTTGGTACCGACGGTACTACCTGATTTGGACGCGTTGCGCACGTTCCTTCTAAAGCACCTTTGTCCTTTGTGTCTGAGGCAATAAAGAAGGTTAAGTTCGTGTTTTCGCTGCTAACACCGTCAATACAATATGAAGTTGCATCGGAATCTACCATAAGTGTTAGCGTAACATTCTCGCTTGGCTGTACATTGCTAGGTAAGCTTGTTGGATACCCATTGCTGAACGTTCGTGCGCTTTCCATAGCTGAAGCAACTGCAGTAAGGTCGTTCTTAATTTGTGTAGATATGACCGAGTTCCTCCATGACCCATATCCAACAATTGAAATTGATGCGAGTATAGCAATGACAGAAATGACGACGATCAATTCGACAATTGTAAAACCTTTTTTTGATTTACTGTGAGAGTATAGACGCATGCACAAACATCCCCGTTTCTTGTCACTATAGCATAAGGGTTATGGCGTTTGCAAATAAGGAAGGATGAGGGTTGTTTTTGACTCACCGATTGCACGTACTAGTGCTTCTCGATTCGCTGATTTTACCCCACGTAGACTACCGAATGTACGTATTAACTTGCGACGAGTCACAGGACCGATACCAGGTATATCGTCGAGACTGCTCGCTGTTTGTCTGGTGCGTTTGAGTACTGTGTGATAACTCACTGCAAAGCGATGTGACTCATCGCGAATGCGTTGAAATAACTTTGTCACATCTGAGTAAGTGGAAAATATGTTCGTCCCGCGTAAGTTTTTTGAATGCGACGAAGCATTACGTTGTCCAGGATGAAGATTAACAATAAGATACTCTCCTGATTTCATGACCGAAATACTGTCGTCTGGCTCTGCCAGAATAGTACGAAGTTTCCCTACCCCAATATGAGATCTCAATGGATGGACAATAACTTCTTCTTCGCGTTTGGCTATGCTGATGGTAGGAATCATCAGTTGCCGTTCTTCCAGTGCTTTCAAGGCGGCATCAAGCTGTCCTTTACCCCCGTCGATCAATATAAGATCAGGTATGCCCCACGACTTCATATTTTTCTCGCTCGTACGACGCTGGATAGTTTCATATATATTGTAATAGTCGTCATTCTGCTCGATGCGTGTTTTAAATTTGCGATATTTTGCGCGATCACTGACGCCGTTTGTAAACACCACCATACTGGCGACGACATTAGTACCACTCATATGACTAATATCGTAGCCTTCAATACGAGCAGGAATTTTTTTCAGTTCGAACAGATCCACTATTGTTGATAGCGCTCTGTCTTTACTGATATCTAAAAACTCACGATCCCCAAACATAATTCGTTGTTGTAGTTCTTTGAGGTCTCGGAGCTTATTTCGAAGTAGTGCAGCGTTTTCAAAGTCATGCATCTTTGCAGCCATATGCATTTCTTTTTCAATTTCCTTCGAGAGAGCTTTTCTGCCGCCTTCCATGTAGCGAACGAGTTTGCGAAGCGTAGACTTATAGTCTTCACTACTTGTCCCAGGTCGAGGGCTCAGGCCAATGTGCACGTCAAGATCAGGTCGTTCAGTTTGTTTAGGTGTGCTCGTATAGTACGGAAATACTTTTCGGAGATACCGTAGCGCCTTTTTTACCGCGAAACCATTGTAATATGGTCCAAAGTAATCAGCTCCATCATCGGCAGGATTACGAGTAAACGCAATATGTGGCCACTCGCTTTTCATATCGATTCTGACAAACAACTGCGATTTATCGTCACGAAGCAGAATATTGAAACGAGGCATGTACCGTTTCACCATTTCGCTCTCAAGAAATAGTGCGTCAATTTCACTTTCTGTTTCGATCCAGTCTGTATCTTCTATTTCTGCAACGAGCGCCCGCGTTTTGACATCCATATCACGCGTACTCTGAAAATATTGTTTAACACGATTCTTTAAGACTGCAGCTTTGCCAACATAAATAATCTCGCCTGTTTTGTCTTTATGAAAATAGACTCCTGCAGACCGAGGTAGTGTTTTTAGTTTTTCTTCAAGTTTCGTATTCACACTATATATTATACAGTGGCGCCGACGCGCGCATTCTGACTACATACATCAGTGTGAAATAGAAGGTCTGGATCTTGCTTACAATTCAGACAAATAAGCACCAGGTCGTTGCAGTTTGCCCATGCACAGTTTTCAAAGTTATTCGTCGGTCCGTCGCAGTGACTACATGTACCGATCACTTTTGTATGATCACTAAAATCGACGGTCATACGGTCGTCGAACACCCGAAGACTTCCTTCCCATAAACCATCATCTCCATATGCTTCACCGTATTTGACAATGCCGCCATCTATTTGATACACATCATTAAATCCGCGTTTTTTCATCATTGCAGAAATAACTTCGCAACGAATTCCGCCCGTACAATATGTGACGATTTTTTTGTTTTTTAAATGATCGTACTTGTCACTCTCTAGCTCTGCAATAAAGTCCCGAGATGTATTCGTGTTTGGCACAACCGCATTTTTAAATTTTCCTATTTTTGCTTCGTGTTCATTACGCCCATCAAAAAACACGACGTCGTCACCATATTTTTCAACGAGTTCATGAACTTGCTTGGGCTTTAAATGTATACCGCCGCCGATAACGCCGTGCTCGTCGACATCAAATTCGCTATCGCTGTTTTTAAAGCCGACAAGTTCGCGACGTGTCTTTACGCTCATACGAGGGAAGTCCTCTCGACGACCATCACTCCATTTAAATACAATATCCTTAAAACCTGGAAATTCTTTTGTTGTCTTAATATATTTTTTAAGGTCTTCCATTTCACCACCCACAGTGCCATTGAGCCCATGTTTTGAAATCAGAATTCGACCGCGAAGATCCAGACTTTCCGTAAGTGCTTTTTGCCACAAACGAACTGCCTCTGGGTCGGCAATTGGTGTGAATTTATAGTAGAGCAGAATTTTTTGCATCGGACTATATTATACTAGAGTTAACCATGTCAAAACAACATTCATCAAAACGAGTTATTGGGTTTTTATTTGAGCTGCGTCGTATTGCTCCCGTTCTGACATGGACTATGATTGTCACTCAAATTTTGTTTGCAGTTGCAACCACGACGATTGCACCAATTTTTGTGTCACAATTGCTCACTGAAGTTGCGTCAGGTTCTGCGACGCTAAGTGGAAGCGTCGGTTTATTAATTGGTTACGCGATTATCTTGTTTGTTGGTGATGTCATTGCTATACGCCTGACCATCGCCATGGCTTACTTTGCGCAAACACGAATGCAAGCAACCGTCGCTGCGCGCATTCTTAATCATTTAACCAAAAAAAGTATGGGGTATCACGCGAATAATATGAGTGGCAGTATGGTCAGTAATGCAAGCAAACTGAACGGATCAATTGAACGCTTTTGGGATACGATCGTGTTCACCGCGGTCCCAATTGTTGCAACGATTATCGCCGTTTGTATAGCACTGTCGTTTATTTTTTGGCAGTACGCCGTTGTTCTATCAATACTTTCGATAATTATTATTGTAGTCATAGTGAAGTTACAGTCGTCGATTGCCCCAATCAGTCGCGAGGTTGCGGAAAAGTCGAGTGCAGCTACGGCGTACTATGCAGATGTTGTTAGTAATATAGCAATCGTAAAAGCATTCTCTAGTGAAAAGCGAGAGCTTGCTAGTTATAAACGCCTTTTGAAAATTTTACGACAAGCGAGCTTGAAAGAAATGCGTAGTGTCCTCCTTATCACAGGATCATTCGGTGTTATGATGATGCTCATGAACATAGCTGCCTTTGTTGCAGCAATTCTGGCAACAGAACACCATGTTGCTCAAATAGGCGTCGTTTACCTGGTGATTATCTACACGCTCAATGTTGTTGCCCAGTTATGGAATGTTGGCAATATTACCCGCACGTATGTTCGTATTATTGGCGACGCGGGCCCAATGATTAGCACTTTGGACGAACAAATTGAGTTGAAGGACGCAGAGAATCCTGTACCTGCTCGTATTCACGAGGGCAACGTTATATTTGACGATGTCACGTTTACACACGACGAAAATGACTCGGCACTCTTTAAAAACTTTTCTATCAATATTGCAGCTGGTGAACGCATTGGTCTGGTTGGACGATCTGGGTCAGGTAAGACAACGCTTACGCGACTGCTGCTTAGGTTCAGTGACGTCGATAGTGGGCTGATAACAATTGATGGTCAGGCTATTCATACTATTGCTCAGGAAGACCTGCGTCGTCATATTGCCTATGTCCAACAAGAGCCAATGTTATTTCATCGATCGCTACGCGAAAATATTGCTTATGGTAAGCCCGACGCATCAGACGAAGAAATTCTTGCAGCTGCACGTTCAGCAAATGCATTAGAGTTTATTGAAAAGCTACCGAAAGGTCTAGATACTGTTGTTGGCGAACGAGGAGTTAAACTATCAGGTGGCCAGCGTCAACGTGTTGCAATTGCTCGAGCTATATTAAAGGATGCACCGATATTACTCCTTGACGAAGCAACTTCGGCTTTAGATAGCGAAAGCGAAAAACTCATACAAGACGCATTAATTACACTCATGAAAGGCCGCACGAGTATTGTTATCGCACATCGTCTGTCAACTATCGCAAAGCTTGATAGGATTGTCGTGCTTGATGATGGGAGAATTGTTGAACAAGGAACCCACACCGAGCTTTTGGCGAAAAACGGTACGTATGCCAAATTATGGTCGCACCAATCTGGTGGGTTCATCGAAGAATAAGCTGTATACTATAGCAAAGAATAGGTAACCCACTGAATGTCCAGACAAGACGCGTACAAAAGACCAGCTACTGCCAGAAAAACACTGGCTCTCTATTGGCAGGAAATGTCAAAAGACAAAAAAAGCGTCGCACTCTATACCTTCTTGATCGTGTTTCAACGACTGGTCAATTATGTTATCGTGCCGCTTCTCTTTAGTTTTATTGTGCAATTGTTAATTCAAAAGCCTGGTCAGTGGCAGGAGCCTGTCCTACTACTTGGACTGACTCTACTAGCGGTTATTGTATCGAGTTTTGCGGGAAGCCAAGGCATAAAACGACAGTTCATTCACGAAGAACATGTTTCAACGCTTCTGATGAAGCGGTCTATAACCGCACTGATGCGACATAGCGATCAGTTTTTTGCTAATAAAAAAGTAGGTGCAATTGCAAGTGACGTTACCAACTTTAGCAGATCAAACATCGTCTTCTTTGATGCACTGTACTTAAATGCCAGTAGCATTATTGTGAGCTTCCTGGCGAGTCTTATTATTATCGCAGTACTCTCTCCGATACTTTTGATACCTCTTGGATTCATGAGCATCTTTTTGATTGTTCATACTATTAGCTCTGTGAATCATAGGCGACCTCTACGCAATGAGCGCAAACAGCGGACTGCTCGCCTGACAGGAACAATTGCAGATATACTGGGCAATCACCAAATTGTCCGCTTCTTTGCTCGAGAACAGTCAGAGGCAAAAACAATTTTAGAAGAACGCCTTAGCATTGAACATGTTGCACGCAAAGAAATCACTATTATCCTCAGAGAATCATTTATGCGACAAATCATTCTCTTCTCCCTGCAGGTGGTTACTTTATTGATTTGTATCATTCTCTTTCAAGCACAATTGTTATCAATTGCAGTCGTGATCTTTACAATTACCTACCTGGGGCGCCTGACAAGTACACTGTTTGATATCACCCCTATTATTCGTAGCATTGAGCAGTCTCTGCTTGATGCTGCGAATATGACAGAGATCCTAGAAATGGACACTGAGATGATTGATCAGAAGAACGCCAATAAACTTGCAGTTGGGTCGGGTGAAATAAACTTTGACGACGTGCATTTCTCGTATAAAGATAATGACACTGACATTATTATTGACGGATTTTCACTACGTATAAAGCCTGGTGAAAGCATCGGACTCGCTGGTCACAGCGGAGGCGGCAAGACAACACTGAGTAAACTGTTACTGCGCTTCGCCGACATTCAGTCAGGAGTTATTAGTATTGATGGTCAAGATATCAGCACCGTCACTCAGGAGAGTTTACATAAAGCGATCTCGTACGTTCCTCAAGAAGCATACTTATTCCATCGCTCTCTTAGAGACAATATCGCCTATGGTAAGCCCGACGCCACAGATGACGAAATAATGGACGCAGTCAGACGTGCACATGCGTCAGAGTTTATTGAAAAATTACCAAATGGGCTTGATACCATCGTCGGTGAAAGAGGGGTCAAGCTATCGGGCGGACAACGGCAACGAATTGCGATTGCTCGGGCGATATTGAAAGATGCACCAATTTTGATTCTGGACGAAGCGACGTCAGCGCTTGATAGTGCAAGCGAAAAATTGATTCAAAAATCACTCACTGAACTCATGAAAAAGCGGACAAGTCTTGTTGTTGCACACCGTCTATCAACAATTGCGAAGCTGGATCGTATCATCGTTATCGATAATGGTGCAATCGTTGAACAAGGTACACATGATGAACTAGTCGCACTTGGTGGCACGTATGCGTCATTATGGGCACACCAATCTGGTGGGTTTATCCAAGAGTAACTATTCTGATTTGTTGTCGTCAGACTTTGGTGTATCACTTGGCGCTGCTTCACCATTGGTTGCTTCGACAGCTTCAGCATCTTCTGGCTCGGCGTCTCCACCTGTTGCTTCGTTGGCAGCCTGTAGTGCAGACGGTTCATAGACATTCGCAATAACCAATTCGAGGTCTTGTTCATGATCTGCAAATTCCACGCCCTCTGGTAGCGTAATGTCGCCGACAGTTAGTTTGTCGTCGTCAGTTGCTAGATCAATAATTGACATCTCAATTGATTCAGGGAGGTCGGCAGGAAGTGCTCGAACTTCAAGACTTTCGATTGCCTGAAGAACAATCAGACCAGCACGCTCAGCAGCGCTCTCGCCTAGACCAATCAGGACAACTGGTACTTCAGTAACGATCTTGTCGTTTTTGTTAATTGTATGAAATGCAACGTGTCGCAGAATATGTTTTACAGGATCCATGTCAATTGACTTGATGATAGCAAGAACTTTTTTACCCTCGATAATAATGTCTACTGGTGAGTGTCTACCAGCTGTGTGGGCAACTTTAGTGGTCTCAACAAGTGCCGATTGAGTGGACATTGGTTCAGACGATCCTCCGTAAACAACACTAGGTACAATACCAGCCTTACGTAAGGTTACTACCTTTTTACCATGTACTGTACGGGCATCTAATTTAAGTGAAATATTGCTCATGTGTTCTCCTTATAGGCCACTTTGGGCATTTATGTATATTCATTATACCATGAACCTTACTCTTATGCACGATATGCTAGAATAGAAGAATATGATTCCTGGTGTTGATCTAATTGATTTTATAAAATATGTGGGTGTAATTGGCGTTGCGTTGGTTATATTTGCAGAATCTGGATTATTAATCGGCTTTTTCTTACCAGGTGATAGTCTATTATTTACAGCGGGATTCCTCACTTTTACAGGTTACTTACCTATTAATATTCACCTTCTGGTAGCTATTTTGTTCATTGCTGCCGCACTCGGTGACAGTGTAGGGTACACTTTTGGACGACGAGTTGGTCATCGGGTATTTAACCGTCAGAACTCTTTGCTGTTCAAGCAAGAGAACGTCCAAAAGGCTCAAGCTTTCTACGAAAAGCACGGCGGTAAAACAATCATCATTGCCCGTTTTATTCCTATAGTTCGTACCTTTGCCCCAGTTGTGGCTGGTGTAGCAAAAATGCACTATAAAACCTTTCTTTCGTTTAATCTGATTGGCGCTTTCCTATGGGCAGCTGGCGTTACTTACTTGGGCTACTTTGCTGGTTCCTGGTTTGAATCAGTCGGCATTGAAATCGATACAGTTATTCTGCCAATTGTGCTCGTTATTATTTTGTTGTCGATCCTTCCTCCGCTCTTTCATATTTTCAAAGATAAAAAACAGCGCGTAGCATTCCTTGTAGGTGCGAAACGCCAATTTGAAGTTCTCTTTAAAAAGAAGTAGCTTACACTTATAGCATGTGTTTGAGGTACTGGCCTGTATAAGACGCGGGCACCTTTGCAACTTCCTCGGGTGTACCAGTGGCAACAATCGTACCACCTGCAAGTCCGCCCTCTGGGCCCATATCAATCAGGTAGTCAGCGGTCTTAATAACATCCAAGTTATGTTCGATGATAACCATGCTGTTTCCTGTCGAGACAAGCTTCTGCAAAATACCCAGAAGTCGCTTCACGTCAGCACTATGTAAACCAGTTGTTGGTTCATCGAGAATATAAAGAGTTTTTCCCGTAGGCCGACGGGATAGTTCAGAAGCAAGTTTGATACGTTGGGCTTCACCACCACTAAATGTTGTTGCAGGTTGACCGAGGTGAATGTAACCCAAACCAACGTCAACTAATGTATCGAGCTTGCGGGCAATCGATGGAATATTTTCAAAGAACTTGGCGGCCTGTTCGACTGTCATTTCCAATACGTCACTAATCGTCACATCTTTGTATTTTATTTCAAGGGCTTCACGGTTGTATCGTTTTCCTTTACAGACGTCACAGGTTACATACACATCAGGTAGGAAATGCATTTCAATTTTGATTACCCCATCACCCTGACAATTCTCGCAGCGTCCACCCTTAACATTGAAACTAAATCGACCCGCTTTGTATCCACGAATGTTTGCTTCAGGCGTTCCAGCAAATAGTTCTCGGATTGGCGTAAATACACCTGTATACGTTGCGGGGTTTGATCGAGGTGTTCTGCCAATAGCAGACTGGTCAATAATAATTGCCTTATCAAGGTGTTTAATGCCTTCAATATTTTCATGTGCTCCAGGGATGTCATGTGATCGATGTAGTCGTGCAGACAACTCTTTTGCTAGAATATCGTTCACTAACGTCGACTTACCTGACCCGCTGACACCACTGACGACAGTAATAAGCCCTAATGGGAATGCTACGTCGAGATTCTTTAGGTTGTTTTCGCGTGCGCCACGAACAATCAGCTGACGATCAGCCATAACCGCACGGCGTTTCTTTGGTACTTCGATCTTTTCGCTACCATTCAAATACCGCCCAGTGATACTGTCTTTGTTTTTTGCTACTTCATCTGGCGTGCCTGCCGCAACAACGTGCCCACCAGCAATACCAGCGCCAGGGCCAATATCAAGCAAGTAATCCGCGTGACGAATTGTATCTTCGTCATGTTCAACAACTAGCACCGTATTACCAAGATCACGAAGGTGTTTCAACGTGCCGATCAAACGATCGTTATCCCGCTGATGAAGTCCAATCGATGGTTCGTCCAGTACATACAGTACGCCCTGAAGCCCCGATCCAATCTGTGTGGCCAAACGAATACGCTGAGCTTCTCCACCGCTGAGTGTATTAGCGGCACGTGAAAGTTCAAGATAGTTCAATCCGACATTACTCATAAAACCCAGACGAGCTTTAATTTCTTTGAAGATCTGTACAGCTATAAACTGTTCTTGATCAGTAAGCTTCAAGGTTTCAAACAAATCAAGAGCAGCATCTACGCCAAGATTACAGATGTCCATAATATTCAGATCGTGTACTGTGACCGCTAATACGACAGGCTTTAGACGCGCACCACCACACGCATGACATTCACGTTCTCGCATAAATCGCTCGATGTCTTTACGCATAAACTCGCTATCCGTTTCTTTGTGGCGACGTTCCAGATTAGGAATCACTCCTTCATACGTTGATTCGTACGTACGCCCCGCACCTAGTTGAACGGTATATTTTTGAGTGCCTGTCCCATAGAGTACTTTTTCAAGATCTGCTGCTGATAAATCTTTGACTTTTTCTTGAATACTAAAGCCGTGAGCACTGGCGACTTCAGCCAAGCGCTTCATGTACCAAGCGTCACTATTCACACGGTTGTATGGACGAATTGCACCTTCTGCGATAGTAAGATTCGGATTAAAAACTAGGTCAGGATCAACCTCAAGTCGACTACCAAGACCCGTACAAACAGGACATGCGCCTTGTGGAGCGTTAAAGCTAAATAAACGTGGTTCTAGCTCTGGAATATCCTCGTTCGGATGGTCGAGACAAGCGTAGCGTTGACTATATGTTACCACTTCATTTGTATCAACATTTAATATCTGAATAATACCATCAGCAATTTCAAGCGTTTGTTCAACTGATTGCGTAATACGTCCAACCATATCAGCACTCATCGAAATACGATCGACGACGATTTCAATATCGTGTTTGTAATTTTTATCGAGATCAGGGAATTCATCTAAAGCATAGACGACACCGTCAACTCGGGCACGCGCAAAGCCAAGACGACGATACTGTTCGGGAATATGTGCAAACTCACCTTTTTTACTTGCAACGATCGGCGCCAAGATCATCAGTTTGGTGCCTTCATCAATTTTCATAACCTCATCAATAATTGTTTCACTAGTACGTCTTGTGACAGGTTTGCCACAGACAGGACAGTGAGGTACACCGATGCGAGCAAAGAGAAGTCGCAGATAATCATAGATTTCGGTCACGGTTGCTACAGTCGAACGAGGGTTTCGACTGGTTGATTTTTGATCGATGCTAATTGCTGGACTTAAACCGTCGATTTGATCGACATCGGGTTTTTCCATAAGCCCCAAAAATTGTCGAGCATAACTTGAGAGGCTTTCAACGTATCGGCGCTGACCTTCTGCATAAATAGTATCAAATGCAAGCGACGATTTCCCAGATCCAGAGAGGCCTGTAATAACCACTAATTTATCTCGTGGAATCTCCACGCTAATATCTTTTAGGTTGTGCTCTCTCGCACCAACGACTTTAATTACCTCTGACATAACCCGACTATTATACTCTGTTTTGCACTTTTATTCCACTATGAGGAGTATTCATACTTACACAGTCGAGCTGTTATCAAAGTGTATTACACATCTTGATGATACCATTACATATAAGCTTAAAATAAACTGAGCAAGGGATAATCCTTTGCTCAGGGTAATCTAAGTTTTTATGCAATGTGAGTGAGAAAGCCGAGGTTGTAAAGGTAGAAGTTACCTTAAAAAGAAACATGTCAGAAAATGCTTATCGTTGCATAGTGACAGACTCGGTGCTATATTTCCTACAAATTACTTTTCAGAGGATAGCAACATGAAGAAAATAATCATCTATCTTAGTCTTGCTGGATCAGCGCTGCTCATGCTTGATACGGTGAATGCGGCGTACTCTTTACTGCTTTTTGTCTTCGCAGGTGTCGTCCCAGGCACGAATATATCAATCGCTCCTGTTGATATGATGACTGCGATTGCAACTGCCTTCACTGTTATTATCATGCGACTGACACTGTGGCCACGAATTCGCCCTGTTCTCTTTAGCCCATTTATACCTAAAGAAGTGGCGAGTTCGCGTAAGCGAGCAACACGACGTACTGCTTAAGTCTCAATATCGGACGGAAGAACACTTTCTGCCCATAGCTGTAGTTCTTCAAGAAGGAACTGTTTATCAGTATTGCTTGTACTTGCTGCTATACGTTCTAGAGACTTCATAAACGAAGGTAGGGCCTGTGTAATTTTGCTAGAGCGCCATTTTTCCCATGCAACCGACTCATCCTCGGCTAGTGTCGATGGAAAATTCCGTGCTTTATAGTGCAACAATAGCTCTGATAAACGTTCATCAGTAAAACTGGGATGAAAATCAGCTAGCTCGCGTTCTGTCGCATTTCGTACAGACTCAATCCTAACTTTGTCGATATCGGGAACAAAACTATCATATAGTTGTGCTTCTGGATCAGGTGATTTCTTATACTCGGGCTTATTTTCAAATAGGGAACGAAGATTTTCCGCAAAACTTGGTGACGACAACAATATACTTTTATGCTTTGTGACAATTTCTGGTGTCAAGCCAATATTTTCCCAACCTTTAGCTTGCTCTAAAACACCCAGCGGCGCAACGGCAGGTACATGATTGTACTGTAGCTCCTTCACTGGTAGCTTTACAAATCCCTCAGCTTGGCGTTCATCCCACGAGGCATACAGTTTTTTAGCAAGTTCTTTCGAGTCCATTGCGAGAAATGGCGTTGGGTCGTAGCGAAGATCGTATACGACTACATTGCCGTTTTTACCCGCCGTCAAAGGAAAAGCGACTGTTGCTTTGTTAAACTCGGCATCAAGCCTGCCACTCACATAGATAAATGGCTGCTTGACATCCAGGTTGACCAACTTCTTCACTTCGTTTTTGTCACGCAGCTTTAATAGATATTCATACAGCTGTGGTTGTTTTTGTTTAATTAGTTTCGTGACACCAATTAACGCCTCAACGTCACTCAGTGCATCGTGAGCTTTGATATGCTCGAGTGTATTGCTTTTTGCAAGCAGTTCAAGGCGATTAGTGGCTTGACCTTTGTTATCAACAGGCCAAACAATGCCGTCTGGTCGTAGTGCACGAGTCATACGTACCACATCAAGCAAGTCCCACCGCGAACGTTCATCTTGCCAACTCCATTCATATGGGTCATAAAAAGTACGCCAAAATAAATGCCGAATAAACTCATCGTCGAAACGTATATTATTAAATCCGACGGTTATTGTTCCTGGAGTGAAGACCTCACTCATGAGCATCTTGGCAAATTCTGCCTCAGTGTAACCGTCATCTTTTGTTTGCTGCGGAGAGATGCCTGTTACCATAATTGCATCTGGGCTCGGCAGTACATCATCATTTAATTTCACCAGAACGTTAACAGGTTGACCGATCTGTTTTAGGTCAAGGTCAGTACGAATCCCTGCAAACTGCATAATGCGATCTTCCCGACCACTTAGGCCGCTGGTTTCAAGATCATAAAAGAAGAATGTTTTAGACATGTGTCTAGAATAGCAAAAAACGCCGAATGGCGCTTGCTGTTATGGCAATTACTGTTCTTGAAACGTTAATTCACTGTCGCCTATACGAATCACACTATCTCCCTCGGCACCCTT
This sequence comes from uncultured bacterium, assembly GCA_947084875.1. Lineage (GTDB taxonomy): Bacteria > Patescibacteriota > Saccharimonadia > Saccharimonadales > Saccharimonadaceae > UBA1547. Next base: position 174,430 of record CAMTUF010000001.1, read on the forward strand.
ACGACGAAGTTCATGACTGATGCCCATCTTCTTCATAATGTCACGAAGGCGATTGACACCCTCAAAGTTATCAAACTGCGTACGACGAGCAAATTTTTCAATCTTGTCACCAACTACTTTGAAGTATGTTTGTCCATCATCTTCGATTTTTTCGACCGTCCAGCCTTCAGTAATTTGGTTCTCGCTCAAGCTAATCGTTTCGTATTCTTCATCGACTGTATCGATAGCATCTTCTGCAGCAATCGTCCGTGCTTCAATAACCTTATGACGAAGTGCTCGAAGTACTTCTTTTATACCCTTGTGCGCGCTTGAGGATATCGCGAATATCTCTGCATCTTTTGCCACAGCCTTCACAGCATCAATTTGCATTTGAACAATATCTTCATCCAAACCATCTATCTTAGTTAGCGCTATCACTTCAGGTCGGGTATCAAGTTCAATATTGTAATTTGCAAGCTCCGAGCGAATTATCTTATATGCAGCAGCAATATCATCTGTGTAAACGTCAATCAAATGCAACAGAACCGCTGTTCGCTCAATATGACGAAGGAATGCATCTCCTAATCCCTTGCCCTCACTAGCGCCTTCAATGAGACCAGGAAGATCGGCAATCAGTAAGCTCCCATCGTCTATATCCGCAACACCAAGGTTTGGCGATAGTGTCGTAAAGGCGTAGTTAGCAATTTCAGGACGTGCATTACTAACAACACTCAGAAATGTTGACTTACCTGCATTTGGAAAGCCGACAAGTCCAACATCTGCCAGTAATTTTAATTCTAGCGCTCCTTCGAATGTGTCGCCCATCTCACCTTTTTCGGCGATGCGTGGTGTTTGACGTACCGATGATTTAAAGTGAGCATTGCCAAAACCGCCATCACCACCTTTTGCAACAATAACTTCTTGACCATTAGTCACAAGGTCTGCAATAATTTCACCGTCGCGCCGTACGACAGTTCCCATAGGCACTTTTACATATAACGATTCACCTGAACGACCGTGACGATCACGTTTTGAACCAGCCTGACCATCACTGGCCTTTAGCTCTGGTTTGTAACGAAAATCTAGCAGTGTATTAACATTTTCACTGGCGACAAAGATAACGTCGCCACCCTTTCCGCCATCACCGCCATCAGGCCCGCCCTTATCAACATAAATTTCATGACGAAAACTAACGGCTCCGTCGCCGCCCTTGCCTGCTTGAATAAATACTTTGGCGGTGTCGACAAACATATTAGGATATAGTATAGCAAAATCGCCTCTGAATTAACAGAGGCGATTCACGGACGGACGTCGAATACTAGTGAATGTACAAGTACTGACTGACGTTTGCAGCTGAAATAATACGTCCTGATACAATATTCCAACCACCACCAGGAACTAATGCGTTCATCTCACTGACCTCAAGATCACCGTTATCAAAGATTTTTTCTACGACTGCTGCATGTCCGTATCCACCATCATTTTGCATAATCGCACCAACTGAAGGTTTATTGTCGACTAATAGTCCTGCAGCTCGGGCTGAAATGTCCCATGTATTAGCGTTACCCCATTGAGTGCCGATTACTAGTCCCATCTGAACGCGACGATACCATACATACGCCGTACAGTAACCAAATGCATATCCTCCACAGTTGTAACCACAAGGATTTCCGACTCGAATGCGCCATGTATTGCCGCTAAACCCAGCGCTATATCCAACAGCATATGCAACGGGTGCAACATACCCTGGACGTTCAGTGTTAGGAAGCACTGCATTAGGAAGGATTAACTTCTGACCAGCAACAATGCCACTTTCATCCAAGTCGTTATAGAGCACGACTCGCGTTTGATCTACACCATACTTTTCACCAATCGACTGCAGAGTATCCCCTGCCTTAACGGTGTACTGGATACCGTCAATTGGGAGAATTGTTAAACTTCTTCCTTCTGTCACTGTTGACGAAGTAAGGCTATTTGCCCATTTCACTGTCTCAGGTGACAAACCGTAAAACGCAGCAATACTATCGACAGTGTCTCCAGCTTTCACAGTGTAGGTTACGGGTGCTCGATTGTCTGCATCGGGTTGAAGAATCTGTGGTTTACTAATCACTGCACTGTCGTTTGTTTGGGGTAGCTCACTCTTTAGCTGCGCAGATACAGCAAACTCAACCGTATTAGGTGCAATTGACAGATTTGTACTTTGCGCAAGTTGGGCAGCAACGGTCGCAGCGACTACTTCATCAACTGAAGTGGCATCTGAAGACGATCGAGTACTAACAGGGGTCGCATTAGCAACACCTGAAGTTTCTTGGGGTGGACGGTATCCAACGGCGATAACAGCAACAATAACCGCAAAAACACTCGCATAGATAGCTATGGTTGAGGCCTTTGGTACTCCACGCGCGCGTTTGCGACGGTGGGCTAACAGTTGCTGTCGCAGGGCAACAGTTGATTCAGAAGCGATGCTTCTTTGAATCTGATTACGAATAATCGTTCTCCTGCCACCTGTATTGCTACAAGGGCGTCTACCTTACTTTGTCTTTCTTCTCGCTTAGAACGGGGTACGTGTCGACCTATTTCATTTAATTGATATTGGCTGATGTGTACGTTATTTCAGTACCCGTGCGACATTTTAGGTAGGCTCATTCATGATGTGATCTTCCCACTCGCTGCATCAGTCTTGAAACATTAGCAGTAGTCAGCATCACAAATGTGCTTCATTTAGTGTAGCAAGTATTGCAAGATATGTCAATTTATTCTGTGGCTATAGAGTACTACACTTTACAGTACAGTAGTTACGAATATTTGCTTCATGTTCGGCGTTTGTACGAGCAAAATATGTCTTGTCATCATCGCCACTTAAGAAGAATAGGTAGTCACCACTGGCGGGACTCTTCACCGCAAGGAGTGCAGTCAACCCAGGACTTGCGATCGGGCCATACGGCAACCCTGGATAGCGCCTTGTGTTGTAGGGTGAATCAAGGTTGGTATCCCTTGGGACCTTCAGCTTGTCGGCGATGTATTGATACGTTACATCAGACCCGAGCATCATTCCCGAGGCTAGGCGCGAGTAGAATACCTGAGCAATTTGGTTACGGTCCGCCGACGATGAGGCTTCGCGTTGTATAACTGACGCGAGAGTGATCCCTTGATACAGATTTAGCCCATGGCTCGCAAATCCTTCAACTAATCCATTCTCGTTAATAACACTCTCGAACTCAGCAAACGTGCGTTTCAGGATATCACCTACAGTTGCACCGCTATTAAATTTATATGTTTCGCCGTATATATACCCCTCCAGGTCAGCAGATGTAGGCTTACCTGCAAAGATTGGTGAATCATACGATCCCTTTAGGGCATCATCGACCTCAGTTGCGCTGAACCCTGCATCCAGGAAAACTTTGCGGTGTTCTGCAAGCGTGGCTCCTGGCAAAAAGGTAATACTAAATTCGTCGACATCACCCTTTACAAGGTGTTCAACTAACTCAGGCGTAGAACTTGCAGGTGATAGCCGATACGTTCCTGCCTGCAGGACATCGCGCTTGCCGACCAGACGTGTATATATGTCAAAAGCAGCACTAGAACGAATAATTGCTTTTGACTCAAGCAGCTTGCCTATTTGCTGAGGTGTTGTCCCCTTTTCTACGGTGACCAGAATAAGCTGTTGTTTATCTGTACCTAAGGGTGCAAGTTGTGTGTTGTACCAGATAAGCGCAATAGAACTAAGAATAACCCCTAACCCAATAACTAACGCTGCAATGATCAGCAGAAGTTTTTTGACGTTCTTTTTACGAGGCTCTAGCCCACTGGACTGGCCATTAATCGGTTGTGCAACAATTGGCGACTGCTCAACATCTATAGCAGGCGTAATTTCTGGTTCTTGAGATAGATCAGGCATTATGAGCCTCCAGGTAATCCGTCAAAATAATCGCAGCTGCTTGGGCATCGATATCACCTTTTGTGTATGGGCGCTTATGCACAGCCAGTTGTTCCTCGGCCATCACACTGGTCAGTGATTCATCTTGAAATACAATAGTTGGCGCGATGTCTTTCAGTTTTTGGGCAAAAGCCTCAACGTACGCTGTTTGTGCAGTGGGTTCGCCCGCCTGGTTGCGAGGGTAGCCAACGACTAAGGTGTCAGCGCGTTCAGTAATGACAATTTTTGCAATAGCCTCGATCTCGCTACCGTCAACCTCAACTGTCTCAAACGGTACAGCAATACGCACACCCGTATCTGCTACCGCAACACCAATACGCTTCTCGCCCACATCCAGGCATACAATGTTGCGACTAACCATTCTGTAGCTTAAACTCGATCGTAATCTTATCGACAATTGACGGAAGAGTAGTCACCCAGAAGTACGAATATTGTACTTGTACAGTATCCACGCCATCGATTTTGCTAATAATCGACTGGGCTTCGCCTGATTTTTTGCCCTTAATTTGATCCTTGATAGCCGCTTCTTCAATCTTGGGACCAACTTGACCAGTCGTTAAAATCTTAACTGTCGATGTATCACCTGTTTTCGTGAAGTTCGTTAATTTTACCTTTTCAATTCCTGTGTCATAAATGCGTTGGTTGTCTTGACCCGCAATTTGCTTGTTTATATTTTCCCGCAGATAGACCTCAACGTCAGCTTTCGCTATAGCACTGAGCGTATAGGTAGTCGAGCTAGTAAGCTTTGCCTTTCCTGTTGGCGCTTCTGCACCAACGGCAGGCACCGATACGGGCGCAGCACGTTCAACCGTAAAACTATCGTCAATGATCACTTCGCCATTTGTAAATAGTTTAATCAGCTCTTTTTTAACATCGTCTGTTTTCAACTGGCTGAGAGAATCTGTTGCCTTTTGAATGTCGATGTCAGAGACAACCTTAGCATTCTTATCTGTTCCGCCGCTCGTAGCACCAGAAAAACTTGCCGAAATACTATCTGGCTCACCGCTCAAGTTACCTGAGGCTCCATTATAGTCTGTTCCACCAGCTGATGCAGTAACTGTGCCTGATGCAGAGCCTTGAGTTGGACAACTGATATTACCACAAGGAAAGCTTGCCCCAGGCACCGAAACAGTATCGTCCACAACAAATACTTTTCCGCTCGTTGACTGCAATTGCGTACCCGCTGGCACCGAACGACTTGATAGTGAGCTGTTTGAGAAATTGACTGTTCCTGTTGCCTTTTCACCTACATTCTTTGTCCCAGTTGCATCAAAATCGACACTTGCATCTTTTTTCACCTGTTGAAAAGTTGACTGTACGATCCCTTTTGAAACATCTGTCGCTGCTGGCCCAGCTAAGGTAACGGTTTGGCTCACCGTCTTTGGAATCGTTTTTGCAGTAACGACGACGTTAGCGGACGGTGCGAACAGGTTCGCCCAAATCAAGAAAACGATCAGTAGAACACCTACAGTAATGCCGATAAATAATTTCTTGCGGAATGAATTAAAGTTAGGAACCTTAATGCCATTTCGGAATTTTGTTGGCTTTTTTAATGCTACCGAGCCCATACCTGATGCAACATCGATTTTTTTATCATCGATATCAAGTTCGTCGATCGCGTCGTCCACATCGTCCTTCTTAGGTCTGTCGGTTGTTTTCTCTAGTTCGCCAACAGGAAGACTAGAGCCATCAATAATATCTTCATCGTCATCAACGCTTAGCGCCGTTATCTCAGCAAGCTCTGGTTTGCTTTGAAGGTTCTTCGCTACAGGAATACCCGCAGCAGCTGATAATGCGATAAGTGCCTGATTGTTCGTAATAACAACCAAGCGTTTATGGCTTGATCCCGCCATACGATCAAGCAGTCGCAGGTTAACCGCACTTTGTAATACACCCGCACGTTTTGGTGGTACTAAGGCAATAATTTTTTCTTTACTTGCCTTTATTTTACCGATAATTGCGGTAACGTCGTCCTCGACATCAATGTATATTACGTCTTTATTCATAACTATATTCTTAGGATCCGATTGAGTTTTTCTTTGATGGAATCACCATCGCCACTACCTACCAGTGTATCATAGCCAACGCGTAGGAGACCCATGGCAGTAATAAAGGTATGGTCATTGACTACCCCTGTACCGTCCACAATTCCTAGCACCTCTGAGGGCTGAATGTAGTGTACAGTCGGCTTCTTCGTAAATGGGAGATCTTTGTGCCACTCGGCCTTACCTAAGGCATCAACAAGCTTCTCCAGGGAAGCACCACCGCCACACAGTAGGATGCGGTTCGGCAGGTGATCGACAGAATCAAATTCGCTTAATGCTAATTCAACACCTGCAACCCATACCTCAAGTGTTTTATCGATTGCTTCATTCACTTCTTTGGCTACAGATGCTTTGATTTGACTGTGACCAATATTCACCTTCAGCTTTTCCGCGTCTGTATACGATAAGTTCATCTCACTTGCAATCGTATTAGTAAAGCTACGTCCACCAATGCCAAACATCTTGGTTCCTTCAACGCCACCGTCATTAACGACAGCGATGTCTGTTGTCCCACCACCCACGTCGGCAAGAATAGCAGTAAAGTTACTGTTGACATCACTGCCAAGCATGGTGCGGCTGACCGCGAAGGGTTCAGCCGCAACTGCTAAGAGTTCAAGCGATAGCTCGTCAGCGACGCGCTCTAGGGCACCGATGTGCACCATCGGCGCAAAGGCCGTATAGATTTGGACAGCAACATCCTTGCCCTGAAAGCCAATAGGATTACTGACTTTGTAACCATCGATGTGGATACTAACGAGAGCACTGTTTACCAGTTTGACCTCAACGTCATCGTTGCCTGTCTCGAGTGCAATTTGTTTTTGCGCTTTGGCTGCCGCACGTTCTTGCACTTTTTCAATAATAAATTCCATCTCGGCAGTATCAAGCGGGCGGTCGGGCTGTGGACGACGATAACGAATCGTGTTAGTGACACCTTTAACAAGTTCGCCAGCAATACCAATTACTACTCGTTTTGCCTGAAGTCCTGCCTGATCTTCGGCTTCAGATAACGCGTCTTCACAATTACGGACAACACCTGCAATATCGGCAATCGCTCCCGAGTGCATGTCACTCAGTTCCTGGCGTGCGCGACCAACCCCTACAATGTTCAGTGTATCGCCATCTAGTTTGGCAATCAGGGCTTTGACAAATTCAGTACCAATGTCCAAAGCAACGATATAGTCATTGGAGGCATTGTTTTTTCGTTTTTCTCGTAATTTTTCAAATACCATAGATGGTCTCTATTATATACCAAAGGTGCTTATGCTCCCAACGCTTAGCTAGATCAGAACAGCTTTAATGCGACGAATGCCTGCGCTCGAGGATTCTTCTTTGGTAATTTTAAACACTTTACCGCCTTCGGCTAAATGTCCTGTATGGTCAACATGCGGACCACCACAAATCTCAAGAGATACAATATCGTCGCCTTCTCCCATTTGATAGACTTTTACTTTGTCACTGTACCTTTCGCCAAAAGGTCCGATAGCACCCATGTCGAGTGCTTCCTGTGTAGGGTAAATCGTGTACGAAACTGGTAAGTCGTCTTTGATCCAGCCGTTAACCAGGTCTTCAGCTTTTTTGATTTCTTCGTCTGTCATTTTAGTATCGTGATTAAAATCAAAGCGTAAGCGCTCTTCAGTAATGTTGCTACCGTGTTGACGAAGTTCTGGACCGAACAGCTTGCGAAGAGCTGATTGCAAAAGGTGAGTTGCCGTATGGTATTTTTTGTGAATATCTTTATCGCCTGCCAGGCCACCTTTGAAAGTACCCTTGGCGGCTGTTTGCGAGCGTTCCCGTTGTTCTTTCATCTTGGTGTCAAATTCGTCTCGCCACTTATCCGAAAGTGTAATATCTTGTTTGAAGGCTTCTTCAGTTGATAATTCAACTGGAAATCCGTAGGTGTCATACAGCATAAAGAGCTCGGTACCAGTCAGGCCGTCTGACTTAAACTTTTCTAGTTCACGAAGACCTTTTCGTAGTGTTTGGCGGAATACTTTTTCTTCTTTTACGAGTGTCACGATAACATCTTCACGCTGTGCTTTTACTTCAGGATAATCTTCAACGTAGAGGTTCGCGATAACAGGTACGATTTCTTCAAAGAAATTCTGTTCAATACCCAGGTCAAACGCAAAACGAATTGCTCGTCGCAGTAGGCGCCTCATGACATACCCCTGTTCTTTGTTGGCAGGCTTCACTCCGTCTACGGCAAGAAAAGTTGCAGCACGCAGGTGATCAGCGATGACACGCATACTTTCAGTGTGCGACTCGTACTTTTTACCACTCAATGTTTGTAATTTTTCGATAATCGGCCAGAGGATACTAATTTTAAAGACATCAGGGCTGTCGATTTTTGCCGCTGCAATTCGCTCTAGACCACCACCAAAGTCAACGTTCTGTTTTTCAAGCGGTGTAAAGCTTCCGTCTTCGTTACGTCGGTACTGCATAAAGACTTGATTACCAATTTCCATAAATTGACCGCTATCACTCGCTGGATGTGCCAAGCCAAAACCTTCAGCGTGATTCTGTGGACCAAAATCATAAAAGACTTCGCTGTCTGGGCCACATGGATCACCGATTGGTGTTTTATCGAGACCACCGCCTCGTGACCACCAGTTTTCACCATCATTATAAAAGAAAATTCGTTCGCCTGGCTTAATACCGCGCTTGTTGCCGTCTTCTTGACTTCCCACTTCAACAATCTTGGCTTCGATTCCCTTTTCTTCAAATACCTTTTGCCAGATATTTGCTGCTTCATCATCGCGAGGAATACCGTGTTTTTCGTCACCTATAAATGCGGTGACATAGAGCTTGTTGGGATCAAGTCCTACTGTATCTGTGAGGAATTCAAAGAACCAACGGATTTGTTGTTCTTTAAAATAATCACCCAAACTCCAGTTACCAAGCATTTCAAAAAATGTCGTGTGGCGATTATCGCCAACGTCTTCTATGTCCTGAGCACGCAAGCTAGTCTGACTATCAACTAATCGTACGCCGTCTTGGTGCGGCTGACCAAGCAGATAAGGCAGTAGTGGCTGCATGCCACTGCCAGTAAACAGTGTCGTTGGGTCGTTAAGTGGCACCAGTTTGGCACGAGGAATAACAACGTGACCTCGATCGGCAAAAAACTTCAAATAAGCATTACGTATTTCCTGTGCGTTCATCCCGTTAGAACTCCCTGTAAAAAGATACGTTTAGTGAAAATGATGATATAAGTGCATAGCCCGCTTGACAGGTTAAGTTTACTGGGGAACTTCTAACGTGATTCATCTCTGTTATTTTAGCAGTCCGCCAACAGAATTACAATTTAGATAACAATGCCGCCGCCCAGACATACGTTGTTATCATATAAGACAACAGACTGGCCTGCAGCAACAGCTCGTTCAGCATTTTCCAATGTTAAAACGATGATATCATTTTCGTACCGAAGGTGTGCCTTTACCAGTGGCGCGCGATGGCGAACACGGATGTCATATGTTCCTTCTTGCGGACCTTCGTTAATCCAGTGGACGTTTGATAATTCAACTGTGTTTTTCCATAGTGATGCATCATTAAGGTCGGTTGTGATATACACCTCGTTTTTATCCATATCTTTTCCGACGACATAGTACGGCAGTCCTCCGCCCACGTCTAAACCATGACGTTGGCCTAGTGTGTAAAAAATCGCACCGTCGTGACGCCCTAGTACTGCGCCTGATTTTTTATCAATAATGTCTCCTGGTGTTTGGTCGACATACTGGCTCAAGAAATCACGAATACCAACTTTTCCAACAAAACAGATACCTTGACTATCTTTTTTGCCCGCAGTATATAGTCCTCGTTCTTTAGCCATTTCGCGCACTTGTGGCTTTTTGTAGTCACCAAGCGGAAATAGTGTTTTAGCTAAAGCCTCGCCAGTTACGCGATAAAGAAAATACGTTTGATCCTTGTTAGCGTCTTCTGCTACCTTGAGAATTCCATCCTCAACACGTGCGTAGTGCCCTGTTGCAATCATATCGGCGCCGTCTTCTAGTGCTGTTTCGAGAAATAATTTAAATTTTACTTCCTGGTTACACATAATGTCTGGATTAGGAGTACGGCCTGCTTTGTATTCGTCGATCATGTAATCAACCACTTTGTGTCTATACTCAGATTCAAAGTCAAACACCTTAAAATCAATCCCAAGCTGAACAGCTACACGCTTTGCATCAGCTAAATCATCCGCCCATGGGCAACGCATACCTGGTAGATCTTGCGTCCAGTTCTTCATATACACACCGACGACATCGTATCCTTGTTCAATTAACAGTGCAGCCGTTAGCGAAGAATCTACACCACCGCTCATACCTACATAGACTTTAGTTGCCATTACTGACTCACTCCCGCATGGAACAATATTGTTTTGAACACCTCAGTCACCGCTAACGTCCAACCACGGGGGCCTGTCCACCATAACCACGACCAATCTTGGTCACTCGCGACAGAGTGATTAACGATGGTAACATCAGGGGCATACTTATGAAACTCTAAACTAGCACGACGCTGATGGTAGCCCGACGTCACCAGCATAATACGCTGGATGTCACGTATTTCAAAAATCGTTTTCGCATTTTCAGCATTTTCTTTTGTTGTCTCGGATAGCTCGTCGATGACAATTGCTGTGGCAGGTACCCCTGCGTCTAGCGCTCGTAGCTTCATTGCCTGAGCGTTACTGAGACCTGTTTTGTCCTGAGCAGCGCCTGAAAAAATAAGCAGGTCAGACCAGCCATTTTTATACATGCGAATAGCTTCGTCGGTCCGTGCATTCGTATCCCCTCCACTCACTGCAACGATTGCATCAACCGTAGAGCACTGAAGCGTTTCATTGGGTTTGTCCTCGCAGCCGATCAGATCATTCGGTTGAAGATACAGACTGATGCCGACAATCAGACCAATGATGATAATAGGTATAATAATCAGAAAGCGAATCATGAACGAATCCTAGCGTATTCGCGCTTTACCTCTTCGATAATGATGTCCGCAGCTTTGTCGATGTTTTCGTCGTTTGACAGGTGACCTAAAGTCAAACGCAGACTCCCGTCGGCAACTTCAGGCGCTAGGCCAATTGCTGTTAAGACATGTGATCTAGTACCTTTATTAGCGGCACACGCGCTGCCTGTCGCAACCAACACACCACGATTTTCAAGTATAAAGACCATGCGCTCACCATCAATTCCAGGAAAAGAGATATGTAAGTGACCGCTGAGACGATGTTTGGCGTGTCCTGAAAAAATCGCTTCAGGGTATGCCTGTTCTAGTTTTTTCTGCAGTCCATCACGCAAACTCGCGAGTCGTTCAGACTCATATTTGCGGTGTTCAGTTGCTAGATGTAATGCTTTCGCAAATCCGATAGTTCCCGCAACATTTTCTGTACCGCTGCGAACACCTCGTTCTTGCCCTCCACCGACGATCAGAGGGTTCAGTCGTACATTACTAGCTGCCCATAATAGACCCGTTTGTTTTGGACCATACATCTTGCCTGCGTTTAGCGTCAACATATCGACGCCCAATCGGGCAACATTGATATCTATTTGACCGACGCCTTGTGACGCGTCGCTATGAAAGTAAATGGGTGTTTTGTTACCGTGTTCAATGCGTGCCTCGCGTTCACTTTTGATTACTTGGGCGATATCGCGCAGCGGTTGCGTTGTACCAAGTTCGTTATTTGCAATCGCAATGCTCACAAGCCATGTGTCTGGTCGAATTGCAGCCTTTATTGAAGCAGCCGAGACAAGTCCTCGTTCATCTGCATGCACAAGTGTATAATCGTTGTGTTGCTTGGCCGCAGCTAACACTGCATGATGTTCAATGTTAGCAGTCACAACATGTCCGCTTTGACAATTAAACGCAAGGTTGATTGATTCGGTCGCACCTGCTGTTATGACAAGTTCGTCTGGTTTGGCACCAATGCATTGTGCCAAGGTATGTTTTGCTTCGTCATACGCACGACGAACGCTAATAGCTGGGGAGTAAGGGCTGGAGGGATTATAGAACTCCTCAGTAAAATAAGGCTGCATAGCAGCAAGAACCCGCGGATCAATCGGTGTTGCTGCGGCATGGTCAAGATAGATAAACTCCGTATTCACAACTTTTATTATATCAGTTTACAGGGAGAAAAGGGTCTGTGCATTACGCGTGGTTTGCGTAGCAAGCTCTTCAAGACTGAGATGACGACGCTCGGCCTGGACGCTGGCAATATCTTTAATATACGCAGGCTCATTCACTTTGCCACGAAAAGGAGTAGGTGTGAGAAACGGCGCATCTGTTTCTAGAAGCAAGCGATCAAGCGGTATTGAGGTAAATAGTTGTTTCTGTACTTCATCTTTCGTAAATGTACTGATGCCGTTCACGCCAATGAATAACCCGCGCGATAGGCCTGCCTCTACATTCGCTTGATTGTCCGTAAAGCTATGAAGCTCCCCACGAATACCTTTGAAATTATCAAACAGTGGCCAAAAATCATCAAACGCGTCGCGCACATGGAAGATGATAGGCAAATCATGACGCAGCGCCAAATCAATCTGCCACTCAAGTGCTTCAACTTGAATACTTTTTGAACTGTGGTTGTAATAGTAATCGAGACCAATCTCACCAATTGCAACAACTGAACCTGTTTCAATGATTGTTGAAAGCTCTTTCCAGCCTTCTTTTGTGTCGTGAGGATGAACGCCAATTGTCGCGAAGGCTTCAGCATGTTGTTTAGTAAACTCGATCGCTTGACGAGAACTTTCACTATTAGTACCCACACAAAGCACTTGATCAACGCCGTTCTCGTGCGCTCTCTTTAGTACTTCGTTTCTATCTAGCTGATAATCAGCTTCGTGAATATGACAGTGTGTATCAACAAACATCTATGCAGCCTTTGGTGCTTTGGGGTCAGGTGTATGGATGTATAGCTTCGGGAACAATACACCTTCAGACGGAACAATCACACCACTATCGAATGTTTTGTGGATCCTTTCGGCAGTCGCGGGTAGGAATGGTACCAATAAATCGCCTATCTGCAGTAATGCGCCAACACAGTAGGCCAAAACCTCTGATAAATGCGATTCCGCTTCGGGGTCTTTACCAATCTTTTTGGCTATTTCCCATGGTTTCACGTTTTCAATATATTGGTTAAGGCTACGAACCATCTGCCAGACTTCGTCCATGGCCTTATTGAATTCAAGATTCTCCATTGCCTCATGATAGGCGCTCATGTCATGCTCGCCCTTCGGCGCTTCGCCGATAACGCCTGATTGGTAACGCGTGACCATACTTGAAACTCGTTGAATCACATTTCCCAGGTCGTTACCGAGTTCGCTATTGTACGCATTTTCGAATTTTTCCCAAGTAAAGTCACCATCATCAAGCGTTGGGATGTGGCGTGAAAAGAAATAACGAAATGCATCAAGTCCATACTGGTCAATAATCTCATTAGGATCAACGACATTACCGACTGTTTTGCTCATTTTCGCTCCACCGACGACCACAAATCCATGAACGAGTAGCTTCCTCGGTAATTCAAGTCCAAGACCGAGCAGCATGGCAGGCCAAATACCCGCATGGAAACGCAAAATATCTTTACCTATCACTTGAACATCAGCGGGCCAATACTCTTTCCAGCCCTCTTGGTCAGGATATCCCAGAACAGTAATATAGTTTGCAAGTGCGTCAATCCACACATACATGATTTGTTCTGGATCGCTCGGCACAGGTACACCCCAGCTTAGGTTTTTCCTTGGGCGCGAAATGCTGACGTCCTGCAACCCGTCCTTCATGAGTTCCAAGAATTCTTTTTTACGAAACTCGGGAACAATTTTCATGACATCACTATTAATTGCTTCGCGAATTTTATCAGTAAAGGCACTTGTCTTGAAATAGTAGTTATCCTCACTCACTTGTTGATACTGAGTTTGGTGATCAGGACAAATGCCACCTGTTGCTTGTACTTCTTTGTCTGTAAAAAACGCTTCGTGACCGACACAATACCAACCCTGATACTTACCTTTATAGATATACGGTGCGAGTGTCTGCCAAATATATTGCACGCTGGCCACATGGTGAGGATCGGTCGTACGAATAAAATCTGTATAGCTCGCGTTTACCTTTTTCATCAATGATTCAAAGTTACCGAACGTTGAGTCAGTATATGCCTTAGGATCCATGCCCGCCTCAGCCGCCTTGGCAGCAATCTTGTTGCCATGTTCGTCAGTCCCTACCTGAAAGCGAACTTCCTTGCCATTTTGCTTCTGATAACGAGTCCAAATATCAGCAATTAAGTAATCAAGGGCATTACCAATATGCGGTGTGCCGTTCACATACGGGATAGCCGTCGCGATATAAAGCTTCTTTTCCATCAGATACTGATTATAACAGGTAGTGTATGTTTATTTCTATTGAGTACTAGTCGTAAACACCTCTGTATAAGTATCCTGATTCTTGTGAAGCAAATATTTTTGAGCCGTCAGATGATGTTGCTATGCCATACCAGTATTTGGGCCCTGTGCCAATCTGTTGCGTCCAGGTAACTCCAGAGTCTGTCGACGTGTAGAGATAGCCAGTAGAAGATCCGTCCTCACCAGCGACTAACTTTGTACCGTCTGACGAAGATGCAATCGGAGACCAGCTACGACTGCCCGAGCCAGTCTGTTGCGTCCAGGTAACTCCAGAGTCTGTCGACGTGTATATATAACCATTATAGGCAGTTGCGGCGAGTTTGGTGCCGTCGCTCGAAGAAGCGACTCCTCCCCACCTGCGATCGCCCGAGCCAGTCTGTTGCGTCCAGGTAACTCCAGAGTCTGTCGACGTGTAGAGGTAGCCAGTAGTACCAAATCCTCCTGACCTTGTGATTGCAATTAATTTCGTCCCGTCACTCGATGAAGCAATATCTCTCCAGTTTTGCGAACCAGCGGCTGTCTGCTGCGTCCAAGTTACACCTGAGTTTGATGAAGTATAAAGGTATCCCGCACCACTACTTTTACCAACAGCAACTAATTTCGTACCGTCTGCTGAGGATGCGACATATAGCCAACCCTGGCCACTGCCAGTACTTCGTGGAGTCCACGTGACGCCTGAGTCTGTTGACGTGTATATATAACCTCCTACAGTGGACACTGTTGCTACAAGTTTCGTACCGTCTGCTGAGGATGCGACATCAACCCAGTCATTCGCTCCCCAATCTGGAAAAGGGTGTGCCCAAGTTGTGCCGCTATTACTAGATACTACCATCCCGGCATTCTGGTTTACGGCCGCAAGCGTCGTACCATCGGCCGAAGACGCAACACCGAGGTCCCATTCCGATGTTCCGGCTCCTGTTTGTGCTGTCCAGGTAATTGTCGTAAAGGTGTTCGGTGCATCATCCAGTGCTGCAGTCGAGGCAACGAGAGAGGTACATGCCCCGGAACTTGACTCTTTTGTTGCAGCTGTTGCTAGTGTCTTATAGCTCGAAGAGGCTGGGTTATAGGCTCGAATACAGTAATCGGTTGAATTTATAACGACATCGATTATATTCCCAGAGCTTGGGGTGAAATTAATATCACTATCATTACCGCTTCCTGAGTACCAAGCCTTCCCCCCAGTATTATTTTTTAGACCATACTGTGTTTGAATTCCTTCAAGTGCGTCAAGATCGGACAGTATACTACTATCTCGTGCAGATGCCTGAATACCGTTATACGCAACAAATACAATGGTTGCTAGGATTCCAATAACCACAACGACAATAACGAGTTCAATAATTGTGAATCCAGCTGTATACAGACGACTAGGTTGGCGTTTCATTGTAGGGTTATTTTAGCATGAGCGTTATCAGCCGACAATGCGAGTAAGGCGTGACCAGTCTTCGAGGCTCAACTCTTCTGCACGTGAGTCAGGGCTGATATGTGCCTTTGTAAGGAGCAGTTCTGTCTCGGGTTTCGACAACTTCAGCCCACCTGATAGGCTACTCCGTAGTTTTTTTCTTTTAGCAGAGAACCCTGCTTTAACAACCGTAAAGAAAGCTTTTTCTGTTACGTCCGTCAAAAACGGTGTTTTACGAGTACGTAGTACAACGACTTGGCTATCAACCTTAGGCGGCGGTGTAAATAATCGTGCTAGCACAACATCACCTAGTGTGACATCCGCAAATAGTTGGGCGCTGACTGCCAGAATACTCATATCACCAGGACGCGCCGCAAGTCGTTCAGCCACTTCTTTTTGTACCAGTAGCACTGCAATACGAGGCTTGTTCGTTGCCGTCATTAACATCTGGACAATTTTACTCGTGATGTAGTACGGGACATTGGCAACTACTGCATAATCAGCAGGTAACGACGATAAATCGAAAGACAAAATGTCATCCTGGACGACCTCTAAGCTTGTTCCAGGAAATTGGGCAGGTAACTTTCGGGCTAGTTCAGCGTCAAACTCCACAGCAACTACCTTCTTACTGCGCCTCAGTAGCTCACTCGTCAGTGTGCCGAGGCCTGGACCGATTTCGAGCACTGTATCTTCTTGTGTCAGTTCTGCAGAGTCGGCAATGTGCGCGAGAACGTCTCGATCTTTGAGCCAATGTTGTCCAAGTGACTTATTAGGACCTTTTACCACCAGTTATTACTCAGCCAAAATTTATATGCACCTTCCCAACCACAGTACATTCTGTACGAAACACAGGTCTGCGCATACCCGTTTGCCCATTTGAGCGAATCCACAGGGTTAAGCGGATTTCCAGGTACCTTGCTACATGGCAATGCCTGGGCAAGTCCACACGCACCACTCGTTGGGTTAATAGCGTTAGGATTCCACCTACTTTCACGAGTAATGATGTAGTCTACGTAACCCCAATCTGCCTGAGGGATACCCGCCGCAATCAACCATTCCGTTTTTGTACCACTACCCGTGTAAGGGACGACAGGTGTCTTTACTCCAATAATCTCAACTTGTTTCACTGGCTCGAGGCTTGTTATACTTGCTATCTCTTGACGACCTACTTCCTGACCATCTTGAATAGTAACTTCGTATGTCACACTACGCGCACCATTCACACCTTGGGTTTGAACAGCTCTGTAGCCTATCGGCTGATCGCCGTCCTGAATTTTTTCAGTTGCAAAAGCCACTGCCTCATCAACAGTAATCGTCTGTTTGCCTTCGCGCCACACGCGTACTGACGCTCCCGCAGTGAGTGGCGTGGCAGCATCTGGTACTACTCTATCCTCTGCACCAAGTGTAACCCCTTTTTGCTTTAACATATCACCAACTGTTGTGCCTTGCGAACGAGCTTCTGTCGTCTTACCATACAGTGTCAATGTAAATGCGGTTGCTCGATCGACAGTCAGCTTCAGTCCTGAACCTTCAGAAACAATATCGTCCGTCCGCGCAAGCACTGTCGTATCTTCGGGATATAGCGTCAGGCCCGCACTTTTCGCAATTTGTTCGCCAGTTTGATAAGGAGTAATAATTTTCTGCTTAAAAGCACCATCAATAATAATCACGGGTCGTGCACGATAGATGTTAACGTTGTATTCTTTTGCTACAAGTTTTTCAGTTGCGGCTGGCTCAACCGCATCGTTTTCGTCAAGTTGTATATCGGCCTCGCGCAGTGCGTCACCTATTGTCGCAGCGTCACTCAGGATAACTTTTTCAGTTCCGCGATCGTGAACGGTGATTAAACGTCCTTGTTGTTCAGTACCGTTTGTTGCTCCAACTCTTCCAGCAATAATCAGCCCAACAATGGATATGAGTAATAAACAGGCGATGATAATCGCACCGAGAGGTGTGGTGGTTCTGCGAATAAGACTATTCATTATGTTATAGACACCCAAAATGCGTGTTGCTTATAATTATAACAAAAAATGCGTCGTGAGCCTACAACCATGAGCACGATAGGTATGCTAGATTTTCTCTAAACGCGCATACTCAGCATTGAGCTTTTTTGTCTGGCCCGTATCAAACTTGATAGTCAATGCAAGTCCATCAACGTCGATTACTTCTCCGTTACCAAAGGCATTAGACCGCACAATATCTCCGACACTAAATGGCTCGTCACTGTAGAATTCTTCTTCCATTTGCGCACGTGGTGCCTGCGAGACCGCTGCAACCTGATCACCCATATCTGTAATAAATCGTGACATCGCATTATAGCCACGTTGACCGAACTGCAGTCGGCTTTGGGCATAGGTAAGATGTAGCTCTTCACGAGCACGCGTCATACCAACATACGCTAAACGTCGCTCTTCCTCAAGTTCGGCAGGGCCTGCTTCGTATACCCTGGCATGCGGAATAATACCTTCTTCCATACCGACAATAAACACAACGGGGAATTCCAAACCTTTGGCAGCGTGGAGTGTCATCAATGTCACTTTACCCGAACGACTGTCGGTATCTGCACTCGACATAAGAGCCACTTCCTCTAGAAAATCTGGAAGACTCGCAAACGTCTGTGCATCGGATAGTAGGGCCCCTAGGTTAGCTTCACGATCTTCGGCTTGAGGACTCCCGTCAAGAATGTAGTCACGATACCCCGTCAGATCAATCAATTTCTCAATAACAGCACTCGGGCTAGCAGTTTCAATCATAACCTGCGCAATGCGAAGCTTCTCACCAAGAGTAATTAGTGCCTGTTTCGCACGCGATGTCACAGTACTTGTTTGATCAACATTTACAAGAGCGCTCAGAATATCCATGCCACTGCCTGCTTGCCATGCCATAAAACGCTCCAGACTTGTTTCGCCAATCCCGCGCGTCGGCACATTGACAATGCGACTAAAACTCATGCGATCATTTGGTTGATAAATAAGGCGCAGATACGCAATGATATCCTTAATTTCTTTACGGTCATAGAAACGTACCCCGCCGACAATTTGGTAAGGAATACGTAGGCGAAGAAACGCGCGTTCTAGCGTATAGCTCTGTGCATTGGTTCGATACAACACTGCAAAATCACCAAATCCTCGAGCTTTTAGTGCGACATGAGACGATATGCGTTCAGCGACTAAATTCGCTTCTTCGAGTTCATCGTACACACCGTGAACTTGCACAGGCGAACCAGGACCCTCAGCCGTCCATAGTTTTTTATCGGTCCTTTGGACATTTTTTGTAATGACATTACTGGCTGCATCCAGGATGTTGCCTGTACTACGATAGTTTTGCTCCAGTTTGATTACTTTTGCGCCTTTGAAATCTCGTTCGAAATTCAAAATATTCGTAAAATCTGCCCCACGCCAACTGTAAATTGACTGCCAATCGTCACCCACAACGCATATATTTCTATCGTCCCCTACGAGCGACTTAACAATGGCATATTGGGCTGCGTTGGTATCCTGATATTCGTCAATCAAAATATGCTTAAAAGAGGTCCGCCACTTCGTACGCACCTCAGGGGCTTCCTTAAAAAGTCGCACAACCTCGAGGAGCAAATCATCAAAGTCGAGAGCGCCCGCCGTTTTACGAAGTTCTTCATAGCGTTGATATACCTTTGCGACATTTTTTTGGTAAGGGTAATGCGCGCTTGCTTCAAATTCGGTAGGATCAATCATCTCGTTTTTGGCTGTTGATATTGCACTGCTAATTGACTGAGCTTTGATTTCTTTATCACTGATTGATAATTGTTTCATTGCCTGCTTAATGAGACCACGCCGATCATCCTCGTCATAAATAACAAAGTTACGAGCAATACCAATCGCTTGGCCTTCGATCCTTAAAAGTCGCACGCAGATACCATGAAATGTTCCCATCCAAGGCATAAAGCCTCGACTGGTACCATCTTGACCAAGTAATGTCCCCAATCGAACACGCATTTCTTTAGCAGCTTTATTCGTGAAGGTAACTGCTAATATTTCATTAGGCCACAATGATTCGTGCGAAATCAAATAGGCAATTCGGTGCGTCAGTGTTTTTGTCTTACCACTGCCTGCACCCGCCAATATAAGTAGCGGCCCAGAAGTTGTCTGCACCGCCTCGGCTTGAGCCGTGTTTAACCCATCAAGAATATCCATTACTCTCTATTATAGTCTACAAACGCGGAAGAACGAAGAAGTAAACTGCTGCACCAATACCCGCTCCCACAACAAGCAGTAAAAAGATCCATAGCACTACTAACCAGCCAGATTTTTTCTTTTTTGAATTATTCTGTGGCTTTTTATAGGCCTCTGTATCAAACACTGTTCCTGTCGGTTTATCACCTGTGCTTGGTTGTTCGGTATACTGTTGCGTAATCGATGTAGGTCCAGTCACTTCAGTCGCAGTCGGAACAGCTTTAGGATCTTCGTTCGCTTCGATCGATAGTAATCCAGGCTGCAACTCAGCAGGCATTGGTGTATCGTTCTCAATAGGATGATCCGTCGGTTTTTGTATATCATCGGTTGTGAGCATTGTTGACTCTTTTTGCTCAGGTTTTTGATCGGGCAGAGCTGCAGGAGTAGCCGATGAGGTTGGCGCAGATTGATGGACCTCATTTGAGAAAGCACCTAACGGGCGCTTTTCAACCTTTGCATCCGACAAAAAAGGTGACTCAAGAGGTGCAACGGCGTCACTAGCTGCTGCAGATGGAGGAGTTGGTTCGGATACAGGTGGCGTGCTTTGTTTAGTCGTTGCCTCATGCATATCTATAGGGTCTGGCCATGATGATTCAGCTGGTTTCGTCGGCTCAGGAGTTGGTACAGGAAGAGTTGGAGAACTCATCGGCGCAACAGGTCGAGGAGGAACCGCGACGGGTCGCATATCTGACGATGGATGGACAACATCCATGAAGCGTCCCGAACTGCGTCGTTCAGCAAGTGGCGGTGTAGTTGATGCCACAGAAGGTGGCGTGGCTGGAGAAGAGATGGAAGCGGGCGTAACAGGGGCAGGATTGGGAGCTGCCGTAGGTGTAGACCCTGGACTAATCAGCGAATTTACCGCCCTGTCTAGTTCATCAAAATCAATATCTTTCATATCCCCACCTATTCCTTATCCCCGCCCACGGGTTTATGTGCTTTTTTAATAATTTCATTAAACGCATGCGCGTCCAAACTTGCACCACCAACCAGTAGTCCATCAATGTCAGGCAAACTAAGATAATCTGCAGCACTGTCTGCTTTAACGCTTCCGCCGTATAAAACTTGAATGGCTTCTGAGGCTTTCTGACCATACAAGTGCTTTATTTGGCTACGAATTGCACGTGCAGCTGCTGTTACGTCAGCAGGTAGTGCATTTTGACCGCTTCCAATTGCCCACACAGGCTCGTACGCAATCACGATATGCTGCAGGTCTTCACTTGTTACATTCGCTAGTCCTCCAATTAACTGGTCGTGAAGTACGTCAGTTGTCTCACCCTCGCTGCGTTCAAATGCAGTTTCCCCAATACAAAGAATAGGCTTTATGTGATTACGAATTGCAGCTTGCACTTTCGCACGGATATCCTTATCAGATTCATGAAATACATGACGTCGTTCAGAATGACCAACAAGCCCATACTGCACAATACCTCGCAGATGACTGGCAGAGATCTCGCCTGTATAAGCACCGTGATCGCGCCAGTAAAAGTTCTGCGCTGCCAGCTTAAATTGTCGAGTACTTATCTGAAGGCTCAAAGACTGCAAAACAAGCGATGTTGGTGCTAATACAACCTCAACGTCACGTCGAACTTTCACCAGCTTGGCTAGCTGATGCACATACAAACTAGCCTCACCCATGTTAAGGTTCATTTTCCAGTTGCCAACAATCAGTGTTTTATCTCGTGACATTACTCTACATATTGCTTATGGTTATTACTGTTAGTGTACTACTTTGAGCCCGAAGCGTCTAGCAAGCTTTCCACACCTGGCAACTTAAGCCCTGACATAAGTTCCAAGCTCGCCCCACCCCCTGTTGAAACGTGGCTAAAGCTTGCACCTCCATGACCATCCCACCGAAGGACAAAATCTGCTGTGTCCCCGCCTCCGATAATAGAGGTGATTTCGGGATGTGAAGCAAGGGCAAGCGCAAGTCTTGCGGACCCATGAGCAAACGCTGGTTTTTCAGCATACCCCAACGTACCGTTCCAAATGACAGTCCCTGCCTTCTCAACAATACTAACCATACGCTCAATGGACTGATCACCGATATCCAAAGCATCTTCATCACTTTCAATATCACCTAGACCAACTACTTTTCGCTTTAGATCACTTTCAGCTGAGTGTGCTACTGCGACGTCAGATGGAAGAACGATAAACTCATCAACGAACTGGACTTCTTTTTTTTGAACCGCTTCATAGATACGATCAACCTCGGCAAACTGATCTTCTTCGACGATACTAACGCCCATTGATACGCCTTTATGCGCAAGGAACGTATTAGACAGCGCACCGCCGACGATAATCGTATCGGCTACCTCCACAAAACGTTCGATCAAAGGAATCTTATCTTCAACTTTTGCCCCACCCATAACGGCGACGAGTGGGCGTTTAGGAGAAAGCATAGCGGAAGTGATTGTGACATATTCTCGCTCTAGCAATAATCCTGAAACGCTAGGGATACATAACGTAATGGCGTGAGTACTCGCGTGCGCACGGTGAACAACACCGAACCCATCCTGAACAAAATAACGTGCGCCCGTTGCGGCAACAATTTTCTTTGCAAAATCCTGATCATCAGCTTCTTCCTCTTTATAAAAACGCAGATTTTCGAGCATGATAATCGAGTTTTTCGGCGCACGTTTCACCACTTGATACACCCGATCGCCGATTGTATCGTCAATAAATCGTACATCTCGTTTTAATAACGTCGCCAGACGCTGAGCAACAGGTTCTAGACTGAGCGAAGGGTCTTTACCATCAGGTCGCCCTAAATGACTCATAATAATGACTTTACAACCTCGCTCAAGCAAATACTCAATCGTTGGCAAGCTCGCTCGTATACGAAGATCGTTATCAATTTCACCCTTTTCATTAAGGGGAACATTATAATCAGCCCTTACGAGTACAGTCTGATTATGAAGCGGCACATCACGAATTGTTAGTTTAAAAAAGCCTGATTTCATCAATTACCCACCCCATTAATATATTTACTGTAGCACACGCACTTTAATTGTGTCGGTCATTCCTGTCATGCCTGGTTGTTTACCACTGACAATAATCACCGTTGTCTCGCCTTCACCGAAAAGACCTTGTCGTTTCAGCTCCGTAGCAATTTCGAATCCTGCCTCTGCTGAGTCTGGCCGTACGTAGCTGCGATTGGCATAGCTCAGTGACAATTGTTGTGCAGCCCGTGGCTCACTTGTGACGCTAATAATCGGTAAGTTAGGGCGATGGGCTGCAATATTTGCTGCTGTAGCACCAGATTTTGTTTCAACAATAATTGCTACGACTTTCAGTTGCTCGGCAAGTCCCACTGCAGCGGTACTAATACCATCCTGTTGTTTTTTTGATGTAACAATATGGTCAATAATTGGTACAACAGGTGCATTTTCTTGTGTGTACAAAATAACCTTTTTCATTGCGGCAACGGTTTCTAGCGGATATTTGCCGTTGGCAGTCTCGTCGCTTAACATCACAGAGTCTGTACCTTGAATAACAGCGTTGGCAACGTCACTTACTTCTGCACGAGTTGGTTCAGGACTTTCGACCATGCTAGCCATCATTTGTGTTGCCACAATGCTTAATTTTCCATGCTTACGGCAGAGCGCAATAATACGACGCTGGACAATTGGAACAACCTCCGCTCCTGCTTCTACGGCCAAATCACCCCGCGCTACCATGACTCCATCACTTGCTTTGACAATTTCTTCAAGTGCATCTTCTTTAATCGCAGCTTTTGTTTCAATTTTACTGATAATTTGCGCAGTAGAACCACCAGCAACAAGAATTTGTCGCAGATTATTAATATCATCAGCACTTTGAATAAAGCTAATGGCCACATAGTCAAAGTCCTTATCCAGACCGTACTCGATATCTTTGAGGTCTTTTGGTGTCAAAATATCTCCGCCAAAGTCAGTATCAGGTAAATTAATACCTTTTTTACTCATCAGAACTCCGTCGTTTTCAACTTTTACCTTAATAGCTGTAGCAGATGGAACGTCAATAACGGTTGTTCGTACCTTCCCATCAAAGATATAAATAGGCTCACCCACTTTCACCTTTTCCGCCAAGTTATATTGAATAGGGAAGGTAAGTCCATCATGCTCTGCAGCGTAATCAAGAATAATTTCATCCCCCGTTTTGACCGCAGTATTCTCTTTTAACATACCCAAGCGGATCTTCGGACCTTGTAAATCTTGTAGGATCGCAACAGGTTTACCAATTTTCAGACTAGCATCCCGAATCCACTTAATTTGATCGTCACGTTCAGGATAGTCGCCGTGACTGAAATTTAGCCGAAACCCATTTACTCCAGCAAGTGCTAGTTTTTCTATCATTTCGGGGTTACTGGTTGGAGGTCCCACTGTAGCCAGTATTTTTGTTCTTTTAAATATAAAACTCATGAGTCTTATTGTACCACTGCATTGTCTCATCAGAAGGCGCTTAGCCAAAGGAGATTCATCATTTTGCAAGGCCTGGCCTTGCAACAGCGCCTAACAGATAAGATAATATAATCGTAAAATGTAAGAGACTTTTGCAAGGCCTGGCCTTGCAAAATGAAAAAGAGGATATACAATAAAGATATGCCCAAGCGTAACCGACTTAAGGTTTATGGCGCCGATAACTACTACCACCTCTATAATCGTGGTGTTAACAAGCAAGATATCTTTCGTGAGCCTGAGGACTATTTCTACTTCTTGAGTCTCTTTAAGCGCCATCTGTCGAGCGAAGTTTCTAAGGACAGTTCGGGACGACCTCATACAAAGTTCAATGAAGATGTTGAGCTAATCGCATTCTGCATGATGCCTAACCACTTTCATCTGTTATGTTACCTCAAAGAACCAAATGGTATATCCAAACTGATGCAAAGTGTTCTGACTGCATATTCGATGTATTTCAACAAAAAATATCGAAGGACTGGAGGCCTTTTCGAAGGTCCATTCTTGGCGTCACGTATTACAAACGATGGGTATCTGTGGCATGTTAGTCGCTACATTCACCTTAATCCACTCGATATCGGAAGTGATTTTAAACAATATCCTTACTCGAGTATCTCGTATTTCTCAGGTGATAAACACGCTGATTGGCTACACGTCGATAAACTAGTAAAAACTAAGGATGAATCGCGTCAGTACCTTGAATTTGTAGCTGATTACGAAACAATGCACGAAGACATGAAACTACTTAAAAATATCCTTGCTGCGTAGTCCGAATTCCTTATTGCACCTACTATAATTGCAAGGCCAGGCCTTGCAATTATAGGGCTGAAATGAAAAACAGCCCTTACAAAGGACTATTTAGCTGTGTGTTCATATGTGGTGATCCCAAGGAGAATCGAACTCCTATTGCCAGGATGAAAACCTGGTGTCCTAACCGTTAGACGATGGGACCATGTTTTGAGTGAAATAGAACATGAAATGTGTTTACATACTTCTGTTCATTTCCGAAAAACAGAAGTCACATATGGTCTGAAAGATCCATAGGGGACTTTGTAGTCTGCTTTTTATCAACCAATATGGTCCGAAGGATCCATATGGGTACGGTGTTATCAAAAGACTTGTCTGATTCTTTCGACTCCGAGAATTGTAACAAAAAAAGCCCCTTCTGAATAGAGGGACCGCTGAATTTCCGATTGGCGGAGAACACTGATGATAGTCAAGTCGCCTGAACAGGCTTCTCTCTACGCTTTCAGTGTTCTCCGCCTCTTCGAATATCAGGCGACGTCGGAGGAGTTCCAGAGGACGATCTCTGACGCGAGTTCTGGACAGCGCCAGAGATAGAAGCGACCTGACGGCCCCCTCTTCACGATCCCAGCGTTGCGAAGGTCGCGGATGATGCCACGAATCGTTGCGACGCGTACCTGAGGTGTCCCGAAGAACGGACTCATCACTCCTTCGTTGTCGAACGCGACCGCGAGATCGTGGATGGTCCGCGCGTTCTTAGCGTCTTCGCTGAGTTCGTCGCGGGCCTGAAGGCGGACGATGATCTGCGCGCGAGCGACCTCGCACTCCCTACTCGACACACCAGGGCGACAGCGTCGCCGACTCCGCAGCGGGTGCCACTCGGTCGGAACATCTTGCATTACTGACATCTTGTTGCCTTTCAATCCGAAGAACGACAGTACTTGATCAGTAAATCGACAAGCTGTGTGGAATTTGGGCCACTACATTTAAACCTAATTGAACTGTATAGTTTCAATACATTCTTTGTCAAACGTAAGCGTAATAACTAGATTGTTGCTTAAGTACCCTCTAAAGATCCAGATTCAAAAAGCTTGTGTTTATTGTTATTATGTGACATAAGCATTGACATTTTGACATTTATGTGATAGATTAGAAAGATCAGTTGTCCCAGGTGTGAGGACCCAGGATGGCGGAGGTTAGTTAACAAGTCAGATCATTACTATGCATGTCTTTATGCGTAACTCGAATGCAGCGTGGTGCGGTGGGCCCAATCTAAAGTTCAACTTCACCACGCTGCATTTGCAGCTTGTTCGAATTGAGCTTCACTGCTCTTCGAGCAAAACGCGAAAGATCTCTGTTTGTTATTTTTCAATTACTTTCTCTTTTATAGGGAGCAGCATGACGATTCGTCTTCGGACGAGGCTTTTTGCTGCTCCCTTCCCTTCCCTAGGGTGCAGACCGCGGAAACGCGAACTCGTGCATCCGTGCACAAATCCTGTTTACGGCAGCCAGTCGTGAAGCCAGGCTCGCGCAACCGCGCAAATAATCCCAGGGAAGAAAGGAGAAGCACCCTCATGTCAACATCCAACACCAGCTCGACGCCGCGGCGTCGCTGGCCGATCATCGCACTCGTCTTCGTCGCGATCGCAGCGATCGTCGCTACGATCTGGTTCGTGCCCAAGGGCGCGACCAACGGAGACGCCACACCCCAGGTCACCGAGACCGCGGGCCCGACCAACGGCGCGACCGACAACCCCAACGCGGGCGACTCGGACACGCCGCCTGACCCCGAAGACGTGCCCTGGCAGCTCGCGAACTGGCCCTACCCGGGCCAGTACGCTGACCTCGCCAAGAAGTACGACTACGGGATCCAGAAGAACGACAACGGCACTCCCGATGACAAGACGGACGACATCAGGTTCCCGATCTTCGTGATCGGAAGCCTCGAGACCGACAAGACCATCTGGCCTGACTCAGTTCGTGGTCCGCTCACCGTCAAGACCCTGGAGGAGCTCGTCGCGCGTACGCTCGCTGAGCCCGACTTCTGCGCCATGAACGCCGTCGAACTCTACAACGTAGAGCTCACAAGCGGCGGCACGGTCGTGTGGTCGGGCAAAGACGAGATGTCGTGGGTTCCCAAGTGGTTCCCCGTCACCGAAGCTGGCATCAACGAGTGGGCCGCCCAGGCAATGGGCAGCTCGCCGAAGGCCCAGTACGTGACGGCTCAGAAGTGCGCGCTCGTTGCCGCAACGATCGAGCAGGTCTTCGTGGACAAGGGCGTCATGGGTAATATCACCACGCGGCTGAACATCCATATCAAGGAGACCGACGCCAAGCAGGTCGACCCCGCCAACCCCTTCGGTCACGTGCGCGAGTTCGAGCAGAACCCCATCCAGTACACGGGTGAGTTCCTCGTTCTGGCGTACGAGTTGAAGGGCCAGGTGGCAGCTTGCGAGGCACAGGTCATGTGGAACATCGGTGACGGTCGTTTCGCGCTGCCTGACTGCACTCCTAAGGTAACAACACCTCCTCCGGGAGGCGGTTCCAGCTGGTGCCCCTACCCCAAGGTGGTCAACAGCATCGGCGAGTGCGTCACGGGCAAGTCCTCGGACGCCAGTGACTACGTCTACATTCCCGGTGGTACCGCAGCCCCGCAGACTTCGGTCGACAACGGAGTGACGGTCTACACCACCGAAGAAGACGACGACACCACCGACGAGACCGCCGGCGGCGACGGCTCAGTCAGCGACTAATAACGAACAGGAGGATCATCGCGTCCCGCACGGGAACCGACCCCCATCGGACTTCGGTCTGGTGGAAGGGTCGGTTCCCTGCGGAACCTCCCTGACACGCTTTGTAATGATCTGATTTGTCACATTTAACAAGCCGGTAACAATGTTTTATAAAGAATATTAATAATCTAGATTTCATCTGCGAGATAAATCTATAAAGGAGAATTATATGAGTCTACTTTCACTCATCAAACGTGCTCCTAAGCGTTTAGCTGCTGTTGTAGCAATAGTTGCAACAGCAATTATTATACCTGCATCACTGCACGCCTGGGGACCAAACCGCCCACTGTTCACCACCGCAGCACCTGCGGGACATGTAACATTTAACTCAATTACAGATAACCCTGTGCAGGGCTATGAGCCAAACTTCATGCGCGTAAAACCTGCAACCGCTCCAAACAACACTTTTGCTGATACCGTAAAGGTTGAAGCAGACAAAGAATATACCGTATTTGTGTATTACCACAATAATGCTTCAAGTGACTTGAACGCTAGTGGTGTTGGTATTGCACAGAATGCCTATGTACGTGCTGAAATTCCAGCAATAGTCAATGGCAGCAGCGCTAGCGCCGCTTACATTGGTGCGTCAAATGCATCTCCAGCTGTTGTATGGGACGATGCGACGTTTACGAGTGACTCTAGTTTGTACCTAAAGTATGTTCCTGGTTCAGCCCACATTTATAATGCTGGTGCAACGAACGGTGCAACTTTAAGTGATAACATTGTCACAACTGGTGCGCCTCTGGGATACGACTCCCTTAACGGAGTTCTCCCTGGCTGTAACCAATACGCGGGATATGTTACTTTCAAAGTCAAAGCAACAAAGCCTACGTTCACTGTTCAAAAACAAGTACGTGTAGCTGGAACGACAGAATACACTGAGAACGTTACAGCAAAAGCTGGCGATACTCTTGAGTATCGTATTGAATACAAGAACACGGGTACCACAACCCAGAACAACGTAACAGTGAAGGATACTTTGCCCGCTCGTGTTACCTACATTCCTGGATCAACAACTGTGAAAAATACGTCGAATCCTAACGGCATAACCGTCAGCGACAAGATGTTTAGTACAGGTTTGAACATTGGTGATTACACTGCTGGATCAAATGCTTACGTCAAGTTTAATGCGAAGGTTGGTGCAATTGATACCCTTGAGTGTGGTACAAAGACACTAACAAATAAAGCGGACGTGAGCGTTAATGGTGTTACAAACTCTGACACGGCTTCGGCTACTGTTACACGAGTTTGTAATAACAATATAACTATAACTGTCTGTGAACTTTCTACAAAGAAAGTAATAACTATAGATGAATCACAGTACGACACAGCGAAGTACACAAAGGACCTTACTAAATGTGCGTCAACTCCACCCGAGTTGCCAAAAACTGGTCCAACAGAAAACATTGTTGCCTTCCTAGGTCTTGGTGCATTGATTGCAAGCATAGTTTACTATGTACGTAGTCGTCGCCTCCAAGCCTAATAGAGTCTGACCGCTCCCCCAGTTCCTCACGATTCTGGAGTAATTCAGACCGACAAACTACCCCCGCTATCAACGCGGGGGTAGTTTTGTTATAATGACACTACTATGGGAAAACAGAAAAAGAAGCGTAATAAAGCGTACACTGGCGCCGACGCGGCCATCACACGACCCGTTATCACACGAATTTCGGCTGCTAATCGAGGAAAAGTTGGTCAGTGGTGGTTTGATCACAAACGCATCGCTAAACCAGTCATGATCGCGAGCGGCGTTATTTTAGCGCTTGTTGTCCTGATCTTTGAGATCATTCGTATCGCTAGCAACGCCTAACTTATCGAGGGGAAGTTTGAAACCAAATGTACTGCCCTTGTCTTCTGTTGACGAGAAGACAACTGTACCGCCGTGCTCATTGATCACCTTCTTTGCCAGATACAGCCCGACACCTGTTCCGTCAGGACGTTGCTTACGCGCATTGCTGGCTCGATAGAATTTATTAAAAAGCTGTGATTGTTCGGCGCGCGGAACGCCGATTCCTGCATCTGTCACTGTGAATGTAGCGTCCTTCTTATCAAGCGTTAACTTTACTCTTATTTTTGTCCCCTCTTTTGAGTAATAGATTGCATTGTCCGAGAAGTTCATAATGACTTGGCGCATTTTATCTTCGTCAAGGTTAAGGACAGGAAAATCTTTTGGAGGCGTATACACGAATGAGAGATGGCGTGATTTAGCATTCGTCTGTAAACTATCAAGCTCTTGTTCGATAATCTTCGCAAGATTCACAGGCCGCTTTTCAATCAAGAATTTGCCTGTCTGTAGTCTCGAGACATTTAAAAAGTCATTAATGAGGTGCACCATACGTTCACTACTAGTGAATGCTTCGCCCAACAACTGATCTTGCTCTTTTGTTATTTTTCCCACGTCGCCTTCACGAACCATACTGATATAGCCCTTCACACTTGTGAGTGGTGTGCGTAGTTGATGGGAGGCCATGCTGATGAAATCGTCTTTTGCCTTATCCAGCTTTTGCAGTTGAGCATTACTGGCACGAAGCTCTTTCGTCGCATTATCAACGCGTTGCTGCAGTGACTCATTGAGCTCGCGCACCTCCTGAACCGAAAGAGCGTTTTGAATAGCAATCGTCAACTCATCTGCGATCGTAAGGAGTGCACGAGTATCTGTCGTTGTATACTGCGAGCTAAGATGTTCGCCCAAAAATAGATAGCCACTTATAATACTGTCTTTGGTGATAGGCAATACCAACGCGATACGATGGCTATCAAGCATTTTTTTGAGATCTTTGTCGTCTTGATCGAGTAGTTGATCGGTTATGATTATTTCTTTTCTGTTATTTAATACATGTGCATCAAGCATTGCAACGTCTTCCTTTGGGAGTTTTTTCCTCTTGTCGGTTGCAATGTAGACAGATGGTTTTTCGATCTGGTAAATATAGAAAGCTCCAAAACTTGCTTTGAGCGTGCTTTTAATTTCTGAAGAGGAGTACTGCAAGAGGACTTTGAGGTCTGTAATAATACTCAACCTCTTCGTAAGGCGTGCAAAAAACTCTTCAATATTATACACGTCACGATAAAACAGCAAGTTAGTTACTCTATCGAATAGACGTTTGACGGGTTGGAATAAAAAGGCGAGCAGGAGTGCCAAAGCGACATTGAGTGGACTTATGACAGAAGAAGTGTCGTCTGGCGACATGCGAAGAATAATATTGGAAACTAGATACGCAATTAAATAATAAATAATACTGAGTGTTACTAATGACAATACATAACTGAATGTTCGAATTGCTGCCCTTTTAATGTCAAAAAGCCTGTGCCGCACCATAGCATACACAAGAACTACTGACATAAAGATAATAGCCACTGGGCCAAATTGGGTGCTCCACCAACTACCCGTAACTGTCGGAATAATTAAATTGAGAACTATACCAATGAGTGACGTACCCACAAATGCAACCAAGACCATTTTCGCCTGTTGGCGTTGTCTTGTCGGTAACCCTGATCGCATCCGTGTAAATAGATTGTGCGCTAAGATAACGACTGGAATCATAAACAAGATCACATACAGCCAGACCAAACTACCGACTGTAAATTCAATAACGCCATTCGCGACCTTATCTGCGGTGCCTGCAACCAACGACGTAAGTGATAAGCCGACGCTAATGATACTTGCAGAAACGACTACTGCTAGCGTACTCGCTTTTGGTTTTTTAATGACAGGAAAAATGTAGGTAAAACTCATTGCACAGACCATCACTAAGTATCCTGTTGCAAATGCGATGGAGTTTGAGGCGTTATTAATATCAAAACCGAAACTCGGCGATTCTGAAATTGCTGCTGAGATAATCCATGCACATCCGACAAGTATCGTCAGTGCAAACATCTTGCCTGTTTTAGACTTTATGTCTTGGGCTAAAACAAATACCCCTAACGTGAGGTTGACTACGGTAGCGACAAGCGCAACAACAAGTCCTAAGTCCATGCCTGTAATTATAGCTTAAGCTGTTTCGTTTTTACCATCAAGAACCAATGATTCGTCGTTAGCGCCCATAACAAGGACCTGCGCAGCCTTACTGGCCGCTCGGCCAATCAGTGGTGCTTCCATGCGGTGTTGTGCAATTTTATATAGATCTGGAAGATATCCATAGACGGGCTGGCTCCACTGTGAATGATGAAATGGTGCGCCTTCAGAACCAGCAAGCCGCTGGAATGCAACCCCTAAAAACTTTTCAAGTTGAATTAGTGCCTTTTTATCAATATTAGCAACAAAGTGTTCAATGTCGTGATTCTCTACTGCAGACTTGTACACTGCTCTAAATAGCTGTAAGCTCACCAGTCCTTGTCGATATTCGGGTTGAACCGCAAGCATCGCTATATCCCAGACCTTATCTAGATCAGTTATATTGTGTTTGTTAATCCACTCTCCTTCAGGCACATTGTAGGGAGGATTACTAAGATCGTGAATTGTTTCAAAACCTGCAGGCGAATTCTCTATAACACGTATTGAGCCTGTAGCTTTTGCTTTTTGACGATCCAGAGATATAAAGAATCTACTCGTGCTCTCGTACAACTTAAAGCCACCCTCCAGATCATCCTCTTCGAAGAAATCTAAATGCTGTTCTATATGTCTAGCAATATTAGAGTATTCGTCATCGGCAGTCACCTCAACTGTTACCAGTCGATGACGTTCTGGAATATCTTTCGTTTTTTCAGCAATTAACTCGGCTGTTAATGTATCCAGCTCTTCTGATGATAATTCGTATTTAGGCCTGACAGTGGAATCACCTTCTGATGGCTCTCGTTTGATTGATGACATTATTATTTCAGTTTAGCATGCATATGCTTTATAATCTTGGTAAGATATGACCAAAATTGCCATCATCGAAGACGACCCTGTTATTAGTCAAATGTACCGAATGAAATTTGAAGCGGACGGATTTGATGTCCAACTTGCAAACAATGGCAAGCGTGGTGTTGCACTTGCAGAAGCATTTGCGCCCGATATGATTTTGATGGATCTTCAAATGCCCGAAATGGGGGGTGCAGAAGCACTTGCTGTGATTCGAAAAACAGACTGGGGTAAGGATATTCCCGTTATCATTTTGACAAATCTTGGTGAAGAAGAGGCTCCAAAAGAAATTCGAGGACTTGGCATCCACAGCTACATCGTCAAAGCCGACTTGACCCCTCGTCAAGTCGTCCAGCGTGTCAAAGAAGCACTTGCTTAAAAGCTAAAGGTCTTGCTGGCCTTTAGCTTCAGCGACGACCATCGCCGCACGAATCACATTATCAAATAAAGCCGCGACAGTCAGTGGTCCGACGCCACCTTTTGTTGGTGTTATCGTCACGTCGTCTAACTCACGAACTTCGGGCGCAACATCACCGACGATCTTGCCGTGTTCTGCGGCAGTTCCAGCATCCACAATCACGGCACCTTTTTTCACCATATCGACTTTGATTAGAGACGGAACGCCTGTCGCAGTCACAATCACATCAGCGGTCCGAACAGAACCAGGAAGATCTTCGGTTTTTTTATCATACACGTTCACATCATATCCAGCAGATCGCCATAACGCCGCAAGTGGCGCCCCGACCAATCGGCCATTTCCGACGATTGCGATATCCTTGCCTGCAAGCTCTACGTTATAGCCTGCAAGCAGCCAGTCAATCGCCATTGCGGTTGCAGGAGTCAGTGTTGAGTCCTTTCCTAAACCATCGACATCTTTTTCGGGCGCAACGGCATTCACCGCCTCTTCGGTTTGCTCAGGATCAGCAAGGGGCAGTTGGGTAATGATTCCGTGAACAGATTCGTCATTGTTGAGTACTTCGATTTGCTTCATTAAATCAGCTTGGGCAATTTTATAAATATCGACTTCAATCAAAATATCTTCGCCGTAACCTTTTTTCATACGGACATATGTGTCAATCACCGAGCTATCACTGGTTTGAACGATGGCAAGCTTAGGAATAACACGCCATGACTGTCGCAGGGCACGTACTTGTTTTGCCTGGCGTTCCATAATGTAGCCACGCAACTCTAATCCGTCAAGTAATCTCATTGCTTCTAGCTTAACAAATAATAGCCTGGTGTTACAATGGACTTATGGAATTTTTATCACAACTCGCAGTGTATTATTCAAGTAACGATTCATCGTATGCATCTAGTACAGCAGCGGCAGCCGCTCCTGGTATCATCCTGCTATTTGTTTTCCTGACATTTATCGCCGTTGCAGCAATCTACGCCCTGCACGCATTTTTGCTGGGACGTATTTTCAAAAAAGCGGGCGTCGAACAGTGGATTGCCTGGGTACCATTTTATAATACTTGGAAACTACTTGAACTAGGCGGTCAGCCTGGGTACTGGGCAGTGCTGGCGATTATTTCACCCCTTGGTATAGTGACAGCTGTATTTACTTATATTTCGATGTACCACATCGGTCTTAGGCTTGGCAAAAGCGGCGCATGGGTAGTGCTTGGTATTTTTCTCCCAACTGTCTGGATGGCAATTCTGGCATTTGACAGTTCAAAATGGGACGACAAGAAATCCGTCGCCTAAACGCCCTCGAGCTACAGTAGCAAACGTACGTGTCCTGCAACGTCGTGAACACGAAGAAATGCGGCGCCGTGCTGAACTGCAAGTTTGCCTGCAGCAATATTTGGTTGTAGCTCCATCCGATGTTCACCAAGAAAACGTTTGCGTGAATAGCCAATCATTACTTTATATTCAGGTATTTGTTCAGCAAATGTGAGTAGCTGTTCGTTTACCTCTGGAATTTTCCCGAATCCAATACCTGGGTCCAAAATAATATGATCTTTATCAAGTCCCAATTCCTCCAGCATTTTTGCTCGCGCAAGCAGTTCTTCTTTTACTTGCTGAATGGTTGTTGTCGGAGTTCGTTCATGAGCTTCTTGAATTGTCAGGCCACTCGCTAAGTGACTCACAATAACAGTCGCGCGTCGTTTTGCAGCAAGGTCGCGCATATCGGGATTGTTAAATCCTGTGACATCGTTGATGATGACAGGACCAATATCCCACGCTTTTTTCACTGTCGAAGGATGATACGTATCCAGCGAAATCTTACCAGGATACTTCGGAATAAGCTCTTTTAAAATTGGTTCTAGTCGTTGCCATTCCTGATCGTCGGTCAGCACTTCAGCATTAGGGCGTGTCGATTCAGCACCAATATCAACCAAACTCGCGCCATCATTGAATAACTGCTCGGCTTGCTCGATAGCTGTCTGGGGGTTCATATATTTTCCGCCGTCGCTAAAACTATCAGGTGTTATATTTAAAATGCCAACAAGCTGTACCATGCGCCTATCATAACAGATTGAGACCAGCGTATGATACACTACCAGTAGCATGGCTGTTGTGTATTTAGCGCTCGGATCAAATGTTGGTAGTGGTGACGCTCAGTTTGATACAGCAATTGCGTTACTAAGCGAAGAGCTAACAGCGATCACACAAGCACCTAGGTACGTTTCAAAAGCAGT
The DNA here is from genome assembly GCA_947084875.1 of uncultured bacterium. Taxonomy (GTDB): domain Bacteria; phylum Patescibacteriota; class Saccharimonadia; order Saccharimonadales; family Saccharimonadaceae; genus UBA1547. The sequence continues at coordinate 209,854 of CAMTUF010000001.1, forward strand.
TGGCTTTACTGATCAGCCCGATTTTCTCAACACTGCGATTCGCGGAGAAACAACATTATCAGCTGAGGACTTGTTGTCGCTAACGCAAAGTGTTGAAAAGAAAGTGGGACGCGTGAAACGTTTTCGATGGGGACCTCGTGAAATCGATATCGATATTATTTTCTATGACAATCAAGTGATTGATACACCCAACCTCACCATTCCCCATCCTCGATTTGCAGGGAGGGACTTCGTTGTAAAACCTCTGCTTGACCTAAACCCTGAGTTGATTGACCCGATCAGTAAATTAACGATACGTCAACTATACGAAAAGATCCCGCACGAATCTCGATCGATTAAAGATTAGCCGTCGAAGCGCCAATTATTGGTTTCTCGAAGTTTGAAGCCAGTTTTTTTGTATAATACCTGAGCTGCTTCTTTGTCGGGACTCGATGTTAAATCGAAACGAGTCACATCGTTTTGGTGACCAATTTCAATAGCCTTTTCTACTAATTTTCTACCTATCCCTTTACCTTCGTGGCCAGATTCGACAACAACATGTTCAATATGTGCCATATTGCGAATCGTTGTTTGTACCATTATTAACGTTAGTGTTCCTACGTATTGATCTGTTGAAATTTCTTGCCAATCTTCTAGAGATTGTGGAGCACTACCTGCAACCGCAAACAATAATGCAGTTTTCGGATTATTAACTACTACTTGTAAATTCTGGGCAGCATGTGGAGGAGTATCACCAAACCTAGCCAACAATCGATCTTGGGCTTCTTGCATAGCCACAGGTACTGGGAGACCAGTGGGAACTCGTACTACTGTAATTTCTTCATTCATTATCTGTTATTATATCGCGTTCGTCACTAAAGTCCAGGTGATTAATACGGGCCGCGAATATGGGCTGCAACATCCTGCTCATAGAAGTGACGCAATTGTGCATGTAACTCATCGCCCAGTGGTGGGAGTTCACTCGCAGATGTATTCCCTATAACCTGCCCTATATGACTTGCACCAGGAATAACGGTACTTACCGCGTCAAAATCAAGGATGAAGCGTAGCGCCATCTGAACCATAGTCATGCCCTCAGGCACCAATCTCTTTAAGCTGTCAGCTAATTCAACACCTCTATCAAATGGTAGTCCTGCAAATGTTTCACCGACATTAAATGCTTGTCCGTCCTTGTTGAAGTTACGGTGATCATTCGCGTCAAAGTGTGTGTCCTTCGTCATCTTGCCCGACAGAAGCCCGCTCGCTAGCGGCAAGCGAACGATAATTCCTGTATTTGTCTCTTGTGCCCTATCAAACAGAGTGCCGATCGCTTTTTGACGAAAAATGTTAAATATAATTTGTAACGTAGCGACGTCATCGTGCTCTATACATAGCAATGCTTCTTCCATTGTCTCCACACTGACACCAAATTGTTTAATAAGACCTTCCTTTTTTAATGTACGAAGATGCTCAAATACATCACCCTGACGCAAAACATCCGTCGGTATACAGTGCAATTGAACAAGGTCCAAGGTTGTCATGTCGAGACGCTTGATCGATGCCTGCACGTGACTTCGCATACTAGCGAGCGTAAAATTCTCGGCCCAACCAGGCGTCGACCATCGTCCAATCTTCGTGGCGACAAAGAGGCTTTCTGGTCGTTCCTTCAAAAAGCGTGCGATCAATTGTTCACTTCGACCCTCACCATACACATCTGCGGTGTCATAAAATGTGACGCCATTATCAGCAGCGGTATGAAGTATGCGTAAAGCTTCCTCGTCACTGACATCACCCCAGGACCCGCCTATCTGCCAGGTTCCTAATCCTATTTCGGACACTGATATGTTTGTTTTGCCTAATTTTCTCGAATACATAACACCCAGTATAGTCTCTTTACCGTGCCTAATTGGTTTTTTTGGCATTTCTTTCCAGACAACTCGTAATAATTTCGACTAATACAGCATCGGGAATCTGATGATCCACCGTAAATTGTATAGTGCCCTTGGCAGTTTTAAAGCCTTCAAGCTTAGCCTGTGTTGTTGCAACAGGGTTTGCACCAGGGAAAATACTCATATGGTTTTTAAATGCCGAAAAGCCAATGAGGTATTTTCCGTTTTGCTTCAAAACTGGCATCCCATAACCAATCGTGTCGACTGCATCAGGAGCAACCTGCTTCACGACATGGCATTGTACCACATTGCGCTCTGCAAAGGATTATCCTTTGTTAAGCTAATTTTAAGGTTCCAAATTTGCCAACATAAAATATGAGTGGTATATTATCAATATGTTACAGATTAGCACGTACTACTCATTCCGACCCCGCCCCTAAGGGGTCTTGCTAATCTTTTGATTTCTCACCCCTCTACACATAGATAGAGGGGATTTTTTATAACAACATAATGGATAACCAACCATGATAGAAACCTATAATTTCGCCGAACTAAGTCACAATGAACAATTTATCATTGCAGGTATTGTATCTGCTTACTCTCATCCTTCAACACAAAAAGTATTACACGACAGTCAACCTACTCTTGTTCCTGTCGAGCATGCTGAAATCATGGCAAGTGAACATGCGCTCGTTAGTTTCGTCCAAGATTCGATCGCTGGATACGTGCGTGCTAAGCCAAACTCCTCTGCCGCACATAATAATCAAGAATTTAGAGAAGTAGGAAGCCTGATAGTACTAAAGCCATTCAGGCGAATGGGTATTGGAAGCGCGTTGGTCACGTCGATCACAGAAGCTGTCGTAACTGAAGGCCAGATACCTTACGCATTTTGCGGCCCAGACAGTCAGGCTCTTTTTGAGCGAGTGGGATATCAAACAGCATCCCAGCAAGATCTGCCTATTACTGCGATCAGTCAGCTCGGCAACCAAGCAATGGTGAATTTAGATGTCAGACAGTAAAATCATAATGAGCTTACCAATCGCAACGACCACAGCGATTATCTTACGACCTAAGTAATCATGTTCTTTCAACTATATGGTAGCAAATATAACGGTCCGTACTACACTCGGTACTAGAGAGGTAGTTTTGCAACGCGTATCGATAAAATAAAAAACACCCTCGGTAGCGATCAAAGGGTGTTCTTTATTGGAGGGCCAGCGGGGACTTGAACCCCGGACACCCTGCTTAAGAGGCAGGTGCTCTAACCAGCTGAGCTACTGGCCCATATCTATGCACGATTCGAAAAGTACGATAGAACCGAGAGTTCTCAACTGCGTCGTAAGAGCACCAGGTGCTAATTGATTATTCTCTGACAGATGAACCATCAGGGCAGCTGAGCTATTGGCCCATACAATCCCCCACTTTACCACATGACCCCTGTTGATACAAGTCGATAATCGTTTACACTTCGTCTGTGTGTGGTTCTTCGAGAGTCGATTCGAGTGTGCCTAAAGCCTTGTGATCTTCATCACGATAGATTCGTACACTGAGCGTCGGGTTATGCTTTGTATCGGTTGGATCGAACGCGTGAGATGTCATGACGCCGTGTATTTTAACAATCTTAATGGGCTGACCTGCAACATCACCGCGCCATATTTCATCTTCCGCAGTACTGTGTTCGGTATCATGCGTCGCCGAAGTAGAAGCCAATAAATCATCAATTAGTTTTTGAGTACGAGGAGGCACATCTCCCGTAACTGTATACGGATCGCCTTGTGCGTGAATGACAGCATCAGGCTCACCTTGATCGTACAGTTTACTCCTTGTATCTGGACGTAGATACAATAGAGCGTTCGTTGTCTTGAGAGACATTTTATCTCCAGGCATATGTTCGTCATCAGGAGAATCGCTTAGTTTGCGGACTAATGTTAAATTAACGTCCTCAATGCCTGCTACTTGATTCAACAACACAGAGTTCCAACCTTCTACCTCTTGATATGCTTGCTCGAGCGCCTCTTGTTCTTGTTTATTCACGGCATCAAAATCAGCCCAGGTAGAGTCTGATGGTTCGGTTGTATCATTTGCCATAGTTATACAGTATCATGTCTATTTCCACTCTGTATATTGTTTATGCTTTGGTATGGACAAATTAGGATTTATATGCTATAATAGAAGTATGGTTACATCACAGCAGTCTGAACCTCAAGAGCACTCATCTTTTGAAGTTACTCCAATTCCTGATGGTGCGAAACGCGGCTGGACTGTGTCAACGAATGGAGAAGATCAGACCGCAACAACGAGTCACGCTTCTCTCACGCACGAAGGCCTGGGTATTCAGGTGAAGTTTGGCATGCGCCCTGAAGGCTATGATGGATTTATCATTCGTGAACGCGGTGGTGGTGGCGCTGCTACTATTCCCTACATGATTGACGCAGATGGTGGTATTTATGTGGGTGTTGTCGAAGAAAAACGTGCGACAATGGGCGAAAAACCCGTCCGCAATATCCCTCGTGGCGCTCAATCAAAAGGCGAAACACATGTAGAGACTGCTTCGCGCGAACTAAGAGAGGAATCTGGCTACTTGGCAGAGACTGGGCGGTTCGCACTTCTGGCAGAGGGGCTGAACTCTAACTCTGCATTTTTTGACACTAGTCGTTCTGATCAAGATGGTATCAGCATGTACGCACTGCGCGTTCAACAAGACGAGCTCGAACTATCGCACGACGATGACGGTAATGTATTTTATGTCTTTCCTGAGAAAGTGAATAAAGAAGCCGAACCTGACGTCACAGAAAAAATTCTTGGCTCTCGGTTTATACCTCTTGAGGCTGCCCTTAAAAGTCGTGACATGTTTACAAGTGCTGCGGCAGGTCATTTACTGGCTGACTTACTATCCAAAGGTGAGTACCTTGTTCCTCAAAATCGCCCTGCGCAGACCGCACAAGATAACGAACAATCTGTTACTCCATAGCATTGCATGGTATAATCAACCTCTGATATGCACCCGTAGCTCAGTGGATTAGAGCACTGGTCTTCGGAACCAGGTGTCGCAAGTTCGAATCTTGCCGGGTGTACCAATAATATGAGATCGTCAAAGTTAGAAAAGCTCTACCGCAAACACCAAAAGAAGAATCTTGTTGTTAGTTGTAGCTTTTGTGAAATTGACGAGGGTCACGAACAGTTTGTTGAAGGACTGCGTTTTTTTAAAATTATTAAAAACAGATACCCGTATACATTCTGGGACGGTCAGGACGTAATCGAGCACCTGATGCTCGTCCCGCGCAAACACGCTGATCAACTTGCCTTCGCAAGTGACGAAGAAAAGCTTGAATACGTTGACACCCTCAGCCGCTACGAAAAGAATGGGTATAATATATATGCTCGTGCGCCACAATCAATTATGAAGAGTATCACCCATCAGCACACACACTTTATTAAACCTGGTGGCCCCATCAGGCGATTTGTACTCGCAATCAGAAAGCCACTTATTCGGATTATTCGCTAGCGCTATTGAAATAGGCACGAAACGATTATAATAAAGTGATATGGATATGCATCCAAACATCCCTCTTAAAAACTTCACAACTATGAAACTAGGTGGCCCCGCCACTTTTATGGTTGAAATCCGTGCACCCGAAGAAATCAGTACCATTTACGAAACAGCCCGCGCACAATCACTCCCTGTGTTTGTCCTGGGAGGCGGCAGCAACGTCATCGCAAAGGATGAGGGCTTCCATGGCATCGTCCTTCGTGTTCGTATCCCTGGATTTGACGTCATTGCCGATGATCTGAATTCGACAACTATTCGCGTGGGAGCAGGCGAGATTTGGGATGAAACGGTCAAGCGAACTGTTGACATGCACCTGACGGGTATTGAGACGATGTCCGCCATTCCAGGCACAACTGGTGCTGCTCCTGTTCAAAACGTTGGTGCATATGGCCAAGAAATTGCCGATACGCTCCAATCACTCACCGCCTACGATTCACAAACAAACAGTTTTGTCACACTACAAAACGCTGATTGTGGTTTTTCCTACCGTGACAGCATCTTTCGAGGCAGTGAAAAAGGACGTTATGTTATTACATCTATAACGATGACGTTATCAAAATCAAGCCCGCAGCCACCTTTTTATGATGCGCTGCAAAAATACTTTGACGATCATGCCATTAAAGCCTTTACTCAAGAAATTGTGCGAAACGCCGTGATCGATATTCGCAAAAACAAGTTACCTGATCCAACGCTTCTGCCAAACTCGGGATCATTTTTCAAAAATGCATTGGTCGAAGATTGGAAAGTCAACGAATTACACGGTAGCTATCCCGATATGCCTGCGTATGACATGGGCGATGGACGATTTAAAGTTCCGTCAGGTTGGCTTATCGAACAGACTGGCCTAAAAGGTAGTCTGATTCATGGAATGCGGGTTCACGACAAGAACTGTTTAGTGCTCATTAACGAATCAGCGACCAGTTATCAAGATTTGGCCGCTGCGCGTGACGAAGTCATCGGAGCTGTACGCGACAAATTTGGTATTCAGATAGAACAAGAGCCTCTCGAGATATAACCGTTCTCCCCTACGCTTGCGATTTACATGCAAAACTCTTATGCTAGTACCATGCATCGTCGTGGGTTTACAATCGTTGAACTGATTATTGTCATTACTATTATGGGTATATTGCTGGTTCTTGGTGTTGTTAATCTACGAGGAAGTCAAGCGAGTGCTCGTGACGCAGAGCGCAAAGCTGATATCGAAGCTTTGGCACTGAGTCTTGAAAGTTTCTATCGAAACGGTCGTGACGGCAGTACAACCCTTGGTCGCTACTCATCCACAGGTCTGGCCGCTTCGGTTAGCTCAATTCAGCAAAACCTTCGCGATATCGACCTTAAATCGGTGATGGCACCAGGTATTGATGACCCGTTAGATACATTAAAAATGGCAACGAACAATAACCAAACAACAACGGGGATAACACCGTCACCCACTATTGATCAGTATGTCTACCAACCTCTTCAACAAGATGGCTCGCTCTGCACGAGTGGTTCGCAAATGTGTCAAAAGTTTAATCTTTTTTACAGACTTGAGGTCGCCAACATATCAGAGGCTTGTCCTACGCCTGGCTTTGTCTGCAAAGTAACGAGTAAAAACCAATGATCATATCTGACACACAGCGAGGATTTACTGCTGTAGAGCTGCTGATTACCTTATTTGTCGCAGCCGCCTTCTTAGTAGCAGGCTATTCCCTTTATAACGTCGTCATCAAGGACGGTGGTCAAACGCGTGCGCAGTCACGCGCCAGCAATGTTGCCTACGACTATATGCGCCGCTACTCGGCTTCAGCTGCATTTCCGTGCGCGACGTCCACTCCTGTCAACAATTCCTCGATTAATGTTACAGGTCTCTCCGCTGTTGCCGTGACAGTGAGGATTGAATGTCCGCAGGCCTCCCTGACCTCACTGAGCAAAATAACAGTGACGGTGACCTATAACACTCCTCAGCAAACAATGGTGTATTCGACTTATGTTAAAAGGTAAAAAGGCAGCTCAGTCAAGCAAAAAACGCGGTTTTACTATCGTTGAGCTACTTGTTATTGCCCCGATCGTCATCCTTACTATTGGCGCTTTTATTACTGTCATCGTCAATATGACGGGTGATGTATTGGCATCGCGCGCCACAAATGTTCTTACGTACAGCATTCAAGATGCACTTAACCGTATCGAGGGAGACGTAAAGCTTAGTACTGGTTTCCTTGCTGAAAATAATGTCGCACTCACGACACCTCAAGGCTTTGGTAATGACACAACAAACTTCGAAAACACTGATGGCACAAATGGGAATATGTTGATCCTCAACACCCTTGCAACAACAGGCAACCCTATATCGACAACAAGCGGTCTTATCTACCTCACTAACCAACCGAACGGTTGTAACGATAGCCTCGTAAACCAGAATAAGCCAATGACCCTCAACGTTATTTACTTCGTCAAGGATGACACGTTGTGGCGCCGTGTTGTTATGCCGTCAAACTATTTAACGGCAGGATGTAATATACCCTGGCAACAACCAAGCTGTAACCCTTCTGTTTCAGGTGCATTTTGTAAAACCCAAGATATTAGACTCGTTGATAACGTCAAAACTACTGACTTTGTCACCCAGTACTTTAGCGCTGCTAACAGCCTGATATCCGATTCTGTTGCAAACGATCCCACCAAAACAGCTCTGGAGCGCAATACAGCGCTTCAATCGCTGACGACTGTCTCGGCAACAATCAACGTGAATGCCACGACAGCCGGACGCAACATTTCACAAAGTGGCACCATACGTGCGACAAAACTAGATATTAATGCCAGTACGATTGCAGATGCGATCGTACCTGTAACTCCTGCTACACCTACGGTTTCGGGCTCCACCTCAGCGCCCGTATCGGCTGTCTTTACCTGGCCTGCTGTTCAAGGGGCTACAAGCTATAGTGTTGATTACAATATCAACGGTGGCGCCTGGACAACAGGATTTACCAACCAAAACACGACAACATATACAGTGCCAGGATGTGATACAGCAAGCGCACCATGCTCGACACATACTGATGTAGTGAACGTGCGTGTTACAGCAACCAATATCGCTGGAACGTCAGGCTATGCGACCTCATCAATTACCATCCCACTTTGGACTAATATTGTTTTGAAAAATAACTGGATAGATTACTCGACATCGAACTGGGCAACTGCTGCATACACGAAGACAAGAAGTGGGCTCGTTGTACTTAAGGGGCTTATTAAATCAGGTTCTGCTAGCGCTGTTATTGGCTCACTTCCTGTAGGTTATCGTCCGTCTCAAACTCTCTTATTTCAATCTATTGCAACGAGTGCGTCTTCCCGTGTCGATGTATACACCAATGGCGATATAAGGATAGTTTCAGGCAGTGGTGATCTGTCACTTGAGAGTATCCGCTTTATGCCAACAGGAACAACATTTACCAACGTAGCGCCACCTTTTTATAACGGCTGGGCAAATTACGGTGACGCAGGCTATGTCATCCCTCCACAGTATAATCAAGATAGTAGTGGTCGTATCAACCTTCAGGCAATGATTGGAAGTGGAACTGTTACTGACGGTACTACAATGTTCGTAATGCCCGCAGGTCTGCGTCCAACATTATATGCCCACCTACCGTCAAATAACTGTGGTGTTTTCGGTGTATTCGCTCTTGACCAAAACAGCACAGGTGACGTCGAAGCAAAAGGGGGGTCTAATTGTTGGTATTCGATACATACAATATACTACCCTGCTTCGCGTGCATCTGGTGGTACCTACGGTAGTACTTCGTGTACAACACAGTGGTGTAACTTAACATTACAGAATTCATGGATATACTATAACCCTCCTTTCTCAACTCCTGAATATACAAAAGGTAATGATGGAATGGTAATGTTAAAAGGATTACTAAGAGCAGGTGCTACTGGTGGTGATACGGTCATAGCGACCCTCCCCTCAGGCTATCGTCCCGCTCAACGTCTTTTAATCACTATTCCTTCTAATGGCGCACTCGCTCGTGTAGATATCCTTCCAGATGGAACTATCCGCTTTGAGATTGGTTCAAACGCCTGGCTAAGTATCGACAACATTATATTTATGGCTGACGGTAGTTAATACTTTATAATCAAAACGCTTGCGTTTATAGTGACATGGTAGTATATTTGACCTATAAAGTAACAAATAATTAGGGGGCACTACATAAATGCTACTTAGCAACATTAAATCTAGACAACAAGAACGCGGTTTTACTATCGTAGAGCTCTTGATCGTGATCGTCGTGATCGGTATCTTGGCTGGTATTACTATCGTGGCCTACAGTGGTATTACACTACGTGCTAATCAGTCAAAGATTCAGCAGAACGCATCATCTGTACAAAGTGTTGCGGAAGCAATGAACGCCGACAACGGTGTCTACCCTGGCTTCATCGCACCAACAACAACCTGTCCAGACACATTGACAGCATTTACTTGTGGATCAACATCTACTAAGCTTCCTAGTGGTGTAACAATTATCCCTGATGCTGCAACTGCAACCATTACCTCTACAAGTGGTACTGCAACTGTTGCATATTCATGTTTGAGTTCTTGTACTGCATCAACTGGTGGTCGTATTCGTTACTGGGATCCAGTTGCAGGTGGCGGCTCAGGCTCACTACAGGCAATCTATGTCGGAGCTGCAACTTCAAGCAGCACATGGGCATACCCAGCTCACTAGGATAGTCTAATCCTCAAAAGAAGAGACTCCAATCGGAGTCTCTTCTTTTTATTAGTTCGTAAGTAAGTTCTTACGAATCGCTAGGCAACGGAAACGTCAAAGCGAATGCGGTTACTTCAGCGCGAAGCTTCTTGAGTACCGCGGGTTTATCGTGATTATCGATTGCTTGCTTCATCCACTCAGCGATCTTCGTCATGTGTTCTTCTTTGAGTCCACGTGTTGTGACGGCAGGCGTTCCCAGGCGAATACCACTTGGCCTAAATGGTGGTAGCGGATCGTCTGCGATTGAATTTGCGTTCAAAGTCAGACCGATTTCATCCATAGCAATTTCAGCAACTTTACCGTCAATACCAAAACTTTTATAGACGTCAACAAGTATAAGGTGGTTACTGGTACCACCTGTCACCAGTTTGAAACCACGTTTTTGGAGTTCGTCAGCAAGAACTGAAGCGTTTTTAACGATTTGAGCAGCGTATTCTTTAAATTCGGGCTTCAATGCTTCACCAAAAGCGACTGCCTTTGCCGCAATAATATGTTCGTGTGGACCACCTTGTGTTCCTGGGAATATTGCACGATCAATCAGTGTTGGGATATTTTCTAAGGTTTTTTCAGGAGCCTTCAACGGGTTACCGACAATGCCTTTCGAAAGGATCAAACCACCTCGAGGACCACGTAGTGTTTTATGAGTTGTCGTGGTAATAACGTGGAAACCGTAATCAAATGGATTCTTGGCAACACCAGCAACGATAAGGCCAGCAATATGTGCCATGTCGGCCATCAATAACGCGCCCACTTCATTGCCAATTGCGGCAAATTTCGCATAGTCCAACTCTCTTGGATATGCGCTGAATCCTGCAAGGATAAGTTTTGGCTTGTGCTTTAAGGCAAGTTCACGCAGTTCATCATAATCAATCTCACCCGTCGACGGATCTTTCATCTTGTAAGGAATGAAGTTGTACAAATGTGCAGACATTGTCATTGGGTTACCATGCGTCAGGTGACCACCGTGTGATAGATCCATAGCAAGAACCGTATCACCTGGCTCTAACCAGGCAAAGTACACCGCTTGATTAGCAGGAGCACCTGAGTGAGGCTGTACGTTGGCGTGGTCCGCCTTAAATAGTTCTTTTGCGCGATCAATCGCGAGTTGCTCGAGTGGGTCAGTAAAGTCCTGTCCACCATAATAGCGCTTGCCTGGATAGCCTTCACTATATTTATTAGTAAATATGCTCCCCATTGCTTCTAGGACATCTCGTGAGACGTAGTTCTCGCTTGGAATTAATTCAAGACCTTCGCGCTGACGCTTTTCCTCACCCTTAATAAAGGCTGCTATTTTGGTATCCTTCATATACTTGCAATGCTCCCGTTACGTATATATTAGTGTATTACACTTTATTATATCATTATTGACTCTATATCATAGTTGGTATAATATTGATTTTATGACAAATGACACCTATAAATCTAAAATTGGCACATTAATACAGGAGAACAGACAGTCCCGTGGGCTCACCCAAGCACAACTCGCTAAAGCTTTAAACACCAGTCAAAGTGCAATAAATCGCATTGAAAAAGGTGGTCAAAATATCAGCCTTGAGATGTTAGCACGCATAAGCGATGTTCTGTCAAGTCAAATCGTTAGCCTCAACCAGTCACGCACGCTGAACTTCCGCGTCGATGGTGGACACCAATTAAGTGGTAGTATCGTTGTTAATACGAGTAAAAATGCAGCAGTTGCGCTGTTATGCGCATCATTACTCAATCGTGGCACTACGACTCTTCGTAACCTTGCACGCATTGAAGAGGTTAATCGTATTATCGAAGTATTAAATAGCATTGGTGTAAAAACCAGATGGTTTGGTGATAATAACCTTGAGATTACTCCGCCTGCAAAGCTCAAGCTCGAAAGCATGAACCTTGAAGCGGCCCGTCGCACACGAAGTATCATTATGTTCCTTGGTCCCCTCCTCCACCGCTACCGCACGTTCAAGCTACCCTATGCGGGCGGCTGTAGTATCGGTGAACGCACAGTTGAACCTCATCTCAGCGGACTTCGTAGTTTTGGACTTAGCGTGGAGACCGTTACTGGATTTTATGAAGCCTCTTCGTCATCTGTCGTCCCAGAACGTTCGATTGTTTTATCAGAGCGTGGCGATACGGTCACAGAGAATATCCTCATGGCAGCTGCGCTGACGGATGGGGTTACCGTCATTCGTAATGCAAGCCCTAACTACATGGTGCAAGACTTATGTTACTTCCTCGAGAAGCTAGGCGTGAAAATTGATGGCATTGGCACAACTACACTGACTGTTCGAGGCGTTCGTGATATTAATAAAAAAATTGAATACTCACCTGCCGAGGATCCTATTGAGGCCATGAGTTTCATTGCAGCAGCAATCGTTACCAAATCATCAATCACCATTAAGCGTGCTCCGATCGAATTCCTTGAAATCGAGCTCAAAACGCTTGAAGATATGGGGTTTGAATACGATATTTCCGACGAGTACACGGCATTAAATGGTAAAACACGACTTGCAGATATTACAACTAAGGTGACTCCCCTAAAGGCCGCTCTTGATAAGATTCATCCTCTACCCTTTCCTGGACTCAATATCGATAACCTTCCTTTCTTTGCAGTTATCGCAGCAACCGCAAAGGGACGAACGCTTATTCACGACTGGGTATACGAAAACCGTGCGATTTACTTGCTAGAGCTTAACAAGTTGAATGCCAACGTACAGTTACTAGACCCGCACCGCGTATATATCGAAGGTCCAACCAAATGGAAGCCTGCTGAAGTCGTCACACCCCCTGCACTGAGACCTGCTGTGGTGATCCTACTTGGCATGCTAGCAGCTCCTGGTATATCGACACTTCGTAATGTCTATTCGATCAATCGCGGATACGAAGACCTCGCAAATCGTCTTAATACACTAGGCGCGCAGATTACAGTGATTCACGACATCAACGATTAGTGATTTCGATCGAGTAGTGCAACACTTGCTTTAATGCTCGTTGCCTGCGCGACAGCACGTTGAAATGACACGTCGCTTGAGTCTTCATCACCACTAAGCACTCGCTCTAACCAGAAACTAATCAGGTATGCCAACATCTGGGGGTCGTATTTTTCTGGATGATAGGCATACGGGTCAAAGCCAGATATATACATATTCACAAACAGTGGCGTGCGATCAAGGCTCTCGTCGCCCAAACACAGCCAATTCCAATCAACTAACTTACCGCTCTTGGTAACTGTGTCGTACCCAAAATTATCTGCTCGAATATCTTGATGGACAAGTGTCTCATCTTTAATCGTCCACCCGACAAGCATGCGTTCATATGATTCTATTTGTTCTTTTGTAAAATGACTATCGACATGTAGTTTCTTGAACTTCTCATTGATTACATCAAGGTTAGTACCATCCAAAATAACAGGCCATTTTGAGTCAAGGCCAACCACGCTTTCAAGCGTAAAGTCAGGGTCATCAGTAAAGACAGGCGCGTATTGTTTTAGTTCTTCTTGTGCACGTAGTATTGCATCAAGTTTATCCTTGTCCCATGTATTCTCAAAACTAGCGCCTTCTAAATATTCGATCGCCATTTGCGTCTCGTCGTCGCTGTAGGCTAACAATTCGGGTATAAAGCCATAGCCTGCTTGGTTAAGCTTGCGGTAGGCAATAATCTCTTTGCGTAGCCACTTCTTTGTGGTGTCCCCTTCAGCCATTTTTACAAAAACTTTTGTTCCATTGCCTAGCGTGACCAGGCCTCGTTTTGCGAGCGTATAGCCGCCTTCAACAGGCTGAATAGTCGATAGATATGGTTCAATATCTGATGCCCACTCATAGCGCATAGGTGTTTTTGTCATGCTCTCATCATACCATCTCTGTCTTATGGCTTAGTTGTCTCTCACTGAGAACGGCCGAGAGTTATATCAATAACTTGCCTAAAGTCATCGACAGTATACGTCGGAGAAAGCTGTTGTAAGTCCGCAAGTTCATAAAATTTTTTGTGTTCATCGGGATAAAAAAGAATCGAATCGACGCCTGCGTTAGTTGCTGCATTGATATCTTTGTCAGAATCTCCAATCATAACGGCATCTTGTTTGCTGCCACCTAAAAGCGCGAGGGCCTTCTCTAAAGGTTCAGGGTGTGGCTTGTGTTTAATCGTATCTTCGTTGGCAATGACAACATCAAAAAAATCCTGGATGTTATATTTATGTAATACATGTTCGACATTTTCTCTTAATGACGTCGTTATTAATGCAATCTTCTTGCCCTTACTTCGCAGTTCTTCAAGGACAAAAAGAGCATCAGGGTAAAGTTCGACTTCAGGCATTAATTTCTTCGCATATGCATCCATTTCATTAATAGCAACATCGACGTCTGTAATGCCGAGTTCGGCGTAGCCTTCGTATGGACGTCCAAAACATTGATTCGTAATTTGGAAGTCAGGAACAATAATGCCACGATTCTTGAGTGGCAGATGTGTCGCGGCAAGCCAGATATCTAGTGTTTTTGCAAGGTTTCCGTCCCAATCAAGTAGGACATAATTGTAGGACTTCATATAGCCATAGTATCAGATACCGTCAGCACGCGACCAGTCCGTCGCCAAATCAAAGCCATATGGATATCTGGATACAAAACCACCTGTATCGTATACTTTCGCAGGACCAAGACTTGTTTCAACCACGGAACATTTTGGATATATAGCATAGTTTGCGGCGACGATAATATAGCCCTGGCCGTCAACTTTTGCACCGTCAGGTCGCACTGAGTAATACCCTCCCTGACCACAACTCTGCATCACCACACTCATATTTAAGTCGTAATATGTCTCGCGGTGTGAAACTCCTTTACTATCAGTATAATACTGGGCACCCTTCGATTGCGTGAGGCCAGTACCATCGTTTCTAAGACCAATAACTTCGGTTTGCGCAGTAGGATGACGGGTAATAATGTTAGCTATTTCGATTCGAGATATTTCTACTCCGTCTTTTATCTCTAGCTGGTACGAAATACTTCGACTCCCCAGAACACCTTTTCGTTGGACAACGCGATATCCGATTGGACGATCAGCATCATACACAATCTCCGTTGCGAACTGAATCTGCTCATCAACTGAATTAGTTTGTTTTCCTTCTCGCCAAATACGTATCTCCATCCCAGCAGAAATGCGAGTACTCTCTGGAACCGATACTCGCCCATTACTACCTAAGTTTATTCTTTTCTCCTTCAACATGTCGCCGACTGTTCGAGCCTGCGTACGAACCTCAGTTCGTTTACCATATAGGTCGAGAATAATAGGTATCGAACGGGTAATTGTTAGCTGTAAGCCCGCACCATCAGTGCCGACATTCATTGGCTGCAGCTCAGTTGTGTCCCCGTCGTAGATTGTGATACCTACACTCCGTGCGATCTGTTCTGCAGTCTGATAAGGCGAAACTGTTTTGATGCGAGTTGCTCCGTCAACGATAAGTAAGGGTCTAGCACGATAAATATTAACGTGATAATTACTGGCGATCAATTCTTCATTAGCAGAAGGTTCGACGCTGTCATGCGCCTCTAGTTTGATGTCCTGTGCCTTTAATGCGGCACCGAGTGTTTTCTCCTTAGACACAAATACATATGTATTATCTCGATCATAGACCGTGAGGAGTCGCCCTTGTTCACCTTGTGCAAACACAACGTCTCGTAGCCCTAAAATAGCAAGAACAGAAAAAATTAAGATCAGGATAAAACGCCACACCATTTCATTAATTATAGCATCTAGGCCTGGTCGTAGTTGAGGTCATGAAATAGCCGATCCAAAATAGCGATGTTAGTTGAGCAGCTGTTTCGATTCAGTAAATGCTTCACTAATCAGTTTTTCCAAGATCGAGCCATTAACGTCAGATAGCCTTTTGATATATAGACAACCCTTACCGACTTTGTATTTACCAAGTTCATCAAGTAAAGCTCCGTATTTTTCGTAGCCACCAATCGTCAGATATAGTGAAAGATTTTGCTTGCGTGGCGAAAAAGCAATGAGCGGCCAGTCGCCCTCTTGTTGGCTTCTTTCAGATTTATAATGATATTTTCCGAAGCCAACAATCCCTGACCCCCACATTTTTGGTTTTTCACCTGTAACTTTTGAAAATAATTCCAGTAAATCAAAACTGTCTTGTCTTTTTACCGTATCCTCGACCGTATTAATAAAATCTTTTACGTCAGCATTATTTTCTTTCGTTTTCAGCTCACTCATACTTTAATAATAACAAAAAGCAGCCCTCTTAGTGAAGCTGCTTGACATGCAAACGTTTGGTACCCCGGGTTGGGATCGAACCAACGACCTTAGGCTTAGAAGTCCTCTGCTCTATCCACTGAGCTACCGGGGCACAGTACCTTGCTTATTATAGCAAGATTACCGTTATCTAGTGAGGTGTACTTATTACTATCAAAAGTATAGTAATAATGAACCGATTGTGCTACTATATAGATGAAATATGTTGCAGGTAACTATAGACGTAAGGTATTATTAATATATGTCATCCTTAGATGAGTCCCTACACGAAAAATGCGCAGTTTTTGGCACTTTTGGCACAGGTGACGACGCCGCACGCACCACTTTTTACGGTTTATGGGCCCTTCAACATCGCGGTCAAGAAAGCTCGGGTATTACTAGTTACGACGGGAATAACTTCCATCACCATAGCGCCTCAGGGCTCGTCGCGAGCGTCTATCGTCCAGAGGATCTAGAACAACTTACTGGCAGCATTACTATCGGTCACAACCGCTACTCTACGTCTGGTGGAGTAGAAACACATCAGCAACCAATCTTGAACCGCAAAGCCAAGTTGTCTTTCGCACACAACGGTAATTTTCCTGTCACAGATAAACTTGAGGCATTCCTGACTGAACGTGGCGTCGCTTTTGATAAGCATAATGATTCAGAAATGATGGCAGAGGCTATTGCCACATTCATGACACAAGACGGCCTGACACTTGATGAGGCCGTCGTTAGTTCATATCCCTATTTTGAAGGTGCCTTCTCGTGCGTTGCTATGACAACCGATAAGCTCGTTGCCTTTCGTGATTTCTGTGGGATTCGACCCCTTTCACTGGCAAAGCTTGGTGACGGTTACGTCATCGCATCCGAAACGTGTGCATTTGACACTGTGGGTGCAACTTTTATTCGCGACATCAAGCCAGGCGAAATGATCGTTATCGACAAAGATGGTGTTCATTCACAGCAAGTTGTTCCAGGTAACTTAAAATTAGATGTCTTTGAGTTTGTATACTTCGCTCGCCCTGACAGCGTCATTGAAGGACACAACGTCAATCACGTTCGTGAACGAATGGGCAAAGCAATGGCAGATGAATTCAAAATTGATGCAGACATTGTCGTGCCTGTGCCTGACAGTGGTATTCCAGCAGCACTTGGGTACTCACACGTAAGTGGTATTCGTTTCGAAATGGCACTTATGAAGAACCGATACATCCACCGAACATTTATTCGTCCATCTGCTCAACTACGTGAACAAGACTTGCGCATGAAGCTCAACCCAATTCCAGGTGTCCTGAAAGACAAACGAGTCATCTTGGTTGATGATTCGATCGTTCGCGGCACTACTATGCGTAAAATTGCTCGCATGATTTATGACGCAGGCGCCAAGGAAGTGCACATTTTAATTAGCTCTCCTCCCGTTCGTTATCCAGACTTTTATGGTATTAACCTCCCCAACCAAGATGACCTTATTGCACACCACATGAGTCCTAAAATGATCAAGGAATACCTTGGCGTTGACTCACTCAGCTATCTGTCGCTAGAAGGCATGATTCGTTCAACTGGCATGCCCGCAAGTTCGCTTTCAACTTCATGTTTTGATGGCATCTACCCTATCGCGATTGGCAAACGCCAAGAATCGATTACTCAGTCGGTTCACGCTCACGCAAAATAAAATAATACAACCAACTGATTGTATTATTTTATTTGGGGCGAATGATGGGGATCGAACCCACTACCTACGGAACCACAACCCGTCGCTCTAACCAAATGAGCTACATTCGCCACGTTTGCTTAGCCATTGTAACAGATTAGAACCTGGATGAGAATATGGTATAATGTTTGAAGCGCGGGCGTCGTATAATGGCTAATATGCCTGCCTTCCAAGCAAGCGATGAGAGTTCGATTCTCTCCGCCCGCACCAAAGAAAATAGAGATCCAACGTGGTCTCTATTTTCTTTGGTTTCTGTTGATGGATCGAAGTCTCATCGGACGAGTGATGCGAGTGGATGAGAGTTCGACAGCGAGCAACGGCAAAATAAAACTACCTCTTAGTTTTGTTTTGCGAGACGAAGATGTATCCTGATAGTATCTCTGCCGCACCAATTCAAAAACCATGTCGAAAAACGTGGTTTTTGAATTGCTCATGCTTGCAATACAACCATAAATACGTCATAAATAAGCCTGTTCACCTCTGCTCTGTGGCGTGGAAGTATGCACTTAATAATCTTTAAGTTCATACTCCTGCGTCGCAGGAATATAAGGACGCAGCAAAACTGCCCGAAAGAAAAGGTGATCACATGTTCATGGTGCAAGGAGAACGTATCGTTCTGGAGCTCGAAGACAGCTCGTTGCTGTATTTCGACTACATCGATGCGTGGGAGGGATTCTATGTGCTCGATACGGCGGCGTCGCCGACCTATCTCATCGAGCAAGGTCGTCAGTACTTCGAGTACTACCACAACCCCGTCGGAGAAGATCTCAAGATGTACTTCCAGGCAGGCGACGACAGACTCGCAGTCGGACAGACCCTGGTACTGCGGCTGGGTGTCATCAAACCTGATGCCGATCAGCCCCACCACTCTTCGCCGTGCAGCTGCACGATTGGAGGTGGACCTGTCGTTTCGGCTAGCATGGCCTAGACGGCAACCAGCCCGCGAACCTGCGGTGAAGAGTCGCCCACGACATACAACTGTCGTGATGCCATTCACAACAGGTCGTGGGCTACTCTTCATTTTTGATAGTTTGTTATAGTTAGTGTGTGAGTAAAATCGAAGACATATTACAGCAAGGCGGTATTGGTATCCTTGCAACCGACACTCTATATGGGATTGTTGGTCAGGCATTGAACCGTGAGACTGTGGAACGAATCTATGGTGTTAAAAAACGTACTCCTACCAAACCATTTATTATCATGGTGAGTGATATTAAAGATCTTTCGCTATTTCATGTTGATATTGACCATACGATGCAAGAATCTATTGATAAGTATTGGCCTGGACCAGTTAGTATTATCCTGACATGTGACAATCCTGAGTTTGAATATTTGCATCGAGGAACTAATAGCCTTGCATTTCGTATGCCCGCTAAACCTAAGTTGAGAGAGTTAATCGCAAAGACGGGGCCTTTGGTTGCGCCGAGCGCGAATCCTGAAGGACTTGAACCTGCGCAAACAATTGATCACGCAAGGGCATATTTTCACGACGAAGTAGATTTTTACGAAGAAGGTTTAGTGAATACGAAGCCTTCTAAAATTATCAAACTGACGAGTGACGGCGAAGAAGTTATTCGTCCTTAGTTGCATCGGCAACGAGTTCATCTGCTTGGTGTTTCGACGATACCAAACGCTCAACTTGCTCTAAAGTGATCTCCACGACCCCGCCTGCACCAACCTCTCCAGCCAGTACTTGTTTTGCAACCGTATTCTCGACAGCGCGTTGGACGATACGACGCATTGGACGAGCGCCTAATCGAGGATCATAGCCAGCGTGCACTAAATACTCTTTTGCATCATCGCTCACGGTGACTGAAACCTTTTGCAGTTCGAGTGTTTTATTAACACCGTTCAGTATCAGATCAATGACTTGTAACAGTTCTTTTTTGTTTAGCGGTCGGAACATAACAATTTCGTCAAATCGGTTCAAAAACTCTGGACGGAACTGATTGCTATCGATCAGCTCATCAACAAATTGTGATTCAAACTTTTCAATATCAATACCTCGTTCAATATGTTCACGAATTCGATCCGCTCCTGCGTTACTCGTCGCAATAACGATCGTATCGCGAAAACTGACTTCTCGGTTTCGAATATCTCGTAGAATGCCTTCATCAAGCAGTTGCAAAAGAGTCGTCAACACATTTGGATGTGCTTTTTCAATTTCATCGAGCAGCACCACACTAAAAGGTTGCTTCATCACCTGTGCTGTCAGGCTTCCCGCGTCTTCTGCCCCATCTGCAATCAGTCGGGCAACGTCATTGTTGGTCACGTATTCATTCATGTCCAATCGAATCAGTCGATTTTCGCCGCCGAAATAAACGTCAGCGAGCGCCTTAGCTAGTTCTGTTTTACCAACACCAGTTGGCCCAAAGAACATAAATGTACCGATAGGCCTATTTTGATTACGCACTCCTGCACGAGCACGACGGAGAGCATCACTGACAACACTGACCGCGTGTACTTGGTTAATCATTCGTTCGTGAATAAGGTCTTCCATGTGAAGGAGCTTTTCACGTTCGTCACTATCGCTTGCGTTGCTGACTTTGATATCCAATGTCTTTTCAATTGCATGCTGTACCGATAATGCAGATACAAGTCCTTCGTTTGCGTACCCACCCGCCGATTCCAATAACTTCAGTGCACGTCCAGGCATCGATAAGTCGTGAATATAGCGCTCGCTTAATCGATATGCCTCCGAGAGGGCCTGATACATATAGGTTGCATCCTGCACAAACTCGATAGTCATTAACCGATCTTGCATGACACGAAGTGTTTCTTCGCGCGTGGCAGGTGTCACCATAATACGATTAAGCGCATTGGCGATTTGTCCATTTTTCTGACTAATCTTCAGGTAGCGCTGTTCGTCCATTGTGAGAATAATAGGCAACGCGCCACCTTCTAAAATTGGTAGTATTACGTTTGTAATATCAACAGACCCCAGACCTTCTTCAAAGAATAGTTGCGCGTTATCAAGACAGATAATAATATTTTTGGCGCTATAGGCTTCATTTAATAAACCGACGATGAGCGATTCGAGCTCTCCCCTGCCGGGGGCTGCAGCAATTAATGCTGACGCATCCAGCAGGAAGACCTGCCGAAATCGTAAAGATGCTGGCACGTCTGCCTCTTTATCCATCAAAAGCGTGGCCAGGTTATAAATGATTTCGGTTTTGCCCACACCATTAGGACCAACAAGAACAGCATTTTGACGACCCTTTGAACCAAGTGTACGAATGAGTTGCAGTAGCGCATCGCTTTGCACATCCAGCGAGCTGGATATTCGCCGTCCACCAGTACTAATATTTTGTCCGAAGCGTGACAAGGTCGGGATCCAACCAAACGACCAATCGCGAGCCACACCACCAGTGCGTAAGGGCTTGTGATACTCTTCGACGATAGCATGTAATCGATTCTGCCACAGCACGCCATTCACAACGTCATCAATAGTGAGTTGCAGATGAGCCAGTAGTGCTTCGTGTTTTGGATGCATTTTAATGAGCGCAACAACCAAAACGGCTGCTGAAATAAATGGACTGTTGGTCTGGTCACGAACTGCTCGTGCCTCGTTCCATACTTCACCCATATCCCCTGGATCTTTGCTAGAAACTTCTTGTAGAAAACCCGACCCTATCCCAAAACGAACCGCAAAAAACTGTCCACTATAGACTTGACCTACAATGGTCGCAACCTCATACGGTGAGGGCTTACGTGATAGCAATCCTAATATGTCGCCCGCAAGCAGTGAGTCAATTGTCGTACTGTCCTTCTCGGGAGAAAGTTGTTCAAGCTCACCTTTTCTCCATTCGACTATCATTGCAGGTATCGCAGCGAACCCTACCAAAGTCCAACCAATAGCTCCGCCCAAAATTACCAACAGAGTACCGACGAGTAATAATACGACAACGCTTGCCGTAAGGAGAGAAACAGTTGTTCGATTCAAGCCTATGGCAATACGCGCCTTTTCAGCACGAAGACTTCTGTAGTTAAAATCAATTACAGCCATGACGGTACCCAACCAATCACTGTCATAAGCAGCCCAACGATCGGAAATAACGGAATCAACGCCCATAGACCGAGCACGAGTCCGCCAAAAATCGCCTGAAGACACAGTACTACCAAGCCAAATATAATCATGAAGCTTCGAACAATAGCGCCAATAATACGAGAAATAAGTTTATCAAAAAACGCCCTTACCTGAACAACAACAGGCCCATCGACAGATTGTGCCGAAATTTGGCGAAATGGTGCGAACAACGTAGAAAGCAGAATTCCTATAGAAAAGTAGTCGTTTGTCGATGTAATACGACGGCCAATAAGGTGTACTCGCTCGCGCCAGCCGTCACCATACCACCAGGTCAGAATACCCACCAAGAACATAGCCTCATTATACCTGCTTGAGCTATAATAGACCATATGCCTAAACGCTACGTTACCATCCTTGGGAAAACAGTTCGCACAGTCGCTCGACTCCGCGGCGGTGGATCCGCCCTCCCAGGTTTGGTCGTCGAACGGATTGACCCTCAGTTTATTAAAAACACATTGTCGCACCTCCCCTATGGTGTGGTTATCATTAGTGGTACGAACGGCAAAACGACAACGACTAAAATGGTCGTCGAACTGCTTGAAGGCCAAGGCTTAAAGGTATTTACGAATCGTACAGGCAGTAACTTTACACGTGGCGTTGCCGCTGCGTTACTGGCAGAAGTGAATCTAGCAGGAAAATTGGATGCTGATATCGCTGTTTTAGAGCTCGATGAAGCACATGCAGTTCACTTCGTTCGCACTATCGCCCCGCGCTACAGTTTGATATTGAATGTCATGCGCGATCAGCTTGATCGTTTTGGCGAAATTGATAATACGACCGAGCTCCTACGGACTATTAGCGATGCGACGAGTGATACTGTCGTTCTCAACCGAGAAGATGGTCGTATTGCAGGATTACAAAACTCACTGGTGAGCCAAAAAGTGCGTTTCTTTGGTCTATCCGATGAGTTACTACCTACCTTCCCCAGCGACGATCTCCTTCACGGAGGGAGTAATCGACTTGCGACTGCCCATGCAGACGTTACGCTCAAAAAGTTTGCCGACCCAACTGCTACATTCACAATAGACGGGAAAGACGTCACAACCCCTCTAAAACTGAATGGCATCTATAATGTCTATAACGCGGCGGCTGCTTTGACGCTCGTGCGAAGTATCCTCGGCGATTCAATTGATCATTCAAAGCTTATCCATAGCCTTTCTCAAATCACGCCAGCCTTTGGACGTGGCGAAATATTCACGATTGCAAGCCAACCGCTCGAGTTAGTTCTTGTTAAGAATCCGTCAGGGTTTCGACTTGGGCTACAGTCGTTTGCTCCGCAAGGATACGCAACAATGATTGCTATCAATGATAATTATGCAGATGGTCGTGATATGTCTTGGTTATGGGACGTGTCGTTCGATAGTCTCAAGATTGAGGGTGTTGAACAAGTAAGTGGCATTCGAGCATATGATATGGCCCTCAGGTTGCAGTATGATGAAGTTCCTATCGCCGACGTGACACCAAACCTTCATAAAGCTTTTCGGCAATTCCTGCATGATAACCCCAAACGACCAAAGCGTATTTACTGTACCTATACTGCGATGCTCGCTTTGAGGCGTGACATTGGTAAAATTGTCACCGTGGAGTCAATTGGATGAGTAAGCAATCAATTACTATCCTGCAGTTGTACCAGCGGGATATGAACATATACGGAGACGATGGCAATGCATTAGTCCTTAAACGTCGCCTTGAGTGGTACGGTTATGAGGCGAATCTTATTGCTTATAATCCAGGTGACAACTTCCCTCAAAATGTGGACATTATTATTGGTGGCGGCGGACAAGATAGCGGTCAAAATAAAATTCAAGCAGACTTACTAGCGATCGGCGATCGTCTGAAAAAACTTGCCGATAGCGGCGTCCCAATGCTCATGATCTGCGGACTGTACCAACTGTTCGGGAAGTTCTTCCAGACAGCTTCAGGTGACATTATTGAGGGTATTGGACTACTTGATATTGAAACCTATGGAAAATCAGAACGTCTTATCGGAAATACTATCGTTGACAGCGAACAGTTCGGATTGCTCTATGGCTACGAGAATCACAGCGGCCAAACCTTTTTAGGAAAGCGTGTTGAGCCGCTTGGCAAAATACGTCTGGGTGCTGGTAATAATACTTCTGACGGACACGAGGGAGCACGTTATAAAAATACTATCGGTAGTTACCTCCACGGATCGCTTCTGCCCAAAAATCCTGTTCTTGCGGACTTTCTGATCGAAACGGCCGTCATAAAAAAATACGGTGCATTTCGCGACGACGTTATTGATGACTCGTTTGCGCTACGCGCACGTAAAGCAGCAGCTAAGCGATCGCGTTAGCTTGTAACCGCTTCAATTCATCAATTAACTGTGTGCCATGTCCTGCTGGAGTCACGCGTCCATATACTTTCACCACAACACCTTTCGGGTTGATGATAAAGGTTTTTCGCAAGATCCCTTCAATACCAAATTGTTTTTTACCCCACGCTCCGTAGAGACGTATGGTTTCAGCCTGAGAGTCACTTAGGAGTGTAAAATTCAATGAATGCTTTGTTTTAAACTTTTCGTGAGCACTCGCATTATCCTTACTAATACCGATAACTTCAGCCCCCAGGTCAGCCAATTCATCTCGTGCATCTCGCAAACTGCATGCTTCAACCGTACACCCTGGTGTATCATCCTTTGGATAGAAGTAAAGTACTACCCATTTCCCCTGATAGTCAGAAAGTGTATGCTTCATCCCCGAATCATCAGCAAGACTGAACTGTGGTGCGTTATATGGTACTTCCGTCATTACTTTCTATTATACCCTGCTGGTTCAGCTGCTTGTCAGTAAATTCTGTATAATAGAGTGAGTGTCCAAAAAAGAAGTGAAAGAATCGAATCGCCTCATCACCCTCGATTATCTGCGTGGCTTTTTTATTGTCGTTATAACTATCGACCACTTAAGTCGTTGGCCTAGCCTCTTTGCGCTTGTTAGCGGGAAAGCACTCTTATGGATAACTGCCGCCGAAGGGTTTGTTATTATATCTGGCCTTCTCGTGGGATATGTGCGCGGGTTTAAAAATAAGGCGCTCCCCATGAGAGAAGTGAGCAAAAAAGTTATCGGTCGAGCTGCCTTATTGTACCTATGGTCTATTATTGGAACCGTTGCCTACACAGCGATTATTTGGTATGTGCCTCTTGTGGGAGGAGCACCTTCTCTCTTATTTCAGCCAGGCGACTGGTGGACTGTCGTCACACAAGTTCTTACATTCCAACATCCGTTTGTTTGGGTACATTTCTTGATGCTTTATGCCCTATTTCTGGCAGCCTCGCCTATTGCCATCTTACTCCTACGCAAGAATAAGGCGTGGCTTGTTGTCACGATAAGCTTGCTGTTGCTTGTTGTTGGCTGGCAGACACATATTGAAGCCCTACAGTGGCAAGCACTCTTCTTTATACCAAGCGTCGCTGGATACTATCTTGAGTCAATTCGATCATACTGGCAGAAATTAGCAGATAATCGGCGAAAAATATATACCAACTTCTTTCTTGGGTATACTGCCTTCACTATTATTCTTTCTGCTATTACAGTTTTTTATCCAGAGCCAGTGCAATCACTTGCAAATGCTTTTAATGGTATGTTTGCCAAAGACACGGTTAGTATATGGCGCCTTATACTCGCATTCATATGGTTTGTTGGATTTTTGTTATTCTTCGAACGCTATCGAAACTGGATTGGCAAAAAGCTGGGATGGCTTTTAGTTCCTGTGGGAACACGTTCGCTGCCCGCGTATATTCTTCATGGCCTCCCAATCGTCGCCATTAGTTACTTTATAGTTGCTAGTGAAAATATTTTCTTCAACACACTACTTGGAGCAATCGCAGTGCTTGCTGTGTGGGGACTACTGAAAGTTCCCGTCCTTGAAAAGATTATACCCCGTTAACGTGTTTGAAACTGTACGGCTTTATATGGATCTTTATTGTCAATAGTACTTGTGATTGAAAATCGTTGGAGCTCGCGCCAGTTGTTATCAGGGGCAGATAATGGCTGTCCGTCACTATACCCCATGTACCATACGACAGGATAGTCTGCGCTAAAGGCTCCCAGGTCTTTAATTTTATGCTTGTCACTATACTTCAACATGTCAAGCGAACCATAGAGATATTGGGTGTTTGCGTCAATAAAGTAGACAGGATGTTCGGGCGTATCGTAAAACACCGCTTCATAAAACACCCAAGGCGTATTGGTAATAATAGGCTCACCAGGCTTTGCGCGCTTTTGAATTTCCTTTACAATATCTCCGCTCGCAACTTTGGTCTCGCTATTTTTGTTATAGTTACTGAAATAGTATACATTTGATACGCCAAACAACATGCTCGTCACAATAATACCCACAGCAATTACCTGCCAGACTCTGCGTAGCTTTGCCATTCCCAACGTAATAGTTACACCGGCTAGCAAAGAAAAACCAATGATCGCTGGTAATAGATATCGTTCGACAAATGATGAACGAAACGGTGGCAGCGAAACGATGGCGAGTAGCAAGACAGGCACAACTGCTAGGGTTAAAATAAGAAGATACTTTTGACGATCTTTTTTTCCTAACGAACGATAGAGTTTTACACCTAATACACTTAGTCCTACTATAATTATCGCAACCGCCGCACCATACCACCCAACGGCTTGATCGTGATCGAGGTAGAACAAAACGTTCGTTATGTAGCTTGGCAGAGTGTCAGTCCCAACAGGACTAATCCAAAATCCAGACGCCTGAATGACAGTAAGTTGCACGATCATTAGCGGTATCCATGGTAAGAATAGCCCTACCGCTATGATGTGCGCTATAATCCAGTTTTTTGTAAAGAATGCTCTTTTAAAATTTTTACCTCGCTTACCCGACTGCCACGTCACGACGGCCCGCCACACCCAGTGTGCTAACCAAACAATAGCAGTGAAATAATGCGTCCACATACCAAGCCCTACCAAAATGCCATATATTACCCACGGTCGACGCTTTTTTGATTCGACGGCGAAGGTCAATACATACGTTGCGGCAAGCGTAATTGTGGCCGCTAAGGTGTACATACGTGCTTCTTGACCATATCGTATTAGCATTGGAGAAGCAATTAATAATACTAAACTAACCAACGCTGCTCGAATACCGAAGAGTCTTTTCGCAAGCAAGAAACCGAACGTGATCGCACTTGCACCGAACAACACGCTCATCGATCGAAAAGCAAGCTCGCTCGTTCCAAAGAAATCTGTCCATAATTTTAATATCCAGTAATAGAGTGGTGGATGAACGTCGGTTGCGGTATATCTGGCTATATCGAGAAAATTAAAGTCAACTAAGTAGGCACTAAAAGCTTCATCAAACCAAATTGTTGACTTAGTGATTGTTGCAAACGTTAACACAGCAAAAATAAGCAGACCAACTCCAAGTAAAATCCACGATAGCCCTGGAAAAGTACGAATTTTTTGGAGAATGTGTTGGATAACTTTTTTCATTGTAATGCTTGTATCAATCATATCGCGTTCGGACATCGAGAGCAAACAAACAAACGTTCCTACCACTGGCAATGTGGGAGACAATAGGCTATAATCGGCTGAGCACACGTATCGGGGTGTGGCGCAGTTGATAGCGCGCTCGGTTTGGGACCGAGAGGTCGAAGGTTTGAGTCCTTTCACCCCGACCACAAGGAACATTAGAAAAAGCAAGCAGCATCCAACGGATGCTATTTTCTTTTTATACTGTGATGCAGTGCATGTTGCAGTGCGAACAAAGTGAGCAATACGAGCTGGGGAAACTAGCTTTTAAACATGTGGCGCTATACCAAGCTAAAAATAGTCGAAGGTTCGGCGCAGTGAGTGACGTAAAAATGTGTTTACATATTTTTACAAACAAACGAAGAGGCGTACCCGCCGTTCGCATTAGTGAGCGCGGATTGTGGTGTCCTTTTCATTTGTTATAATCGATATAATGCTAAAAATTATCGTTGCTTCTAAAAATCCCGTTAAAATTAACGCCACGCGTCGTGGTTTTGAGCAGATGTTTCCAGAACTTGAGTTTAGCGTTGAGGGTGTGTCGGCCGAATCTGGGGTGAGTGATCAGCCTATCGGACGTGAAGAAACATTACAAGGCGCTTACAATCGACTAGAAAAAATCGCCATTGATCAACCTGATGCAGATTACTGGGTTGGTATCGAGGGTGGTATCGAAGTCCACGACGAAGAGATGGAGGTATCGGCCTGGGTTGTTATTCGCGGTAAAAATGGTCGAACAGGAAAAGGTCGAACAGGTACCTTCGTTCTCCCGCCAGTAATCGCATCACATGTTGATGATGGTAAAGAGTTAGGAACTGCCACGGATATTGTCTTTAACCAGACAAATTCCAAACAAGCAGGCGGCTCTATTGGGCAATTGACGGGCGGTCTGATCGATAGAACTGCGCACTACGACGTGGGTGTCATCTTTGCATTAATTTCTTTTAAGAACCCGCCCCTATATCCTTTATAGTTTTTCGTTAGCCTTTACTCGGTTCCTAATTCTGACAAGAAGTATGATATATACAATCGTTGCAACAACGTACGCACCCATCATAAGCAAGTCCTGTATCCAACCTGTAGATTGCGCAGCATTGGCAAAATTTGACAAACCAGTCCCAACGTATAATGCAAAGCTTACTCCAAAGATAGCCATATAAAGCCGTGACACTTTGTTCTTGACTATCCTTAGGCTCACAAATCCAATTATCGGTAGCAAGAACATCAAAACGAGAGGCAGAATTGTATATAACAAGTATGGATATGGAGCTAGTCCATAGGTATACACATCTCTTATAAAGATAAAGCTAAGTAGTGTTACAAGGACAAACCCGAATAAAATAAACGCTTTCTCAAACCAACCTGGAATTAATAGTTTGCTCGTTTTTGGTGTTTGACGACGGTAGATGACGAGGCCAATGACATATACAAGCAATGTTGTTATGCCAGGACCGTATAGCAACTGAAGTATGTCAGTGCCATAGTTAACGGAATCTGTTATAAACCATCCAATGATCGCAATCGTATTAATGAGCATACCCGCAAAAGCCCACACAATCGCTTGAGTCACTCGTCTCAAAAGAGTTGACTTACGCATACATACAAAGGCGATTACAAACAAGAAGACAGGCAACAGTGTCGTCGCAATAGTCATAACTAGTAGACCATCAGAGGCGTATCGCAAGAATTCGTTTTGTGCCATAAAAACAAGTGTTGCTATAAACTCAAGAAAGAAGATGAACATTGTTAAAACAACAAACTTCATTTGGTTTCTACGTGCAATACTCTGCTTTTTAACCATTACTAGAATAGTATCATAAGTGTCTTATGAATCATATGTCCCACTTAACAAGTACCACTACTGTCTCTACTTAGCAAACTCAATTGCTCGCGTTTCACGAATCACATTCACCTTAATGGTTCCAGGATATTGCATAGTACTTTCAATTTTCACTGCAATATCGCGCGCCAATTTGATTGCCGAAAGGTCATCAATTGCTTGGGGACTAACGATAATACGCACTTCACGACCCGCGCTAATCGCATACGCCTTGTCGATACCCTTAAAGCTTAGCGCAATATTTTCAAGATCACGCATTCGTTCGACGAAATTCTCGGCACTAATATTTCGCGCGCCTGGACGTGCTGCTGATAGCGCGTCACAAATACGAACTACGAGTGCTTCTGGAGTTGTTGCTTCTACGTCATCGTGATGTGCTTCGATAGCATGCGCAATGTCTTCACTCATGCCATACTTGCGGGCAAGTTCGGCACCAATGTGGTGATGTTTTCCTTCTATCTTATGTGTGACAGCTTTGCCGACGTCATGAAGTAAAGTCGCAATCTTTGTGACGCGAACATCTGCACCGATTTCTTCAGCAATCAGACCAGCCAAGTGCGCCATTTCTGTACTGTGCATTAACACATTTTGCCCGTAACTCGTTCGGAACTTCAATTCACCAAGTAAACGTAACATTTCTTTCGGAATACCAACCACACCAACTTCGCGTGCAGCATCTTCACCTGCTCGACTAATTTCTTTATCGATTTCTTTCTCTGCCTTTGCAGCGACTTCTTCAATACGACCTGGATGAATACGTCCATCCTTCATCAGTTGCTCTACGGTCAGACGTGCGATCTGGCGACGGATCGGGTCAAAGCTACTCAAAATCACCATGCCTGGTGTATCATCAACCAAAATATCGACACCTGTTGCACGTTGCAAGGCTTGGATATTACGACCTTCCTTGCCAATCAAACGTCCCTTCATTTCGTCATCGGTTAATTTGACCGCTGTGACTGTCCGCTCTGCCGTGACCTCAGAGGACATACGCTCCATAGCTGTTACCAAAATCATCTGCGCCTTTTCTTCGGCGTCTTCTTTGGCGTCATTTTGGAGCTTGTTGACCAAGCCTAAGAGGTCTTGTTTGATATCCTTTTCGGTCATTTGCATGAGTTTTTCTGCTGCGTCAGTTTTCTTTAGACCTGCAATTTTTTCCAACTTTTCTTGCTGGCGTACTCGAATGTCACGAATTTCATTCTTTAGTCCTTCGACTTCATCTTCTTGGGCTCGAAGACCCTCAGAACGCTTATCAAGATCATCAAGTTTACGATCTAAGTTAGCTTCTCTCTCAGCTAAACGCGTCTCTGTTCGCTGCCATTCTTTACGACGGTCTGCTTCTTCTTTTTTTGCATCGTTAAGGAGTTGCAAGGCTTCGTCCTTTGCTTTTAAAACAATGTCGCTGGACTTTGTCTTGGCATCGGCGATTGCCTTTTCTGCTTTATGTTTACCACCAAGACTTCGTCGTTTTTCATAAACAACCGTCCCACCGACGCCAACAAATGCCCCAATTACTGCGGCAATAATACCCTCTATCATAGTAGTTCCTTCCTCGACTGATTCGGCCAAGTGTTCATCTTGGCAGAGTCTTTATCACAAATCAGATCGACTATTTCAAAATTTATACAAGTAGTCTATCGCGCACAATGCGTTGGACTATGTTTATTGTAGCTCTTTTTGTGAACGTCATGCAAGTTATTTACGTGGGCTCGTAATATGTGCTTCGCTCCCATAAAAAGGCATAACGATGTGGTCATTTTTACCTGATTTCAAGCCGTCGAGAATATTACTGTGCCATGCTTCCCCGCGACCGCCAACAATAGGAATAGATTGGCTCTCAGCAAGTGTGTTCATTACTGTCAAACCGATCCGAAGACCCGTAAAACTACCTGGCCCCTCAAATACGCCAATCCCCGAAAGATCACTCCATGTTTTATCGTGCGACCGTAGAGCTGTATCAATATACGACAACAGTCCATGGGCTAGGGTGCGATCTGCTTGCCATTCGTGTTCAAAACGATCACCACCGTCAACGAGCACTAGTCGGCAAAGTGGTGTTGATGTGTCCAAAAGAAGTATCATAGCGACTCCTCAATACGTTTGCTCATGGGGCCGTGAGCTTCCACAGTCACACGCCGAGTCGTTTCAGTTGGAGGGATAATACTCAGGGTTAATCGATCATCAGGCAAAATACCACTCACGATATTTCCCCACTCTATAACGGTGATCGCCTTCGGGTCTCTAATAACTTCACTCAATTCATCTTTCATGATCCCTGGGTCGTTTAGTCGGTAAAAATCGTAGTGTGCAAGCGTCAGGCTATCGCGAACGGGGTACGATCGGCTAATCGTAAAACTCGGGCTTTGTACCTCATCGTTTACGCCCAGACCCTCAGCGATGCCACGTGTCAGTGTCGTTTTTCCTGCGCCCACATCTCCTACTAGCTCGATGACTTCTCCGCCATGGAGTACGTCGGCTAGCCGTTTACCAAATGCATTCATTTCAAATGCGTCATTTACCTCTATAATCATCTTTTTAATTATAGCACTGCATCTGGCGCTTTTTGCTCTAGGGTCGTACAATGGAGCGTAAGCAGTATGCGTATTTCTGATGCAATCATCGAAAAATTGCTCGCGCGCAGTGGTGTGGCTACTGCAGAGCAAATTGCCGCTTTGAAAGAAGAAGCGACTCGTTCAAGGCGCCCTATGCAAGAACTTGTTCTTGAAAAGGAAATCGCAAATGAAAAGACATTGACGCAGGCTTTTGCTGACTATGCACAAATTCCTTTCATCGAACTTGATCCTCACGATATTCCATCTGACATCCTCAACAAAATCCCAGAACGTGTGGCTCGACAATACAACGCGGTGCTCTTCAAAATCGGCGAAGACGGCATGCAGCAATTGGCTATGGAAGATCCCGACGATGTCCAGGCCGTTAACTTTATCCAAAAAGAAATTGGTGAAAATACCCAAATCTTTATCGCACCTCGATCGAATATTTTGGCAGCCTTGGAAAACTACCGTGGTGACGTTAACCAAGAGTTAAATGAAGTTATCGATGTACAACGTGAAGATGAAGCGGAAGTACAGGCAGTCAGCGAACAAGACGTCGCCGAAGACTCCCCGATCGCCCAAACTGTTAACCTGCTACTGGAGTATGCAATTCGCTCTCACGCAAGCGACATCCATATCGAACCCCGTGAAGGTTTCGTCCAAATTCGTTACCGTATTGATGGTGTTCTAAAGGAAGTAAACAGACTCCCTTATAACGTTATTGGTGCTCTTGTGAGCCGTATCAAAATCTTGGCTAACCTAAAGATCGACGAACGTCGCGTCCCCCAAGATGGCCGTTTCAAGATTAAAGTCGGTGGTAAACAATATGCCCTACGTGTTAGCTCAATGCCTGTGAGCGATGGCGAAAAGATTGCCATGCGTATTTTGGACGAATCAGACCAAGCAGTGAGCCTTGAATCACTCGGGTATTGGGGTGTTGCACTGAAAGTCATCAAACTTGCTCTTACAGAACCCAACGGTATGGTGCTTGTAACTGGGCCAACAGGAAGTGGTAAGTCGACAAGCTTATTTAGTATCTTATCGATTTTGAACACTCCAGATGTCAACATCGCAACCATTGAAGACCCTGTCGAATACAAAATTCTTGGCGTTAACCAAACGCAGACAAATACAAAAGCAGGTATGACATTCGCTAATGGCCTTCGTGCGCTCCTACGTCAAGATCCTAACATTATTATGATTGGTGAGATTCGTGACAGTGAAACCGCCAACCTTGGCGTGCAAGCCGCACTCACAGGACACCTTGTGTTTAGCACGCTCCACACTAACGATGCTGCAACCTGTTTGCCACGTCTGCTTGACATGGGTATCGAGCCATTCTTGATCGCAAGTACTGTAAAGGCAGTCGTCGGGCAACGACTTGTTCGACGAATCAACAGAGCCACGCGACAAAGTTACACGCCGACAGAAGAAGAAAAACAGGCCATTATTCGTATGTTCAACCTCCCTCCAGGACAAGATTTTCGTTACATCCACGAGCTTGAAAAAATTGCTGCTGCTGAGGGTATAGGTGGGGATACGCCACTGAGCACGGATGAGCACGGCATTAATACACTATGGCGACCAAACCCTGACGATAATGACAACGATGCGCACAACGGATATAAAGGTCGTATCGGTATTTACGAAGCACTTGCAAATACACTACCTATCCAGAAGCTCATCATGAGTCATGCAACGAGTAACCAATTAGCCACCCAGGCTGTTGCTGATGGTATGATGACCATGCAAAACGATGGCCTGATAAAGGCGCTTCGAGGAGAAACAACCGTCGAAGAGGTACTCCGAGTGAGTAAAGAATAGCCATGCCAAAATTTGCCTATATTGCCACCGATGCCGATCATAAGCCAATTAATGGCATCACTGAACAACTTGACCGAGCAAATGTCATTGCTGCGCTCACGAAACAGGGTCTTCGGCCTATTAGTATTCGTGAAGCAAAAGCACTCGGTGGAAATTTTTCACTTGATCGTTTACTGAACTCCAACAAAGTAAAAGCCGATCACCTCGTGATGATGACTCGACAACTCAGTGCCATGGTAGGTGCGGGTGTGCCTCTGGTCAGGGCTCTGGGTTCCCTTGCTACCCACTCTGAAAGTCCTGCACTAAAAACCATTCTCGAAAGTGTTATTAAAGACGTCGAAGGTGGGTCTGGGCTAGGCGACGCACTTGCCAAGCACCCGACAGCTTTTAACGACGTATACGTCAACATGGTACGGGCTGGTGAAGCTGCAGGTATTTTGGATGAGATTCTTAAGCGTTTGGCCGCGCAACAAGAAAAAAATGCGACTATTCGCAAAAAAGTGCGTAGTGCGATGGCCTATCCAAGTGTTCTTATTGTCATTACTATCCTAGCCTTCTTCGGCCTGATGCTATTCGTCATACCGCAAATCGGCAAGATTATTACTGACCTCGGCGGACCAGACGCAAAACTACCTGGTATTACGTTGTTCATGTTGGGCGTCAGTAACATTATTACAGGATTTTGGTATCTTATTTTCCCTGCACTCGGTGGTGGCGTCTACTTCCTTCTACGCTATGTCAAAACTCCTGCGGGTAAGGCAAAGTTTCATCGCATCATACTGCGTATTCCTGGCCTACGAACAATTGTCAAAAAGGTTGCTCTGGCTCACTTTGCGCGCACCTTCTCCGCCCTCATGGGAGCAGGCGTTGCGGTGCTTGAATGCTTGCACGTTACAGCCCGATCAGTAGGAAATGTCGTGTACGAGCAGGCTCTCAATGATGCTGCCGTCCAAGTCAAAAATGGTAAACCGCTCTCCGTCGTGATTAGCGAAAACCCCCTCTTCCCTCCTATTGTTTCGCAGATGCTTTCCGTAGGTGAAGAGACAGGACAGACTGACACAGTGCTTGTGAAGGTTGCTGACTTTTACGAAGAAGAGGTTGATGTTGCAATTGAAGGCCTTAGTTCGATCATCGAACCTGCCATGATTGTGATCATGGGTGGCATGGTCGGCCTGATCGCAGCAAGTGTTATGGCACCAATCGCTGGACTTGCTCAAAACATCAAATAACCTTGGCGCGAACGAATCCGCTCATGCTATAATAAGCCTTAGTATAAAGAGTGGGCATTAATGGCAAGATTATTCTATAAAGACAAACCGATTATCGGAGTTGACATCAGCAGTACTGGTGTAAAAGTCATGGCTGTCGACACGAAAAAGTGGGCTGTTTTAGGATATGGATCAATTGACCTTGAGCCTGTCAAAGTCAAAGAAGCCCTAGAGGGCAACAGTACGTACCTTGCTGATAATATTAAGGCGCTTATTAAGGAAAAACTAGTAGGCTCACTAACCAGCAATCATGTCGTACTTGGTGTCCCGACAGCACGTAGCTTTTCTCGCACCTTCTTATTGCCCGTCAGTGCCGAAAAGACTCTCAAAGATGCAGTAGAAATCGAAGTAGATCAGTATATCCCTATCCCGGCCGCGACACTCTATATTGACTATGAGGTTATCGAACGGGATAAGCAAAACATCACAGTTCTTATGAGCGCGATGTCACGTGTTATTGTCGACAACTGTGTCAGTGCAGTTGAAGGAGCTGGTCTTCAGGTCGTTTTGGTTGAACCTGGAATGAATGCTGTTGGAAGACTGCTGACCGCCACAGAGGACGGCCACTTGCCAACTGTTATTGTGGATATTGGTCCAGCAAGTACCGATATTGCTGTGCTCGACAATGGTTCTATCCGAGTCACAGGCGGCTTAGCTATTGGTGGCAATACCTTCACGCTCGATATCGCAAAAAAGCTAGGTGTGACGCTTGAGAATGCCCATCAACTCAAGGTACTCAACGGTTTGAATGCAGGTCCACGTCAAGAAAAAATCAAAGGCGCCCTTGAGCCAAGTCTCGAGCGTATTGTCGTTGAAACACGCAAGGTTATTCGTTATTACAACGAGCGCATCAGTGATGATCGTAAGCTAGAGCAACTACTTGTAGTCGGAGGAGGCAGCAGTCTGCCAGGTATCGGCGAGTACTTTACCAACTCTCTTGTGATGCCCGCTCGTGTAGCAAGCCCATGGCAAAAACTCGATTTCGGAAAACTTCCTGAACCTGCGAAGCAATTTAGGTCACGATATATTACCGTTGCTGGACTCGCTAGCGTTAATCCTGGGAGTATATGGAAATGATCAATCTTCTCCCTGAGACGGCTAAAAAAGATATACGCGCCGCTCGCTCAAATGTCACCTTACTCCATTACATTGTTATATTGTGGCTCGGCGTTGCATTTTTGGCACTGATCTGTACAGGTGTATATTTCGTGTTATCGACCAGCAAGACGGATGCAGAGCGACTTATTAGCGTTAATAAAACCAAGAGTAGTGCCTATACTTCAGTGCAAGCACAAGGCGCAGCACTACGTGCAGGACTGAGCACTGCCAAAACCATCCTTGACCAAGAAGTCGTCTATACAAAAATCATCACAGGCATCGCTGCGTTAATGCCAAGCGGTGTTGTACTTGAAGGTATAAATCTGAGTCCAAATACAATTGGTACCCCTATCACTTTACAATTTGTCGCAAAAACGACTGCGGATGCCCTAAAGTTGAAGGATAACTTTCAAGCATCTCAACTATTTACGAATGTTAGTTTCCAATCGCTGTCGAGCGGTGGTGGTGATAAGGCAAGCTATCCCGTTAGCGCGACGCTCAACGTTACTATAAATAAGAGCGCAACACGATGAAAAAATCTTCTATGAACGCCACAACGCTAAAAGCAATATTGGGTACCTCAATCGTGCTCATTATCGGACTTGCAAGTGTCGGTTTTTACTTTGCTCAAGATTGGCTACGCGCTCAAGCAGCTGAGGTGAGCCGTGCCGTCGCCGACTCAAATAGTAGTGACAGTACGATTCAATCACTTAATAAGTTACAGCAAGAGTTATCAACGCGCCAAGATATCATTAGCAAAACAAATACAATAATGACATCGGCAAGCTCGTATCAGACTCAAGCAGTCGAAGACCTTACCACATACGCCACGGCAGCTGGTATAACTATCTCCAACTACGCCTTTCCTGCTGCAGCGGCAACTTCAGCGGGATCGACCGTGCCACTTACGCAAGTCACGGTAACACTTACTAGTCCTGTTGCCTACTCGAATTTATTAAAGTTTATGATGGCTATTGAGGGTAACTTACCGAAAATGCAAATTACTAGCGTGAATCTCGGAAGAACAACAAATGACCCTACCTCAGTTAAAATTGATCAATTAACCGTAGCGGTGTATACAAGGTAATATATGAAAAATAAGAGTGTTGGTTCCGTCTTCCGTTCAATCGTCACAGGATTTCAAAAGTATAATCTGACGATATTTATTGTGGTACTAACGAGCGGACTAGCGGTTGCTGTACTGCTACTCAATTCTGCATTACAAGAAGCGTCCAATACAAGTGGGTATAACGCAGATAGTGACCCGACAAGTTTCGATCAAGCAACAATCGATCGCGTGAAGCAACTTCACACCAGCTCAGAAATAACAGGCGATACACTGCTACCTGAGGGCCGTGTCAATCCATTCGCTGAATAACGCGCATTTGGCTCTTCACCCTAAAACGCTTATACTAAAGATATGTTAATCCTTGGATCACAACTAGTCAAAACACCTGTATTAGGCTTACAGACAGGCGCTCGTCTGGCTGTACTAGCTAACCCGGTTATCGATCCGACAAATCTGAAGATTGTTGCATACGTCCTTGAGGGCCCACTCCTTAGTGAAAACCCCTCACTGCTACTCACTAACGATATACGTGAGCTCAGTTCGATTGGCATGATCGTTGATAGCAGTGATGAATTTATTGGATTACATGACGTCGTCAAAATTGAAGAACTGCATAAAATTAGTTTCAGCCTTATTGGAATGACGGTTATCGATGAAAGCAAACATAAACTTGGTAAAGTAGAAGATTATAGTGTTGAGTCAAGTAGTTTTGTCATTCAGCAATTAAATATTAAACGTGGCATCCTCCAGGCGCTGACAGATACAGGGCTACTCGTTCATCGTTCGCAAATTGTCGAAATTAACGACCATCATATAGTCGTGCGCACTACTGCTAAAAAACTCGAGCCAGTCATGAAGGCAGAACGACGGAACTATGTTAACCCCTTTAGAAATTCTTCTCCGCAACCTGAAAATAGCGATTTATAGGTTTGCAAAGCCTGGCCTTGCAACAATTAATCCGTTGCTTCAAGACTTTGTTTAATGTCGTCATACGAGAAGCCTAGCCGAGACAGGTACGCCATCAGCTTTTGATTATCAGGGTACTTCGACCGTTTCTTCTCGATTACTTTTGCCAACTCATCCCTATCATTACGCTCAGAATTACTCAGTAGCTCATGGATAATTGACTGTTCAACACCTTTAGCGCGCAGCTCAGATGTTAACTTCCGCTGGCTTGCGCCTTTTTTCAACGACCTATTTTCTACCCAGTATCTTGCAAAGTTTTGGTCATTTATATATCCCTTTTCGACAAGGCGGTCAAATACTCGTGTCGTCACTTCTGGACTCACACCCTCTTTTATATCTCCTGTCTTAGTACGAGACGAGCGAGTTTTACGATATAAATAGTCTCGCATTTCCCTTGCACTGTGCGGTCGCATTAAGCAGTACTCAAGGGCTCGCGCATATACCTTACCAAACTGGCTCTCGGTTTCAAGGTTATGTAGCTCCCCTTCGGTATACTCCTTCCCCACCCTAATACCTAAGTCACTCATCTGAAATACGTCTAAGCTAAATCGGTATTTCCCATCAACAGATACATTCACACGGCTCTTGTCGCGCACTTGAACAGAAATAGCCGTAATCTTCATATTTCCAGTATAATTGAGCTATGCCTAAGACCCAAACTACACACCCCAAGAAGCAAGCCCCCGAAAACAAACCACTTAATACGTCCCGTTACATAGGATTCTATTTGACACTTCTCATTCTCAGTACCGTTGGTACTTCGTTTGGAATCTTCGGACTATTCGGTATTCCTGAGGTTATTCGACAATTCGAACTATCACCACTTTACGCTTCTTTGAGTCTCTTTAACGTTTTAGTCATTCTTCCAGTTGCAATTTGGGCTTTAGTATTACTCTGGCTTAAACGACCGTTAGGAATTTGGCTAAAGTTGGGAACATACGCTGTTTCTATTGTCAGTTCTGCTATATCATTGTTTGCTGTTTCACCCATTATAAAAGATTTTACTAAGAAAGCACTCGCCGAGGCCGCTAAGTCATCCGATCAAAAGCTGAGCTCTTCACTTGTTGAAGGCATTACAAGCTTTACGATTTATGCAGGTTTCACCCTTGCTATTGCAGTGTCTGTTATTTTCGGTTTGCTCTGGTGGTTTGCTTGGAAGAAACAAGCCGAAGCTGATTCAGAATAGATCAAATTATAAGTTGCCGTGTTCTTGAAGTGTACTAATTATCTCTGGAAGAGTGGTCGTCGGGCTTGAAAAGTGTCCTTCACCTGCTACAGCAACGAAAGTTCCACCTAATTCTTCACATAGTTCACGCGCATCATCAAAATCACAAAGAGGATCTTTGTCACCGTGAATAAAATAGAGATTATCAACCTTTTGTTTTATTTTATTAATGTCAAACCCTTCAACTGGAAAGAGGTTCTTAAAAACCTCCTCATTATACCAGTCCTCATTTATAGTCTTAAGTAATTTTTCATTTAGAAATGCGCCCACAAGTACAGCAGTTTTAGTATGCGGTAACCAATCTGTTGATAATAGGTTTAAAACTGTTGTTGCACCCGAAGAGTGCCCAACTAAAAGATTGTCAGTGAAGTCCCATCCCGAATTTTTCAGAAAATCATCATACGTCTGACGATTCGGTGCATCATTATCCGGCAACACAGGCGCCCATACCTCATAACCTGCCGCTTCAAGCTCTTTTTTGATCCATGGCTGCCAATTATGTGAGGGATGGCTGTTGGTGCCATGTAATACAACAGCTCGTTTCATAATTACGCGGCTTCTTCAGCAACTTTCTTACGAACTTTGGCTTCGATTTCAGCTGCTACTTTTGGATTTTCTTTTAAGTATTCCTTGCTAGCTTCGCGACCTTGACCGATTTTCGCATCGTTATAGGCGAACCAGGCGCCAGATTTTTCAACGATATTGTGAAGAACCGCTAGATCCAACACATCGCCAGTTTTGCTGATGCCTTCGTTGTACATGATATCAAATTCTGCCACGCGGAAAGGAGGTGCGATCTTATTCTTCACAACCTTCACCTTTGTTCGGTTGCCAATAATATCTTCACCTGATTTAATCTGTCCAGTGCGACGAATGTCAAGACGTACTGACGCATAGAACTTCAACGCATTTCCACCTGTTGTGGTTTCAGGATTACCAAACATAACGCCAATCTTCATACGGATTTGGTTGATGAAAATAACTGTAGTGTGGCTTTTGCTAATAATACCGGTTAGTTTTCGAAGTGCTTGACTCATCAGTCGAGCCTGAAGACCCATATGACTATCACCCATATCACCATCGATTTCTGCCTGAGGAACAAGAGCTGCCACGGAGTCAACTACAACAAGATCTACCGCGTTTGAACGAACCAATGTTTCGGCAATTTCTAGTGCTTGTTCGCCGTTATCAGGTTGCGACACGAGCAAATTGTCAGTATCAACACCGAGGCGACGGGCATAGGCTGGATCAAGTGCATGCTCAGCGTCAATGAAGGCTGCAGTACCGCCTAGTTTTTGTACTTCGGCGATTGCGTGAAGCGTTAGTGTCGTCTTACCTGAAGATTCAGGTCCATAAATTTCTAGGATTCGGCCTTTTGGATAACCACCGCCTAGCGCAAGGTCAAGTGACAACGCGCCACTACTGACCAGTTCGACATCGACTGTCTTGGTATCACCCAATCGGCGGATCGCACCGTCACCAAATTGTTTGTTTATTTGTTCTTGGGCTAGTCCCAATGCTTTTAATTTGCCCTCACTGGCCGTTGGTTTCTCGGATAGCGGATCTTTCGATGCTTTTTTTGCTGCCATAATTTCCCTCTCTTTATCTACCTATTAGTATACTTTGCTAACCGACAATTTGCTATAATAAGAAACAATGAATAAGCATTCTCGTGGATTTACAGTTATTGAACTCATTGTCATCATCACAGTCTTAGGCGCTGCGAGTGTTTTATTCTTTATCCAAAAGAATAATGTTGAAGTTGCAGCACGCGATGGTCAACGAAAAACTGCCATCA
Organism: uncultured bacterium; assembly: GCA_947084875.1. GTDB lineage: Bacteria > Patescibacteriota > Saccharimonadia > Saccharimonadales > Saccharimonadaceae > UBA1547. The sequence continues at coordinate 251,184 of CAMTUF010000001.1, forward strand.
ACGCAATGTATTACAGTCTGGAAGAGGTTTTCTTTAGGGCAAATGGGTTCTATCCTCAGACTATCGATGAAACTAACCTTCCCTCTGTTGATCCTGCATTATTTAAAGACCCAGACGGTGTCAAGATTGGTGAAGCAAAAAGTACCTATCGCTACGAACCAGTCAATTGTGTTGATGCCAAATGTAAGAATTACACACTACGCACAACACTACAAAACGAAGCCGATTTTATCAAACAAAGTAAAAATTAGTCGACAGGACGACCGTTTTTGAATGCCTCAACGGCACTATTGAGTCTATCGATTAGGTCTTTTGGTTGGCCGACGTACGTGAATGTATACGTTGTTTCGTCACCCACCGTGCTTAACCTAATTGACCCGTAGCCAACGAGTTGCTGCACAAAACTAGTTTGCGTATAACTCGCATCCTCAATACTACCGAGACTAATTGAGTGTTCACTATGGGTAAACATGCCTGCTTGTTTAAACTCGATAACGCATTCGTTCGTCATATAGAGCCTATTATTAGTGTAGATATAGTAGGCAATATACGTGAAAAGACAGACTAAGACGACGAATAGAAGAATAGGTAACACCATGATAGATGGACTAGCCGTCGCACCTGTCAATTGGAGACGTTCCGCTATAAGATCATAATTAAACAAGACGGAAAAAGCGATGGCAACTAAAAGAACGCCTAGTCCTAGTGGGGCAAGGAGACCAATGGGGTGACGACGAACTGACACGATAACATATTCACCTGCGCTTAAATTGAGCGTTGGATACAGTTTTCTCGAATGATCGTGTTTTACTTTTGTTGCATCGCTAATGAAGGGTTTACCCATTTCTACAGGACGACTCATGTGAACTGCCTGTGTGACGACCTTTGCCCCACGTGGAATATTCTCTGGAGGATGCGCATAGAGAGGACGACCGTCGGCATCATACGCAACTGGTTGCTCGTAATCTTCGACTGCTGGCGTATCGTCAGGATTCATATACTTTGATTATACCAATTTCTGCTGTTTATCATCACTGACTCTTCCTACGTGCTGATGACCCTTGATTGTCACACGTCGCCCGCGCGGAGTGCGCTCAATAAAGCCAATTTGCATCAAGTACGGTTCGTAAAAGTCTTCAATAGTCGTTGCTTCGTCGCCCGTAAGCGCAGCTATTGTATTAAGACCAACTGGACTGCTACCATAATTATCAATAATACTGAGTAAAAGGTTACGGTCACCTGGGTCTAGCCCTAGTTCGTCAACTTCCAGTAACGCAAGTGCAGAAGTCGTAATAGCCTTGTCAATAATTCCATCGCCATTCACATCGGCGTAGTCACGCACACGTTTTAATAATCTATTAGCGATACGCGGCGTCAGCCTTGCGCGTGTAGATAACATCTGCGCCGCCTCATCATCAATAGCAGTCTCCAAGATGCCTGCTGCCCGACTAATAATCTGCGCAATTTCGTCTGGCGTGTAAAACTCTAGTCGGTGAATCAACCCAAATCGATCACGGAGCGGCGCAGACAATGCACCTGTGCGAGTGGTCGCACCAATTACTGTAAAGCGCGGTAAATCTAATCGCACACTGCGCGCAGCAGGACCCTTACCAATCATAATGTCTAACTTGAAGTCCTCCATTGCGCTATACAAGACTTCTTCAACTGTACGTCCTAGGCGATGAATTTCGTCGATGAAGAGAATGTCGCCATCGCCAAGATTTGTCAAGATACTCGCGAGGTCTCCTGCACGCTCAATCGCGGGACCTGCCGTAACACGAATATTTTTGCCCATTTCGTTTGCAATTACATTCGCCATTGTCGTTTTTCCTAATCCTGGAGGACCATAAAGTAAAATATGGTCGATAGGATCGCCTCGTTTTTTTGCAGCTGCAATTGCAAGTTTTAAATTCTTCTTCAGCCTATCTTGTCCGACATACTGAGCAAAATCCTTAGGGCGCAGCGTTACTTCGATGATTTCTTCATCAGCGCCATCATCGTGCAAACTTGTATCAATAATTCGTTCGATTGCCATTACTACTAGTATACCTTAGGTCTAGTAATTAGGCTGTGTATCTGATGCATAGTCAAGAGGTACAGCGTCAGACACAGTTTTCTGATCAGGAAATTCTGCCCGAATTCGTTCAATGTCATCATTCTTCATCGTCCAATCCACTGCACCAAGATTTTCCATGAGATGCTCAACAGTGCTTGTCTTGGCGATTGTAACGACATTCTTCTGCGAAATAAGCCAGTTAATGGCAATTTGTGATGGCGTTTTGTTATACTTTTTCGCAAGCTCACCCAACAGCGGAGCACTCAGCAAAGTACCTTTTTGTAATGGACGCCATGCTACCAACATCACATCGTTTGTTTGCGCGTACTTCAAAAGTCCGCGTTCTTCTGTCTCGCGGTACTGCACATTGTAATGAATTTGATTGCAAACAATTTTATTCTTTGTCAGTTCTTGAGCAGTATTGAAACGTCGCTGCGTCACGTTACTGAGTCCAATGTTTTTAACCATTCCCTGCCTGACTAGTTCATCCATTGCCTTCATTGTATCGACGATATCAATGCCAGGTTCTGGAAAACGGTGAAGCATATATAAATCTAAATAATCCGTACGAAGACGTTTCAGACTTGCCTCACATGAACGAAGCAAATCACCGTATGCTTGGTTGTGGCTAGATACTTTGCTAGCGATGATGAGGCGACTGCGATCATAGCCATCGATTGCTTTTGCCAATAGCTCCTCGGCATGTCCTGCGCCGTAGCCTTCAGCGGTATCAATATGAGTAATCCCTGCATCAAGCGCAGCACGTATTGCACTAATATTTGCTTCATCTTGTGAAGTTTCACTTTCCCATCTGCCACCCATTTCCCACAAACCAAGTCCATAGACAGGAAGCTCAAATCCATTTGCCAGTTTCTTAGTTGGGATTGTTACCATCTTCTATCCCTTCAATGCCTGCGTAACGCGCTCAGCCGTTGGGATATTGGTTGGGATATTCTCGAGCGCTTTGGTTGCATCCGCCAGTGTATAGCCGAGTGCGATCAGCGCCTCGAGTGCTTCATCACTTACACCAATGCTGGACGAACCGATTTTTCTCGTCAGTTGAATTGCAAGGCCAACCTTATCGGACAGATCCACAACAACCCTTTCTGCGATTCGCTTACCTATCCCGCTCGCTTGTGTTATATAGGCGCTGTCACCATTTGCAATTGCATTACGCACTTGCTCGCTCTCACCTAGCGACAGAATAGCCAATGCAGCTTTAGGACCGACACCCTGAACAGTAATGAGTAATTCAAATAATTTCTTCGCAGCAAGACTCGAAAAGCCAAATAGTTCTTGCGACTGTTCACGAATGTGATGGTATGTATGAAACTTAATGTCTTCACCCAATAACGCCTTATCAAAATCACCACTCGCAACTTGTACTTCGTAACCAACCCCACTAACGTCAACGATAACAGCACTACCAAATTTTTCAGCCACTACTCCTGATACGTGTGCAATCATACTGTTATTATACGCGACTCATTAACGAATGCGTAATTGCAGCCGCAAGCGCATCAGCACAGTCGTCAGGTTTTGGCACTTCAGATAAACCTAACTGCAAACGTACCATTTCTTGAACTTGTTTTTTATCGGCTTTACCATACCCCGTAAGCGTTTGTTTAATTTGTTGAGGCGTATATTCACTAATAGGAAGTTTTGCTTTTTTACCAACCAGGAGTGCGACGCCGCGGGCTTCTGCCACAGTCATTGCTGTTGTGATATTTTGCGAGAAAAATAGTTTCTCAATTGACATCTGCTCTGGTTTTGTCTCGGCAATAATGTCAGTAAGGCTGTCAAAGATATCCTCAAGTCGCTCGGCATGCGCAGTGTGAGCGGGTGTCGTGATAACACCTGCATCCACAAGCTTCATTGTATCCTTCGTCACATCAATAACACCAAACCCCATAATGCCAGTACCAGGATCAATACCAATTATTCTCATAGCTTTAGTATAGTTTATTTATGTGAATGAAAGAATGTCGCTACTTTGCGAATACTGTGTAAAATTTCTTCTCGCCATTCCCAAACAGCATATCCAAGCGCGACCAGACTCACTCCACCAATAGCCCACCAACTCACAATGCCACCGCCAGTATCAACAACAGGCTGAACAGCAAATGCTGCACCTGGTATAGCAGTTGTCACATTACGGCAACGGTTGGTCTCAGTATTTCTCTCTTGTCCCTCTTTGCACGGAGTCAACGTTGTGTCACTACTTGCAATCAGCCTACATCGATTCGTGTCTGGGTTGCGCTCTTGATTTTCTTTACAGGGGGTCAGCCCATCGACATCTGCCGCAATACTACGACATCGATTAGTTATTTCACTCCGATATTGACCGTCTTTGCATGCAATTAAAGTTGAGCCTACAGTAGCAAGCAGCCGACAGCGGTTTGTTTCAGGATGACGATATTGATTCGTTGCACACGGCTTTAATCCCGTTACTATTTCATCCGTATCATCCACCACCGTGATCGACGGTACATTATGAGCATTTGGCGTTGGTTGATTCGTATACTGCCACATACCGTTAATCAAGGCCCACGCTACTGCTTCGTCTGCGTTTACGTACGACGCTGATTGATCAACCATCTGTCCATCCGTTGTCGAGATACTTACTTGCCCAGTGGTATTAGTGAGTGTAAATGGTATATCATCACCATAAAAAGTTATAAATCCACCTGGATCAATTGTTGTGCCCGATGGAAAACTATACGTTTTCGGTGCATCCGTCCCAACTTTTAATACATATAATGATAGATCAACCATGCTGGAGTTCGGGTTATATATTTCAATAAACTCATTCCCTTCATCGCTACCTACTGCATTTGCAAACAATTCACTCACAAAAATAGGTGGTACATCTAATAAGCAAATATCAGGTGCTGTCGTGCGGTACATAGCGGGCACTGATGTTTGCAGGCCCGCTATGTTATCACAGTAATCTTGCTCGACACAATTGGCGCTGTCGTCGAGCTCTTTCCCCGATGGAAGCGTTGTTTGTAGTCCTGCAATGTTCGCACAGACATCTGGTTGACATGCGTTACTTTCATCAAGCGCAAAGCCATTTGGAACAATGACCTGTAGGCCATCAATATTGCTACAAACGTCAATAGGAGGAGCCACGCAATTGCCTTGGTCATCAACACTATTGCCAGTCGGTGGGTTCTCTTGAACACCTGCAATATTGCTACATACATCTTGCTTTTCATATACTGCGCCATACATATAACTAGTTCTTGAATTAGCAAGCTCAATGTCTATATTATTGTTGTCTGTGTCCTGCAATATATTGACAACGGCACTTTGTTTTCGCTGGAGTACTTTTGGGCTGGTTGGAGCGATTGAGGCTAGCGTTTCTGGTGCAACTGCCGTCCCCCAACCTAGCTTATCTATGACATTTGCAGTAGTGTCCGCTAAACGAAGATGTCCGCCAGCCGACGCTAGTGTTGCAGAAAACTTCATATCGCTTCCAAGTGATGGTGATGCCGTTGCGAGTGCTGTCGATATTGCAAACGAAAAACTATAGGGCGGGAGAAATAAATGAAGACTCGGATTCTCGGTCGTAAAGCACGCAACTTTACTCCCCATCTGAGTTTGCGGCTGTCCTGCACTCGCATAGTAGAGACACCAATTTGTTATATCGACTTCAGTATCGGCATTATTATACAGTTCTATAAACTCATTGCTTAGCGAACCTGTTGGGCCAACTTGCACCTGACTGATAACTACGTTCGGGCTCGTCGCAGAGGCGCTTTGAGTATACAGTCCCGATAGGACAGCAGAGATTGCAAGCATCGCCACCACAAAACGCTTACGCATATCAAAATAGTATACAAATTCTCAGCTAAATTCAAGTTTAATTTATGCTATATTTCAGCTGTTATATCGGCGTTTGTGTGTACTGCTACGACATCGTCAAGCTCATCAAGAGCGTCGAGTAGTTTCAATACACGTTGCGCCAAGTCAGTTTCAGCAACAGGAACCATAGTAGTGGGCACGTACTGCAGATCAGCTTCTTTAACCGTAAGTCCTGAATCAATAATTGCTTGACGAACCTTTGCAAGTTCTTTTTGTTCTGTATAGACAACAATGTCGCCATCTTCTTCGACAGCGTCCTCCGCCCCAGCATCAAGAATCGTTAATAATGCATCTTCGCCACTAGTTTCAACACGAATAACACCCTTACGAGTAAACTGAAATGTCACACTACCAGCATCGGCAACGCGGCCACCATTTTTTGTCAGTGTTGAGCGTACTTCTGGGAATGTACGGTTTTTATTGTCGGTTGCTGTTTCGATGATAATACCGACACCACCTGGCCCCATGCCCTCGTAGGTTGTTTCTTCGAGCACGGCAGCGTTCTTGTCTGCAACTCGATCGATAGCACGCTGAATATTAGCAGCAGGCATATTTGCTTGTTTTGCTTTTTCAATCGCCATAGCAAGAGCCGAGTTCATAGAAGGATCGGTACCACTACGCGCGGCGATGGCTATTAAGTTACCAATGCGCGTAAAGACAGCACCACGCTTCGCGTCTTTAGCCCCTTTTTCACGTTTAATTGTTGACCACTTGCTGTGTCCAGACATTCTCGAATCTCCAGGTAGTTATCGTATTTACTTCATTATAACAGATGTCCCGCCTGGCTTCACACTCTCGCCCGTGAGCAATTGATAGAAGCTTAATTTTTCCTGAGCAAAGGATGATCCTTTGCTCAGGAAAAATTAAGCTTTTTTGGGGTGAGCAGCAATTCATCGTTTGGAGACGTGGTAAGATATGTTTATGAAGAAGTTGCTTATCGTTATCGGATTGTTGTTGGGTGTCTCGACACTAGATGTCTTATCAGCAAGCGCGGCAGGCTTCGAGCAGATTAATCGCTACGACAGTCAGATCCGTGTGAGTCGTGATAATAGAGTGAGTATTACCGAGACGATTGTGTACGATTTTGGCTCTACATACCAGCATGGTATTTACCGTGATGTACCTATTGATTACCGTGATGGCAATACCGCTTACTACATCAACTTTAAGTTGATTGGGGTATGGGATGAGGATAATAAGGACCTCGAGACAAAGTTAACTACAGAAAGCGGCAACAAAAGAATTCGTATTGGCGACCCAGATAAAACAATCACTGGAGAACACACATACAAAATTAGTTACGAATTGTACCCTCTTATTATCGACAAGGCTGGTAAACCATTTCTCAACCTTGATATTGTTGGCGGAGGTTGGCAAGTGCCAATCAACAACATTTCAGCAAAAATAACACTTGATACTGGCGCATCACTCGACAAAATTCAGTGGTACGGTGCGGATAACTTAAGTGCACAACAGTCTAGCCTTATTGCGCTTCGTGTGCCTGCATATACTGGTGTGACTATTAACGCAGAATTACCAGAAGGATATGTGACACAGTATCTTGAACCCAATAAACCACGTACAGAGGACGTTATTGCGGCGATCGTTTCTATTGCCGTCGGCGTGTTAGTCGGTCTTATAGTGATCGGATTGATTACTATCGCAATAGCGCGAGCAGTTCGTTCACACCGTCGTCGCAAAAGCCAAATCGTTGTTGCACAGTACGAACCGCCAACAGGTCTTTCGCCTGCACATATTGGCTTACTGCAAGACGATGTTAGTGACAACCGCGAAATTACGGCAACCGTGATTGATTGGGCTGTACGTGGATACATTAAGATTGCGTACATACCCAAAAAAGGCATTTTTGGGTCGAAGGATTATCAACTAGTGAGACTCAACGAATCAAAGGGCTTAGCCCCCATCGAACAACCGCTATTCAACGCCTTCTTTACTGGCAGTAATCAAGTTCTCTTGTCCCAACTCGATAAAGGAGCCGTTGCTACACAGGTCACAAAATTTAAAGTGGCTCTTAAAACAGAGCTCACTGACCGTGGCTACTATGATAAGGAGGGTAACCTTCTTATGCGTGGCACTATTACTGAAGCAGGTGCTAAAGTATGGGCCCTTGTTGATGGATTTAAGTTGTATTTAAGCGTGGTTGAAAAAGATCGACTAAAATTTAGCGACGCACCAGAAAAAACACCCGAACGATTTAGTAAGCTCCTCCCCTACGCAATTGCGCTTGGTGTTGAAAAAGAATGGGCAAAACAATTCGAGGGTATTGATCTTACTGAAGCAACTGATTGGTATAGGGGCAACCTAGCAACATTCTCGGCCGTTGCACTTGCCTCCGATCTTGGTAGTAGTTTTGCAGGTACCGTTAGCAGTAACAGTTCGGTCAGTTCAAGCGGCGGATCATCAGGCGGTGGTTTTGGTGGCGGTGGTGGTGGCAGCTGGTAAATTCATTCAACCAAATTACTTTTTCTTAGATCGTATTTGGCGACTTTCACAAGCGCGAAACAGCATAAAATTAGGACAACGTAACAACCTACCACGCCAACTGGTGACAATTGAATCGCCGTGACAGACCACGAAAGACCAGAAAAATACTCCGCGACAGTAATCATGTAGCCAAGTAACCATGACGCAGGCCACCCAATAACCATTGCCCAAGCTGGTATGAGCACAGCACCCATACCAGCGATAAAGGTTAATAACATCGCCAGAGGAACAAGTGGTAGTACCAATAGATTAGCAATTATGGCGACGTTCGAAAACTGGCCAAATGTACCGATCAATATAGGCGCAGTGGCGATCACAGCAGCCACTGTTTCTCCTAGTATTTGGCGTACGAGGCTTGGCTTCTTCTCGCCAAAAAAGAATACTTGCAGAAGTGGTGCCAAGATCATAACACCCGCAAACGCCGCAAACGAAAGCTGCCAGCCAACATCCCCCCATGCATAACTGGGATTCATCATAACTGTTACCGCTGCAACAAACGATAATAAAACAATCGGGTGAAACCGTCTGCCGTAGTACCAAGCTGCTAAACCAAGACCTGCGACTAAACCAGCGCGTGACATACTTGGACTCATCCCTGTCACAGCAATGAATCCCCCAATCATAAGACTGGCCGATAGTGTTGCAAGATATTTTGATACTTTTTCAAAAAGCCTTCGTGCCAAGCGAACCAGTATTGTCAGATTATAACCACTCGCGACAACGACGTGTGTCAGACCTGCAATTTGTAGCGCCTCAACCAGATCAGCAGGCAATGCTCTTTTTTGACCAACGAGATAGCCAATGCCCAAACTCGATTCTGGGTTAGGAATTGCAGTTCGTACTTTATCTGCAAACCAATCTCTCACAACCCTAGCTACATCACCTGGTTGTGGACGTTCCACGGATGTAATGCGTGCTTGATAGATTATACCTATAAAACTACCGAAGCCAGGAAGTACCTTTCCCTCTAGTGTAACGACATCGCTACGTTTTATATCCAGATCTGTTTTTGCAGACACCCATAGCTGTCCTGGACCAGCCTGATTACCAACGTGTAGTGAACCTAGCCGCATAACGATGTTTCCTGATGTGTCTGTGTCTATGTCCTCCTGAATAGTACCCGTGAGCACTATGGTTTTGTAATACAGTTGCTGTGCATACGACAACTCTTGGTGCTGAACTGAACCTCGCCATAACCCAATAATCGTCCCGCCAATAATAATCAAGGGAACAAGATACATGTATCGTCGCCACAACGCGACAATACTAACAAAGCTGCCACAAGCTACCCATACTAGTGATGCAAACAAAGAGGGCTGTACATACTGCGCACTGTGAACACCGATGACAATCGAGATACCCAGAAGAGCAATCAACCAAGATACATGTAGTCTTCGTCGCAGCACCCACCGATTCATAACCACAGTATAGCAAAAGCTTAGAATTTGCTGTGAAATAAAAATATACCCATTTTTAAATGAGTATATTTTCTTGGAGGGACCAGTGGGGCTTGAACCCACGACACCCTGCTTAAAAGGCAGGTGCTCTAACCAGCTGAGCTATGGTCCCATATTAATTGTGAAATGTACGCTGCAATCCTTAGCCCAAAATTATTTCTTATTTGGTTAGAGCTGCTTATTGTTATCTTGTCGCGCTAAAGCGCTTCGGCAGCTGTGCTTTCGCTTCAAACAACTCTCAAAAATATACCACTTATAGGGGTGAACGTCAATGTTTTGACTTGCGATCGATAAGTGGTGAGGCAGGTTTTGTAAAAAACAGATCTACCACAGCAGCAACCATACCGATACTAATAATCACCTCTTTATCCTTTACAAACTCTCCATATATATTCGCACCAACTCCTTCGAGTGGCAATGCAAATCCAAGAGGCTCGACTAAAAACGCTAAGGCGAGAAAGGTGAACAAAGTTGCCCCAATGATTCTACCGACAATATTTTTATAGGTATAGCCGTGAAACAAAAGGACGATCGCGGGAAGCAGGACAATTAAGGATAAAGTAATTGCCGTGGTCAAAGGACCAGAAGGAAAAATGCCGAGTGAGCTCACCACCAAACCAGCGTCAAAGCTCCAGATAGTACTGAGGATTGAACCTGCAGCCAGTGCCAGACCAAGTAGCCCAAATCGACGTCGTGTTATAAATGCTGACACAAACAAAAAAATCGCTAGTACGATAAAGATAATGACGACATTCATTACTTGATGTCATCCTTGTTGATATCAAACACGGCAGAGCGACCAATAGTAATCTTTTTTCTGTCCACGCTTCCCGCTTTCATCTCGACAACATAGCGCGCTTTTACTTTTGGTGTGTAGATCGTTCCTGCACCACCTTCAAATGGCGCCTGCTTAACGATATAAACAACCTTTTTATCTTTATCCAACCACACAATATCAATCGGTAGCTCCATATCCTTCATTGTTATTTTCCAATAGTCATCAGAGGGAAATGCAAGTAAAAGAGCGTCTTTTTCAGTTATCACCTCGACGCGGCCATATCCTTTTACTCGTTCCTCTTCTGTGTAAGCAATCTTCACATCAAAAGCAGTCCCGTCACCAAGGTACAGAATATTCGACGATTGGAATTGTTTAATAATCAGAAAAATGGCAGATACGACTATTATCAAAACGATACCAGCCACCAAAATCACAGGACTCACCGTTTTTAGCTTACTTAACATAGTGACACTCTGCTGTTATCATAAGCACCATTATAACAGGAGTTAGAATTTAAGCTGTAGTGGCAAGCTTACGACGAGGCGCTATCACGTTAATCTTGATCGCTTGTTCAAGACGACGGACATCAGCAAGCAGGCGTGAACGATCTTTGTTGAATAGGACGATAGTAAAGACTGGCTCATCACCATTGCGCGCGAAGTCACACATATCACCGACTTTTTTGATAACATCAATTCGTTTGAATGACTCTAATTTACGCACCTTTATAATACCGTCAATACTAGTCAGCTTCCCTTTTTTGCGTGCGTAAAATTGCATCACAGATGTATAGCCTTTCGCTTTTTTTGCAATAATAGGTTTCTTAGGGATGCGGATCAGAATATCATTCAACGAATGATCGATACCATACGATAGTTCGTACATTTCGTGGCGGAACCCACCAACACGAGGGCCAAGTTCAATTACTTTCCAACCATCTTCGGTCTTCATAAGTTCAATGTGACACGTTGTGCTACGCATACCAACTGCTTCAATCGCTTTTTCGGCCGCTTTTTTAGCATCTTCGATTTTGTGTGGCTTTAAATTAACAGGCGTAATACGCATATAGCCAAAGAAATCTTCATAGCCAACAGCACGACCCGTCTTCACATGGACGAGCGGAGTATAATAGATAACTCCACGTTGATTCACATAAGCGTCAATTGAATACATCACGCCTTCCATAAATTCTTCGACAAGAATTTGTGGTTCGCCACGGCCTTTGCGCTCTTTGTAGATACGGTTGATCTTGCGTACTGTATTCTTTAGATTTGCTTCAAGCTCTTCGCGGTGGTAGCAAATCGTCACTAGTAAACTAGCAGCAAGCCCTGATGGCTTGATCATCAAAGGGAAACCAACCGTACGCTCGATACGATCCAATGTTTCTTTGTTAGCATCGTGTACGACAGTAAACTTTGGTGAAATTGACTTGTCATAATTTCGCAGTAGCTGACGCATCTTTACCTTGTCAGTTGTCCAATCAAGCGATAGCTCAGATGGCGTATTAATGTATGGAACATGTGGGATCACTTTTTTGAAGAGAGGTATGTTCTTCTCTGCTCGGCAGGTTACCGCAAGGAAACGTTCTTTGTATGGAGCAAGTGCTTTTTGCAGTTTCTGAGCTGAAGAAAAGTCTGCGTAAATCACAACAGCTTTGTTGTCGAGAGCAACATGCTTCTTGGCGCTATTATCAGCGATATCAAGAATCACACAAGGGACGATCTGTTTTTCAAGCAATTTTTCGAGTTTCTTGACGGCGTCCTTTTGGACAGTCAGGTACGATCCTGTGAACAGGATCATGTCGCGATTTTTTGCTTCGTCGAATTCTGACATACTCTTAATATAGCCCTTATGCTTATAATAACAACCAAAAACTGTTGTTATTTGTTAACTTCAGCATATTATCATTTTTTGATGATTTAGTCAATACCCGACAGATAAGAAAAGCAATTTTTAAAGGGTAGCTAGGTAATCCATAAAGGCGGTCGTTGCACCACGGTCACCTCTTCCTCGCGTTGGGGTGTCGTGCATCGTCAGAAGTGGTGCTTTATTGACTTCGGTAATAGCAGGCGCTAGCTCTTCTTTTGTCATATCAGGGCGAGGAACGCGGGCAATCATAAAATCGACACCAGCAACCACAAGGCCACATTCGCGCGCCGCGCGTTCGGCGTCTTCGATAAGCCATGCTGGTATGTCGTCAGTCACATCAACTGTTTCGCCACCTGCACCATAGTTTGCAACACCCATGACTTGTATTTCCTGTCCGTCAGCAGGTACCTCATTGATACGATCGCCCAAATAGGCCTGCGCACGATCGACATTAATCGTCGTAAGGGGCGCCTTATACGCATCTCCTCGCTGTTCTGTGGCGTTTTCTCGCTCAATCAGCTGCTCGATGGTATGCTCACCATCACCGTAGACGCGCGCTGGAACACGCCAGATCGCACCGATGAACTTATAGTTTATAAATAGCATACGAAGATCACAGATTACATCGTGATCGTATTGATCTTGAACAATAATGAGTTTACTTTCCTTGGTTGCTTTTCTTGCGATGACTAACGCTTGTTTTAGCGATGCCTCGTCACGAACGTCCACAGTAATTCCATTGCCGTGCGATCCGTCGACGGGTTTCACAACAACACGCCCCTTTTCTTTCATAAATTCGATCGCTTGATCCAAATCTTTATCGTCAGCGACCGTCACTAAATCAAGTAGTGGAAGGTCCTTATTTTCGAGTAATTCATAGGTTAATAATTTGTCGTTCGATGCACGCGCAGCTGCATAGCCAGTATCAGGCGGTACCGAGCCAAAAACGTGCATGCGCTTGCCATCATCCCGCGTCACTATGCGGTGAGAATAGTTGGTTCGAAATAGTTCGACTTTCCATCCCCTCTCTATTGCTTCCTCGCGGATGCTCTTGAGCGACTGGCTCAAGCTCTCGACATCGAGTGTCATCAAATCAATCATATAGTAGCTCCTTAAACAGTAGATAAATGCTTTTCTTTATTATAGCACAGTCTACCTCTGTTAGCTATCTGAGCGAGGTGGAGAAAAAAAGGTTTCGAGCGATTCGGGCATCGGCATATACTGATTCACAAGCAGTCTATCATGTTCGTCATACGGGTTAAACTTGGCTGAAAGCAACCACCGCATTCCTGCTTCAAGATCGTTCTTTTCAACAAGATAGTTCAATAATTTCCATGCACCATCAAGACCCTGCAAATACTTAATGTCACGTTTGTGCACCACACCATCATCTACATCAACCATGCCTGCAAATGTTCGACCTAACATGCCTTTTGCATAGGCGTCTGTTCTACTGACAGCATATTCGTCGAGTGCATCTTTTTTCGCATCCGTAAACTGTCCTATCGATGCGAGTACATGACCTACCCCCGCTGGTGAAACTTTATTCGTAGCCGCAAGTCCAATGCCAATATAGCGATCGACCGCTTTTGAGTCGCCTCCTATTTTTTTACTCAAGCATTGCTCCAAAGCAACCAGGAAAGACTCTTCAAATGATCCATAGGAGGCTGTACCTGTACGACCTATATCATTTCCTAACATTTCCGACATAGCAGAACGAAGAGCATGGCCATACACTTCATGAACGATCAACCCCTTCGTGACTTCTTGAGTCGCTTCACGTTGTGACGATATGACAATTCGTCGTTCGCTAGAAAAAACCGATACTGCGTTTTTTTCACGTTCCACAATATCAACGCGCCAACCCTCGTCACGCAGCAGAGGTTCGGCCGCAATTGCGAGATCGAAATAATATTTTGACCCTACAGCGTCAACAATTTGAGTGTCGTGTCCATCAACTTGTTCCAATATGGATCCATATCGATTCGTCAGCCACTCTTCAACCGCAGCGAGTGTCTCTGGTGTTGGTCTTTCCAGCTCAACTGACGTGTTGATTTGTTCTTTAACTGCATTTGCGTAGGCCTCAAGTGTGTCTAACAGTACGGCTCGGGCTGTTTTTAGATCCCAGTTCTCGAGTTCAAGAGCCTCTAGTGTTCGTATTTTCTCGCGTAGTGCTGCTTCGTGAACAGCAGGGCTATAAGCGCTATATATATCTGATTCTAGTTGTTCGATTTCTTTGCTGTGATCTGTACCATCACCTAATACTTGGGCAAACATTGCACGCAGTAATGCCAACTCTTTTGTTCTTTGCTCAGCAAGCGCAAGACGTGCCTGGTCTTCGATACTCAAGTTGGATTGACCGTGTTGCGCTTGTACAAAATCACTCCATTCATGCTCTAGCTGTCCCACAACTTCGTCATCAAAAGCATCCATCATCTTCTGCGAAAATAGTGTGTCCCCCGCAGAACTGTCGACGAGCATATCTGCAAGCAATTTTGATGCGCTGATACCCTTTGATTTCGCCCTCAATGTATTAAAATCTTCGAGAGCGCTTGTGTCGTTTGTATGTTGGTTTTCGTTTAACATGTGTTTACTAATATCATGTCACGATCTCCGCAACCTGTAAACTACATCTTGCTGATACTGTGCGAGCGTACATACTCAATAATGGTGATTGCTCGTTCATTAAGCGTACCTTGGTCATCAAATCCGCGCTTAGCAAGAAAGATATTTGCCAGCTTAGCGTGAGGAGCAACAGGATAGGCTGGAGACGAAAATACTTGTAGCATAAAGTCTGCCTGTTCGTTCCATTCGGCATTTTCATCAAGTTTTTTAATAGATCCATCCTTGAATTGGTAATTTCCTGTCGTAGCAGGTTGGTCGACAGTAACAGGCGCATTCGTTGTATTGGAAAGTACTAATAGCGTTCGGGGGCCTCGAATAGGCGAGTTGTTGTGCTTGGTAATTGTATACGACTCACCTGACAGTTCTAGCATGTGAAGTAAATAGAGTGGCAGGGGCATACTTTGTTGATTTAATAGCGGTAACAACGCAGTTGGACGGGCGTTAATTTCGAGGATATATACATTTTCATTAACGTCAACAATAAAGTCTACCCCAAAGATACCCGCATATCCCTCCCTGCGTAACGTATCAGACGCTGTGGCAATAATGATCTCGATCTGTGAATTAACTTTCTTTGAGTATTGAGTTATGAGTTGGCCACCGCAAAAGTAAATTCCACCTCTTTTATCAGGATCGAGGAGTAAGGGATTTCGAACTAATTGCTGTTGCAGCGGGCCTTTAACAACGTCTGCTTTTGAGACGAACACTTGCATACTTCGTTCTATACCGTCGATATATTCAGAAATAACAATGTGCGTTCCCTTCTGTTCACGCACAAGAGTCTCCTGGCAACGAGAAACGTCACTCTCCGCCCCAACAATAAACGTACCCCTGCCCGCACTATTACGGTTGTCCTGGACCACGAACTTCTGCCCCAAAAGTTTGCTATAGGACGTAAAAACTTCGTCTGCCATTCGTGATAAAAAGTCATCTGTTGGTATGACGAAAAAACGAGGAATCGGAAGGCTATCAGCGAATATATCACGAAAGATTTTTTTGTCTTCAAATCTCTTATAGCTGGAATTTTGAGCGACAAACCTATTTGCATGTATTGAGACTGGTGGTGTCATGGGTTTGTACGTTATAAAGCGATAATCTGCAAGCTTACCACTTGCAAGCTCCTCGAATTCTGGCGTATTAATAATGCCACTAGTTGTCGCTAGAGGAGAAAGGTTGAGATTGCGGACAAAGTCTGCCGTAAAACCACGACTATTACCTGTTACAACAACATACTGATCAAACCATTTTTCGGGTCCTAGTTGCGCCCACGGAGTTGGCTTAATACCACCAAAAAGAAGTTTTTTGTCATAGGTAATATGGATGTCCATATACCTATTATCGCGTAGTATCGAAGGTTTCCAGTAATTCTTTTTGTTTTTTACTTAGTTTCGTCGGCGTATCAACAATAATACTGACAATATGTGGACCACGTTTGTCACTATTCATGTGCGGCACACCGTGATTTGACAACTTAAAGTCTGTGCCCGATTGTGTACCCGCTGGTACTTTCATGCGTACCTCTCCGTCAACAGTTTCGATATCAACCTCTGTACCGAGTGCGGCGTCAACCATACTAATATGCGCTTCAGATAGGATAATATCGCCCTCACGAGTGAAGTGCTTGTGTGCCCTAACGCGAATGTTAACGTAGAGATCGCCTTTTTCACCATTGCCAATTGCTTCACCGTTGCCCGTGAGACGAATAGTGGCACCATCATCAATACCCGCCGGCACCTTCAAATTAATTGTCCGCTTGCGTCGTTCAGTTCCCTTGCCGTGACACACTGTACATATTTTTTCAGGTACTTTACCACGCCCGCCACACGTTTCGCAGGGAACATTTTGTTGAATTTGTCCAAAGATCGTGTTCATGACACGATTGACTTGACCAGCACCCTTACAGGTTGGGCATGTCTTCATATCATGACCTGGCTCAACCGTTGTGCCGTGACAATGTGAACATTCATCGTCCATATCAAGCTCTATTTTCTCTTCTACACCGAATATGGCTTCTTCAAAGGTCAACTGAATACTGACTTCCACATCGCGACCACGTTGTGGCGCTCGTTGACGTCCACCACCACCAAAGAACTGCCCAAAAATATCGCCAAGGCCGCCGTCACCAAAGTCGAATTGTACGTTTTGGCCACCATAGCCACCAAATCCTTCAAATGGATTACCACCTCCACCGCCAGATGATCCTCCGACACCTGCGTGACCAAACTGATCATAGCGTTGACGTTTCTGGCTATCTTTTAAGACTTCATATGCCTCAGAAACTTCCTTGAACTTGGCTTCGTCACCACCCTCTTTGTCAGGATGGTATTGAACAGCTGCCTTGCGATAGGCTTTTTTAATTTCATCTGCAGACGCAGACTTACTGATACCCAGAACTTCGTAGTAATCACGTTTATTCATCTGTACCAGTATATAAAATTAGCAGTCACGGCGCAAGAGTGCTAAGAGTACATTAAAATACCTATGACGATAATAGTTTGTATTACTTCCCAACAAATATTACTCACAATAATAGGCGGTAACTTGTGCACAAGTCCGTATACCAACAAAGCGCCATTAGCAACAATAAATAATGACCATGTAATGAGTGATACGCCCTGAGCGTCTTGCGTACTAAATATCTGAATTGCTTGTGGGACACTTGCAATCGGGCCAATCAAACCCGTGAGCATTACGACACGATCGATAATGTACTTATGCTCTTTGTTTTTGAGACTGATTTTTGGCTTGTATGTTTTCCCCATTTTTTTCCATTGTATCACGCCTCAATCAGATAATTTAACCATAAGCATTATATAATATAATAAAGTACTTGTCAAACATTATAAGTGGGTGTAGGATTAAAAATACAAGAGCGGTGAGGGTTCTAATTAAATAGTAATTTTCTCTGCGAGAGAAAAGGAGTAAAGAAATGAACACATCAGCTTACCAACGTAATCAGACTATGCAATTTGCAATCGTCATGTTCGGCTCAATTGTTGCAGCCGTTATCCTATCAACTGTCATTATCATGTCCCTTATGCGTGGTGAATTAGCAAGTGCTATCACTAACGCTCCTGTGACAAACAACCAAAGTGGTACTACTTGTGCTGTTGCAACGACTGCAACTCCTGCAACAAGTGGTACTGGCGTTGTGAGCCCAGCTACCTTTACTGCCAGCTACCTTCCTGCTGGTCATGTTAGTGGTTCATTCAACACAACTAACAACAGCACAACAAACACTACTAACACTGAAACTTACACATACAACACTGATAACAGTAAGGTTATTACTAAGAACAAAACTATCATCAAAGACAACGGCAACACGTACACATTTGCACCTGTTAGTAACAAGACCATTATCAAAGACAATGGAAACACCACTACTTTCGACCACAGTAACAGCAGCACCAACACTAATACATACGTAAACAACACTGACAACAGCCAAGCAAACAACAACGGCAACGTTACTAACTCTGGTAACCAAGACAATGACACGGTTAACACTGACAACAGCCAAGCAAACAACAACGGCAACGTTACAGCTCCAACAACTAACACAGTAAACGACAGCTCAAACAACTCAGTAAATACTGCAGTTAACACACTCGTTACTGGTAACGTTGTCCTTATTCCTTAGTTAAAAACTATCGGATAACCAACTAAATAGAGCCGCAATCGCGGCTCTATTTTTATATAACAAGTTAGGCGGCTTTGCGACCTGTGATCATTTTCCAAATCCAGAGTGCAATCACTGCACCAAGTAGTGCGATACCGAAGCTCCATAGGTTAAATCCATTCACTCCATCAACACCAAACAACCCAACAATAAACCCACCAAGTAGTCCACCGATAATGCCGACGACTATGTTGCCAAGTAGTCCCTGTTGCTTATTTGTCCCTGCGATCATTGAGGCGATCCAGCCTGCAAGTCCACCTAATATTATCCATCCAATGATTCCCATACTTTAATCTCCTTCGATTAATTTTTTACTGTGTGTCCTTATCATGTCATATAGATAATTATCAAAATGTAATAAATCGTACATTTTGAGAAAAAGATTAAAAATAGCCAGCTTTTCGCTGGCTATTTTTTGTAGTAAAAACGATCTATTGTTTCTTTTTGCTGTCTTTGTCGTCGATAACTTCCCCCTCAACAGGTTCGTCATCTTTTTTCTCTGCGTCTTCGGTTGGTGTTTCGTCAGCACTCGCGGCTTCGTACATTTTGGCACCGATTGGCATAATGGTGTCAGTCAGTGCTTTAGCGGCAGCTTCTAACTCTTCTTTGTCGTCAGCGTCTTTGTGCTTCTTAGCTTCCTCGACAGCTTCTTCAATGGCTTTTTTATCTTCATCACTGATCTTGTCTTTAAACTCGTCAGGCATCTTCTCTGCTTGGTAAATAGCGCTTTCTAGACTGTTACGCGCGTCGATAGCTTCGCGCTTTTTCTTGTCGTCATCAGCGTGCTCTTCGGCATCTTTGGCGGCCTTTTCAATATCCTCTTTTGATAGATTACCGCTGTTAGAAATCGTGATTGACTGTTCCTTGCCAGTTCCCTTGTCTTTAGCGGTAACGTTCAAAATACCGTTTGCATCGATATTAAAGGTCACTTCAATCTGTGGTACACCACGAGGAGCTGGAGCAATACCATCAAGCGTAAAACGACCCAACGACTTGTTGTCAGCAGCAAGTTCACGCTCACCCTGAGTGACGTGAATTTCAACTTGTGGTTGATTATCGGCAGCAGTACTAAATGTCTCTGATTTAGAAGTTGGGACCGTTGTGTTACGCTCGATCAACTTTGTAGCAACACCACCCATAGTTTCAATACCAAGTGAAAGTGGCGTCACGTCGAGGAGGAGTACGTCTTTGACGTCACCAGCCAACACTCCACCTTGAATTGCAGCACCGATTGCGACAACTTCGTCAGGGTTAACGCCCTTGAGTGGGTCTTTACCAAAGATAGCTTTCACCTTTTCAACAACCGCAGGCATACGAGTCATACCACCTACCAGAACAATTTCGTCGATCTCACTCGCCTTTAGTTTTGCATCCTTCAAAGCCTTTTCAACAGGGCCAGTGACGCCATCGATAAGGTCTTTTACCAATTCTTCAAGTTTTGAGCGTGTCAGCTTGTATTCGAAGTGCTTTGGACCTTCGGCATCTGCCGTTAAGAATGGCAAGTTAATTTCAGTTTCGGCAGTTGAAGAAAGCTCTTTCTTTGCCTTTTCTGCTTCATCCTTGAGACGTTGCATTGCAGCTTTGTCTGACTTAAGGTCAATACCTTGTTCGTTCTTAAAGACGTCGAGGAAGTGATTGACGATACGGTTATCGAAGTCTTCACCACCCAGGTGAGTATCACCATTCGTTGATTTTACTTCAAAGACACCGTCACCAAGTTCAAGGATAGAAACATCAAACGTTCCACCACCAAGGTCAAAGACGGCGATTTTCTCGTCTTTCTTGCTATCAAGGCCGTACGCTAATGCAGCAGCCGTTGGTTCGTTGATAATACGTTTGACCTCTAGGCCAGCAATTTTACCAGCATCTTTAGTCGCTTGCCTCTGCGAGTCATCGAAGTACGCAGGAACTGTAATAACAGCTTCGGTGACTTTTTCACCGAGGAAGGCTTCAGCATCAGCCTTGAGCTTAGACAAGATCATAGCTGAGACTTCTTCTGGGCTGTAGTCTTTGTCGCCCATCTTGACCGCAACGCCGTCGCCCTTTTTAACAATCTCGTATGGCATGATGTCGAGGTCTTTTTGAACCTCTTTATCACCAAACTTACGGCCAATCAAACGCTTTACACCGTAAATGGTGTTTTTAGCGTTTGTCACACGCTGACGTTGTGCGACTTGACCAACCAATCGTTCGCCGCCCTTATTAATAGCAACGACACTTGGTGTGGTTCGGTTACCTTCAGCATTTGCGATAACTTCTGGTTTACCAGCAACCATATACGCTACTGCGCTGTTGGTAGTTCCAAGGTCTATTCCAATAATTTTACCCATATTATATCTCCTATTTTATTTAACGAGTTTGCATCTTCTAGTTACAATCTTAGCACTCTACGTCCTAGATTGCCAAGTATCCTCATTATACATAAGTTAGCACTCTAATGTCAAGAGTGCTAACTTATAAAATAGAATTACTTAGTATTGATTTTACACCGTGAGAGTATTATTATCAGTTGCGGTCTAGAGGAATATTAACACAGTTTCAAAACGTGCAACACCACCAGACAAGTAGCCTGTCGATTTTGTCGATGGGTGCACAACACGGGGAAGAGGAATCCATTGTCACTCGCACTACTGCCCACACGGACGAATGTCACTACGGGCAAGAAGGACGTCAAACCAAAAAAGGCCTTCAAGGACAAGCACCGCGCTGAGGTTCAGCGCGACTGCAACAGAGTCCCGTATCGTCGGGGCCTGTCGAAGGTCACGGTCACGCCTGCGTGCTTCGTTCTGCGCGATCAGTACATGTCGCAGAACGTGCGCGTCGACCTCAAGTCGAAGGACTGCAAGGAGATCAAGTGGCTGAAGTCGCTGTACAAGAAGGCATGCCCGAAGGGCATGACAGTAGAGTTCGACATCGCCGTCGTCTACAACGCTCCCTGCGGCGACCACCTTGAGGACCGATACCTACTCACCGTCAGCTTCGAACCTAAGAGCTGATCTGAGTCTGAGGTGTCCTCGGTCGGTCGGGGCCCTTCCCCGACCGTACCAAACTTCATTACGCGATAGTGTGGTTTGGCACGGTTATTATTGGCGAGTTACTTTCACCATAGCGTGACGAATCACGTGTCCGTTCAATGTATACCCAGCCTGCATTTCTTCTAGGATCACTTCGTGTTCACCTGTTGCATCTTCATCAAACTGAATTGCTTCGTGTAGATCAGGATTAAAGGCTGTACCAGGCGCGGCATCGATACGTTTTAGATTCAAACTCTCGAGTGACTTATCAAGATTTTTTGTCAGACCAGCCACACTTTGGACCCAGCTGTTATCTTTTAGCTCTTCTGGCGTGTAAGCGATTGCGCGTTCAATATTATCAATAACAGGTATTAGTTTTAAAATAGCACTCGCCTGTCCAGCTTCGCGGGCCAGTGACGTATCTGCTTCGGCACGTTTACGGTAGTTCTCGAAGTCAGCCCGAGTGCGCTGCAAGTCGGCAGTCAATTCACCCACCTGTTGCTCAAGTTGTTCTTGAATTTTACTTTTTGCCATTACAATACTTCCTCTAACATCGCACCTGCGTGTCGTACAAGACGCATTACTTTTGCATAACTTTGACGCGTAGAACCAAGGACTCCAATATAGCTGCGATCACTGTATGGTGAACGAAACCTGCTGATAATGAGGCTCGCCCCGCTGGATTTACCGATAGGATTTTCAGATCCAATATAGACGTTTAAAGGCTCGTTAGGAGCTGCTTCGCGAAGCCATGGTTCAAGGTTATCAAGCAAACGTGCGACTTCTTGTGTGTGATTTGTCGAAGCGAACTCTGGTTGCGAGAATAAGTTACCGATACCGCTTAGGTAAAGCTCGTTACCGATCGTCGCAAGGCCTAGGTTGTGCGTTAGATCAACCAAACTATCAACAGCGCTACGAATTGCCCTGTCAGCGCCAGTTTGGTTGCCTACTCGCGCTTCGATTGCTTTGGCGCTTCGATCTGATAGCATCGTTTGTGGTTCATTAGAATGAAGCTCGTTGAGAGTATTAACATAGAAACGATATCCTGCATCCGTTGGGACACGGCCAGCGCTCGTGTGCGGTTGTGCAATCAGGCCCATCTCTTCAAGTCGTGCCATTTCACTACGAATAGTCGCACTCGACACACCAAAAAGTTGCGCAAGCATCACACTACCGACAGGTGCGGCAATTTCTGCGTGTTGTTCGATGATGGCAGCGAGTATCTGCATTTGTCGTTCAGTCATAGTTGTATTTTAGACTAGTCTGGCACTCAAAGTCAATGAGTGCCAAACTAGTCACGCTTGTGAACTAGGGGGATATTCGAGTATACTACCTACTACATATGATTGATCCCGAACAGATTTCCACAATTAGATCATGGCTTGGCAGTGGTTCGATTAATATCTTTGGCCTTCCGTTTGCTGGTAAGGATGACCAAACGGGACGTCTTCAGAATTTATTAGACGGCAACAAACTAGGTGGTGGCGATATCCTGCGAGCAAGTCTAACACCTGAAATTAAATCTTACTTGGACGAGGGTAAACTTATCCCTAGTGATCTGTACGTCAAAATGGTCCTTCCCTACCTCAATCAACCAGAGCTAGCAGACAAACCACTTCTCCTCAGCTCTGTTGGCCGTTGGTTTGGCGAAGAAAATGGTGTTATGCAGGTTCTTAAGGAGGCCCATCACCCTCTAAAAGCTGTTATTTACTTGATTGTATCTCGCAATGATGCCCTTGAGCGCTTGCGAAGAAGTAAGGATTTGGGAGATCGTGGTGATCGCGATGATGACGATGAGAAGCTCCTTTTGACACGCTTTGAAGAATTTGAGACAAAGACAATGCCAGTTATTAACCACTACAGAAATCTTGGCCTCTTAATTGAGATCGATGCTACTCAGTCACGCGAGAATGTTCAAGCAAGCATTTTGAGCGAACTTGCAAGCCGCGCTCGCACTCAATAATCCACTTGTATAATCACCGTCTTTTGCTTACTATTAATAGTAGTACGTAGAGAGAAAGAGGGAGTATATGGGAATCGGAAAAATCGAGATTATTGCAATTATTGTACTGGTCATTTTGCTGCTATTTGTAGGAGCAAAGAAATTACCCGAATTAGCACGAGGGATTGGTAAAACTCGTAGTGAATTCAAAAAAGGTATGAGCGGCGAAGACGACGAAGAAACGCCTGCCAAAAAAACAACTAAGAAATCTTAAGCGAGGGTGGGACCGTGCGAGGGTCAAAACAACATTCGCTATCTGCGACAAAACTAATTGATCATATCCGTGAATTACAAAAGCGGTTATTAATTTCAGTAATCGCTCTTGTTGCATCAGGCATCCTTGTCTATATGTTCTATGGACCGATCTTAGATTTCCTGCGCTCGCCTCTTGGTGCACCTCTATTCTATAGCACCCCCGCAGGGAGTTTTGCATTTGTCATGAAGATTTGTTTCATGGGTGCACTTGCCATTACAATCCCCGTCCTTATCTTTAATTTAATTATGTTCATTCGTCCTGCGTTCAAGCAACCAATTCCCCTACGAAGAGTCTTAATAACCTCAGCTTTGTCTGGGCTTCTTGCTTTTGCTGGAGCGGCTTTCGGCTATTACTACATCATTCCTGGTGCTCTTCACTTCTTTTCAGGTTTTCAAGTAGATGGACTGAGCGCTCTGATCTCAGCTGACAGTTATCTCGGCTTTGTCACAAATGTTATTATTACCTTCGTTCTCGTTTTCCAGCTGCCCCTTCTTATCGCATTTATCGATCGTATAAAACCGCTTCGTCCACGCAAACTTATTGCAGGTGAAAAATGGGTTATCCTGGCGAGCCTCGGTATTAGTGCTCTTGTGCCGTTTGCGCTCGACCTCACGACCAGTTTACTTATTGCGCTTCCTATCATTGTGCTCTACAACATATCTATTGTGATCGTACTCCTGCAACATGCAGCTGCAAAGCGAAAGGAAAAAGCACTCCAGCCTCGCTTTGACCTAAAAGCAATGCCAGTATCGGCTTTATCACTCGATACTCTCTCTTTTGAGGATCTTGTCGGACAGCCCGTCGCTCAGCCAAACGTTGCAACCATCATCCCTACCAAACCCCAGGTTATAGTATCAGGAAAAGGGATGGATATTCGTCGCAGCAAGGCGCCACAACCAGCTGTTGAGTCACCTGCCTGGGTGAATCGTGTTCGTGACCCTATCCCTCTCGATCCACGCGCTCGACTTGTCTCTTTCTAGTCACGCTTTAGCATGACAGTAAAGGCTTCCGAAGGAATATCTACTTTTCCAAAACGCTTCATGCGTTTTTTACCCTTCGCCTGTTTTGCAAGGACTTTTTTCTTACGTGACACATCACCGCCGTACAAACCTGTCGTCACATCTTTACGATATGCGGACAGATCAGCACGAGCAATAAACTTGCCACCAATTGCAGCTTGCAAAGCAACTTGGAAATTCTGTCTTGGAATAACTTCTTTTAACTTATCGACAATTGTACGACCTAAGTACTGAGATTCTGTTCGGTGTGCCATGATACTTAAAGCATCGATCATTTCACCAGCAACATAAAAGTCCACACGCACCAAATCCTCTGCGCGGTAATTATCAAGTTCGTAGTTGAACGAACCATAGCCGCTCGTGACAGATTTAAGTTGGTCGTAAAAGTCGGTCAGCAAATTTGCAAGGGGTGCTTCGAAACTGATTAACGCCTGCTCGTCTATATAACTCAGGTTACTCTGGCGACCACGCTTGTTAATAATCAGCTGCAGCACTGCACCGATATATGTTTGAGGTACGACAATTTCACCTTTAATCCAAGGTTCACGAATTTCGCGAACACGACTAACGTCAGGAAGTTCGCTCGCGCTTTTAATATCTAGTTCGTCGCCTGAAGATAAACTCACTTGATAATCCGTCGAAGGATTGGTGACAACGAGATCTAAATTGTATTCCCGCTCAAGTCGCTCGCGAATAATATCCATGTGCAACAGTCCCAAAAATCCAATCCGTACACCAAAACCAAGCACTGGTGAATTTTCTGGTTCGAACTGCAAAGCAGAGTCACTCAGACTAAGTTTCTCAACTGCATCTTTCAAATCTTGGTAATCGTCGTTGCTGACAGGGAAGAAGCCCGCGTACACAAACGGCTGGACAAGTTTATATCCAGGAAGCTGGTCATCGGTATGGGATCGTTTTGTTGTTACTGTGTCACCTACACGTGCTTCACGTGTCGTTCGAAGGTTTGTGACAATGTATCCAATTTCACCATTACCAAGTTCATTTTCGGCTTTCATCGCGGGGCTCAGTGAGCCAACCTCAAGTGCAAGTCCGTGTGCATTAGTTGCAATCATTTCAATCGTGTCACCTTTTTTGATCGTCCCATCAACAACACGAACGTACAGAATCACACCACGATAGTCATCATAATAACTGTCAAAAATCAGTGCTCTTGTGGACGCACCGCTTTCACCCTGTGGCGGATCAATGCGCTCAATGACAGCATTCAGCACCTCCTCAACACCCTCACCCGTTTTAGCACTGATCTTTAAAATGTCGTCTTCGCTACAGCCAAGCAGATTAATAATTTCGGCACTGACACGTGGAACATCTGCAGCAGGCAAATCAATTTTATTGAGCACAGGAATAATAGTAAGCTCAGCTGCAAGTGCTAAATAAACATTCGCCAAGGTCTGCGCTTGAATACCCTGGCTAGCATCAACAACAAGAACTGCCCCTTCACAGGCAGCAAGTGATCGACTTACTTCATAGCTAAAATCAACATGTCCTGGTGTATCAATCAGGTTAAGATCGTAGTCGTGATAGCGCATACGAACAGGTGCAAGTTTGATCGTAATACCTTTTTCCCGTTCCAAGTCCATACTGTCCAGTAGCTGTGATTTCATGTCGCGTTTCAACACGGTGCCTGTCACCTCCAGCATACGATCTGCTAGCGTCGACTTACCATGATCGATGTGGGCAATAATACAAAAGTTACGAATCTGAGCTTGATTCATCTTAATTATCGATTCCTATAAAAGATGATTTTTTTCGCACGAGAAAGAATAGGAGCTACTTCATCTAGTTTCATCCAGTGACTCAGTAATAAATAGCTAAACCCACTCACAGCCACAATCAGCACAAACTTTGGAAAGCTTGCAAAGAAACTTTGATCACCAGCATTAAGCGGTAAGAGAGTGACCGCAATATATGTCACTACCGCCATAAAACCTGCTGCGCTCGTCATGCGCGCGACCGCATGTACAAAGACCATATCAAATAATCCTTTGATGCGTTTTGACATGATCGTAAATAGTATTGCGACCTCCACACCAGATACGATCGCAGCAGCCCACGCGAGTCCATATACTCCCAGATCTAGTACCATCGTAAACCAGACGGCCAAACAAATATTTAGACCAATCGTAAACAGCGAGATATACAAAGGTGTTTTTGTATCTTGTTGGGCATAAAAACTACGTGATGCAATATGGTAAATCGAACGAAACAGAATCGCAATTGCTAAAATTCCAAGGATACTTGCAATCAAGCTATCACCACCATTTTTTACGAAGTTAACTAAGTAGCCCCGACCAAAGAATGCAATCACTGTCACAGGAAGCGCCAGCCATATAATGACCCGTAAAACCGTTTGCAACTCACTCTTAAATAAATCGGGGCGACCTTGATTTAAACGCTCTGCCATTTTTGGAAAAGCCGCCGTACTAATCGCTACACCGATCATGTTGATCGGCACGTATGAGAGTATCGTTGCTTGTTGGTACGCACGGATACTACCTGATGCCATACGTGACGCTAAGTTCGTTTCAACAATACTATTCACATAGTCGATCCCTTGATCGAGTGAACGTGCAGGAAGCAGTGATACGACTTTTCGAAAGCCTTTATTTTTCCAGTAAATCTTAAATCTATAATCAAAGCCCATCCCAAATAATCCAATACTGCTCACTAACAACTGTAGTATGGACCCTAGCACGACACCCAAGGCAACACCCATAATACCACCCTCAAAGATCTGCCAACCAAATAAGTTGATACCGTCGGTAAAGAACAACGCACCAATAATAATTCCTATGTTGTAGACAATTGGGGCAACGGCAAAAAATGCGAAGCGCCCTATTGCCTGTTGCATGCTGGCAATCACTGTCGCAATTGCAAACAAGAACGGATTCACCGCAATGACTCTCATCATGCTCACGGCAAGTGCAGTACTTGATTCATCCAATCCAGGACCAACGACATAGCGGACCAGTGGCTCGGCAAAGATAATAATCAGCACACTCGCGGTTAGCGTCACAATTGCCATCAAATTCAACACACTCGTTGATAGCTCCCAGGCTGAGCGTTTATTGCCTGCTGCTAAACGTTGATTAAAGACAGGGATAAATGACACGCTGAGCGCACCTGATACTAGTATAAAGAACATGAAATCAGGCACGGTAAACGCAACGACATAGGCATCAAGCCCCGTCTTGTAGTGATCAAAGTACAGCGCATTAAGCTGACGTTCACGCAGAAGTCCTAGAATACTCGCAATCAGTGTCGAACCCGCCAATAGTGCCGCCGCAAGCTGTAGGGTAAGTTTCTTATTGGCTTTGACGACAGTACTTTTTATGCGTGCCATGAAAGTGTCCGCCTGCTAGTAAAGCTTGGCCTCCTTAGGTAAGAATGCATCCTTGAGTACTTCAGCCACACGCTCTTCTTCAAGTGTCTCTTCCTTCAGTAACGCCTTAGCAAGTTTGTCGAGGCTTTCTTTGTTTTGTAGCAACACCTCGCGTGCACGTGTTCGGGCTTCTTCAACGAGTCCTCGAACTTCAAGGTCAATCTGCTTTGCTGTATCGTCGCCATATGGTCGATCGTGTGTCATCTTGTCAAAGACCATACCACCGTTATCGTCATGGAATACTTGGTCACGTAGTTTTGTACCCATACCTTGTTCAATAACCATATCACGAGCAATTTCAGTTGCTTTGCGAAGATCAGATCCAGCGCCTGTGGTAATACCGTCTTTACCGTACATGATCTCTTCCGCAATACGTCCACCCATTGCACGAGCGAGAATATCTTTAAATTCATAGACATTCGTATAGCTGCTATCTTCAGGTGGCAAGAACCACGTAACGCCGCCCGTGCCGCCACGAGGAATGATCGTTACCTTGTGCACAGGGTCGCTGTCAGGCAAGACATGTCCAACAATTGCATGGCCCGCTTCGTGGTAAGCCGTGATTTCTTTTTCCTTGTCGTTCATGA
This sequence comes from uncultured bacterium, assembly GCA_947084875.1. Lineage (GTDB taxonomy): Bacteria > Patescibacteriota > Saccharimonadia > Saccharimonadales > Saccharimonadaceae > UBA1547. Next base: position 280,304 of record CAMTUF010000001.1, read on the forward strand.
TCTTTGCTTTACGCTCTGGACCAATTGCGACTTTTTCAAATGCTTCTGTTAAATCTTTATTACTAATTTTCTTTGAGTTGCGACGAGCAGCCACAATTGCAGCTTCATTAGCAATGTTGGCCAAGTCTGCACCAGATGATCCCGCTGTCTTTGCGGCAAGTGCATCCAGATTCACAGTGTCATCAGCAGGTTTCTTTTTGAAGTGCACCTTCAGGATTGCTTCGCGGTCTTTGCGCTCAGGCAACATAATATTTGTTCGACGGTCAAAACGACCAGGTCGAAGCAGTGCTGGGTCAAGCACGTCTGAACGGTTGGTTGCCGCAAGAACAATAACATTCGTACCTGTTTCAAATCCATCCATCTCAACCAAGATCTGGTTCAAGGTTTGTTCACGCTCATCGTGTCCACCACCCATGCCGCTTCCACGCTTACGTCCAACGGCATCAATCTCATCAATAAAGATAATCGCTGGAGCGTTCTTTTTTGCCTTGGCAAACAAATCACGAACACGTGACGCACCAACACCGACAAACATCTCGACAAACTCAGAACCACTGATTGAAAAAAATGGAACGTTCGCTTCACCCGCAACAGCGCGAGCTAACATTGTCTTACCTGTACCAGGGCTACCGACAAGTAATACTCCCTTTGGAATTTTTGCACCAAGCGCTTCGTACTTTTTAGGATGCTTCAAGAAATCAACTACTTCTTCAAGGTCTTGCTTTGCAGAATCGTTACCTGCAATATCGTCGAACACAACGCGCTGCTTATCCTGACCATAGAGTTTTGCTTTTGATTTACCAAAGCCAAGTGCTTGATTGTTTTGGCCTTGCGCCTGACGCATCATGAACATAAAGAAGCCTGCAATCAGTAGAACGGGGATGATAATAATCGCCAAGTTCCAAATAGTGTCACCTGTTGTTGAAGGTGGTGTAATTTTAATTTCGACTTTGGCGTCTTTATTCAAACCCTGATCTTGGATACTACTTCCTGCTTCTTTGGTTGATTTTTCAGTTGCTGTTTCGCTACCCTTTGGTGTGATCTTCAAATCGTTACCTTGGATTTCGATTTTACTCAACTTTCCCGCATTTGCTTCGCTAATCACCTCAGAAATAGGCACTTCTTTTAGGTTGTCGGGTGGTGAAGTGATGGCAACGACTGCCAAAATACCAAACACTAAAATTGCCCAAAATAGGCTGAGTCGAATCAGGTTACTTGGTTTTTTCGGAGAAATAGGAGATTTGATTGCCATAAGAAGTTATCGGTGCCTTTCGCTTAGCGGTAATTAGAACGTGTTTACTACGTCTTATTTTACCAGTTCGACCACGAAATTACGAGAGGTGAAACGAAATATCACACCTGCGCCCGCTTCGTATACAGTGCCTGGTTTGTTAGTTTTAATTGCAAGCAGCACACGTTCGAGTTGCGGACGAGTTAATTTTGCGTACGTACACTGTCGCAGACATTCCATAGCTGTGACTGTATCAGCATGCGTAAAGAAATAGCGACTGTACGTTGGTCCGTCACCGATAAGCCGATGAACTTCCGCGTCAATCTCTTTTTTTGATGATAGCTGGTGTAATCGAAGACCTAATAATTCCCTTTTTGTATCACCTGTTAGCTGTGTGGTTTTTCGTCTGACACGATTACGCAGATAGGCATCACTCGCATTAGTACTGTCCTCATGCCACGTAAGACTATGTGTGCGAGCGTAGTCTATAATGTCTTGTTTGCTCATCCCCAGTAACGGCCTTACGACGTCTGAATCAAGAACAGCTAGTCCCCTCCACCCTGTTCCGCGTGTCAGATTGATAGCAACTGTTTCAACAGCATCATCGCCGTGGTGTGCTGTAACCAACTGAGCATCATACCTTTTTGCAACATCGCGAAGGAACGCATAGCGACGATCACGTGCGAGTTCTTCACTGGCCTGCTTCCCTAGTTCCTCGCGCTTCGTCTCAAAAGTAAGTCCGTGCTTCTTGGCAAGGCCTTCAACAAACAGCGCATCGTCATGCGAATCATCACGGATGCCGTGATCAAAATGTGCAACGATGAGCTCGAGCTCTGGATCCTGTAGCAACTGATGCAACAACACAACGGAGTCTACTCCGCCACTCACTGCCACTACATACCGCGTTTTCATACTTACAGTATAACCTGAAGAGCACGGGTGGCGTCCGATAGGGCAGCATAAATCGGACGACAGGACCCGCACAACTAAAGGTATCTCGTACTACCAAACGGAATTTTCTGTTTCACGTAAAGACCCGTATTGAGCGTATTTGCAGAGTGAATCGTTCGTTCGCCAAATTGTTTGTTAATGCCATCAATGGCACCGATAACCTGGCGCTCGCGAACAATCTGGTCATTAAAGAGGCTCAGTTGCGTATCAACATTATCTTCTAGTTGGTAACAGTGGATACCAATTTCGCGCAGGTTTGTCGGCGCATGTTCAAATAACTGAAGAGCTTGGGTGTAAATTGTATGATCGTGACAAAAGGGGAGCTGGCTCATTTGACTGGCATGCCAGTAGCGACGATCAAGTGTTTTTGCGTAGACATATATTCCCCGCGCTGCTTTGTTTTGTCCGCGCATCCGACTGCCCACTGATTCACACAAATGATGGAGTCGCTGCAGGATTTGATCATACGACAGATCAAACCGCTCCAACACATACTGTCGACCCACGCGCTTTACATCACTAACGACGTCGTCAACTTCCCAGCCTCTCAGTCGCTTGTACCACCACTCTCCAACCACACTTTTAAAAACAACTTTTTGTAACGTCACAACGTCGGCGGCAAGGAAATCTAAGGGAGTCATAATGCCCACACTGTTGAGGCGTCGTTCGTTATGACTAGCAATCCCTGTTAGATCCGTTAGCTTTAGTGTCGACATGACTTCATATATATTCTCGGGTGTAATAACGTCCAGGCCATCAGGTTTGTGCAGCCCCGCTGCCGTTTTTGCCAGGAAACGGTTTGTACTAATCCCGACGTTGCAGCGCATCCACACACCAATTTCATCCTTCAGGCGCTGTTTGATTTCTGCTCCGATGTCTTCCAGGTCTCGGCCTACAATGGCTGCGGTTGTGTCATGAAAATCAATCACTCCTTCGTCAATACTTTTCATCGTCACATGAGCCGAGTAATCGTGCATGATGTCGAGTAGTTTGTGATAGACAAAACGGTATTTCGCAGGATCGCTCTCGAGTCCAATAATGTCAGGACACAGCGCTTTTGCTTCTCGCAGTTTCATGCCGACTTTCACCCCCATCGCTTTTGCTTCGTAACTGGCGGTGACGATTGCTGTTGTATCAGTTCGACGGTTCACAATGACAACGGGCTTACCACGCAGCATTGGGCGAGCCTGTTGTTCAACTGTCGCAAAACAACTATTCAAATCTACGTGCATGATCAGTGCGCGCTCGTGATTAAACTCGTCACTCGTATTATTTTTCATAGTGATCTGACTCCATTTTCAAATGCCACGTCAGGCGCTCGCTATCAAATTCTAGGCGATAGTCTGCCCCGCCATCCGTTACGTCAAAAACGTGAATGGTGCGCTTGCCCTGAACGCTTGGATGACGCAGACCAATTTCGGTGATATCTATTTCTCGCCCATTCGGTCGTCTAAATTTGATGGGTCGACAAGGATTTAAACCCTCGCCAAACACAGCAACAACAGCAACACGTTCATTTAAAAAAGTTTCATCATTCATATTGTTCTCCAGGAGGGGCATACCCCTCCGTTTCATTTTTGAAGTGAATTCAAAAATTCACTCCTCCCCCTAAAGCTCGAGCTTAGCTCTCGTGTTTCACGGGTAATAAATATTAGAGAAACGATTCTGATTGTATTGCCCGTCTGCTTGCCCGTTTCTAGCGAAGTATCCGAAAACAATTGAATGATCCGTTCGTGAGGGACGCTTAGCTCGGTGGCCAGTGAGTATCACGTGGAAGTATATCTATTATACCACCGCAGACACCTCTGGAAAACAAGTCCTTTGTTTGCTACAATCATCCCTACGGCACCGTAGCTCAGCTGGTTAGAGCGTAGGACTCATAAGCCTAAGGTCACAGGTTCGAGCCCTGTCGGTGCTACCAAAATGATTCGAAGGAACCTCATCAGAGGTTTCTTTTTGTTATAATGAACGTAATGACCGCTACTCGACTTTTTATCGTCAGACATGGACAAACAACTCACAACCGCGATGGCTTTATCAGTGGCTATCACGGTGATCCAGTACTGACTGACGAAGGTATTGCCCAAGCAAAAGAGACTCAGAAAAAACTGAGTCATGTTCACTTCGACGAAGCGTATAGCTCTGACCTACAACGAGCAGTGCATACTGCTGCCATTATTTATGGTAAAGATATTCACCCAACTAAACAAATTAAAGATCTGCGCGAACGAACATTCGGGTCAATAGAAGGTAACCCTCAAAAAGATCTAGATGATCTGCGTGCAGATCCCAACTTTCAAAGTTTGTCTAACGAAGAACGTTGGCATCACAAGTTTGCCGATGACATGGAAAGTGACCACGAGGTATCATCGCGTTTTGTAAACGCACTGCTAAAGATTGCCGATGATAACAAAGGCAAAACGGTTTTAGTTGCCGCACATGGCGGGACGCTCCGAACACTTTTGATGAGCTTGGGGTATGCAACCGCTGCTGAATTGCCGTTTGGATCTATCGGTAACGCCGCCTACATTGAACTGAAATATACCGATGGGACGTTTACAATCGGTGAGCTAGGTGGCATTAAGAAGGTGGTTGTATGAACATAAATCCTCATGCAAAAACGATCCTTTGCTACGGTGCCTCAAATACGTATGGTCAAAAACCAGATCGAAGCGGAAGATTTGCGGCAGACGAAAGATGGACAGGAATTTTACAGGATCAGCTAGGAGAAGACTACTACATTATCGAAGAGGGCCTAGGTGGAAGAACGACCGACCTTGACCATCCTAACCCTAACAAACCCAATCGTAACGGGCTGTCCTATTTTAAAGCTTGTCTCGAAAGTCATTTGCCACTAGATATGATTATTGTCATGCTTGGAACAAACGATTTTAAAACAACCTATAATCGCTCAGCACAAGATATTGCTAATGCGCTGAAGCAATTCCCTGACTACGTCCGAGAGTTTTGCAATACACGATCCATCCCCCAGCCTAAATTTATTTTGGTTAGTCCGCCCTATATGAACGATCAAGCACCGCTTTTTTACGACAGTATGCCAACAAAGGGCATTTATGATGAAACCTCTGTTCGAAAATCACATGAGCTCGCAAAATATCTACAAGCAATTGCCACAGAAACAAATTCACTCTTTTTGGATTCTGCACTGATTGCACAGACAGGGGAAGATGGTTGTCATTTAGACAAACAATCTCAGCCCAAACTAGCATCTGCACTCTACCAACTAGTCACAGATTGACCAAAGTACCGATCGATGTAATAATTTACCGATATGAGTTTGTCGCCAGAGCAACGCTTGGTAGTGGTTACTAATCCCTATAGTTCTCGCGCTAGTGGGATTAAAAGAGATGTCATGGACCGTCTGGAAGATGAGCGGATGACGGTCACCGAGCTCCCTGTCCCAGACTTTCCTACCCGAGCTGAAAATATCCAGGCGCTCGGTCAATCTATTCAAGCAGGTGACAGACTACTGATTGCAGGTGGCGATGGTACTGCAAACACGGTTATCAATGCATATATGGAAGCAGATGCCGATCATTCTGCTGGCGTCGAAATCGGCTTCTTGGGATTTGGCAACGCAAACGATTTAGCATCCACCTTTACCCGCGCAGAAGCGCGTAAAGACCCAGTTGAACTGGCTGAAGCTTCTCACATTGTCCCCGTTCACCCACTGGATATCAGCGTTAACGGTATTCATAGTATTTACGCAATGGGCTATGCCAGTGCAGGCGAGGTAATGGCAACTGTCGGCGCACAAGCCTTTCATAATCCTAAACACAGAGCCGCTATGCAAAACGGAAGATTGCACCCTCTCCATGGTACTGGTGCAGTTCTTCGCAGCAAGCACCAACACGGCCACTTGCAACCTCTGCCACCATTCCGTCGTCCAGGTGATTCCGAGCTACACACTGACACCATTGATACAATCGCCCTCAATATTCCTCACATGAGTCTGTTAGTGAGAGATCGAGCTCGTTACTACGACACTAACGAATTTCGACGTATCGAACTCGCACGTCGGCAACTTTTGGCAATGACAGGTTTAGTCGCAAGCGCCCTCGTCAACTTGATCCCCACCAAAGAACCTTTGGTGACATTGCCAGGTACTACCACGTCGAACGAAACACTACTATTCACGAGACCAGTCACGGTGCCGCTACAGGTGGATGGAGAATTTCACAAACTATCCCGCGTCCGTACGCTTAGCATCGCCAAGAATCAAAGTCCTGACGCTAAGGTAGTAAACGTTGTACACACAGCCGACAATACGTAGTTTATTGGTTTGTTGTATCGGTTGCTGGAGTGTCTGTTACTTGTAGAGCTGCCTTGAGGGTAACCGTCAGTGCTGTCACCTTTGTCTTAAACGCCTCGTTGGCCGCTTTGATCGCGGCGTCACGTGTTGTCGCAAGCTGTTTAATAGCAGCTTTGTTAGTATCTGGTGTACGTTTAGCATTCAACACTTCGCGGGCAGATTTGAGTGATGCCTTTAGTGTTGCAAGCGTTGCGGTTGCGTTTGCCTCTGTACAATTTGCCGTTGCGGTTGCCAGTGCAGTAGAAACAGCCGTTTGATATGTGGTGACTGCACTAGACAATGTTTGTTGGTTCGTTGTAACCAGTGACGCGAGTCCCGTTCGATACGCTGCGCGCGCATCGTCAATTGCAGCAGCACGAGTTACTTCCGCTGCCTGAACTTCAGTCTTGTATGTTTCGATTGCTGCCTTTTGAACGTCAGTGAGGTCTTCTTTCGCTTCTAGTTTAGCGATCTTTTCTTCAAATTTTGTCTTCGCAGCTAAGCGCGCTTCAGAAACTTTTTTATCTACGTCAGTTTGCTTGGTTGCAATACCTGAGAGTCGTTTCGAGAAATCAGTTTGCAAAGTCGAACGTTTTTCGGACAGGTTTTCCTTACCTGTCTTTGCAAACGTTGTGATCCGACTACAAACAGTTGCAGATGTATCCCTATTTTCACCAGTCGTCGTTTCGACAGCAAACGCAGGTACCACCACAAAAACGGATAGTACGACAGTACTCACTGATGCGACGATAGCTTTGAATCTACTAGAGGTTGCTTTCATTAATACTGTCTCCTACATTACCTGCTGATTGTCCGTCATCTGTTGCTGTGCTAGTATCGTCGGTTGCTGCAGCGGCGGCTTCATCGACGGCATTGGTCGTCAAGGTTTCGCTGGCTGTATCAATTGTCGTGGCTGGTGTTTCCGTCGATGTTTCGGTTTGCGTTTGTTGAGTTGTCACCGCGTTGTCAGCTGCTTTGGGTGCGCCTGGACCCATCAAGAAATACCACGCAGCCGCAGCGCCACCAATTAACACAATAACAAGTAGAGCGATAATAAGGCCTTTTTTCGATTTTTTCTCTGGTGCTGGGTTGCTGATAGCTACTGGTTGCGTCTGAGGTTCTTCGTCCGCCATCGCTTCTTCGTCAAGCGCTGCAGCAATCACTGGGTTCGGTTCACCTATTGGTTTTGGACTATCAAAAGATGGTGTATCATTTGAAGGTTCTGCTTCTGGCATGACAGGTGGTTCGTTATTTAGCTCTGGCTCCTGAGGTGATAGAGAAGGCGACTGATCGGTTGGTTTCGGATCAACATCCATAAAGTGTTCCTTGTATAGGTTTATACTGGTTATGATTATCTCACCCTGTGAGTCTAGTGTAAAGAGTGACATCTCTTTGGCCTGCCTTGCGACCTCTGAGATAGTTTGCTATAGTCGGGCTAATGACAACAAACCACCCTCTTCCGATTTTGATCACTTTTGATGGCGAAGCCCGCAGTGGCAAAGGTACGATCGTTCAAGCAACCAAGGACTATTTGCGCGACGTGGCAAACTACAAGGTTATGTTGATCGATGCAGGCCAAGTCTTTCGCGTCTTGGTCGTGGCTGCTTCACGCGCTGGTACTGACCTTGATAACCCCGACGCTATTGATGCGTTTCTGAGTGACGAAAAGAACGTTCAAGATTGTATGCAACTTGTCAAAGATGTCTATCGTATGTCCAAAGCAGAACGCGACAGCCTTTTATATACCAATGAAGTTGGCCATAACAGCGCTAAAATTGGTGCGCGCCCGCTGTCTCAGTACTTCAAAGACGAACTGCTAAAAAACTGGCTAAAGGATGCTCGTAACGAAGGCTTCCATGTCGTTCTTTTAGACGGCCGAGCACTCGAAGAAGTAGGCGCTGCGTTGGAAAAAGAAGGTTTGTGTGATTTCCGTCTGGGTCTATACTTCATTTGCGATCCCGTGACTGGTGCTCTGCGTACACTTGGATTTGCTGATCGTTCATATGATGATCTGAACGACGACGAAAAATCATCTGTTGATGAATTGGTTGCTCAAATCAAAACGCGAAATGCTGCCGACGAAAAACGTGAAGTCCAACGACTCGTTCGTCCATCTGGTGTCGCTGTGTCACACCTCCCAGAAATAGAAACAACCAACACCGTGGGTCGTCCTATGTACCTGCTTGATACTTCAAGGTCTATGTCAAAACAAGAAATGTCGTCCCCTGTCATCTCTCTTGTTTCAGATCACCTGAAATAGGGTAGAGAAGTTATTCTTCAATTGTGTCCGAGATCGCTGCTTCGCGGCGGGCGATAAAACTCTGGAGTTCTTCAATTGAACGAGGTTTATCCCATGTTCGTGACAACTGCAAGATGTCGCTCATTGTGACTGATTCGACGTCTGCTGCTGGTGTGTCTGTTTCCATTATGTTTGCTTTCTTTTTGTTTTATTTCTTAGTGATACTATTTAAGCATAAATGTTATAAAAAAGCAATACCTTTATAGTAATTTCTTATCATTTTGTACCGTTTATGCTATAAATAAGGGAGAGGAAACTAAAAAATAAACATATGGACATCACTACCTCGCTCCTCGCTGTCGGATTCGCCGCCCTTATTCATGCCAGTTTTCAGCTGAGCGTGAGCGTGCTAACGATGTTGAGCGGTCATGCGATTGGTGCGAAGCGATCTCATGCAAAACTATTACGCCTGACATTCGGCTTTATTGCGGGTACCAAGGTCATGACGCTCTTGTTGGTATCGTTCTTTGCCCTGCTGCTGATGAGCATCTTTGGTAATGTCCCGCCACAAATCGTCTGGGCCTGTGCTTGCGGACTGTTGTTTGGACTTGGCATTGCTGTATGGTTGTTTTATTACCGCCGTGAAAAGGGAACGTCGCTGTGGATTCCCCGCTCATTCGCCCGCCATTTGAACGAACGCAGTAAAGCAACAAAATCAAGTGCTGAAGCATTTAGCCTGGGCCTAACCAGTGTCTTTAGTGAACTGCTATTTATTATAGGACCACTCATCATTGCTGCATTGGTGCTCATTACCTTGCCTCCACTATGGCAACTAGTTGGCCTGGCGATTTACACCATTGTGTCTACCCTTTCAGCCTTGATTGTATGGGCACTTGTTAGTAGCGGACATTCCCTGAGCCGCATTCAAAAGTGGCGTGAAACAAACAAGCACTTTATCCAGTTTATCAGTGGCGGCGCGCTCCTCGTCCTTGGTTTCTTTGTCTACGTCAATCAGGTAGTTCTTCATATTGTTGGAGGTGTTTAGGGTGGGCACAAGTGTAGATGTTATCAAACGTGACGGACGACGAGACAGCGAGCGTTTTACGCGCGAAAAGCTACACGCCAGTATCGTTGCCGCTTGCCTGAGCGTGAAAACTCCTGCAGGACAAGCTGAATCTATTGCACAAATGGTATGCGACAACGTTATCGGATGGCTTTCGGATAAACCTGAAGTCACCAGTCACGACATCCGCCGCGCTGCATCTAAACACCTGCACACCCACCACCCCGACGCGGCTTATATGTATGAACAATATGTAATAACGATCTAAGCGGAGACATTCATCATGGCAAAAAAACACACCTTCGACTATGACCTTATCGTTATTGGTAGTGGCGCTGGCGGAAGTGCCGCAGCAACATTAGCTGCCAAAGCAGGTAAACGTGTCGCCATTATTGAGGCTGATGAGTTCGGTGGCGATTCGCCTAACTGGAGTGACGTTCCAACAAACGCATTACTGCATGCTGCTCACTTGTACGACGAAGCGCGTCATGGAGCACGCTTTGGACTTCGCTCAGCAACGTTAGGCTACAATTACCCATCACTACGCACTTGGAAAGATTTGGCTGTAACACGCACAGGAGCAGGTGGCAATCGCCGATATTACGAGAACCAGGGGATTAGCGCATTTAACGGTATCGCCCGTTTCATATCACCAAACGAAATAACGGTGAATCGTCGTCACCTGTCTGCTGCACAATTTGTCGTGGCATCGGGCTCATCGTGGATTGTTCCCGAGATCCCTGGCCTTGATGATGCGGGCTATAGTACTCCTCGTGCCATCCTGAGCGCACTGCGTCCACCAAAGAGTATTTTGATTATTGGGGCAGGGGAGGTTGGTGTTGAAATTGCCCAACTACTCGCTATCTTCGGCACGAAAGTATATTTGGTTGAAAAGGCGAGTCGTATACTTCCCCACCAGGATCACGAAGTTGGCACCCTGATGGAACGTGTCCTTCGTGAAGAAAAAGGCATTACTTCACTCACCGAAACCCGTATCTTATCTGCAGCCAAAGATGGCCTTGGCAAGCGCGTTATTATCTCTCGTGGTGGCGTGGAAAAATCAATTCGCGTTGACGAAATCCTGATCGCCGCTGGCCGTGAACCACGCGTGGACCTGGGCCTTGAAAACGCGACCGTGAAGTTCACACCCAAAGGCATTGAAGTAAACGAATTCTTGCAAACGAACGTCAAACATATCTATGCAGCTGGTGATGTGCTGGGCCGTAACGGTCACACCCATACCGCCCTTTTGGAAAGTCGTATTGTTGCCCACAACATTTTGAACAAAACCAAAGCCGCCCCTGACTACAGTGCGACTCCTGGCGTCATATTTACCTTCCCTAACATCGCACATGTTGGCCTGAGCGAGGATGATTGCATCAAGCGTGATTTATCAATCAACAAAGCAGTCGCCCCACTGAATCTGACCGCACGCAGTAACACCGCTGATTTTCGCGATGGGTTCGTCAAGATTATTACAGATAAAAAGGGCGTTATCCTAGGTTCAACTATTGTTGCTCCACACGCAGCCGAAATGATTCACGAAATGGCACTCGCTGTAAAACACGGCCTCACCGCTGATGACGTCGCGCAAACACCTCACGCTTTCCTCAGTTGGAGTGAGGCAATTCGAATTGCCGCAGCAAAACTAAGCTAATGTCTAGTGATAGTTACGATCGTTAAAGATCTTTGATACTGAACCGCGAGTCGCAATTTCAGTTAAGGTCTGCGCCAGAATGGGTGCAATTGATAGGATTTCAAGTTTGTCACCGAGCACTTTAATTGCCTCGTCGAGTGGCACAGTGTTGGTTACGATAATCTCGTCGATTGGCGAGTTTTGCAAACGTTCAAGCGCAGGGTTCGAAAACAGTCCGTGACTTGCGCAGGTGATAATGCGTGCTGCACCTGATCGTTTCAGAGTTTCTGCAGCTGAGACAAGCGTCCCTGCAGTATCGATAATGTCATCGATCATCAAACATGTCTTGCCTTCTACATCTGCAATAAGATCTGGGCGTTTGATCTTGCTAGAATCTTCGCGGTCGCGTGATTTGGTCATGTGAACCACGTTTACACCGAGTTCGTGAGCATAATCTTCAGCAACTTTTGCACGCCCACCGTCTGGTGATACAACAACGAAGTCATCGTAATTATCTTTGACTCGCTTTTCCAGTGCTTCTTGAATAATTGTTTCAGCAGTCAGGTGATCAAACGGACCGTTAAAAGTTGCCTGCGTTTGAGCAGAATGCATATCCACACTCACGATACGATCAGCACCTGCACTTTGTAGTGATCGGATCACTGCAGCTGCTGAAATCGGTTCGCGTCCCCTTGCCTTGCGGTCCTGACGACCATATGCCAAATAGGGAACGACTACTGTTATTTCTGATGCTGATGCACGCTTGGCAGCATCGACCATAATAAGTGCTTCCATAAATGAGTCATTTACAGATTGTCCGTTAACAGCCGCAAGCGACTGAATGATAAAGACATGCTTGCCACGGACAGAGTCGCCATAGCGAACGTACAATTCGGTATTAGGAAATGTTTTTCGTTCAATATTACCCAGTTCGACGCCCATTTCGTCACTTGTTTGTTGTGCTAGGTCAGGGTGCGAACTTCCACTCGCCACATAGGTTCGTGCATAGAGCGATGGATCGATTTGAAACTGTATCATACTACCTCGTTTGTAAAATTTAAATTGCCGACGATGGTCTTCCCTACGTCAGCGTTTACTACCTGTAGTATACCCATATCTTGCAAAAAAGCGCAAGAGGTACAAAGTGCATTGATTGTTTACTAGACCACACACGAAAGGGCACGTTTATTAATAGTGATCCTTACTATTGAAGAAGGATCTAGACGCACGATCTCTCCGTCAATTTGGACAAGTGTGCTTTTAACTGTACGGAGCTCGTATAGTGAAGTCTGAAGGTCCTCAGCCACTCCCACTAGTGACGCCTTGAAGAGTACCATGATAAGTTTTAACTTGTTGTTCATACGAAATATCGTCACTTCAAATTTACCATCATCAATTTGAGACGGCTGGGAAATTTTCATGTACTTGGACATCTTGTCAACGTTACTGAAAATGACACTGTCATAGTAACGAGCTTTGTTACCTATCTTTAACTTAACAGGTCGAAGGCGAAGCAATGCCTTCGCGACGATCCATACTTGGTTAAAGACATTCAATTTGGTTTTATTTAACTCTTTTCCTACAATGGGCGTCAGTCCAAAGCCGATATACGAATGTCCATATCTGCTTATTGGCTTACCTCCCGAAACACCATTCAGCTTCAAAAGGTCAATTTTCTGACTCTTGCCTTTGACAATCAACTCGATCAAATCATCCGTGTGGAGATTGTGGTAGTGATCATTGGCGTTACCACCAGGCAGAAGTCCTGCCGTCGCCTGAAAGCCTTCGTGTCTTGCTTTCATCACTCCGTTGACAATTTCGTGGTAGCCGCCATCCCCGCTCGAGGAAATAATCAAAGGATATTCGGATTTTTTAGAAAGCGAATATGCTAACTCTTCACCATGACCAGCATAACGAGTAGGTCGCAAATAAACTTTTATTTCGGGGAGTTGCTGGCGTACACTTTTTTTAAACGAGCGTGCAAGTGCCTCACTCGACCCTGTACTGTTGGGGTTGTAAATGATGGTGATGGTCGAGTACTTCATCTATCAAGTATACTAAATATATGATTCAGGATGTACTATTAGCACTTTGGTTCTTACTTCCTGCGGCACTTTCAAATGCTGCACCTGTTTTTAGCGCAAAATTACCAGGGCTTAAAAAGCTGAATGCACCTTTGGATGGCGGAAAGACGTGGCGTGGTCACCGTATCTTCGGGCCCCACAAAACGTGGCGTGGGTTAATAAGCGGTATCGTTGTAGCAACCGTTATTTTATGGATTCAACAACTGCTTGTCATCCATACCACTTGGGCAGATATATTCATTGGACAGGTTGACTATGCTGCTCTACCCGTCTTGATTCTGGGACCGCTGTTCGCAATTGGCGCCCTTGGTGGTGATGCAATCGAAAGTTTCTTTAAACGACAGCGGGGTGTTGAATCTGGCAAAAGTTGGGTACCATTCGACCAGTTAGATTATATAGTCGGAAGTGTTTTGGTTAGTTTATTTTTCGTCGTTTTATCACCCATGCAATACGTATGGATATTCGTCATCTGGTTCGCAATGCACTTTATTGCCAGCTTTATTGGTTACTTACTAGGTCTTAAAAAAGATCCTATCTAATCACGCCCCGTTATATATTGTCCTAGGGCATAGATACCCAGAGCAAACGATATAAATGATATACCATATACGATGAACGTAACAGGGTGAAGCCACGTGACATCAATCGCCTTAACAAGAATCAGTCCAACCAGGCTAACCCACAATGACGCCATACTCAACTTGCCTACTCGTGTTGGATGAGTTTTTATTTTGCGTGATCGCTTATAAAAAATCACGAGTGGAATAAGGACCTGTGGCAGCAACAGTACTGTAATCAGCCACCAAAACGAAATACCTGCCACATAAAACATAATAATCGTTAGAATCGTACCGATTTTATCAATGGTGGCATCCAATAATTCACCGAGCGGACTTTTAGTGCCTGTTCTCTCGGCGACAAATCCATCGACAACGTCAAGCAAACGTCCGACGGCCAAAGCAATTAGTCCCGTCCAAAAATGCTGTTGCAGCAGTGCCATGAGGCCATATATCACAACTGCGAATCCTATGAATGTAATGATGTTGGGCGGAGTGATGATGCCGTGGGTCGCAAAAGCAAGCCTCTGGATTGCAGTGCGTTTGCTAACATCGATCAATTCCCAATCTGGCTTTCCATTTGTGCGATGAAGATTCATGTACTTATTATAACGAGTTAGGTCAATACAAAGAAAAAACGACGACCAAAAGGTTGTCGTTTTTTCTTGGTTGCGGGGGCAGGATTCGAACCTGCGACCTGATGGTTATGAGCCATCCGAGCTGACCAGACTGCTCCACCCCGCGATAGTGAGTATATTCATGACCTAGTCTTTTTTTGTATCTTGTCATAACCAGTGGTTATGAGTAATCGACACGATTTGGAGCTGACTAGAATTGCTCCACACGCGATACATTCCCCATATTAACAGATCAGACTGTTTTTTACAACCAGCTAAGGCGGCGACTGTTTGCTGTTTGCACCAAACAAGAAGTTCATCCATTGGTTGAAGTTACTCGTTTGAATTGGGGTGCTACTGACCTGCGTTCTCACAACTTTATCAGCATCCTTCGCAGCCTGTGAATTAGGCGGCAAAACCAATACCGCCTCACCAGGAAGTACCAATCCTAAGTCCTGGCGAATCGCAAGCTCTTGATACTCGCGTGTCTTGTAATAACGACCTTCAAGTTCTAGACTTGTCGTTTGTAGTTCAGCTAGTTGCAGTTGACGCTTTTTGTAGTCCAAGTCCTTTTGTAGATCATAGTTACGCTGCATAACGCCGAGCGATCCCCACACCCAACCCGCCGCGATCATAAATGCGATAGCAATCACAAGATTATTCAGCGTGAAGTAATTGTGACGAATGTGATAGTAAAGGCGACGGATGTTTATTTTGTTCATAATGTGTTTAGCTACATTATAGCTCAAACAGATGTGTATAGGCTATAATATGTGCTGGCGGGGCTGTAGCTCATCGGTTAGAGCAGGCGGCTCATAACCACTTGGTAGATGGTTCGATTCCATCCAGCCCCACCATAAAAAATAGTTATCTATCGATAACTATTTTTATTTTGTAGGGTCGGCTTCTTTTGACGACTCGCCTGTCGCAATTGCCGTCATTCGCTTGAAAACTTTATTTCGAACCGCTGAACTATCAACTTCAACTACCCCGTAGCGTTTACGAGTAGCGGGACGATTAAATTCATCTGATTCGTCAGGCTTAGCGCGTTCCGCTGGCTGATCTGGATGTCCCATTAATTGATCCGTCCAAAAGTTGAGACGACCAGTCTCTAATTCCAATGCTTCAAAAATTTCTTTCTTAACCTCGCCAATTGTAAGCTCATGAGTTGCTTCTTTGATACATAACCGAACTGCATCTGTAACGTTTTCAATAAGATCAGTGTTCATACGACTTTTTCTTGCACCGTCCTGTGTTGCATATTCTTGGGTTTCATACAGACGAGTTAGGGTCGCTACTGCGCGTTGTACCTCAGGTTTTGGATCAAGTAACAGCACCCCTAGTGGTTGTGACCTACTAAGCCCTTCAATAGCAGTATCTAGATAAAGGAGAGCGTCGATATTCTTCTGAGCATCTTCGACATAATTCATCATATGATCAGCGACTGTTGACATAACTTCGTCTCTTTTCGCCTGAGTTATTCGTTGGCGTTCTGCTTTACGACTCGGACTTTCAAATCCCAGTTGTGCCCCTAAAGTTAATTCAGCAGGCAGACCTAAAATCATGTTACTACTATGGAAGTTTGCGATTCTTTCAGCATACAATTTACCGCCTTGAATATTATACGCAGGACTAAGAAGTGCACGAGCATGATCCCGCTCGTTAGTACTATGCGGTAGGATACCTGCGTCTAAAACGACAATAGTATCTTTAGCGGCTTTTGTCATCTGCTTCTCGTCGACAACGACAGCAACAAGCTGTTCTGGTTCTTCTGAATGTGTCATTACAACTCCTTGCCTTCCCTCTCATACTGATCAGCAATATCTCGGTCTTCTTCAGACAGTGGCTCTTCGTCACTAGCTATCGATCCGTATGGAAGCATTTCTCCGCTCGCGATTTTCTTGGCGTCATCTTCTAGCTCACGAACTTTTTTGATAAGTGCTTCACGGTCCTTATGGGTCACTTTATGCCTGTGCCTGTCACTATCGTATGCGTGATCTGTGATCTGTTCTGCGCCAGCTCCGTAATTTGCAGCAAGCCACTTTTTGATCTCGGCTTCTTGGTGAGCGATAATGTCATCACCTAGCCCTTCGACCCGTTTCGCGTCAGAACCATTCAATGCTTCGATATCTTTTTTGTGCTTTGGTTCTTTGCCCTGAATAGTATCATCGTCGCGAAGTGTTGCACCAATAGCTTTCCCGTCCATAAAACCTGCAACTGCATGAGGGAGACTGCCTTGGCGTCCACCAAAGTGTGTACTGAATCTGTCGTCTACTACCGCATCCCATATGGTATCAACACCACTTTTCCTACTGGCTGCGTTAAATGTATTCATAATGTTCTTGAGTGCAGTACTAGCAAGATCACCACCTTTCGTAATAATAGGCGTTTCAGCAAGCTGTATCTGCGGCTCAATGATGTGAGGTTCGATGTCACCTGGTTCTGGAGTTCGAGGTGCACTGGAGTCAACCATAGCAAACAGAGCAGAATCAACTCCTTGCGTAACCATCACCTGCTGTGGTGGTACTACGGAAGGAGTACCGTGTTCTGCTTCAAATGCTGCTCGACGTGGTGATCTTGCCATATCTACTATATTATAGCATAATCAGTATAAAAAAGCAACTACAACGAACGTACTGTTTCTCTTAGTCGAGGAATTTCGTAACTGACAACATGACCGTTTCTAATATGATTATTAGCAAAATTTGTAAATGACTCTCCATTCACAGTTCGACTACCTAATTCAATTGCTGCAAGAATAGGCTCTAAAACTGCACGCGAGCTTGCAGACCAACCTTCTAGAGAAGGAAGTTCCTTTTTAGGGCTAGGTGCTTCAAGCGCAGTGGCTGCTAGGCTCTTTACTGCTTCGTCCTTCACGAGTGGCTCAGGTTTTAGCAAATCAGGGAATGTTTTAGATTGAGCGTTTAATTCGTCAAAAATCGGTGTTTCGCTGTTGATGTTATCAGACATATTTTTATTATAGCATAAGTAGTATAAAAAATCAATCCTGTGTTACTTCTCCGCGGTACATAGGGCCCTTGCCTGCTCTATATTTCTGAACGGCAACAAATGCGGTCATTGTCTGACGAAATGATTTCGAGAAAGGAGCATCTAAGAGAGCTTGTTTCGTTGCTTCGCTAATATCCTGCATATTCGGATTACCGAGATCTTCAATTACCATACCTGTATAGTACGACGTTCGTGGATCTTCAAAATTGCTTATCTCTGACGGCAAAGGTGTCGGCGCAACGTCAACCTGAGGCTGTTGATCTGGTATGCTAACATCTTTCTGGGCAGAGTCGTCGGTGTTAAAAACTTCAATACCAGCAAATTGAGGTTCTTGAGGTAAGCTTTCTATGCGTTCTCGTTCGTTAATTGTAGCTATCTTAAGAGCCAAGCTCTTACCTCTCCTACTTTGTGGAAGGACGCGTGCTTTCTTTTGCTCAAGTTTTTCAAGCTTATCCATCGACTATTCCCAGCGGAAAACCTTGAAGGCAATGAAGTAAATAATAACGAGCCACGCCCCGATAAGACCGATCTGTGGTAACAGGTCAATGAAATGTTTACCCTCGGTAGCAATGAGGCGAATACCATCGATAATCGGTGTGAGAGGCAGAAAAGCAGAGATGTTTTGGAGCCATTCAGGCATCAAATACCGTGGGAAGAAAGTCCCTGAGAGGAACATCATTGGAAAGACGATAATATTAGTGAGAGGAGCTGCTTGGCGTTCATTCTTTGCCCAACCGCCTAGAGCCAAACCAATACCAAGAATCGTAATAATACCCAGGACAATGAACAGAGCCAACTCAAACCAGTTACCGACCACTTGCAGATGGAAAACGGCGATCGCAACAGCAAACATAATCGCGAGCGCTAACAGGCCAATGACGGCCTGACCGATCATCGTTGAAAGGAAATACTGCCATACTTTGAGCGGAGTTGTACTCAGACGGCGAAGAATACCCATCTTTTTAAGTTCTGGAAAAACATTGACTGGACCAAAGATACCCATACCGATAATCGCAAAGCCGAGGAGGCCTGCGAATGTGTAGTCAAACTGCGATAGACTGCGGTCGTTCAATTGCTCGCTCTTGACCGTAAATGGTGTGATATTGGTAACAAATTTGCCGTTAATTGATTTGAACTGGTTATCGAGAATCGAGGCGAGCGCTGTACCAGATTGAGCGTTATTCTGCGTATAGATAACGTTGGCTTCGCCACTTGGATAGCTCACCCCTTCTTTTGTATCACCAAAGTCAGTGGGAAGTTCAATCACCGCGTCAATCTCGGACCTGGTCATCTTTTCTTTGGCAACGTCGAGTGTGGTGACTTCGTTATTTACCTTTAGTATCTTGCTGTCTGTCAGCTGTTTAACGAACGTTTTAGAAAATTCGCTGTCGGAATTGTTGATAACCGCAACGTCGAACGAAACGCCGCCACTGCCGTTATTAAGGCTGCCGAATACAAACAAGAAAATAAGGGGGAAACCAATAGTGAAAAACAATGCTAAACGATCACGAAAGAAACGTTTGGTGTTAATGCGTACAAATGTCCAGACAGTAAAAAGAGATCGCTTCATTACACTTCCTCTCGCAGATCTTTGCCCGTCAGGTCAATAAAGACATCTTCGAGGTTTGCTTGTTCAACATGCTGCTGCTTGCTGAAGCCACGTTTGAGAAGTTGTTTGATTAGGTTCTTTGGGGTGTCGATCGCAACAATCTTGCCGTTATCCATGACGGCGATACGGTCACAGAGCACTTCGGCTTCGTCCATATAGTGAGTCGTCATGATGACGCTGATGCCGCGATCACGTACCTTTTCGATTAATTCCCACAAATTACGTCGTGCCTGCGGGTCTAGGCCCGTTGTAGGCTCATCAAGGAAGAATACCTTCGGACCGTGTACAAGGGCTGTGGTGATGCTGAGGCGTTGTTTTTGGCCGCCAGATAAGCTTTCGACGTAGCTAGTTGCCTTTTCCTCAAGATCTACATCACGAAGAAACGCCATAGGATCAACTTTTTCACCGTAAGCAGCCGCAAACATTTCAATCACTTCAGTCAGTTTTGTTTTGTCTTGGAAGGCGGGGGTCTGCGGTTGGACGCCAATCATATACTTAATCGCGTCAGGATCTGCGGAAACGTCGATGCCATCAATGAGCACCGTCCCGTCATCGATAGGACGAAGTGTCTCCATCATTTCAAGTGTTGTAGTTTTACCAGCACCGTTTGGTCCAAGAATGCCAAATATTTCACCTTTTTTTACAGAGAATGAGACACCGTCAACCGCCATCTTATCGCCGTAGCGCTTTTTGAGGTTTTTGACCTCTACCATTATCGTCATATGTATCCCATTGTACCCGATTACAGCGCTGATTTAAACAATCATCCTTCCTACTTTTCTATTGCAAGGCCTGGCCTTGCAATAGATTGAAAGAAAGAGCTAACACCGTTGCAGGGCCTGGCCTTGCAACGTTTATGCGAACGTTTGGATAAAGTTTTGATGAAAGAGTGGCAGATTGTGCCAGTACATACTCCCCTTTCTATCAGGAGTTTGGAGCAAGATAACAAAATTGCCCCCTGGGGAGGGGGCAAATTTTGGCACCTGTTTGTTTGGTTATTACTATACTACCAAACGCGCTTATGCTGCAAGTCTATTGTATGAAATGGACTATTTTTTCTTAGAAACTGTCAAGAAACCGTTTCGTGGGTTTTCTTTGACTTCACGGTCTGCTGGGAGGTCAACTGGTTGACCCTTAGCATTCTTTTCTACCTTTGCGAAAAAGTAGATAGTTTGTGGCTTGCCACCACGAAGTGTAACTTCTGTGCTGTGCAAGTAATAAGTAACTCCCTTTGAATTTTTGTGACTGTAAGCCATTAAGATTCTCCTCCTGTTAGTGCTATACGAGAGTTAGAGTACAGCCTGGGAAGCGCGCTGTCAATATTTACGCAACCTTATAATGGTGGTGCAGGATGATTCGTAGCACTATGAGACTCACCAGTCGTGCGACAATCATAACAATAAGTGCCAGACACACAAGGACTGTCCATCCAGCGAAATCAGGTGACCAAAGGGGTGAGACAAAGACATGTAAATACCTATCTGGTTTTGGGTAATTGACCGATGATATTAGGTTGCTTGAAGCGGGATATTTCCCTAGTTCACTAAGGGTACACTGCAGATATGCCGTCGAATAACGCGTGAATCGTGGCGCACATACTTCCTGAGCCTTTTTATAAATATTGCCGTTATTGTTTAGGTCAGCAGCGGCAGCGTCGTCGGCCTTCTTGACGTCCCTTTTATAGCTTGCTTCAAGGTATAGACCCTTGCCCATGTCGGTATTCATATGCGCCGATACATAGCGTTGTAAATCATACAATCTATTGATCGTTGCGTCGTTATCTCCAGACTCATCGGCACTCAGTACGGCTGACCGTCGTTCAATCATGCCGATATTGTTGAGTCGCAAAAATGTTGCCGCGAGGAAGCTTGCAACGATCAGCAAAAGAACTAGCTGCCAGGTCTTCACCCGTTGCAACTGCTTGATACTTCGTCGAACTCGACTCTTGTCCACCACCCTTGCACCCCACATCAATTATTATGCTTAGTATAGCATAGGGGTTGCTACTGGGGTGATATACTTGTGATATGAATATCTTCTTTTCTGGCCTTGGCGGTGTAGGAATGGGCCCTCTTGCAGAGATAGCTCGTGACGCAGGCTATAGCGTCTTTGGATCTGACGTTGAAGAGAGTCTGATGACGAACAAGTTAAAAAAAGGCGGTATTGACGTGCATATTGGAACGCAAGACGGTTCCTACCTGCGTCGCACGCACGATACGAGTCCAATTGACTGGTTTGTCTATACGCCTGCTATTAGTGATGGGCACCCTGAGCTTGAGCTTGCCAAACAACTTGGGATCAAGATTGCAAAACGTGGTGAATATCTGGCGCACTTTATCGAAGAAAAGAACCTTAAACTCATTGCGATTAGCGGTACTCATGGTAAAACCACAACAACAGGCATGATGATCTGGGCCCTGCAAGAACTTGCCGTGCCAATTAGTTATTCTATTGGAACAACGATTTCGTTTGGCCCAAGTGGCAAATTTGACCCTGCGAGTGACTATTTTGTGTATGAGTGTGATGAATTTGACCGTAACTTCCTCTACTTCTCGCCTCATCTCTCACTCATTCCTTCACTTGATTACGACCATCCTGATACATACCCTACACAGGATGAATACCTTGCAGCATTTCGGGCTTTCGCAGTAAGAAGCGATGCGGTTATTGCGTGGAAAGACCAACAACCTTCTGTGTTCGACGGACTTCGCAATGTGACACTTCTCGACGAGATAAAAGTGCCTAATGATATTGCGGTCATTGGCCACCACAACCGTCGTAATGCTGCCCTGGTTCAAGAAGCAATTTCTCGTCTTAAATTAAGTAGCGACGTCAGTGATATACTGCTTCGTTTTCCAGGTACCGATCGCCGCTTTGAAAAGCTTGCTGAGAATTTATACAGTGATTACGGCCACCACCCGATTGAGATTGCAGCAACCTTGCAACTGGCTCGTGAGTTATCTGACCACGTTGTGCTTGTATATCAACCTCACCAGAATATCCGTCAACACGAAGTTAAAGACGACTACACAAATCAGTTTGAGGCTGCTGAGGAAATATACTGGCTGCCTACCTACCTCTCGCGTGAAGATAAAGACCTCCCTATTCTTGCGCCCGAAGAACTTATCCAGTCAATCACCAATAAGGACCGTGTTCACGTTGTCGACTTTAATGACGCACTATGGAATCGTATTGAAAAGGCACGTGCCGAAGGCAAACTTGTCCTTGGTATGGGCGCAGGCGCAATTGACGGCTGGCTGCGTCGTCATATTGAAAAGTAATTTACGGTGCACTAATTTCAAGTACATCAGGGTCTAGCGGATCTCCGCCAAACGCATCAACGGCCTTTGCTTTGGAAGCTTGAGTACCGTAGAGTTTTTTGAACTCGCTCAAGGACGCTTCGTCCAATTTTCCTGATGTTGGATAATTCACAATGACGGTATCTTTGTCGACTGCTTGGCTGGTTACTGTGCTATAGTCGGGTCGACTAAGATCGAGTTGCGACGCTCCACTGGTCGCGTAGAGTGTCATGCTGATACTGACCAACACGAACGCTATTGTCACACTAAGTGCAATTAGTAGCAGGAAGCGATGCTGAGCCCAAAAACTCAGCTCATCTGTCGTCAGTTTTTCCTCGTCACTCATTAGTTGCCGCTCCCAGGTGCAGTAAAGCTCTTAGAAAAGTCGTCAAATGTTGCGCCATACTCGTCGATGAGTTGGTGCAAAATTACCACGTCCGAGTGAACCTGTGTACGTTTTGTTCGCGCGCTCGCTACAGCGTCATAAAAAGTGACGGGCTCTTTGGTACAGTCTATTTTGAGCGCTGCTGATAACTGCTCTTCGTAACTTATATAGTCTGCTACATAGTTGTTGAGCGCGTTGTTATAGTTGTTCGTGACACTCACCAAATTCTTTGAATTTAAGTTATTGCTGTCGACTCTGCTGTTAAAACGCGTCATCAACTTGGTCGTCATAGAAAGATATGCCTGCCCTCGGTTAACACGCAGAAGTGCATCACTAACGTGCAGCTGGTTTAAGGTATTTTTAACGCTAACACAGTTAGATTTGATACGGTTGATTTGTGCATCTGTAATAGGAGAGCCCTCTGCCGATACACTCGTTAAGACGACGGCCGATGCTAAAACGGTCGCAATCAAGCCAAAGATAATCAGTCGTCGAGGTTTTTGCATCATCCTTATTATCCCTGCCAAGCGCTATTTGGTCAAATGAAGTTTGCCGCCTGAGACGTTAATCATCCCCTCTTTTATAAGGGCCTGCAGTGCACCAGTAAAACGTTCATCCGCATTTACTGTTTGTCGTAACTCACGCTCCGACATATCACTTTGCGTGAGTAGTCTTAGTATTTGTCCACGCACTTCACGGACACTTCCTTTGAAGGGAGATTGCTTTTTGTAGTGAGCACTTTTACTAAGTTGGGCTGCTCCTTGCTTTTTTAAGTAAGACCCAAAGTCCATCAGAGACCAGAACCATTGTCGTGAATTTTCTCTATCAGCAGTCTCATATACTACTCTGCGTAACTCATCATCCGTAACAAGATGTGAATCTGCAAAAAAATACTGAAAATAAACAGTGCGTATATTTGTCTCTATAAAACTAGCTGGTTGATTGAATGCATAGGCAAGTATTGCACCAGCCGTGTTCGGACCGATGCCTGGTAGTGAAGTAAGTTCTTGCAACGTTGACGGTACCTGCCCGTCGTAATCCGTAACAATCTTGGCAGCAGCGTCGTGAAGAAATTTTGCACGACGATTGTAGCCGAGGCCATTCCATAGCCCAATCACATCACCTAGCGGTGCCGTCGCAAGTGCAAAAACGTCTGGATAGCGACTAATAAAATCTTGGTATTTGGGAACAACACGATCGACTTGCGTTTGTTGCAACATGAGTTCACTTACCATAATCTTGTACGGGTCATCCGTTTGACGCCACGGCATATCACGATATAATTCGCGCCCCTTCTGCCAGACCATTTGTTGAAATTCATCATTGCTCACTCTCCTAGTATAACGGGCGTATAATAGCAGTATGACAACATATGTAATTGCTGGAGGATGTTTTTGGTGCCTGGATGCTGTGTATCGACGATTAAAAGGCGTTGAATCTGTTGTGAGTGGGTACACAGGAGGCGGAACGATTGATCCTACGTACGAACAAGTTTCAACTGGCGAAACAGGCCATGCGGAAGCAGTACAAATTACTTTTGATGAAAAGATTATTCCCAAAAAAGATATATTGGATTTGTTCTTTTTAATTCACGATCCTACGACTTTGAATCGACAGGGTAACGATGTCGGTACGCAGTATCGCTCTGCTATGTTTTACAGTGACGATAGTCAGAAAAAAGATTTTGAATCAGCACTTGAACGGTCCAAAAACCATTGGGATGATGCACTTGTCACTAAAATCTCAAAACTCGATATGTTCTACCCCGCCGAAGACTACCATCAAGACTACTTTAATAAAAATCCAGGCAATAGCTATTGCTCAATTGTCATCGCACCAAAAATCGTGAAAGCTCGCGCTGCATATACGAAATGGTTTAAGGATTAATATGAAAATTACAAAGTACGAACACGCTTGTTTAACAGTTGAGATTAATGGACAAGTTTTAGTTATTGACCCAGGTAACTTCACGAAGACGCTAGAAACACCACAAAATGTTGTTGCAATAGTTATTACTCATGAACACCCTGACCATTTTGACCCAGATATGCTAGCATCTATCTATAATAACAATCCTGAGTCCGTACTGATTTCTCTTGCTTCGATTGTTGAAAAAATGCCTGATCACACATCTAAAGCTATTAGCCCAGGTGATACATTGAACATCGGCCCATTTAATCTTACCTTTTACGGTGGCAAACATGCCGAGATACACTCGAGTATTCCTCTTATCGATAATGTTGGTGTTATGATCAACGACCTCCTTTACTATTCAGGTGACTCATTTTCTCAACCAGAGCATCCAGTTGAAATAGTGGCTTTACCTGCTAGTGGTCCCTGGTTTAAAACAGGCACTGCAGTAGACTTTATGCTAGCTGTTAAACCAAACAAGGTCTTCCCAACACATAACATTCATAACTCTGAACCTGGACAAGCCCTTTTTAATAAAATTGTCGGTGGATTTGCCGAACAAGCAGGCATAGAATACATTCCACTGCTGCCAGGTCAAACAATCGAAGTCTAAACATATGATTATGATTGCTAGTCCAAAAACGCTTAACGACGCGGCAGTATATCTTAGCAAAAATGATGCTATATTAGCACCTATTATTGAACGAGCTGGCATTGCATCGATTCAACCCCATAAAAACTACTATCAAGAATTAGTCGAAAGTATTATCTCTCAACAACTGAGCGTCAAAGCAGCTGCAACAATCTTAAAACGTTTCCTGGAATTGTTTCCTGCTGCTGACTTCCCTACTCCCGACAGTATTTTACAAAAAGATATTAATGAACTACGTGCGGTCGGGCTATCCCGTCAAAAAGGAAGCTATATCCAAGACTTGGCACTGAAAGTGTTAGACGAGTCAGTACGATTTAATCACCTGGATGCACTTACCAATGACGAAATTGTGACGGAACTAACTCAGATTAAAGGTGTGGGTGTCTGGACAGTTCATATGTTTTTAATTTTCTGCGTGGGTCGCCTAGATGTACTGCCCGTGGGAGACTTGGGTATAAAAAATGGAATGACCGCTTTGTATGGGTTCGAACATGCAATTACTGCTGATGAAATGCAGCATATTGCCCAAACATATCACTGGCATCCGTATGAGTCTGTGGCAAGTTGGTATGTCTGGCATTCACTTGATAACAAGCCTGTACTATAAGTTTTGCAGATCTTGTGTGTTCATATTCTGCAGCTGATCAAGCTGTGATGTATCTGGCAAAATTCCTGGAGGGAGCAATTTCTGGAGGTCACCACCACCGTTTTGAAATTGTTCAATTAAAGACGTAATAGTGTAAATGAGGCTGATGCCACTTGCTAGAATGACCACTCCCAGAATGATTGCAAACAGCAGCACCGTCATACCTGCAAACTTTTTGTAGCGAGCAGCTTCTAGCATTTCCTTGCCCTGTTTATCTCGCATGCCGCCCGACATAATCACGGCAAGGTCAACAATCGTCCACAAGCCAAAGCCGCCGAATGTGATGAGTTTTAAAATACCCGTACCGATTTTACCCAAGTAGAATCGATCAACCCCAAACATTCCCCACATAAAACTGAGGAAAAAGACAGCAAGAAAGTGACGCTGGTTGTTTTTCACGACAGCTGGTTGTTCAGACGTGGCTGGCACAGATGGCTGAACGACGGGGACAGAAGCAGGAGCAGTATCCATATGCTCTATCATAGCGCGTTCTACAAAGTTTTGCTGATTACGGACCAAGTCGATTGATATCACGAGGGAAGAGCGTTGCTTCTTTGACGTTATTCAGACCAATAATTTTCTCTGTAAGGCGTTCGAGGCCCAAGCCAAAGCCCCCGTGGGGAGGAAGTCCATATTGAAATGCCTGTAAATAATATTTGAATCCAGGGTGCTCAGGGTCTCCGTGCGCGATCGTTTTAAGTTGCTCGACCAGGACATCATACCTGTTCTCACGCATCGGCACAGTAGCGATTTCGATACCACGAAATAGTAAGTCACTTCGATCAGCAAGGTCAGGATTTTCAGCATTCTTGCGGTGATAAAACTTCATGCTACTTGTGGGCCACTCCGTCACAAAGACTGCCTCGCTGCCTAGGTTCTTTTTGGCATAGTCTGAGATCCAACGCTCCTCATCTGGACGAAGGTCATCTTCGGCGCTGTAATCGTCTGGGTTGTTCTTGGCATAGAGTGCATGCACCTCTGCCATTGGAATACGAGGAAAATCTGCAGTCAGTACTGGTTTATTGGCATTCCACTTCTTTAATTGATCACCGTAGCTCTCCCACACAGCATCAATCACTGCATTAATAAGACCACTGGTAAATGTCAACAAGTCGTCAAATTCAATAAAGCCCATTTCTGCATCGATTGTGATGTATTCGGTCATATGACGCGTCGTTGCACTTTGCTCGGCACGATAGGTTGGGTTTGTTTCGAACACGCGCTCGAACACGCCGACCATCATTTGTTTATAAAACTGTGCGCTTTGTGCTAACGTTGCCTCTTTTCCAAAATAATCGAGTTTGAAGACTTCAGCTCCGCCCTCTGTTGCTTCAGCGAGCAGTTTTGGCGTGTTCATTTCAGTAAAGCCGTTTTCGATGAAGTATTTCCTGGCTGTTTCGAGGACCTTAGCTTGTACTTTAAAGATCGTTTGTTCCTGAAGGTTGCGAAGTCCGATAACGCGATTGTCAAAAAGAGTGTCGAGATTTTCTGATTCGTGGTTGAGCGGTTTATCAATTTCGATCGGTGATTCGTCGGTCACAGGAACAAGTACTTCGACCTGTACGTCATGTAGTTCAGCACCACCAGGTGCACGTTCATCGGCCACAACCGAACCCGTCAGGGCAATGACGGTGCCAATTTGAAGACCACGTAGTTTCTCGAGTTCGTCGCCAACTATCAATGTCTGAGCAAGTCCACTACGATCGCGCAGCGTAATGAAATTCAAACCGCCCAGTAAGCGTTTTTTGTGTAGCCATCCTTTTAGTGTGATGGTTTCTCCAATATGTAATGGCAATTCTGAAGCAAGTGTTCGTGTCATAATTACTGTTTAGTGTATCACCCTGACCCCTATAAGGCTAGTCGTTGTCGCGTTTTTCGTTTGGGTTATGGGCAGCAACTGCCCTCACACTTTCATGATTATCGAACTCATCGATAATTTTATGGCCAATGAGTGCCTCGATGATGTCATCAAGTGTGACTAAACCGACTGTCTCGCGTAATTCGTTAATAACGATAAACAAATGACGATGATTTCGAAGCATTGCAGCCAATGCTCGCGATAGAGGTTGATCTTGTCGAACGTATAGTACACGTGCGTCCATTGCTTTTTCTGCAGTCATCGACCGCTTGGTATCAAGTGCGAGCAAATTTTCAAGGTAGAGAATGCCAACAATATGGTCCATGTCTTGAGCGATAACAGGCAGACGACTGTGTCCCGACTTATGTAACTCATCAAGTGTTAATGGACCGAGGAATTCTGTTTTTTTGATACTGATAATGTCGTTCGCAGCGGTCATGACATCCTGTACAGTCTTTTCACTGAAGGCAAGTGCATGAACAACAAGCTTTTTCTCGTCTGACGATAAAACATCCTTTGATTGGTTGATGAGATACTGCAGTTCCTGACGCGAGTCGATAGTAAAATCACTATTTGGCTCGTTACGCGACCTGATGAGTCCGAAGAAAAAGGGCGCTTTGTCGATCAACTTCATAATACGTGGCTCTAAGAGAGTATAGATATTCCCACCGATGACGCTGATGATACCAATACGGGCACACGCCCTGTGTAGGAGTGCAACAAGTAGCGAAAGGATAACTCCCCATACCCACCCAAACGTTGCTACGAGCAAAAAACTAGCAGTGACAAGTAATAGCGCCTTTTTTACGCGCAGGAGTGATATCACATCGCCCAATAGCTCATGGCGCCGCATGTTCTCTTTAGCGTCTCTATCGCCCTGCTCGATCCGTCGTTGCAGCTCATAGTGACTCATTGACGAACGTTGCGGTGTCATAGAGGATACTACAACAAGGAGTACGGTAGTAACCACTGTTAGGACAAGTAAAAACGTGAACATTATACGCTTATTGTACAACAGATGAACTGTCGTGTTTGCTATAATAGATATAGTTTATACAAGGAACAGTAAGGTTATCTTGGTTGAGTATGGAGACTTGCAATGTCCTGCCTGTGGAAGCGCGCATCCAAACCTACGAACTATTAGCGAAGAGTACAAAGATCAAATTGCTTTCGTTTTCCATAACTAACTAGTTCCTCATAAGCGAAAACACCCCGGTGCCTTGGGGTGTTTTCATTTTTTTGTGTATCTCACTCCAGAAGAGCAAGACGGATTTGAATCATTAACAAGAACGATTCTACTGTGCGATATACAGTTGCCATTCGGCAGGCACCACATCCACTGCTATCTTTTTGCGCCTTGACGGCACAAATTCGACGGCTATTGGCATGTGATTTTACTCCTTGTACTCATTGGCGCTATCGCTCATGAGACACCCTGGTAAGGTTTCTCATCGCGCAGTACGCCGAAGTAAATTCGGACGTTCTGGCTGCTCTTCCAATGTACGGTTACCTCACGCGCTTCGACCTTTAAATTAAATGTTTTGGCGCAAGGGACAGGATTAATAATATCAATTTGAAGACATCACGTCAAGACGGGCGATATTCTCATATCGCTATTGGTCTTAGCATAACCTATTTGGAGCTATCGTGCAAGTGCTTATTATAAGGTGGCTTTAGAGAGCGCCAGGTGTATCATCAGGTTTGGCCGCGTGAAGGGGTTTTTCCCTGATAGCAAAGCTAATGGCTGCTGCAACCGCAACAATGATACTCGCTACGATGAAAATCGTGTGAATACTATCGCTGAATGCCTGCACAATTTTCTTGCTGTAGGCATTTTGATTTGAAATAAATGTTTTCGTTGCTTGTTCTTTCGCTGCTGTTGGTAAATCAATAATAGCAGTCTCGAATCCACTAGTGATGCGCGTCTTTATGTCTGATGTATTCAAGTTGAGAAGCTGATTTGCATCGTCGGTGTTTGTAATCACCTGACTTGCCTCTGGTGACTGACGAAGTGTTTGAATATACGGATCGTTTTTCATATCACCAAGACTGCTTGCAATACCGATTGTTAGAAGGCTACCAAAGACTGCTGTGCCGATTGTTGAGCCGAGGCTCCTGAAAAGCTGATTCGAGCTGGTGGCCGCACCCAGGTCCTTTTGTTCAAACTCGTTTTGAACTGCAATGTTCATCACAGGCATTGCAACTCCGATACCTAGACCCAGGAATACCATAATGATTGCTTCGTACAGATACGTAGTCGATGGTGTCAATGTCGTAAGCAGTGCGATCATAGTGGTCATGACGATAAAGCCGCCAATAATAAGGGTTTTGTATTTGCCTGTTCTGGAGACAAGCTGTCCTGCACTAATACTCGCGAACATCAGGCCCGCAATCATTGGCAGCAACATCAGTCCTGATTGTGTCGGTGTTGCACCAAATACTTGTTGATTAAACTGTGTCAGGTACAAGATTGACCCTAGGAAAGCTGCACCGTGCAGCAATGCCATGATCATAATCACCAAGAAATTTCGATTCTTAAAGAAGTTCAGTTGGATGATAGGCTCGTTTGCTCGTCGCTCAACGATAATCAGTGCGGTTAGTGAAACAGCAACAATGCTGAACATAATGATGCGTAGGCCAAGAAGAGTGAGACCGCCATTAGTTAATATACCTGCAAAAATTTGCTCGGTATTATCAATTGCAAGGATCAAGGTAGCAAGGAAAATTGTTAAAAGAGTTGCCCCCAGATAATCAACCTTCGGTTTGTTGGCGTGTTTCATTGCAGGTGCATACATACCGATTACTATAAATGCAACAATTGCGATTGGCACGTTAATCCAAAAGGTCCAGCGCCAGTCAGTCGTTGCTAAGCCGAGAACGTTTTGCCCATCAGTCAAGAAACCACCCAGTAGTGGCCCAACCACAGACGCAAGTCCGAAGACAGCACCAATCATCCCCTGCCACTTTCCGCGCTCGCGCGCAGCAAACAAATCACCGACGATCGTAAAGGCGTTCGCCGTAATAATACCGCCCCCTATACCCTGGAGGGCACGCCATAAGATAAGTTGTACGATATCACCACTAAGTCCGCTCATCAGTGAGCCGATCGCAAACACAGCAACTCCGATGAGTAATATTTTGCGGCGACCAAACAAGTCGGATAACTTACCTGCAATAGGTACTGTGATGGTCGTCGTAATAAGGTATGCGGTCACGACCCAACTTAGTGACGAGAATGCTTGAAAATCTTCAACGATTTTACCCAGTGCTGTCGCAATA
This sequence comes from uncultured bacterium, assembly GCA_947084875.1. GTDB lineage: Bacteria > Patescibacteriota > Saccharimonadia > Saccharimonadales > Saccharimonadaceae > UBA1547. The sequence goes on from CAMTUF010000001.1 coordinate 311,642, forward strand.
ATTGTCTGGTCCAGCGCAACAAGCAACAAGCTTGCCATAACAGACACCATAATAACTATTTTTCTTTTGAGGCTCAGGTGATGATTCATATACTATTGCTTTTCTTTGTTTGACGAACTGTCTTTGAATGTTTTAAAGTTTTCTATCTGGATGTTCATGTCTTTGATAAAATGCTCGAGTGTTTCTTCTTTTAGAAGGCCAACTACACCCTTACTGGGCGAGCCGATCACGTACAAACGATCACCCTCACTGATGTGAAGTTCAGCCCGTGCATCAGCAGGAATGACGATTTGGCCTTTCGTGCCTACCGTTGCTGTCCCATAGAGTTTTTTATCATGCATACTTTATATAGTATAGCAAAAGTATGAAAAGTATGTCAAGTATAACTACTTCTTTTTCATGATTTCGTCATGGATTGTTTGAATCATGCGCATTTGGTTTTGGTGAATAGACATCAGTTCTTCAATCTCTTTTTTTGCACGGATATTGGTTTCATAGTCATGCTTTGCCATGGCTGAGCTGATTGCGTCTTGGCGCTTTGCTGCTATCAATAGGATTGATCCCTGGAGTGCTGCAAGTGTTGAAAGGAACAAGTTAAGCAAGATAAATGGATACGGATCCCAGTGTAAAATCGGTGCGAGGGTGTTTAATGTCGCCCACACCGCCATAAACAATACGAACAAGAATACGAAACGCCAACTTCCCATACCGTTACGAACAACATCTGCTGCACGGTCTCCTGGAGTAAGGTTTTCTCTTTGTTTTCGGTGCCAGTTATATATCATACTGTTATCAGTATACAATATTAGATCACGGTACTTAGAAAAGTGAGATAAGTAGAGCAACAGCTGCTGCAAACATGATGATGAATGCCGCCCACAGTCCTAGTTTTGACCAGAAACGACTCTTGTAATCGCCCATTACTTCTTTTTTACTGGAAACGCGGAGAATCAAGTAGATGAGCGGCACGGCGACAATACCATTAAATACTGCTGTCATCACTAGCGCCTTTATAGGATCGAGTCCTATAAAGTTAAATAGTAAACCAACTAGTGTACCAATGATGATAACAAGGTAAAATTCGCGTGCTTGCTTAAACTTACGGTAGAGACCTTCGCGCCAACTAAATGTTTCAGATATTGCGTACGAAGATGATCCAGCCAGGACAGGAATACTCATCAGTCCGATACCGACAATACCAATTGTAAAGATAAGTTGTGCGAGAAAGCCTGCGTTAGGAAAACCGTTAACCAGAGGCTCAAGCGCTGCCGCAGCATCAGCTGCAGAAACAATATTTGTTATTCCTCCCTGGTGAAGCACCACTGCGCCAACGACAATAATGAACCATGCCGTAACGTTAGAAAATAACATACCGACCACTGTATCAATACGTAAACGACGTAGGTATGAACGACTCAACCGAGGAATGCCTCCCTTTTGCGGCAGTCGATGTTCGGCAATTTCGTCTTCCACGACGTTGCTGGTTTGCCAAAAGAACAAATATGGTGAGATCGTTGTGCCAAAAATAGCTACAATCATAAATATGAAGTCTTTGTTGATTTCAAAGCGCGGGATTACGGTAGCCTGCAGTGCCTCAAGCCAAGGCACGTTCACCAGGAATGCCGTAATAATATATGCAAACAGGGCTAGCGCAAGCCACTTCAGGACACGAACATACGTTCGATACGAAAGAAATATCTCAAGAATAAGAATAATAACGGTAAAGCTTACTGCTAGGAGGGCAAATGGCACATTTGGGAGTAAAAGCTGCATACTGGCGGCCATTGCACCAATATCTGCTCCAATATTCAGTGTATTCGCCAGCACAACCAATAATACGATCGGGTAAAGCACTTTGCGCGAGTAATTTTCGCGAACGACCGCAGCTAGGCCTTTCCCTGTTACCGCACCGATTCGCATCACCGCCTCTTGTACGGAGACCATCAACGGAAACGTCAGGAGCATCGTCCAAGGCGTGTTAAATCCAAACTGTGCACCAGCCTGCGAATAGGTCGCAATACCTGAGGGATCATCGTCGGCAGCTCCCGTGACCACTCCAGGACCCAAGATACGCAAGAATCGCCCAAACCCTTTCTTTTTCGAAGGACGCCTAAAAACCGCTCTTACTTTTTCGATGACTGTCATTTTTGCTTTTCGCTCAGCTTCTGCAATTTGCTCATCAGGGAGTTGCACCATTACGCTCGCCTCCTGCGCTGACGAACACTTCGAGCGCCAAAGTGACGGTTAAATATATCCCCGCCCCAGAATCCAAGGGTAAGTCCTACAGCGATGACATACAGTGGCACAGGAGTCTCAAACCAGGAAGTCGTAAATATGTCGTCTATGACTTGACCAAAACTGGCTGGCTTGTCTTTATCGGTCACCTGGATGGCGGATTGTCCTGATGCAGCCTTAGAGCCGCGGTCAGTCACCTGGATGTTGATGTTGTAAATACCTGAGCTCGCATATTTTACCTTGACTGTTCTATAGCCAGGAGCATCCATACTGATCAGGGTCGATTCGCCACTCCCCCACGCAAAGCTTAACGCATATGGTGGTGTTCCTCCCCACACAAGTACGCCCACTCTATTTTCTGCATTCACTTCGATTGAACGAGGAACACAGACAACTGCCACGCGGGGTTCACCACCTGTCTCAAGCTTTCCAGGTTGGTTATAGTCTTCACACTCCGATAGCCCAGGTGTTACTCCAGGGATAATAACAGGGTTTTCAGGTAGGATTGGCTGAGGTGTTTCAACTACTACTTCCTCTGGCGCATAGGTGACGGTTACTGGAGCTGTATCAGGACCAGCTTGATTGAGATTATCAAAGTTGCGAGAGGTCAATACGTTTTTGCCTTCGTGAAGCTGAACACTAATAGTAAAAATACCAGCACTCGTACATATCGATGATCCGCCTAGCACGCCGTCGTTATAGACAACAACAAACGAATTAGCCAAACAGCTACCTGATACAGGTGTTGGATTGAGGTTTACAATGTTAATACCATCTGGTGGTGAGGTAATTTTCGCGCCGACAGTCGGAGCAGGCCCCTGTACAACAAGTCCTACAGAAACGTCCCCTGCTTTGGCCATGTTTTGACTAATCACCAAAAAAAAGCCAACGATAACCAACATCCCCAACAACGCAATATGTGATGTATGTTGAAAATGAATTAACTTGCCTGTGTGCTGGTGTGATACTAAACGAAAATGCTTTAGCACGGGCTTTGCCGCATGGACAACTTTGACGGAAGCAGTTTTCGCTTTTGAGCGTCTACTACTTTTTAATCTTTGAAGCTTTTTTGTTATTGGTGTTTTTTTCATTGATTGCCTTGGCGATAATACGTTTATTGTACACTTTTATTAGTCGAGAGACAATAAAGATAAGCGTCACGAGAACTAATAGACCAATCAAAACCAACTTGTATGGAATCACCCAAAAAGTGATCGTGTTGGTGATGGCTTGACCTGTCGTTCCATATCCAAGTGTTAGGTTAGCGGTATAGAGTCCAAACATCCAATTGCTTTTAAAATCATTCTCAAACCGTCGGATACTATCTGGTAGGACATTCGATTTTGTATCATTGATTGCTATGGTACCCACAGAATTACCAAATGCGTCAGTGAGTTCAATACTGCCGACGGGCTTAACGTGTATGTTACCGTCGTTTTTAACACGAGTGACAAATTGAATTGGAGCTGTTTCAAAGAATGACGTCTGTTTGCCACCGCTTGCTGTGTAGAATGATGCCAGTGATGCTGATTCTTTAATATCACCCGACACGCGGATCAATAACAACATACCTGTACTTGCTGACAGGCCGACGCCTGTTTGCGTCAGTTCAGGTGCACGACCAGAAAAGCGTATAACGCCGTAGTGTCCGCCTGGCTCTGCGTTGTTTGGAATGGTTACCTGTGCAGTGATTGAGCGTGATTCACGACTATCAAGCGTAAATTCTGGTACTGTTGCAACCCAATCTATAACAGAGGCAGTTGCAGGTAATCTGCTATCCAGTAGTACGTTCGCAGCACCAGTTTCACTATTAGAGTTAAAATCGTTGACGATGGTTGAGTACGTTAGTTTGGTCAGCGTAACGTTCACAACTTTGATATTGAGTGTGTATGTTTTACCGCGCTCCGCGTTCAACTCGACGAGTGCTGGACTGACTTGTATACCTTGTGCTGCAGATGGATCAACAGCCTGAGCGCCAACAGGCATAGCCTCAACAAGCGCAAAAACAACTGCCATAGCTAAGGCAGCAATGCTGATACGTGGAAACAGTGTTTGTAGTTTAGTCATTTAGAAATTCGGTGTTGCTACATACGTTAAGGTTGTTGTGTAGTTACCTGCAGGCGTCGAACCGTCAATATTTGCGATATAACTGACGGTAAACGTATTTGCATTGGTTACACCCCCTATTGTAGCAACTGATTCGCCAGTGCCAAGTCTAAATGTATTTGTCGTACCGTAGTTGAGTGTTGCCGCAGCAGAACCCGAGCCACTCACAGCTGATCCAACAGATGGGGTTGTATTTGCAACAAGGTTCAATCCAAACTGTTTTGTGCCGACACTTGAGGTTGCGCCTGATGTTAATGCTGTAATCGTGTTGCTTCCTGACGTGAGCGTCCCTCCACTCACGGTTATGGTATACCCGCTTGATGCATTTGTTGATGCAGCCATGATTGATGTACCTGTTGAAGTGGCTGTCGTCGAACCAATACCTAAGTTCACAGTGCTGCCCGTCGCGGTTCCGCAGTTTGTACCTGTAATACTTGTGCCTGTGCAGAACGTCAATGCTTCATCGACTTGCAAGGAAATGACCACCTGTGTCGCAGTTGAGGCCGCGACAACGCCAGTATCGATTGCTGACGTCCAGTTAGCGTTGGTATAGGTTGTGATCCGAATAAAGAATGTCGAGTTTGTCGTACTGGGATTAGTAACAGATGAAAATACGACAGTTTGACTGCCCGTTGGATTGGCCACGTTACCTGATTTAGATAGACGCAGTTCTGTGGACGTCGAGTCGCCTGTCGTCCAACCTGAAACATCCCCTAGATTTGTAGGCTGTGCAGCAACTGCGCTTGCGCCAGAAAAACCAGCAGGTGTCGTGCAGGACCCGCTTGGCGTATCACATGGGACAAATGATGCAGACTTTACGAGTGATGCCGACGGCACGGTGAAGGTAAACGTATAGCTTGACGAAGCACTTGGCGCAGATGTACTGATCGTCACTTTACGGTTAGTAATTTGTGCAGCAGACACCTGTGTAACCGACAGAATAGGAAGCAGTGCCACAGCAACAACCATAAGAAGACTCGTAATGAGTCTTCCTATTGGTAGCAAGTTCTGTGTTAGTTTTTGCATTGTTAATTCCTAGAAGTTAGGTGTTGCAACATATGTGAATGTTGTTGTGTACGCACCAGCTGGAGTGGTTGCCGCGATGTTGGCGACGTAGCTGACTGTGTACGTCGTCGAGTTGCTCGGACCAGTAGCTTCTGCAATCTTTGTAGCTGTGTTTGAACCAACGAAGCTAAATTGGTTTGCGGTGTTATAGACGCCGAATGCAGTACCACTACCACCAGTTGGGTTTGATCCAACAGATGGAGTTGTGTTGGTCTTTAGATTAATACCAAAGCCTTCTGTGCCTGGGGTCGAAGTCGAGCTTGAGTATGACGCAAGTGCAGTTCCACCAGCTGGTTTAAGTGCGTTTGGAGAGCTGTAGGTAATTGCGTAGCCTGATGTAGCATTTGTTGAGGCAACCAATGTTGATGTACCTGTGCTAGCTGCGGCAGTTGTGATTGAGCTTGGGCTAAGTGTTACTGTTGACTGTGCGAGTGTAAATGTTAACGCTTCATCAACTGTAGCATTAACAGTGATCACACCTGCAGTAGAAGCTGCAACTGTACCAGTATCAATAGGTCCAGTAAAGCCAACTGCTGAGAACGTTGTTATACGGAGGAAGAATGTTGAGTTTGAAGTGTTTGGGTTAGTAACACCAGAAAATGTGACCGTTACAGGAGTCGATGTCGGAGCAGTACCGTTTGCTGCCTTTGTCATACGAAGTTCAGTTGAGGTTGATGCGCCAGTCGTCCAACCAGTTGTATCACCAAGTCCAGCAGATGATGGTTGACTTGCTGTCGCACCACTTCCCGACCAGCTTGAAGGCGTCGTACATGCACCACTAGCAGTTGTACAAGGTACAAAAGAAACGGCTTGAACTGTTGTTGCAGTTGTTGGTACGGTAAACGTAAAGGCATATGTTGTAACAGCACTTGGAGCAGAACTTCCTAGCGTCACGCTACGTGCAGTGATTGCCGCAGCCGAAGTTCGTGTTGCGTTTAACACTGGTGCCGCAATGAATGCCAATACAATCAGCGCATACGCGGATCTTTTTAATAGTTGTTTGATTTTTGTCATATTCAGTCCCTCTGTCTACTATACTAGTTATATCTAGATGTTATAATAACATAAGCGTGAAAAAAACAATATCAATTTTAAGCTTATCTTTAGCATTGACTATATCAGTTATTTCTACGCCTTTTGTGTCTGCGCAACCGTACGGCAAGGGACTCTATAACGAGAACGTCCCCTATGGTGACGAGACTTCCCTTTCAATCGCTACGAATGGTAACGTCATGATAACTGGTATTACTCCTGTAAGCGGCGGGACAGTTGCGACTGGTACAAGTAACGTGACGGTAACGTCAACGGACGTCAAAGGCTTCAAACTGTATGTGCGATCCCTAGGCAGTACAAATCTCGATAACCTGGGAGCTGTCATCCCCGCATCTGTAAATGGTTCACCTGCTGCACTTGCAGTAAACACCTGGGGGTATAACACCACTGGATCGCTCACGAACTTTACTGGTATGACTTTATCCGATGTACTTATCAAGTCAATCACAACACCAGCCTCAACAGGCAATATCACGACGTTTACTTACGGTGTAAAAGTTGACCTGGCAAAACCCGCAGGCAATTATACAACCTCTGTTGTATACACTGCTGTCCCGCAGACTAATTAGCTCTTCTTCTTACGGCGATGAAATTCACTCGCTAACGACAACGCCAAAATAAGACCAAAAATAGTAACGATAATGGCTGCTGGCGGGAAGTAAATAATAATTCGCGTATCAACATACGCAGGTGTATCACCCAGACCGATGCTATATGTCACCTTATAAACACCTGGAATTGCTGGTGATGGTAGTGAGTTTTTAATGGCACGGACCGTACCTGGCAAAATTAATGCATCGCCCTCTTTTGTTGCAATAGTGTTATCGCCAATGAGCGACTGTATAGTCACGCTGTAGCGACTACGGAAGTGTGTTGTGCCAATATTTTGCAGCTGTGCAGTCCAGTTCGTTGTCGTATACATAAACCAAGGCGTATGTAATGAGACCAGGTTGCCTTTTCGTGTTACGTCACCAGATACATTTATATACAATAGTGACGCAATGCGCTGAACTGATGGGTTACCCGCGTCCGAAGTATCAGCATCTGTGCTCGCGAATAAACTGATGTAACGTCCGCCTGGTTCGGCACTAATAGGAACGCCAACCCTATATGATACTTCCTTGGTCTCGCCTACCGCTAGATCAATAGTATTGGAAGCAAATGTGATCCACTTTATTAGCTGCGTTTCGACATTAAAGGCATAGTCATACTGTTGATTAATAACACTAAATTCTTCTGCAGATAAACGAACCTTTATTGAAGTCTTATTAGTGTTTGTAATTGATACTGTTTTGTCTTGAGATGTCCCTGGAGATATTTCAAGTTCTGTCCTCAGAGGACTAAGTGTGAGACCTTTTGTGCGCTGATCATCAGTCTCCGCAGATACGTACCCCGATCCGAAGGATATCCATACTAATAGGATCGATGCAGCTACAACTAAAATAATAGAAGTGAACCTAGAGTGTTCGTATATTTCTTTATTCATCAACACTCTTTTATCATAACAGTCCACCTTCAGTGATAACAGGCAGAATCAGCAAGAATCCTGGCTAAAAAACGCACGTCCTTGAATGAGATCACAGACCTACAGCAAGGCACGTACAACACAAGGTGTGTTAACAGATTGCTTATTATCGATCAGATTCTACGTATATTCTGTTGACGCCTATGCCGACCGTTGCGGCGGTAACGTTCGCCGTTCCATTACTCATACCCACAACTGGTCCCATGAAAGTCGTATTAGCAGGAAGCGTTGTTGTAACGGAACTATCAACAAGTATTGTTGAAGTATTAAAGTTATCAAGGCGGTAATAAATAACGTTATCAGCAGGCTTACAGTACATATAGAAGTCATAGGCCTGACCTGTTGTGTAAGGAGTTGACGGTGAGCCAGTCAAGGTATTTTTTGTTGCAGTCGTACCATTCTTTGTAAGAAGGCTTATAACGTTCGCACCGTCAGTTGTATCATGCCACAGCCCCACGCATGAAATAGCAGGAATGGTATCGGACGCGAGAACGCTTGTTGTACCAGACTGCAGCCCTACAAATAGTCGAGTAGCATTCGGTGAAGCTGCTGTGAGCGTTTCAATCCCAAAACGCGCAAAGAAGAAGAATCCACCAAGACCAGTCGAGTTGCCTATCCAAAACTGAGCTGCAGTCGAAACAATGCTCGAGACGCCTAGAACCTGGTTGGTTGTCGTAACGACATTTGTTGATGTCGTGCGCTTCATTTGAGTGTATATACCTGCAGTAGGCTGTGGATGAGCTACGGTCGTACCAACAGCCCACGGAGTACCCCAGTTAAGGCCTGCCGTGGTGCCAGTGTTGGGTGTATACAGAACTATATTGTTACCATATAAGGCTGACTGCATTGGGTTATCAACACCACTCGGTGGCATCCATTTTGGAACCATACGTCCAGAAATTTTTCTGGCATAAACACGCAGAGTATCCGCTGCTGGTGCGGAGGGGTTAGCAATTTCAGACCACTCTTGGTATCCAAGATGTATATCGTTTGTGAGAGTGCTGACGAGTACATTATTTATACTCCACCCAACACCATCTTCGTATGTCAGCGCTTCTCCTGGTTGTAAGATTGCATCGCTCGTTAGAATGTACTCTGTGCCCGACACGTCCCTTACTACTTGAATCGTATTTGAAAGTGTTGCATGAGTATTACGAATAGATACGTTTTTAATTTGCCTTGTTGTCGACGTAGCAGGAGCTCCCACGGCAGGCGTGCTTGTCGGCGTTGAAATCTTGCCTTGGCTTGTGCCAGGAGTCGCGGAAGTCGTTGCGATCACATCCACCCAACTAACTGAATAATCAATATCAGCCACAGTGCTTGTCTTAATCTCTAACGTGTTCGTGGTTGCTTCAAGAAGTATCATATTATTACCCGATTAGTGTTGTTACCGCATATGTTTGTGCAAACGTGAGGCCTCCGCCACCCCCTGATGGCGCAGCCCATGTTGGCACTCCACCAGTCACTGTCAGAACATTGTTGGTTGAGCCGATTGCTAAGCGAACAAAATTGCCGCTCGCGTCTCTATAGTATATATCACCCGTTGCGCCCGATGCATCATTATAAGCGGCAACGGTAAGTCTCGTTGGACCGGTCGTTTGCGTGAAGTACAGTTTATTATTGTTGAACTCAATCGCGCCTACTTCCGCTGTAGACAAAAGAGTACCTGAGGTAAACTTTAGCGGTGCAGAACCTGCTGTGGCAGTACCTGGTCGAACCGTAATCTTCTGGTGCATACCGTTTGTCGATGTGCCTGGTGTAACTGTCGCATCACCATTGTAATGTTCCTTGCCAAGGAACGTATTGAGGTTATCGCCCCAAACACCATCGTCACCATTTACTGTTGGAAGTCGCTGCTCAATAGCCATACCTTACACCCCGTACTTTCCGCCACCGTAGCCACGTGTTTGTTCGGCTTTGGCAACGATTGGAGTAGGTTTATCAATCTGGGCAATCAGTGAAGCAAGTCCCTTAAGACCTACTACGCCCACCAAAATAGCACCGCTATACTTCAAGAAGTCTTTGCGATCCATCTCCTTGTCGCTGAGTTTTTGGATTATCGATTTGTTGATCACCTTAGAACCGTCTCCACATTACTCGCACTATTACCATAATCATAAGCTAGATTATACAATTACGCAACTGTATATCAGAGGTGTATTTTAAGAATTATGCTATCCCCAAAAGTAGAAGACTACTGCAACCAATATTGTGACAGCAATCATAACGATAACGAGCTCGAGGATCGTAAAACCGTCTTGTTTTTTGACCATTTTTAGCACCTTACCCTCCGTCCTTTGTACTTATATCTTACCACATTGACCAAGGTGCATATGCTTACGACTTTTTTGCTATACTAGACGCATTATAGGTAAGCATGGGAGCAGTATGATCCAAACACTTGATTCGGTAGTTGTGCAGCGCCTTGTGCGACACCCTAAACGTTGGTTGGTTGCTAGTATTGCAATAATTGCTGCCCTACCCCTAGCTGTAGGTGCGGTTACCACCATATCCCAAGGCTACTCTACTACTGACAAATTGTCTGTCGGTTCGATCGTTAGTTTAAAAGATGGCGCAGCGGATCAAGTGGTCGCTGCATCAACAAGCAACGTTAATAATATCTTGGGAGTTGTTATTAACGACGGCAGTTCACTACTGACCGTCTCAAATGGCAACGAAGACCAGGTGCAAGTGGCAACAAGCGGAATCGCGACCGTACTTGTGTCCGACATTAATGGAGCAGTCGTTAAAGGTGACCAGATTACAGCATCTCCTGTACGTGGCGTCGGTATGAAAGCAACCAGTAACGCAAAGGTCGTTGGTGTCGCCCAAAGTGCTCCAACTAATAGTCCTAACAAAGACCAGTCGTACACTGATGACCAGGGTAAGAAACAAAGGATAACACTCGGCGAAGTACAGTTATTGGTTGGTGTAACCTACTTTTATGCGCAACCAGACAAGACACTTATCCCAGAAGCCATTCAAAATCTTGCAAACGCGCTGGCGGGTAAAACAGTTAACTCACTACCGATTATTATTAGTGCCGTTATCTTTATAATTACGATTATCGTCGTTGTGAGTATCATTTTCTCTATGATTCGTAGTAGTATTATCTCTGTAGGACGTAACCCAATGGCACAATCAGCGGTGTTTCGTGATGTGATTCAGTTGTCTGCTTTGGTACTTGGCATCCTGGCAGTCGCTGTCATCGCAATATATGTTATTTTAACGAGGTTTTAACGGGTGGGCATAACATTTTTACAACTATTTTTACTGGTGAATGTGTTTATTATTGGTGCTCTATCGGCGACAGCAGTTCGCCACGCATGGGCGCACTTTCGCCCACACCAACCAAAGCCAGAAAAGCCTACAGTTCCCACTGTCCACTTGCCTCCCGAGGTGAAGGATCAACTCCTTGCCAAAGCACAAGCTGACTTTAAAGCGGTCGTTGAAAAATCGACGACCGAATTACAAAAGAGCCTTGAAGAAACAACGACAGATCTGAATAAAGAGCTTGAGAAACTGGGTGCCGACGTTATCAAAAGTGAGACCGAAAGGTACCACACAATGCTTGAGGCACTTCGTACGCAAGCTGAAACAGTTATTACGACAGCTCAAAGCGATATCAAGGACCACCAAACAGATCTAAAAGCAAAGCTCACCGATACTATCACTGCTGAACAGCAGCGACTAATCGCACAAATGGATACCAAACTCGCTGATGCGGTGAGTTCATTTTTGACCGAAACATTGCAACATAATGTGGATCTGGGCGCACAAACACCTTACATGCTCGCGACACTTGAGGAGCATAAAGCCGAGTTAATTAAAGGTATCGCCGATGAAAACTAGAATCAGCCTTCCTGATAGTGTTGCTTCTTTGCAGGATTTGACAACGCTTATCCTAGAAATCCGCGAATATACTAAGTGGTTTTCACATAATGCCATCCTCCAACGTGTCAGTAAAAAACGTGCCGCCAAACCCATGCAATTATCGCCAAGCGCCAGTAGCCTGCTCCATGATTGGGAAAAAATGCAGCCCATCACCGTGCGTAGTCTTGATGAACTTATTGATACGTTAAACCTCTATAAAAATACAGCGCCGACCATTACAATCACCCTTGCAGCACCTGCAACAACTGACATTAAACAAACCCTCATCGGCTGGTGTCGCAAGAACATCGCACCGAATATTATGGTAGCGTTTGGGTTCAATGCAACACTTCTAGGTGGCATGGTTGTCCATCATGGGAGTCGTATATTCGACTGGTCATTCCGCAGGCAAATCCTCAACGGTCGTGAAAAGTTTGCCGAGGTACTTCGCCGTGTTTAATAATGCGACTTTTCAAAAACTCGTCGAAGCAGACGGCTTGACTGGTGAAGTTGTTGCAGTGAACAGCTTTATTATTGAAGTAAAAGGTCTTGAGGGTGTGCGCCTTGGAGCGCAAGTATTGTTCGAAGATGGACAACGCGGACTTGTCCGTGAAGCATATGGCGACAAAGTCATTTTGTTTAATATTGATTCCGAAAAAATGGCACCTGGTACGCTGGCTGTCGTTGAAAACGATGTACTAAGTGTTCCTGTTGGGAAGAACCTGATTGGTCGTGTCATTAGCCCGATGGGCAAACCACTTGATAACAAAGGAGCTTTACGGACCACAACGACATCAGGTATTTTCAACGAGGCGCCAGGTATTATGGCACGCTCTATGTTGAACGAGCAGCTTGCCAGCGGTGTCACTGCAGTAGATATGTTCTTCCCTGTTGTGTTGGGTCAGCGTATCGCCATTTTAGGTGATAGCAAATCTGGTAAAAGTACGTTCCTGTCACAGCTCAGTGCTAGTCAAAAAGGCACAAAGCGTATTGTCGTGTATGTGTTGATTGGCAAACGAAAAGTCGATATCGAACAGTTGCTTGCAGGTCTGCGCGAGTCTGGCGCGATGGATCACACGATTGTAGTCCTCGCTGATATTTTTGACTCATTGACCCAATCATATCTAGCACCATATGCTGCCTGCGCCATGGCGGAGCAGCTATGGTATAGCGGCGAAGATGTCGTCGTTATTTATGACGACCTGACAAGTCATGCCGAAGCTTACCGACAACTGTCACTCCTGCAAGAGGTTGATCCGGGACGCGACTCGTATCCTGGAGATATGTTCTACGCACACTCGAGTCTCTTGGAGCGCGCAGGAAAACTGCTCAAAAATGGCAAAACACTCACTGCCCTTCCTGTCGTTTTGACACCAAACGACGACATTACTGCCTACCTTTCAACAAGCATCATGTCGATTACAGACGGACAAATTATTCTTGACTTAGGCGTCTTTCGTCAGGGTATCCGTCCTGCCGTTAACGCTGGATTATCCGTCTCGCGTGTTGGTGGACAAGCTCAAACTGTTCGTCAGAAACGCTTGTCGGGTACATTATTTAAATTGCTCTCAAAATACAAACAGGCAGAAGAATTTTCTCACTTTGGATCAAGCCTTTCCAAAGACGCACAAATTGACTTGACGCTCGGTAAGCAAATCTACGCAGCTTTGCAGCAGCCGCCAGAGATTCTGTTGTCACTTGTCGAGCAACAACTGGTACTTGAAACCATCTTGCTTGGTGGTGGGGCTGTCGATATTGATGTGGTCGCGCTCAAAGAGTCCGCGGCTAAGCTTGCATCAAAGGTAAAGACCGAGAAAGACTTCGACAAATTCGAAGCCGATCTTCTAAAGACGCATACGATCAAGCAAAAGGCCGTCGTCGTAGCTGAACCTGTGGCTGCTGGAGCAGAGGAAAAAACAACATGAGACGAGCGAGTGCAATTGAAAAAGAGACGGTGCAGATCACCACGATCGAAGACTTAACGGGTGTCTTTGAAAGTATTGCGAGTACACAAGTCGCAAAGGTGAAAAACAAAGTTGATCTTTCTGGTGAATTCTTTCAACTATTGTGGTCACGTTATCGATCAATTCGCATTGACCCCGCTAGCCGTATTACTAATCGAAAGCTTGGTGACGCAGAGGGTAAAAAAGTATTCGTTATCATCTCGGCTGAAGCGGGCCTCAGCGGTGATATTGACCTTCGTCTTATCGAAACAATGTTGCAAAGTTACGATCCAAAGACCACTGATGTTATTGTTCTTGGTAGTCACGGGGCCAACCAACTGACACAACGTGGCATTCGCTATGAACGGTTCTTCCAGGTGCCTGAGACAGATAAGTATATTAACGTGAATCCCGTCATTGAGGCTGTTGCCCCGTACGCTCAGATTATTGTCTACTACGAAGAGTACATATCACTTGGAGTGCAAGAAATTAAAAGTATCGACTTGATCTCTCATATGCGTAGTCTTGGTGAGTCTGAAGATGACGACGAAGATATTATGACTGCCGAAGATACAATTTTTGAACCATCACTTGATGACATCGCAGACAAAATGGAAATGACAATGATGACGATAGCGCTTAGCCAAGCAATCTTGGAATCAAGTTTGGCGCAAGCTGCAAGTCGATTTAACTCAATGGCTGTCGCTAAAAAACGCGCTACAGAGTTGTTGTATGACTACCGACTTGAATTCCATCGTGCTAAACGAAGCGAAAGTGACCGACGACTACGTGAAGTTATGATAAGTATTAAAAAGAAAAAAGCGCACGCCAGGGGGACCAGGTAATGAAAACAAAACCAAAAGTTCTTGATGAACAAGTCGGTATCATTCAGTCACTCCGTGGCTTGATGGTTGAAGTCCAAATTGTTGGTGAGCGTCCCGAAGAAAAGGAATTGCTTTCAGTGGAAGGACACGATGAAGTATTTTTGGAAGTGAGTTTCTTCCGCGCAGACACAGTTATCTGTATCAACCTAACAAATTCCCAAGTGCTCCGCTGCGGTCAAAAAGTATCACGGACTCACGACAAGGTGTCTGTGCCTGTGGGACCAGCCACAATGGGTCGTGTGTTTAGTGCTTTGGGTGAGCCCCTCGACGAAGGTACTGCAATCAAAGAAAACCGCAGATCAATTAGTGATCCGTCAGGAACGAAAAGTTATCGAGGTAGCCAAAAACTTGAGCTGCTGGAAACTGGTTTAAAGGTTATCGACTTCTTAACCCCATTCGTGAAAGGTCGTAAGATCGGTATTGTTGGTGGTGCGGGTGTCGGTAAAACTGTCCTTACCATGGAAATGATCAATAACGTTACCCGTAACGCCAAAAGTCTATCAATTTACTGTGGTGTTGGTGAGCGTATTCGTGAAGGTAATGAACTATACGAAACATTGAAGGAAACAGGTGTCTTAAAAAACACTGTGATGTTCTTTGGACAAATGGACAGCACACCAGCCATTCGTTCGATGGTGGGGCCAGCCGCAGCAACGGCAGCAGAATATTTTCGTGACGAAGAAGGTCGTGACATTCTGTTCTTCGTCGACAACATTTATCGGCACATCCAAGCCTTGACCGAACTGTCGACTAACCTTGGGCTTATTCCTTCAGAAGGTGGCTATTCACCAAAGATCTTTGCAGAACTTCGACGCCTAGAAGATCGCCTAAGCTCGACTGACAAAGGAACGATTACGTCTGTTCAAGCAGTTTATATCCCTGCAGACGACCTTTCGGACCCTGCTGTACAAGCGATCTCTCAACAGCTTGACTCGGTCTTGGTGCTATCACGTAGCGTTGCTGAAAGTGGTATTCGTCCTGCGGTCGACCTACTAAAAACAACTTCGTCTCTCCTCACTCCACAAATCGTCGGAGAGCGACACTATAAACTCGCAGGACGCGTACAAGCAATTATGCAAAAATACGATTCTTTGAAAAATATTATTGCAATCGTTGGCGAAAATGAATTATCCCCTGCCGACCGAGCAGACTACCAAAATGCACAAAAGTTAGTTCAATTCTTCTCGCAGAACTTCACCGTTGCTGAACACCTTTCAGGTCAACCAGGAGAATACTTTACACTTGAACAAACACTAAAAGGTATCGAAGACATCCTTGACGGTAAGGTCACAGAAAAGAAACCCGCGACAAAAATTGACGTAAAAACCGATGAAAGCAAAACAACCTCCACGGGCAAATCATGAAACACCAACCACAAAACATTGAGATGAATGTGGTCGCACGAGCTCCATTTCATCTGTACTACGAAGGGCCTGCTGAGTCAGTTACCGCAACTAACGCTGTGGGCAAATTTGATATACTACCTGGTCATGCAGATTTCTTTTCGATGCTCGACCCAGGCGAAGTTGTTATTGGTACACCGTCTGACCAAGTCGTTTTTAGTATTCGCAGTGGCATTATCACCGTCCGTGATAATGAAGTAATGTTGTTCGTTAATATGTAGCTACTGCATCACAACGTAATCGAATGCATAGCCGCCAGGACTGAGCGCATTCATCGATACAATACTAAAGCCCGTTGTCGTTCGATTAATATAGAAATCGCCGCCACGTCCCACAGGTGTAATCACAACGTGAGGAGTATTCGTATACTGTGTCTTGAATGTAATCTGAGCCAACACGCCACTGACCGCCCCAACGCCAACATTTACTGCAACGGTACCAGATGCGTCGTTCCCACTAATCGAAACTGTCCCGTTGGATCCAACAGCACCGCCCGCCCCAACACTTGGTGCTAAGCCACGAGTAATCACATGTCCACCGATTGTCAGTGTTGTTTCTGACGTGAGGCTACTTGCTTGGAATGACCGAACAGCTAACGACCCACCGACGGTTAAGTTACCAGCAACGGTTAATGTCTGACCAACCGTTACGGCACCCTGTAAGGTCGAAGTACCAGCGACAGCCAAATTCTGGCGTAGTGTCAGGCTAGAAGCATTTGCATCACCATTAACATCAAGTTTATTCAGCGACGTATTGCCCGCCTGAAGACTTGTTAAGGTTGCGTCAGATACGGACAACTTACCGTTTAACTTTAGTTCGCCGCCGACACTGACGTCGCCACCAATAGTCACTTTACCGTCAAACTTTGAGTTAGGTCCAACGACGAGTTCTGTTCCAAGATCACCTACTGAGTTTCGGCTGACACCGAGTGTATCAAGCACAGCGGGACTAATAGTGACATCAGATTGTGATCCTTGCGCATTTGCGGTCGCCTGGCCCTGTACTACGAAGGAGATAATAACAGCGTTGATCGCCAAAATAACCACCACAACGCCGAGTCCAATAAAGGTAGCCTTGTGACTTGGACGATAGGTAATGCGGTGAATTTGTGGACGTGGTCGGTGAGTAACCGTGGACGCTGGAGATGATTTGTCTTCTGTCGTCTCCTCTGAAACATCATCGCTCTGGGCCTGTAATACCTCAGGAACGGGGGGTTCCGTCGTTGAGGGTTTGGATTCGTCTTTTGCTACTTTATCTGGTTGATTTTTCATTTTTATACACCTATTTGCACTATATTATAGCTAGTATACTGCTTACGGATACAGGGAGCAAATCGTTTGCTATACCTTACTCGTTTGCTTGCAAAATACCTACCCACCCCGCACAATAGAGCATATGTTAAAGAGGTTGAAAAGTAGTGCTGCGGTATTTTTAGCCGTAATAAGTTGTCTCGTGTATAACACAGCGCCCGTCTTTGCAGCACCGTCACAGTCGTCGAATTACAAGTTTAACGAAAGCGCCATCGGTTCTGGTGGTCTCATTCAGTCGAGCTCTGCAAGTTATCAAGGACGTGACTCAATTGGTGATATTGGCGTCGGAAGCGCAGCGTCAGCTAACTATCAAATTGCTGCGGGTTCGACAACAACAAACGATCCAGCATTATCTGTAGCGGTGAACGGAACAATAAATTTCAATGCCTTTTCTGCCGCCACAGCAACCACTGCAACAACGACATTTACAGTACTAAACTACACGACATACGGCTACATTGTGCAGATCGTTGGCAATGCACCCAGTAACGGTGCAACGACTATAGCACCTATGGCTATTTCTGGTGGATCAGTGGCGGGCACCTCACAGTTTGGTATCAACCTAGTTGCAAACACCTCCCCGATATCCGTCGGCGCAAACCCAAACAATGGTCAGTTTGGTTACGGAACTGTTGCAGGTAACTATAGTACTTCAAACACATACAGGTATGTGAGTGGTGAAACTATTGCGTTAGCAACAAAGAACTCAGGCGTCACGACCTATACGATTACCTATCTCGTTAATGTCCCTGCTCTCACCCCTGGTGGTATTTACACAAGCGATCAAACACTTATTGTGACTGGTACCTATTAAATCAAGGGCTGTGCATAACTTTCACAAATGATGTAAAAATGTGTTGACACGGCATGACGCTCATGCTATTCTTCCCTTAACAACACCAACCAAAAAATAAAAAGAACTAAACAAAAACTATGAAAACCCACCACATATCACACGTTCGATTACTCGGCATGTTAATGCTCGTGACAGTTGTCGCGTTCCAGTTGTTCATGCCTGTCCTCGCATCCGCTTCACAAATTACTGCGCGTAGCCTGACACTTGTTGCCAATGGTTCAAACGGTGGCTCAAAGCCCGGTGGTGTAGTTAACCATGCGTTTGCCTTTACTTTGCCTGGTGGTAGCAATGTCGGATCAATTAAATTCCAGTACTGTACGACAGCTGCAAACTCATCTATCACACCTACTTGTGTAAAACCTACGGGCCTAACGACAACCAGTGCGACACTCAGTAGTCAAACTGGCGCAACTGGATTTACCGTCAACGGTACAACTCTTGCTACTGACGGCGCTCCCTACATTACACGAACATCCGCGAGCGTCAGTACAAACACTGCTGTTACTTACCAACTTAATAGTATTACCAACCCAACATCAGCTAACGGGGAAACCTTCTTTGTCCGTATTACATCGTATGCATCGACAGACACGACTGGTTCAGCGATCGACAGTGGTACAGTTGCAGCAGCAACAGCACGTGGTATAGACCTTACAGGAACTATGCCCGAATCACTAGTCTTCTGTGCTGGTGCAACTGTTGGTACGACAAGCAGCGTGCCTGACTGTTCGACAGTAACAACTGGTGCGGTTGGCTTTAATCAACTCTTCTCGCCAACTGACACTGCGACAGCGACTTCACAGATGGCAGCATCGACGAATGCAGGATCTGGATATGTCATCACCGTCAACGGACCAACGCTCACATCAGGTGGAAATACCATCTCCCCCGTTAATAGCTCTGCGAGCATTAAAGGTGTATCACAATTCGGACTTAACCTGAAACTCAATACAACTGCAACTTCAACTATTGCGGTTGGTTCCGAGATTGCTGTCGCATCAAACGGTACGAATTATCGAGGACAAGCTGTTGGAACAGCGCAAGGCTACACCAACAACTACAACACTGTGGACAGTTTCTCGTTCACGACGGGTGATCCAGTTGCAAACAGTGGTAACGCGACCCTTGGCGGATCAGACGCCCAGATCTATACAGTTAGTTACATAGTGAACGTACCTGGTAGCCAACCTGCTGGTACTTATACCACAACTCTAACCTATATCTGTACTCCTACATTCTAATAATAAAAGCATAACGGATTTATTGACGCCTAGTTAATGCTCATGCTACAATTCGCACATGAGTGTGAGAAAAGGGCTGTTTAGTCGGAGAATTGTATTAAGTGCATTGATGGTTTTTGCGACAGTAGCCGCAGTTTTCCAGGCTGATACTGCAGATGCAGCCCAGATCACTACACGAAGTCTTGAACTACAAGCAGGTGTATCTGATGGTGGTGCAAAAATTGGTGGTGTTGTAAACCACAAGTTTACCTTCACCGTACCGTCTGTTGGCAACACGAACATTGGGTCAATTAAATTTGAATACTGTACGACAGCAAGTGTTGCTACTTGCGTGATGCCAACAGGCCTTAAGACTGATGGCACTAACCCTACAACCTTAAGTGCTCAATCTGGTGCTACAGGATTTACGCTTGTTAACACGACAAACGGTGCTCCTTATATTACGCGTACTGCGGCAGCCGTTACTGCAGGTACCACGTTGTCGTATACGCTGGCTGCTGTCACTAACCCGACGACGACTGCACAAACGTTCTTCGTACGTATTACAACGTATACTGCGGCTGCCCTTGGTGGAAGTGTCGTTGATACTGGTTCAGTTGCAGCAGCAACGACGAACCAAATTACACTTACAGGAACTATGCCCGAGTCACTCATCTTTTGTGCAGGTGCAACAGTCAGTACGACAAGTGGTATCCCAGACTGCTCAACAGCTACTGCTGGAAATGTCACATTTAACCAACTGTTCTCGCCAACTGATACTGCGACAGCAACCTCTCAAATGGCTGCTTCGACGAACGCAAACGCAGGGTACGTCATTACTGTAAACGGTGTCACCTTAACATCGGGTGCAAATACCATTCCAGCTATGACGACATCAACAACTGGCGTTAGGGGTACAGGACAGTTTGGGCTCAACTTAAAGCTTAATACAACTGCTACCTCGACAGTTGCGGTTGGAGCAGAAGTTGCAGCTTCACCAAACGGCACAAGCTTGCGAGGTCAAGCATTCACAGGCTATAATACTGTTGATAGCTTCAAGTTTGTGACTGGAGACCCTGTCGCAAAAAGTGATAACACCGTTGCTGGACCAACAAACGCTCAGATATTTACCGTCGCTTATATCGTGAATGTGGCTGGTAACCAAGCATCAGGTACATACACCACAACACTGACCTACATCTGTACTGCAACTTTCTAATCTAGGATCAAGACACCAATGAGAATACCCACCACATTACTAGTAACCATCGTTAGCTTGTCGGCGATTGTTATTGGTGTCATAACGACTGCTCCCTTAAGTCATGCCCAAGCTGCTACAAACAGTGGTCAAGCACTTGAAATTGGACCACCTGTTATCAACCTTTCGGCCGATCCAGGAACAACAGTCAAAGCAACGATTAGCCTTCGTGACATATCCAGTACGAGTCTGTTTGTTACTAGTTCTTTCAATGACTTTGTCGCAGGTGGTGAAGATGGCACGCCTAAAATTCTTCTCGATGAAGATGCCACTAGCGCATATTCACTTAAACAATGGGTGGCGCCGATTAGTACGCTCACATTAAAGCCACGTGAAATAAAAACAATAACGCTCACAATCAACGTACCAGCCAACGCTTCTCCTGGTGGATACTACGGTGTCGTACGATTCACTGGTACCCCGCCTGACCTCGACGGCGCAGGAGTGTCACTAGCGGCTAGCTTAGGCTCGCTCATACTTCTCAAAGTGAATGGTGACGCAAAAGAAGCTCTTGGTATCGAAGAATTCTTCATCAGTCATAATGGTACTAAAGGAACGTTATTTGAGGCTGCTCCTCTGGTCTTTACAGAGCGCCTAAAAAATACGGGTAATATTCAAGAACAGCCATCAGGCCTTGTGACTATTAAAGATATGTTCGGTAACACTGTGGCAACGCTTCCAATTAATCAACCTCCTCGCGATATATTACCTGATAGTATTCGAAAGTTCGAACAGTCACTTGATGAAACAGTTATTGGTAATCGTATTTTATTTGGACTCTATAACGCAGAACTAAATGTCACCTATGGCACTGACAAACAAACGCTGACGAAGAGTCTATCATTCTGGGTCATTCCATATACCCTAATCGGCATTATTATTGTGGGTCTCATCGTCGCATTCTTTGGACTACGTCACCTTATCAAGCGATACAATAGATACATCCTAAAGCAAGCAAAGAAACATAAATAACCCTTTGAACCGTCTGCACGGTTGCAGATTACATGCTATAATACGCTCATGTTAAAATGGCTAAAATTAAGTCACCCAACACACACTGCGCGCCTAAGGCCGCATGAACATACCTCCTATGTTCCGTTAGGGATTCTGTTAGTTTTTGTTGGATTGTCTCTTATTGCCTATACTGCCGCAGCTTCAAGTCCTGGCCCTGAGTCAAGTTCTATATCGCTCACGGGTATCGTACCTGGCAAGGCACCTACTGTCGCCGCTGTCATTACCACTCCAAAAGATCAGCAACGTTTCACGTCTTCACCTGTCACGTTCACTGGTTCGTGTCCAAAAGATACTATTGTTGAAATCTTTAAGAACGACATCTTTGCTGGCTCTACTGAGTGTTCTAACGCAGGGTCATTTTCAATGGAAGTCGATTTACTTTTTGGCGATAACGCTATCATTGCGCGCGTGTACGATGCTTTGAATCAGCCTGGTCCAGATTCAGCTACAGTCACAGTTTTTTATGACATTTTACCTGCTCAATCAGGAGCCTTAACACCGCTTGATTTCGGTGGAACACAGCTTCTGCTTAACACGGATGCAGTCTTTCGTGGGTCATTCCCTGGACAAGAGCTGTCGGTCCCTATTGATATCTTGGGGGGAACACCCCCCTACGCAGTCAATGTACAATGGGGTGATAGTACGAACAAGGTCATTCCGCGTAACAGTAACGAGACGTTTAAGGCGGGCCACACGTACAACAAACCTGGAACATATCAGGTCTCTATCCAGGCAACCGATGCAGCAGGGCGTGTTGCCTTTATCACGGTAGCCTCTATCGTCAACGGTCAACCAACTACTGAAACGACAGGATCCACCGCTACGCCTGCAGGAACTACTAATCAGCTGCTTGTTTTGTGGCCTCTGTATACGAGTGCAGTTGGGGTGTTAGTCAGCTTCTGGCTAGGTGAAAAACGTGAGAAACAAATTCTTCGTAAACGCGGGCTTTTGCTCCCCACAAAACCAGCCTAAATCTAATAAGTTTTTTAGCGTTTAACCCTTGTAAAAATGGCTCTAGGCGATTATGCTTATAAGAGGTAATAAGCATATGCGTGAGGGCATTTGGACTTTTATCTAATAGGGACAACCATTAGACAAGCGATGTACATAGGTGTGTTAAATATTTCACGTAAAGTACTACCCTATCTACTACTGTTAGGCATCTTATTAGGTCTCGTTTTTTTTACTAAAGCGCCTGTGAACGCTGTTGCTGGCATCAACCAACAAATTAACTTTCAGGGACGACTTTTAACTGCATCTGGTGCCACTGTACCAGATGGTTTTTATAATATTCAATTTAAAATCTACCAAGATGGTGATGGTCTGAGCGTTGGTAATACAACGGGTTCCCCTGCTGGATCTCTGAAATGGACTGAGAGTTATCTCAATGCAAACAGCCAAGGAGTCCAAGTCATCAACGGCTTTATGTCAGTACAACTCGGTTCCATTACTGCTTTTGGAAGTAGTATTGACTGGAACCAAACTACTATCTGGCTATCGATGAATATTGGCAATACAAATGTATCGTGTACACCATTTACTTCTTGTGCACCAGATGGCGAAATGGTCCCAATGAAGCGACTGTCTGCAAGTCCTTATGCCCTTAATTCAGGCTTATTGAACGGGTTAACGAGTTCAAATTTTGTCCAACTTGCACAAGGCGTTCAAACCGATGCATCTGTTGGTGTCACCAGTATCGCTATCAATAAAACGAATACAGGTAACTTTATCGGCTTCCAATCAGCAGGTGCGGATGTATTTACAGTGACAAACTCAGGTGATATCAGCTTGGGCGCAAATGCAAACAAAACAATTTCTGTTGCAACCGCCGCAGCAAACGTCGCAGGGAGAACTCTTACTCTTACTGGTGGTGCGGGAGGAAGCGGTGCAGGCACCGTTGCGGGAGGCGACTTAGTACTGCAGGGTGGCGTTGGTGGAGGTACTAATAGTGCGGGGGGCAACGTTTCGATCAATGCTGGAGCTGCAAGTGGTAGCGGTACAGCAGGGACAATTAATATAGGAACAAGTATTGCCAGCACCGTCCAAATTGGTAACTCAACCCTTGCGACAGGAACGCAGACAATCAATATTGGTAATGCAAATACAGCAGGCGGCACAACTAATGTCGTCATCGGAAACGGTGGTACAGCAACTGGCGGATCAACGACGCTACAGGCAAAAAGTAGCGTGACTATTAGTACTAATGGCGTCGTTCGCGGAACCTTTGATAACGCAAACAGCTTATATCTTGGTAACGGCGTCACGGCTGCCACGCCGAATAGTTTTACCCTCCGTGGAACAGGTAGCTCAACAACAGCCGTATCTGGTGGTGCATTGACCATTCAAGGTGGTAATGCGACGGTTGGCAACGCGAACGGTGGGAATGTTGTACTTGCAGGCGGCAGTGGATTTGGCACTGGCGTCAGTGGCTTAGTCGTCATTTCAACCCCTACGTTCTCGACCACAGCTAACGATCCGAACTGTTACACAAGCGGTGCAATCGTTGCAGCATCTTGTACGATCGCTGTTGCCTCGGTTAATAACTCTTCGGCAATTATTGTTGGGTTTAGCACGTCAAGTCAAACGGCTACTCTACCCGACCCTACGACGACAACCGCTGGCCGTGTTGTGTACATTACTGCTGCCAACGGCACAAACGAATTTAGTCTTATTGTCAACGGTGGTGGTGCTGCGAACACCATTGCTATGCGCCAGAATACAACAGCCACAATGATTTGGAATGGCGCTGATTGGACTGCGGCTGGTGCGTCAAGTTCCACTACTCTACAGTCTGCTTACGACAGCACCTTGCAGAGTGCGGGTGGCGCTGAACTTATCGTTAGCAAGACTTCAAACACAAACGGACTTACTATTCGTGATAGCACGACCGCTCCTGTTAATGGCACCCTTTTGAGCGTTCAGTCATCTTCAGCAGCAGGTCTTTTCTCTGTTAATAGTAACGTAACTGAGTATGTGACTAACGCTGGTGCAGAAACACCTCTCTCGGCTGCTGCACCGACCAGTTTTCCCGCAAACACTTGGTCAGCAGTCACTGGTTCCACAACGACCCGCTACACAACTGCTGGCAATTACATTGCGACAGGTGTTGGCTCAGTATCTGTCCTGACAGCAACAACTGCAGGAAGCGGAGTAAAGAACCGTCTATCAACAAGTCTTACCCCTAATATGACCTACAACGTTTCCTTCTCCAGTAGACTGCTTAGTGGTACCTTTACGGATCTTGAGGTCTACTATTCAATCGATGGCACAGCTGCATCAGTCGCCTGTACGACGGGGCGAGCAATACCAACAAGTGTTTGGGCAAAAATTAACTGTTCATTCGCGGCACCTTCTTCAGGGATTACTACCAACAACGCAATTATTATTCGCCAAGCCGCTGCAGGTACAATTCGTACATTCTACATTGATAACTTGAGTGTCACTATCGCGGCCGATGTTGACTATGCCACAGACGGATCAGTGACCGATGGTGCTAACTTTGCTACGAACTGGTTACTAGGTGGCCTAGGCACTGGCGTCGTCAGTCGAGTGACAACTGATGGTCAAGACGCAAGCGACAGTGCGCAAATCGCCCTCAGCGCAGGTGCTGCCAATGCTGGTATTCGTAATAAACTCTCCCTGAACCCCCTCCCAAGTACACTCTATCGGGTCACCGTGTATGCAAAATTACTTAGCGGCACCTTTACCGACTTTAAAGTTCGATACTCACGCGATGGTAGTACGGTTGCAGGAGGTAACTACGTTGACTGTGTGGATTACAATACCCGTACACTTTCTACCACGAGTTGGACACGTGTCACTTGTTACATTCAAACAGATGCAACCACAGCAACTGCACCTCATGTGTACTTTGTTGAAGAAGCATCAGCTGCACGTACCTTCAAAGTTGATGCGTTCAGTATGACATTGACGACAAACACAGCGCCAAACGTACAAATAGGAAGCGGCGAAAATGGTGGACCAACAACACTTCTTACCTTAGACAAATCTGCGTCAGCACCAATTGCAATCAACAACGACGCCCTCCTTGGATCAATGTACTATGACACTACTCTTGGAAAACTGCAGTGTTACGAGGCAGATGGATGGGGTGCCTGTGGTTCCAGTCCAGATACTATTGTGACAATTGCGCCAGAGTTCACTAACGCTGTGTTACATGGTACGGGTGTAGGAACAATGGTATCCGATCTTTGCTCTGACACACTTAATATCAATGATGGTTCATCGGGTCAACCAAGTATTTGTGGCACCAACGAAACATACAACTTCTATCGTTGGACGTCTCCTCAACCAAGTGCACAGACGTATTCAATGTACGTTACCTATCAGTTACCAGCAAGTTTCAAGACGTTCCAGTCAGGCACGACCTCAATCAAAGGACGTACGGACAGTACAAATTCAACAGTAGAATATCAGGTGTATCGCAATGATGCAGCAAGTGGCCTGATCGCATGTGGGCCAGTTGTGGCTGTATCAACAGGAGCAGTTGGCGCATGGCAGCCAGGTGCTGCTACAGGTACTGCCGATCCATCAACATGTGGATTCTCCCCAGGTAACAGTATTGTATTTCGCATTAACGTAACTTCAAGTACCAACGCTAATGCGTACGTCGGAAACTTGAATTTTATATTTAGCAATAGGTAGTTATGTCGAGCGATTTTATAAAAAGTTACACAATAACTAAGCAGCGTGTTCAACAAAAAACACAAACCTTCTTCGCTCGTCGCCCTCGACTTCACTATGGCATTTTGGCAGCAGCCCTTATACTACTTCTTGCAGATATAGCCTTGATTCTTAAACCCTTCCTTGTAGAAGCGCCCTACGATCTAGGTGTCGCAGCAAAGCTACTTCCTGAAACTAATAGTACGATCGCCAATGCAATAACATTTGATGAAAAGGAGTCCCTGTACAACTATGCCGCCTTGCCCGACGCAAACGGTGCCAATAAAGGCATTAAGGTATCGTTTAGCAAAGATATTAAGAAAGGTATTAGCATTACAGATAACGTCAACAGTGTTGACTTTACCATGTTTGCAGCTGAAAAACACTATGAAGGCCGTAAAGCAGACAACCGCATTATCTATCCGCTTGCCTCAAACGACGGATGGGCTGTTTACACTATACAAAAAACTGGAGTAAAAGAGGACATCATTCTCACGAAATCGAATGATGATAAACGAACATTCTCATACGACCTAAAGCTCAACGACAGCATGGAGCCACGCATTGAATCAGACGGTGGACTGGGTATTTATGGAAATACACTGCTTAGCGGAAATATTACAGCATCAAGCGAAAATGATAGCGCACTCTTAGAAAAAATGCGCAAGAATGCCAGCAAAGATACTCTCCTGTTTAAAATTCCTGCACCAATTGTTCTTGAATCAGGAGGAAACGAGTCCGAATTTGCACATGCCAAGTTCACGCTTGATGGAAGGAGAATATCCATTGTAACAACTGGTCTGAAGCGTGCCAACTTCCCCCTCTCTATTGACCCGAGTATTTATGTAACAAGCGCTACCGAATTTATGTCAGGCAACAATGAGACAAATATTGATTTTAACGTCGCCGACCAACTTATTCAAAAAGCACCAACGACAGGAGCTCGCTTCGACCAGTGGAAGGACACGTTATCACTTCCAGTCGCAACTTCAGCAAATGGTGTGGCAGCAGCGGGTGGATATATTTACTCTGTTGGCGGCCGATCCCTACTCGGTGAAGCATACAATACTCAGGGCGCAGAAACGTTTACCGTGCCTGCTGGTGTCACAAGTCTCGTCGTAAAAATATGGGGAGCAGGTGGAGGTGGAGGCGGCGGCGGATCAACCACTGGTGTCGGTGGGGCTGGTGGTGGCGGTGGCTATGTGACTGCAACCATCCCTGTCACGCCGCTTGAAGTTCTTGATGTATATGTTGGTGGCGGTGGTGCAGGTGGTGGCAGTAACGCAACTGGAACGACGGCCGGTAGCGGCGGCGGCGGCGGCGGACTTACGAGTATTTACCGTGGCGGTACTCCCCTTGTTTTAGTTGGTGGCGGTGGGGCTGGTGGTGGCGCACGTACTGCACAAATTGGTGGTGCTGGAGGGGCTGGTGGTGGGACCACTGCCGTAGCAGGTAGTGCGGTCAATGCTGGGAATGGTGCTGGCGGTGGTGCAGGAACAGCATCGGCAGGAGGAGCTGGTGGAACAAGTGTGGGTAATGCAGGTACGGCAGGATCTTCACTGACAGGTGGACTTGGTGCCGATGGACGCACATCAACAGCTGGTGCCGATGGTGGTGGTGGCTTTGGTGGTGCACTCGGTGGTGGCGCAGGCGGACTAGCTAACGTTGATATCACTCGCGCAGGTGGTGGAGGTGGTGGCGCAGGCTACTTTGGTGGTGGAGGTGGTGGCGCAACCTCAAGCATTACTGCTGCATCTGGTGGTGGTGGTGGTGGTGGGTCTAGCTACACTGCTGGTGGCCTTACAAGTGTGACAAATAGTGTGGGAAGTGGCGTTAATCCTGGCAACGCTGCAGATCCAGGACGAAATGGTGCAGGACAAGGTGGATTAGGTGGCCTAGCTGGAGCAGGTGGAGCAGATGGAGCCAACGGTTCAATCCTGATTACGTATGGGTCTGGAACTGCGCCGTCAAGAACAGTGAGCTGGGCACAATTTAATACCTCAACGGGGACTGTCGGTAGCGCTAATCCTGGATCAGGTACATGTGCTGGTTGGTGTACGTCGACCGATTATGCTCTACCCGCAGAACGAACGAACTTTTCTCTCGTTACATATAATGGTTACCTCTATGCAATAGGCGGTGTCGATGCTGCTGGTAACCGCCAAAATACAGTCTATATTGCAAAGATTGGTGCCAATGGCGAACCCAGACTATGGCATCCAACAAATACCGACCCATCAAGCTGGGTATATTGGTATCAGGATGGTAATTTAAGCTCAGTTCGTTCCGATTTTACAGCAGCCGCTTACAATAATCGCATTTATTTGATCGGCGGCCGCAATGCGACTGGACCAGTTTCATCGGTCGAAATTGCAGATATTAACCCTACAGGAACACTCGGAAGCTGGACATCCTCGACAGCTCTTGGTTCCGCGGTGTATGGGCATGGCTCGGCAATTTATAACGACCGTCTGTATGTACTGGGTGGATCAAACACTGTCGGAGGTGCGCCTCAAACCACAGTTCAATATAACAAAATTAATGCCGACGGCTCGCTGAATAGCTGGGTCACAACAACACCCCTTCCAGCAGGTCGTTTCACTGGTGGTGGTACGATGGCTGCTGTTTGGGGTGCGTACATATATGTCAGTAGCGGTTGTAGTGCAGTAAATGGTAGCGGCTATTGTACAGGAGTGCAAAGTGATATTCAGCTTGCCAGTATTAATGCCGACGGCAGTCTAGACACGTGGAATACCATTGGTACGGCAATCGATGAGCGCTTAGGTGGAAACCTTATTGCGTGGAGAGGTAGCCTTTACCGAGTAGGTGGCTGTTCCTCCCAAAGTCCCACAACTGGTGATTGTGGAAGTGCAGTCCTCGATGTGATCAGGTACGGAAAAATTAACCGCGACGGTGACGCGTCAACAGTTGGACAATCCCAGCCAAGCGGCACAGCTCCTTGTTCAGGTGCAACACCAACCCAATGTAACTTACCTGGCACAACATACGTCGGTAATATGCTTACGAATAGTTTCATTGCAAACGGTTACTTATATATTACAGGTGGCTGTACAAACGATACGTGTAGTACCACAAGTAATGACGTTGTGTATACAGCCATAGCGACCGATGGTTCGATCACAAAACCTGCAACCTGTCCTGGCGGAACATTCCAAGGTGGTGCATGGTGTGCACTATCAAATGTTCTTCCGACTGGAGTTGCGGCATCAAGCCCAGTCACTTTTGGAGGACGCGCCTACCTCGTTGGCGGCCTTGATGGAACTGCAAATACTGGAGAAATATTGAGAGCTGACCTTAACAGTGATGGCAGTATGGGAACCTGGACTTCACAGTCTATCACTGGTGTTGGTGCAACTAACGTTTCGTATTTGTACGCATATGCGCGTGCCAACCCATCTGCAATTACCTCAACTCCTGGTAACTTGTATCTCTTTGGCGGCTGTAGTACATCAAGCGCAGCTGGATGTACCGCATACAGCCAGGTCGTTTCTAAATGTACGATCGCTGCAGCTGATGGTGCCATCGCAGGTTGTACGGCAACAGGACAGCTACAAATAGGTACCGTTGCAGGAGCGACTGGTACAGGTATTGGTATTATGAGTGGTACCGTCTACGCCAACTATATTTATCTCATTGGTGGCGTCGCTCCAGGACTCGTGGACATGAAAACTGTTCGCTATGCAAAATTCGACAACAGCAATAACGTCGTGACAGTGGGGACAGGTTGGGTCCAGTCAACAAACGAAATGACTATTGGACGTCGTCGTGCAGCAGCTTTTGGGTACAACGGTTACATCTATATGGTTGGTGGATTTGAAGCAACAAGTGGTGTGATTGCGGATATTGAGTTTATTAAGGTAAATGTAAGCGATGGTAGCCTTGGTAGTGCTACTGATGGTTTTACAACCTCAGAAGTCAAGATTAACCAGCGATGGGGTTTGACCGTTCCCGTATCAAACTCGTTCGCATATGTCATTGGTGGCTGTACGGCAGGAGATAGCCCTGGTGGTTGCACCAGCCGAACTGATGTCATTCAAACGTTTCAGATCTATAACAATGTGAGTGGTGCGCCCGCCGCGTATAGTGATGCAGCCAATATGTACAGTACTAGCCCAAATCGAGTCGGCGCAAGTAGTACTGTACTGAATGGAAAACTCTATACAGCAGGTGGATGCGTTAGTACCTCTGACTGTACAAATGCCATCAACACCGTTTCCTATGCAAGTATTGATGCGAATGGTGCGCTAGGGACTTGGTCAAATACAACGGCTTCCCTCCCTGCCGACCGTGCATGGGGCAAATTATTATCAGCGGGTGGAACACTGTATTATCTTGGAGGGCAAAGCGACACGGCCACGGACTATCGAGCCGAAGTGTACTATGGTACACCATCGGTAGGTAACGTATCAACGTGGAGTACGGCAACAAACGGTATACCAAACGCCCGAACAAAATTTGGTGCAGCCAGTTGGAACAATAGGCTGTATGTTGTTGCTGGCGAAGGCACAACTGGAACATGCACCAGTAGTGAATGTAGCAACGTGTATGTAAGCCCCCAATTAAATAGCGGTGGAAACATTGGCAGTGCGTGGAACACAACGAGTACCTCGATTAACGTTGGTCGAAGTGGACTGGCAGTCACTGCGTACGCCAACAACCTATATCTGTTTGGTGGCTACGATGGAACAAGTTACTTCTCAGACACTCAGTTTGCGCAAATTAATGCGACAACGGGCCTTGTCGGAAGCTGGACGTATTCAACAAGTCTCCCCGCACCAGTCGCATTCGCAGAGTCATTCGCCGCAAACGGGTATATGTATCTCGTGG
This sequence comes from uncultured bacterium, assembly GCA_947084875.1. Taxonomy (GTDB): domain Bacteria; phylum Patescibacteriota; class Saccharimonadia; order Saccharimonadales; family Saccharimonadaceae; genus UBA1547. The sequence continues at coordinate 342,918 of CAMTUF010000001.1, forward strand.
GTGGTCGCAGCAGTAATTTTACGTGTGATCCTACTACCTTTGTGGCACCAATCAGTGCCAATACTACTATCGCATCTGGCAATAATCCAACAGGTATTGGTGCGTGGTACGAAGCGAACCAAAGGTTCACTGGCTCCCGCTACGGAAGCGGTGTGGCATACAGTGACGGAAAAGTCTACGTCAGTGGTGGTGCTTGCGCCTCGGCACCGACAGGCCCGTCTGTAACGTCAGTCACAACAACAAACACAGGTGCTGGATTCGCAACTGACAGCACTACTCATAACGTTGCTATGCCAGGTACAACAGCGGCTGGCGACCTTCTACTGATGTTCTTCAGTTACGACAGCGACGGACCACCGACAGTTACGGATCCAGACGGCGCGGGTGGCTGGACAGTTCTTTCAGCAGTGAACAGCGCAACCAACGGTGCATTTGGGTCGGTATGGGCAAAAGTTGCGACTGGTAGCGACGGGGCAACCGTCAACTTCGCAACGTCTAATACACAAAGTGCTGCAGCTCAGGTATATCGTATCGCCGCCAATAGTTGGTCGGGTACTATTGCGACTGGTATTTCAGTAGCAAACGTTGCGGGCTCAACCAGTGCTGCCCCTAACCCACCTTCACTGACAACATCATGGGGTGCCGACGTCAATCGATGGTTCGTCTATGCTGCGGGTGGTACTCATACTGGTGTCACCACTTATCCAACTAACTATACGAGCGGTACACACGCCAGTGGTAACACAACGACCAATGGTGCAAGTGTTTCAACAGCCACTCGTCTGCTTAACGCAGCAACCGAAGACCCAGCTGCTTTTGCGATGGCTAGCAGCCAGACGAGCTTAGCATTTACTGTCGCGGTTCGACCAGCGACACCAGTCCTCGCCTACACGGGCGCCGATGAAGTACAACAGACAGCTCTTTTATCACAACCGCAGATCGCACGTTACTCACTCTTAATGGATACCGACACTGATGTGTATCCAAACGCTTGGGTAATGAGTGGTATCGATAACTCAGTCGGTGCAAAGTGGCAGTTAAAGTACCGATCCATGTCCAATACGACAACAAGCTGTACTTCACCTGCTATGACAACGTGGGGACAAGAAACGATATTTGGTAATGTAACGCTCTTTACTCCTGGGGTTTACATCCCAAAGAACGCTGCAGGAAGTAATATCAATTGTTCACGATTCTTCTTCTTTAACGTAGCTGTTGATAGTTCTCAAGCCTATGGATATCCCGACGACGTCACACGTGGACCAACTATCGACAGTCTTACACTTCAATTTACTGGTGACCCATCGAAACGTCTTATGCACGGACGAACGTTTACTGGCGGCCTTCAGCAGCCTGTGGACACTCCGTATTACACATTCTAGTCTATAATGAGATATATGAGTGACTCTCAAAAGCAACCTCGCGTAAAGCGCAATACTCATACTATTGAGATTAAACTTGAGGTGCCTGAGTTCAAAAAGACCGAAGCGATCGCGAAAAAAACTCACCAAAAAGCAAAAAAACTTTGGCAATATAAATCTTTTAGGCTTTTCATCGCTGCAGGTTTTGTTGTTGTTATAGCTTTCTTCACTATAACTATTCTTGCAAATAATCAGTCACAAGATGTTGACGTAAAAAAAGACGGCAAAACGCCAATTAATAAACAAGATGTTGACGCCCAAGTGCCGTATTACGACACTCTCATTCCAGCAGGTAAAACAATTGAACAACTTGGAGGTTGGACGCGATCAAGTCCAGTTGATCGAAATTCTGGTTTTGTTTATGTCGACTACATTCGCGATAATCGTATCACCGTCAATCAACAAATTCTACCCGAAGACTTTAAAGTTGATACAAACGTACAGATGGATGCAATCGCTAAAAGCCTTAACGCCACAGAAGTCATTACGGTAGAGGGCCTCACTGTTCATATCGCAACGTCTTCAAAAGGCCCACAAACAATTATATTCAACAAAGACGGCTTGTTGGTGTTCCTCCGCTCTAGCGTAAAACTGTCCAACAATGACTGGATCGGATATATTAACGCTCTACAGTAGCCTGCACTACTAAATCACCGATCACAACGGCGGACTTACTATTGCGCACGCACGTCACTTTGACGGGCCATTTACCTTCTGGGGCTGATACGTCGACGGTCCAAGTCCATGTGACCGACCCAAATTCATCAGATGTTTTACCGACTAACCCACTGTCTTTACTATTGACCTCGTTGTAGCTAACAATAATTGTGCACCATGATCCTGGATTAGTCTTAACGAGCACTGATGCGTTTTGTCCAGGTGCCACTGGCGTTGTCAGTGACTGAACAGACGCACTTTCTGGTGCGTTGGGATCAATCTGAGGCGACTTAATCGTTGTCGCCTTGACCGTTGTTTCCTCCTGCGTAACTGTCGGTGCAGGCTTCGTAGATTTGCCGACAACCCATGTGTATACGGCGCCAGCGCCAACAAACATGACTACCAAAACAAGCATACTAATGAGTACATTTCGTACGAAGTGTGCGATGCGTTTTTTTGTTATCACGTTATCTCCGACATTGTCTCAAACAGAATGAATTTGACTATTGTTTTGTCTTGAACGTGTTAATAGATTGCACTACTTTACCATCAGCCTTCAAGTTTTCAAAGAATAGTATTTGGTCGTTGTTGATGACCATTTCGTCATTTGGGCCATGAATTTCATCACCTAACTTTATTAATTGAACGTCAGGAGTTGATGCTGTACTTGTCGCTTGCGGATTACTTGAGTCAGCCTCCTTCGTCTGCAAATAATATATGTCTGTGAGGCGCATATAATTACCGTTTAATGTTTGTAACTTACCGAAGTACACCTGACCGTTTGTGAAGAATACTGCTTGGTATTTATTAGAGTCAATCGTTGAATCAACACCTGATCGATATGTTGATAAAATAGCAAGTGCAATCGCTGCAACGACGATAACGGCAGCAATTGATAAGATCAACACCTTTTTAAAATTTTTTCGTTTCTTTGCTTTATTGCCAGTACTCACTGGTTCTTGTCCATGACGGACCGAAGCCGCACCATGATTGACGTGAACAGGTACATTATCCATACTATTCTCCCCGCAGTTTATCTTCTCGCTTGCATTAATAATAGCATGAGGGGTATCGATTATCAATTAGCGTCACACGAGGTACATACGCTATAGTAATGGTGTATGACTCATCACATTGGTTTATATCCTGGTACTTTTGATCCAATTCACAAAGGACATACTACCTTTGCACAAACGACTCAGAAGGACTGCTATTTGGAAACAGTCGTTTTTTTACCAGAAGCTAATCCACGAGATAAGCGAAACGTCACAACAATTGCTAAACGTGCGCAGTACATTAAACATAAGATCGCACATCTTCCAGGACTTACCGTCAGCACCCTTACTTCCACACAATTTAGTACTCGCTCAACCCTCCCCGAGCTACAAGAGTTGTTTCCCGATGCCTCCTTTACTTTATTACTTGGTTCAGATGTTGTGCGAACGCTACCCTATCGTTGGGATGACCTACCCACCCTCCTCTCCACTGTTTCCTTTGCTGTTGGAATGCGTGTTAATGACACCGAAGAGGAGGTTGTGGGAGTCTTTAATCAGCTCAAAGAAAAGTACGCTATTGATATAACGTATTCACTTATTCATACCGACCACAGTCATCTTGCTTCATCACATATCAGAAGCAGTTCAGCTTCCTAGGTATTCGCGATCGCGATCCAGCCCGCCCAACGGTTGCCTTCAGCACCAAGCCGTTCATCATCCATACCCATGCCAGTGAGCCATGCATCAGGAGCATCAAACCCATACAATGCAATTTCAACGGTCGGTAGTTGTGGTTTATTCTTCTTTACCAAAACGATGTTATCAACTTGCTTCGCACCATATGCCATGAGATGTTTTTTTGCGTACTCCAACGTGTCACCTGCATCAATCAAATCATCAAGCAGAATGATGTGCTTGCCAGTTAAATCTCGATAGCTTGGCGGTAAGTCGGTAATGAGTCGAAGTTCACCTGGTTCGCGATTCGCCCCATAGCGACTCACAATCATGGATTGAACATTTGGATGAAAATATTCATCCTGTGCTTGAATAGACTGCATCAACTTAGAGCTAAATGGTTGTGCACCGTTGAGCAAACTCACAAAAACTGTATTCGTACGGTCATAGTTTTTGATGATCTCGGCAGCCATCTCGTTAATGCGCTCACTGACCTGTTCAGCGGTATAGAGAAGCTCTTTATATAAAACTGGTTTTTCTTCACTTGTCATATCGCTGTATAGTATGGGAAAAAAGGTGAAATAAAGCAAGCGACACTTAAAAAAACAGTATGTATATGCCATACTTTCAGTAGTATGTTATCGAGTGATATTCTAGAGCAGCAATTTGGCGAGACTAAGATTATTATTCTGAAACAAGACGAGCACTATAGAATTATTCAAACGATAGTGGTTAGTACTGGCCAGGTTGTTGAATTGTCGCTCGTGACTTTCGATTCGCCAAACCTCCACGTTTTTGCCGATGTACACGCTCAAGTAATACATGGAATGTCGATAGGTAAAGCATTTAAGCAAGCTGGTGTTCCCTTCACTCGCAAAACTAATACAATAACGCGGCAGGTACTGCCAGATATACTAAAGCGGTACTATCCTGATCAGGAGGAAGTCACAGTTGTGGACGTTGACATACTAGTAGGTAACGAAGGTGTGCATTACTGCCACATACTTGAACTGTATAGTAGTCTTGTTGAATGGCCAGACAAACCTGATGGCCTCTCCGACCAACTTGCGTATGCATTAAACAACTTTTCAAAACTGCTTGATACTTAGCAGTGAGTCTCAAACAACACCAATGAGCCTACTATTCTTTGCAAGGTCTGGATCTGTGCAAGCAGCCAGATTAAAGCAACACGGTCGACGCTTTCCCGATCGTAGTTTTGAAATCGACACTTCAATACGACGTGCTCGAGTCTCGGTAACACTCGTCGCATTTACCCATCTAATCCATTCCCATCGTGCCATCGGAGTAATGTTGGTCCACAGCTCTTTGACCTTTGATGGGGCGGCGTTCAATTCGCGCAAAAAATCTTTTGGAATGTTTGGCTCTGGCCAATCTTTGCTCGGTGTAATCTCAATAACCACACTCGCGCCTATCTTAATACCAGCAGTTTTTTGTAGTGCAGGACTCACTTTAAACCAATGACCCCAGCGGCCATCAGGTTCAAGTACTTGTTTAAGGTCACGACCACTAATAGTTCCCTCCGCCATAACTTGACCTCGCGACGGGAGTTGCTCACTTACTTTCTCAGGTAGTCTAATAATCACCCATTTACCAATAGCATATGGTGTCGCTTGAAAACGTACTGTTGATATTTTTAAGCTGTTAGAACTCATCAATAATCAGCTTTTTCATTTGCATTAGTTTGGAAAACGCATCGGGTTTTTGCAGCAACTCTCCCATATTCTCAGGAACAATTTGCCAGCTCAGTCCATACTTGTCCTTACACCAACCACACTGCTCTGATTCAGGAACGCTAGAAAGTTTCTCCCAGAAATAATCAATTTCATCTTGATCTTTGCAATTCACCGAAAAGGATACTGCTTCGTTAAAGCTGAATTCTGGCCCTGCATTAATTGCAACAAATAATTCACCATCCAGCTCAAATTCAATAGTTAGTACCTTGCCTGCAAATTCCTGTTGAAAGTCAGCTAAGCCTTCTTCAGTGCTGTTTGGATACCTCTCTGTTGAGACAATTTTACTGTTCCGAAATACAGACACATAATAATCAACTGCCTCTTGTGCGTTATGGTCGAACCATAAATTTGGTGTAATTTTTTGTGCCATGCGAGCTCCTTGTTTACACACTTATTATCTCATAGTCATCAAAACGTAAGAATTATCTCAAAAAATGCTATAACTGAGTAAGATGAACCTAGGGCAGTATACTTCACTATTATCAAATCGCTTGCTCCGAATTTTCATTATTCTAGGTATCCTGATTTCTTTTTATAGTGGGTCTGCTGTACTACTCATGGTATCACTTGCACTTATTTATAAAATTCTCAGTCCATTACTCGACAGAACAATCTTTAATTCATCTTTCTACAAAGGTGTTGTATCAATCTTTGTGTACGCACTTATTCTACAGTCAACTATTCTGGCTGCATGGCTCGTGAATAGGAATTTTTCACTGGAAACCAGTATCCTTATTATGTTCCTTTTGTTGTTTGTAGTATTAACCTTTACTCGTCCTTTGCAGCTAAAGCGACCTGTGACTGTTCGTCTGCCATTCTTACATCTTCACGACATTCTTGCTGTTTTACTTTCGCTCGCCATATTCATTCCGATCGTGTCGCACTCTCTTACATTTAATAACTCGGGTATCACGCGCAACTTTGAGCAACTCGCTGTAGGAGCAGATGACGCTCTTCACCTACAGATGTTTGATACGCGGCTGACGTACGATCGTGGCATTTTATATGAATCAGTAATCGGAGGCTCAACTATCGGAGGCAATTACTACGGTGCAGATACATACCCTGCAGGTTGGAGTGCAACAAATGCAACTATTGTACAAGCTTTCTACCCAAATATATCCGTAGGTAGTGAAAGTGAAGTGGCCTATATATTATCGAAACTATTTTGGTTTTTATTACTGCTTATCATATTCTGCCGAGTCACCATAGGTTTATATCAGACACTATCGCGCAGTAAAGCTTTCCTTGTTTCAGTACTACTAATTGGTACAAGCATATATATCCTTGGACGAATTTTTGTTTCGGATGTATATCCCGCAGGCGCCTATAGCTTCGTACCACAACTTATTGCAGCTCTTTTGACCATTCCTATCATCTTGCAACTCTCTTCCGCCAGTAGAGTCGGACAGCAACGAGACGCTCTATTTCTTTTTGTGCTGGTTGGTATAGGTGGGTGCTTGTCTTGGATACTTGTTTTACCAACATTTCTGATAAGCTTCATCGCAATTGCAATACTACGCTTAAAAAACATTGCGGATGGCAAAAATATTCTCAAAGAGCTCCTGACACGCATGCCGTACTGTATTCCCATATACGTTATGGCAGCCGCTTGCATTGCACAACTATACGTTATGATAACCAGTCACTCGCCTGGGTCACTTTCGTTTATTGACGCGATCAACCAACGTGCTGGGGTTATGATATACGACGCAGAGTTTTATGCGATTCTTATATCGGGCCTAGCAGCTTTCTTGCTATTCCTCTATAAAAAATATCGAACAGTATTTACATACATTGTGTGGTTGATTATTCCTCTGATTGCGTTCGATGCGTACATAGTAATCATTCAACTCTTACACGTTGGAGAAGCGCGCTACTACTTCTTCAAGATACTCAACCTATTAAATATGTTTTTGCTGCCACTGGCTATCGTTGGATACGTGTTAGTCCTTGACTGGTTGGGTACCAAGAAAAGAAAGTTTCTTCAAGTATCATTGTTTATCCTCGTTTTCTTGGCGTTTCTTCATGTCCTCACTCGAACACTTCTAAGGATTTTGTAACAGAACCCAATAATCACATTCTGTCAGTGAAAACCACCAGTCTTTCAGAATATGTCTGCTGGCCTATATTGTAGTCTCCATTACAAGTGATGAGGTTTAGGTGTACGCCTGTCGTACTGCGAAAAACCTCACTCGGTTCAGTATCGTATGCATATGTACGAGTCTCTCTGACAACAAACGATGTAGTGCGACCACGATCGTCTTTTATCGAAACTGTGTCACCTTTTTCCAGCAAACTAAGGTCTGTGAATACTGCCTTACTCCCTACGCCCAAATGCCCCGCTATGACTGCACTTCCCGTATTACCTGGATGTGGACCATATTTGTACCACCCCGCATCTTGATTGGTACTAGGCGCTTCCATATTGCCAGAGGATGTTAACCCCATCAGTGACACTCTCGCGTCGACGCTGATTTTTGGTATTATCAACCGAACAGGAAGACCGTAAACAGGACTAGCGTCATTAACTGTTTGAACAACATCAACCTTTTGCGTAGCTGATTCAGGGACTGCTACGCGGGAGCTCCCCATAAAAAACATAAGCAGCAGAAAAGTTGCAGTGGCGGCACTGATTATGATGTATATAGTTCGCCGTACCGTACCTATGTGTAGCCTCTTGCTCATCGCAACAAACTCGAAGCTATTATATTTTTCTTCGAACTACGTATAATGTTACCAATACTAGACCCAATCCAGGTATAGCAATCCATTGAAAATTCATACTGGTTGGTGCTTGGGCGGTGTTAGGAAGACCAGGCGTCGAACTAGTTGAAGGTGACGCAACTGATCGAGCCGTTGAACAGGTAGGAGCTGAAATGGTGTCAGTATCAGTTGTAACCGTTCCACCGTAAGCGAGCGCTTGACCAGTCCAGTTGACTGTACTACCAATCGTAATACCTGCAGCATCAATGTTCGTACCTGCGAACGTTGAGTTAGCGCCTATGCTTGTTGCTTGAATTGGTGTCCACCATACATCACAAGTAGATGCGCTACCAGCTAATACAACATATGAGCCAGCAGATGTTGTCAGGGCTCCGTCCATTCTGAATATGTATGTACCTGCGCCGTTGAGAGTAATGGTTCCGCCTCCGCCAACAGATGCAGCACCTGAAATACAATACACTCCAGGTGTGTATGTTCCGATAGGACCATGTGTTGTGTCGCTCGCAAGATCAATAGGACCAGGAGCAAACGTAAATGAACAAGCTTGATTATTCAAAGCAACGAGTGCGTTATTCTGATCAATACCCGCTTGACTATAGACGCTGTCTGCTTGATGTGTAGCGCCGTTCACTGTTGGGGCAACGGCAGGTGGTGTAGTGTACCCTAGATCACCATTCAAGGTCGTACCTGAAACACTGTTAGTATATGTTCCTGATAAAATGACGAATGTGTTTGCCGCTCCCAAGCCTGGTGAAGTTGCGGCAGATGCGAGTGGTGAGATAGTTACTGTAAGGAGGAGGGCGGTTACTAGTCCAATTATTTTTATTAATTTCATAATATTCCCAGCTCTTTTCAATTGTTTTATAATAATTTAGTCGTCATTTCAAGCTTAACATAAGCTCGTTGGAATAGATACAGCGATCAAACATACTGCGTAGTGCTTTGAGGATGCAAAAAAGGAACAACCATCTAATAGGTGATGGCCCTCTCTTAAAATAACTTCTTAGCTCCTATTAAGAGACCTTCCTTTTAACAAAAGTTACTTGTATAACTTTAAAAAACGAAGCTTCATGAGGTGAGAGTAGTGCACAGTGAAAAGGCAAAAACGGTTATAGCTATTTTCTTTTCATTTTAGTTTGCTAGTGGCTCTGGGCTTTTACCAAGATTACGCACAATATAATCTTTTATAGCATCCTTATTGTAGCTAGTAAGCGTCTCACTCCTCAGCCATGAGCTAAGTTCAATAGGGTATTTATTGTTTGCCCTAGGGGCCAGAACTATCTTCTTTGGCTGAAACTTCGAATCTGAAAACGGCTCAGTGAGAAGTTCGACCAATTTAGTTACCTGGTCTTTGGAAAGATCTGGCCGATATGATACGTATACTCCGCCGTGTTCGAGGTTATGGATTATTTGGTCATCACGAACCTCTGTGTCGTACTGGCCCCACGAAACAGGGCTTGCGTGCGAGCCAGATGTCGGTGGCTGCTCACCACCGTAGTTTGCACTTGGCACATGCTCACGCCCTAGGTCTTTCTGCTCTACACCAGGTCTTAGTGGTTCAGGCGGTGCGCCAAGCTTTGCGAAGACAATAAGGCCAACAAAACCAAGAACAATAACACTTAAGGCTATATAGAACTTCTTATTTTTCATAGCCCCACTCTTTTTGCCATTGTTTCATCTGATTTATTTCTTTAGTCTGGGCGACAACGATAGCCTTGCTCAAATCTTTAACTTCCTGACGTTCGGCGTTTGTTTCTCCAGGTGCGGCCATGTTGATAGCCGATTGGTGATGCATAATCATCTGCTCGATGAAGGCTTTGTCAAACTCATCGCCCGTCTTGCCTTCAAGTTCGGTAGTCATGCTCGCCATCTCGTCCATCGTGCCCATTGCACCGTGATCCATCATATTGCCAGCACTGGTTGATGGATAGCCCCACTCTTTTTGCCAAGCGCTCATCTCTGAAATCTCACTTTCTTGAGCCGAGATGATGTCATCTGCCATATCTTTTAGCTCTTGATGTTTAGCCGTTTTCTGTGCCAGTTTTGCCATATCGACAGCTCCTTGATGGTGAGCTATCATGTTAGCAATAAAATTGCGGTCGTAGGTCTCGCCAGTCATTTCAGCGTACTGCTTGTAGGTGACAGAGGTCTTGTCAACCTGGCTGTCCGCAGCAGGTGGCTGGACGCTACCACTACTAAAAAGTAAGTCTCGATAAATGTACACGATACCACCCGTCAACAATAATATGGCTGCCACAATAATAGTTATAATTTTAGATTTTTTACTCATTACACAACTCCTTCAAGATTATTAGTTACTCCTAAAAAGTAGCAAATCTCAAGCACGAAAGACGGTCAGAGCAATGTAGGCAGGGAGACCACCTGGAGGCGGTTCTCGTTCTATCGCTAAGCGAGTTTTTTGACTATGTTCTTTTTTAAGAGTGATGAGTGTTGATGGCTGGAACTGGGTGTAGAACGGTGTTTGAGGTTCATCGTCATCATTTTTATCAGTTTCATTGAGATAGTCACCTTTATGGAATGTTGCTAAAGTACAAATAGTGATACAGTTCAATGATGAACCCACGCTAGGATTCATACCTCCCATAGCGTGACTTGCTTGCGGCAGAAGTGCACTGGTGGAAGCCCCGAACGTAACTACAGCTAAAAGTACTGCTGAGAAGTACGTACCAACTTTTCGTAACACCTGCTTCATACTTACTATTTTACCGCATTTCTCATCATGAGTCAGATTAGTAGGTAGTTTCCGTATAGTGTGGGAAGAAGTCTTGATGGAGGCTCTCCTCTGGTAGGCCTTTGGTTACCAATGCCTTGCCCAGCACCTCAACCATCGGTTCAGGACCAGATATATACACACTTGATGATGCAAGATCTGGCACAATTTGGGTCAGCTTTTCGGCAGTCAACTGCTCACCAATAACATATTGCACGGATAACTCTGGATGCCGTTTACTTGCCTCATCAAACTCTTGCTTGAAAGGTAAGTCGTCAGTCCGACCACTATAGATTAGCGTAGCGGAGACTGGCAGATCGCTAAGACCACGAGCCTTTAGTATGCTGTAGTAGGGGGTAATACCTATACCCCCAGCAATTAAAACAAGTGGTTTGTCACTGTCTTGCCACACAAAGTCACCGTGAGGCTGCTCGATAAGCTGTATCTTTCCATCCATCGGAAGCCCAGCAAGAGCCTGCTTGAATGTCGTATCTGTGATACGAGTTGTAATCTGGAGAAAGCCGTCGGGTGGTATTGAAGAAATAGTGAACCATCGTTTTGTCCCCTCGCTATCAGGGTTATTGTGGGGTATTTCAACACGGATAAATTGCCCAGGTAGCCAAGACAAATGTCGCTCTGGTGTAAAGCGAAATGCCCATACGTTATCGACGAGATGCTCTTTTTCTATAAGAGTAAGCTCGTGGCTTTCATGTGTTGTATGAGTGTATTCTTCGGGATTCTCGTCAAATAACTTCACACAGGTTGCACAACAAAAATAAATTCGCTTTCCATTCACATCCCTAAAATGTCCAAGTTTTTCGGCCTCGCGTGTGTCGATCGCATCGCCTGTTACAGGACAAGTCACTAAATATTCCGCTGGAATGTCGTTCACTGCCACTGCTCCCGTGTCGTGGTGGTGTTCGTGATTGTGGTCGTGGTTATGCATGGACTACTCCTTTACTGCTAAGCTTAGTTTTCGTAGGAACTGGGCGTTAACAGCAACAATAATCGTTGAAAGTGACATAAGAACGGCTCCAATTGCTGGCGATAGAACGAAGCCTAGAGCTGCAGTTACACCAGCCGCCAACGGAATAGCGAGAGCGTTATAGCCCGTGGCCCACCAAAGGTTTTGGAGCATCTTGCGATACGTTGCTTTTGACAATATGACGATTTTTGCTACACCTCGTGGGTCGCTCGAAGCCAACACGATACCAGCTGACTCAATCGCCACATCAGTACCAGCACCAATCGCAATACCAATATCTGCTTGTGTGAGTGCTGGTGCATCGTTCACGCCGTCACCGACCATTGCCACACGGCTACCGTCACCTTGCAACTTCTTGACGGTTTCGGCCTTATGCTCTGGCAGCACTTCAGCAAAGTATTCATCTATGCCCAGTTCTTTCGCTACCCAAGCAGCGACACCTTTACTGTCACCCGTAAGCATGGCTACGCGCTTGCCCATTCTCTGAAGAGTCGCCACTGCTTCTTTCGATTCCTCTCGGATAACATCAGCAAGCATAATCGCACCACGGACAGACTTATCTTGATCCAGAACATAGACGACCGTCTTTCCTTCTTCTGAAGCAAGTGAGGCAGCCTTTTTGATAACTGCTGGCACGGTTGCTTGTAGCTCCACGAGCAACCGTGGTCCACCAATGTAGACCATCCGATTAGTCACTGTCGCTTGTGCTCCACGTCCAGCTAGTGCTGAAAACTGACTTGCACCAGGTATTTCCAGCCCTCGCTCCTGGGCAGAAGTAACAATAGCTTTAGCAATGGGATGTTCAGAGTCGGCTTCAACGGCAGCAGCCATAATTAGTATTTCGTTCTCATCCTCATCAGTAACAATCCCGACCACTCCTTGTTCGCCACGAGTCAGGGTGCCTGTCTTGTCAAAGAGCACGACATCAACGTTTCGAGCTGCTTCAAGCGCCATACGCTGTCGTACCAGTAGGCCGTTTTTCGCAGCAAGTGTCGTTGAGATAGACGTAACGAGTGGTACGGCAAGACCAAGTGCGTGAGGACAGGCAATCACCAACACGGTCACAATACGTTCCAGGATGAAGCCAGCCGACTCTCCAACAATAGCCCAAGCAATCCATGTAATAAGTGCTGCACCGAGTGCCACGAACGTCAGATAAAAAGCGGCTCTGTCGGCCAAAATCTGTGTTTTTGACTTGCTATTTTGAGCTTCTGCCACGAGTTTCATAATGCCTGCCAGTGCCGTATTGTCACCTGTATCAGTAACCTTTACAGTAAGCGAACCGCTGCCATTAATCGTACCTGCAATCACTTTTGTAGCGACCACTTTTTTGACTGGCTTCGATTCGCCAGTTAACATCGATTCGTTGACATCTGACTCGCCTTTGACCACCTCGCCGTCAGCAGGAACTTGTGCGCCTGGGCGAACAAGAATCCTATCACCGACTTTTAGTTCAGCTGCTGCGACTTTTTTTGTACCGTCTTTGGTGACGAGTTCCGCCTCATCGGGTAAAAGCTTGGCAAGCTCGTTCAGAGCCCCTTGAGCATTCATTACTGACGCCATTTCTAACCAGTGGCCAAGCAACATAATAGTAACTAATGTGGCAAGTTCCCACCAGAAATCCATACCACTCACTAATCCAAATGTGACCGCCAGACTATAACCAAACGCCACGGTGATTGCCATCGAAATCAATGTCATCATACCAGGTTGCTTGGCAGCAAGTTCAGCGCGAGCACTTTTTAGGAAAACAAGACCACCGTAAAAGAATATGATAATACCAAAGACAGCTGGAATATATTGACTACCCGTAAACATCCACTCCAGACCAAACCAACCCTGCACCGTATGCGAAAATAATAATGTCGGAATAGTTAGCAGCAAGCTGAACCAAAACTTTTGCTTAAACGTATTAGGGTTATGGCCAGCATGCTTATCGTGGGCCTGAGGTTCGCTGTGTTGCTGCTTATGACTGCTTTGTTTCTCTAACGCCATGTGGCATTTTGGGCAGATACCTGGCTTGCTTGATGTTTCATCAGGATGCATCGGACATACATATTGAGTTACGCCATGATTTGATGCCTGTGCAGTGTGATGAGCATGGCTATGCTGATTGTGTTGTTCGTGATTGTGCTTCATTATTACTTACCCCTCACGTTATGCAGCTCATATAGTTGAGACAGTTCACTCAGTGCTTTTTCTTTCTGCTTTTCATCGCCAGAGGACATCATATCCTGAATATGGGTAGCGATGTGGTTCTCGAGTACTAGTTTATTGAGGGATGCTAGAGACTTTTGAATGGCTAGACTCTGCGTTAAGATGTCCATGCAATATGCATCTTCGATAATCATTTTTTGTAGCCCTTTGAATTGGCCTTCAATTATCTTCGACCTATGTGTTGTTCTTTCTTTTGTAGTTTTCATAAACTTTATTATATACCCCCTAGGGGTATTCTTGCAAATTACTTTTTGCAAGCAGAAGATGATACCGAGTGTGGGCCTGCTAAAATGGCGAGCTTATATATCGTTTGCTGAGACAATGTGCCCAATTTGATTCTCTGCGTATATACATAGACATACAGTAATAGCACGTGTTCATATCACCCGAGTACATATCCTGTGTACGGCTGTACTTGAACCAGCGAGTACTGCTGATTAACTGCAGGGTCGACTTAGTTTAGCTTAGTTCTATCGATTAACGTAGTTTTGTTAAGTGAGTGGGTTGATAGCTGAAGCAATACAGCAGCACAAATTAGAAATCGAACAAGTCGCCCAAAAAGCTTTCTTTCTTGCGCTTCTTACCATACTGCCGATCATCATAATTGTTACCCTGTGACGAACGGTCGGGTTCTGATTTTTGATATCTTAGCTGCTCGTAAGAATCGGTAGTTTTACTACTAATCGGACCACTGCTAGAGCGTTCAATGATTTTATCTAGCTCACCGCGGTCAAGCCAGACACCTCGGCACTGCGGACAGTAATCAATCTCGATGCCACTACGTTCGCTCATCATTAAATCTGTTTTGTCGGTCGGACACTGCATACATTCCTCCTTTTGTTTACTTACTTAGTATAGCAATTTCTTTACTGCCAGCGTTAAACAGCCTGAGCCCATTTAAGACCACCATTATCGCCATCGCCGCATCGACGGCTACTGCCACGCTAAGGCTAGCTAATCCGAGTACACCTGCGACGAGAATGATACCTTTAACGATCAAAGAGCCATAAACGTTTTGACGCACAACCCGAAACGTCTGCTGTCCAACATCCATCAGGTACGGGATTGTTTGTATAGCGTCGTTCATTAGAGTCACGTCTGCGGTTTCAATAGCAATATCCGACCCACCACCGCCCATAGCGATGCCGACGTCTGCTCTCGCCAGCGATGGAGCGTCATTAACGCCATCACCTACCATGGCGACACGGCCATGTTTGGTCTGTAGTGTCTTTATTAGCTCGGCTTTTTCCTCTGGCAATAAAGCGCCGTAGACTTCGGTGATGCCTACTTGGGCGGCGACGTACTGTGCAGCCCGTTTGTTATCACCCGTCAGCATTACGGATGTTACTTTGAGTTTTTTGAGGGCGTCAATAACTCTTTTTGACTCTGGCCTTAATTGGTCGGTGATGCCGATAATACCAATGACAGTTTTACCTTCGCTGACCAAAACTGAAGTCATACCACGGGATTCCATGCGCTCAACTTCACGTAGAATATCTTTGTTAGCTTTCGCGCTGACACCAATATGCTGTAGGTTGCCGATAGCATGGTCTTTCGTATCACAGACCAAGCAAGTGGCGATGCCGCCACGACCAGCGATATTCTTGAACTTTTCCATCGTGTGAGGTTTAATATTTTTGCTTTTTGCATAGTTCTCAATAGCAACAGCTAATGGATGGGAAGAAAACTTTTCTATGCCGGCAGCGTCAGCAAGCACATCGGCTTCAGAGGCACCGTGCAATGTTATGACTTCAGCTACGACAGGCGTTCCAACAGTCAGGGTTTTCGTCTTGTCGAATGCGATAGCTTTTGTCTTGCTCAGTACTTCAAGAAACCTGCCGCCTTTGATGATCACGCCCCGTTTTGATGCACCGCCGATAGCAGCGGCAACAGCGACAGGGGCAGACACGACAAGCGCGTCAGGACAAGCCAGAACAAGCAAAATCAATGCCCGAGTGAACCAATCACTAAATGGCTCACCAAAAAATAAGGGCGGTACAACGGCGACTAAAACTGCCAGTATGAGCGCAGCTGGAATATAGTAGCCAGCGAATCTGTCAAGAAACTCCTGCATTTCAGGGCGAGATTTTTGGGCACCTTCGATCAGGCTAACGATCTTATTAAGCGTGCTGTTGGCGGCGATTTTTGTGACGCGAACTTCCAGATATCCGCTTTGGTTGAGCGTACCAGCATATACTGCTTCACCTTTATACTTTTCTTTTGGTATACTCTCACCGGTAATAGTTGCTTCGTCTATCGACGATTCACCTTCGTTTACAATGCCATCAAGTGGCACCATGTCCCCGGGACGGACTTTAACAATATCACCCGCTTTGACTTCCTCGACCGCAATTTCTCGACCATCTTTCATGCGTGCTATTTTAGGCGATTTCTCAAGTAGTGCAGCGATGGCTTTACGTGACCGAGTTTCGCCGAATTCTTCAAACGCTTCGGCTAGCGCGAAAAAGAACATAACTGCGGCCGCTTCGGCGATTTGTCCAAGATACAAGGCTCCCAGCGCAGCAATAGTAACCAGCAGGCTAATGGATATCTTGCGCTTGAAGACTTTACGAATGGCTGATATCGCAACTGGAATGCCGCCAGCGCCCAAAGACAGACCAAACAATAGATCCGCACCAGGCAATCTAAAGACAGCAAAGATAAGACCGCCTATAAAACTAATCCCGGCCACCAATGTAAGAACCTTATTCCAACGGTTCTGTGTTTCTTCTTCGTGATGTTCGCTCATAAGGTAGCTACTAAGACTTTTCTAGAAATCAAACAACTCACCGAGCATTCCTTTGCGTCTCTTCTTGCTGTAACCACCATGCTTACCGCCATACTGAGGTGCGTAAGGTTGTTGCACATTGGCAGAAGGATCAGCTACGGCTTCTGAGCGTTCAATAATTTTATCAAGTTCACCCCTGTCCAACCATATCCCTCGACACTTCGGGCAATAATCAATCTCGACGCCACTACGATCTGTCATGGTCAGTTCATTATCATCTATGGGACATTTCATTATATGCGGCTCCTTTTCTTATAGAAATCGTGATACTACCTATATTATAGCCCATATTTCTACCAGAGTCCCAGCTGATTTAATATTTGATCATGACTCATCACGAAACGTAGGTGTCTGCAAGTTTTGCCTATGGGGATAAGGTTAAGACACAGGCTACCTGTATACTATAGACATGAACAAGACGCAAAAATTATCACTCCCTAAGAAAATGACGGCCGTTGTTATTATTAACACTTTTTCGCGTCGCGGCGAGAAGTTGTTCTTTAAAGCACTGGATTCACTACAAGCTCATAATATAACTGTAGTCGCCTCATACCCGGTTCGCCGACCTTCTGACCTGCCTACTATTATTAAAGAAGCCCTGTCTCGCAGTAGTGATATCATAATCGTCGGCGGAGGAGACGGTACAATCAGTAGTATCGTTGACCAGTTTGCATACAAAGATGTCGTTCTAGGATTGTTGCCGCTCGGTACAGGAAATAGTTTTATACGAACATTAGGCATCCCGCTGACACTTACAGGTGCTATCCGTGTCATCCGACATGGCAAAGTTGTAAAAACCGACCTCGGAAGAGTTGATGGCGATTACTTTGCCAACGTGGTTAGTCTTGGATTTGCGGCAGATGTCGCGCGTGCGACGCCACGAAGATTAAAACGAATGCTGGGACCGATCGCCTACGGTGTTGTTGGCTTAAAATATTTTTTCACGACTGAAAAGTTCCAGGCGGAACTAACAATGGACGGTACTATCTACACCATCAAAACGCACAGTATTATAATTGCAAACGGTAGCGTATACGGTATCAGCCCGCTGCGCTCAGAAGCAGACGTAGACAGCGGCAAGTTACTTGTACTCACTATGGATATGATGAACCGGTGGCAGCATCTGAAATTCTGGCTACTACTTTTATTACGACCTCACAAACAAATAGCTGGCATGCAGCACTTTTTGACGTCCGAGGTGCATATAAAGTCATCGCCTATTAGAGACATAGACATCGACGGCGACAGCCTTGCTAAAACTCCCGTTACCCTATCAGTTGCTCCATCAGCTCTGAAGGTCATGGTTCCTCAATCGTTCCATGAGCATTAAGGTATTAGTTGAGTTGACCTTCCGATAGTTTAGCAAGTAAGCAAACCGCCCAGATCCGAGGTCTAACTACCTACTACCATCAGATAAAAGAGAGCTAGTACAGACAACGCCATAATGACGAAAGCTAGTCTGACGAATATATTTGAGAGAAGTTTATTCTTGTGCTCTCCCATTATGTTAGCGTTATTACCAACTTTGGCTATCATAAATAGCAGTGGCACCGCGGCAATACCATTGAATACAGCGGTGAATACTAAGGCTTTGATAGGGTCTATACCCAGAAAATTAATCGCCAGTCCGACTAATGTCGCCACAATGATGACGACGTAAAAGCCTGTAGCCCGTTTAAATTTACGATATAGCCCTTCTTTCCATCCCAACGCTTCGCTGATGGCGTAGGAGGAAGAACCAGCAAGAACTGGCACCGCTAATAGTCCTACACCTATGATGCCGACCGAGAAAATAACTTTTGCTATCAAACCAGCATTCGGGAAGCCTTGCACAAGTGGTTCGAGCGCTTTGGCAGCATCTGCGGCTGTATTGATTTCAGTAATGCCGTTTTTAAAAAGAACCGAGGCAACGGCGATGACGATAAACCAAGCAGTGATACTGGCCAGCGTCATGCCGACAAAGTTATCAAGGCGTACACTCCGTAAAAATCGTTTGCTGATTTTTGGATCTTTGCCTGTTTCATACAAACGTTTCTTTGCTATTTCTTCTTCGACAACCTCTGACGTGTCCCAGAAGAACAAGTATGGCGAAATGGTCGTGCCCAACATGCCCACGAAAATGAAAATGGTCTCTGAATTAATGACCGGTGTTAGGGTAAAGGTATTACGTATCACTTCGCCCCAATCTTGTCCTACCAGCAGTGCCGTAATAGGGTACGACAGTAAAGCAAGCGCCAACCACTTCAATATTTTAGCGTAGTTCTTATAATTTACAAATACAACCAAAAGCACAATTATAACTGCGTAAAGTACAGCTAAAAGCTGAAAAGGCGCATCAACGAACAGCTGCGTCGTTGCCGCCATCGCGCCCAGATCCGCGCCGATATTGACGGTATTGGCAACGACGACTAAAGCAACTGACATATAAAGTAGCTTACGGCTATAGTTTTCCTTTATAACGGCTGCCAGACCTTTTCCGGTAACCGCACCGATACGGGAGCACGATTCTTGAACCGCGAGAAGCAGTGGATACATTAGCGGAAAGGCCCAGAGCAGTCCGTAGCCAAAGCCTGCTCCTGCTTGGGAGTAAGTGGCAATCCCTGAGGGATCGTCATCGGCTGCTCCTGTTACTACGCCAGGACCTAAGACGCGGATAAAGCGGCTGTAGCGCTTGCGGTTAAACATATGTTTGCCGATACTGACGGCGTGACGCTCGGATCTGCTCAAGTTACGGGCGAGTTTTCTTTCGTGTCTAGTCAACCGGCTAAGTTTTTTAGTCATGATATTACTCTCACAGTATTATTTCTTATGGTTATAAATGAAAGTATACTATAGAGCCATGTAATATACTAACAGCGGTACCGAGGCCTTGTCGGACCTAACAATTACAATCCTTCATCGGTGCGTTCGTTGTCATGTGGGCCAACGGTCAGCTCGGTTTCAATAGTGGCATGTTCAATGTTAAATTTCTCAAATAGCATCTGTTTGACCTTTTCTTTCAAGGCAATGCTCTCTTTCAAGCTGGAATCTTTTATAACCAAGTGGCCAGACATGGCGGCGCTGGTGGTAGAGAGCGCCCAAACATGGAGATCATCCATGGCCTTTACGCCCGGCATCATCAAAATTGCTTTTTGGATGGCTGGTATGTCAGTACCTTCAGGGACGCCGTCAAATAGCAAATGAACGGCAGACTTGATAATACTCCAGCCGCTATAGAGCAGCATGCAGCCGATGATAATACTGATTAACGGATCAACAAATGTACTACCAGTCAACACGATAATGAGCCCAGCTAGTAGGGCTCCGACTGAGGCCAAAGTGTCCAGCGCCATATTCAAAAAAGCACTGCGAATATTCAGATCGCCTCGGCTTTTGAAAAATTGGAAAGCAATTGTACCGTTGATGACGATCCCGACCAGTGCAACTATGACTACTAGTCCGCCCTCAACCGGTTCGGGATTCTGGAAACGCTTAAAAGCTTCAATAAATATATACGCAGCCAAGCTAAGCAGAATAAGGGAGTTAATCAGCGCAGCAAGCACTGTTGCGCGGCCGTAGCCATAGGTCTTATTGATGTTGGCACCTTTCTTTGCAACTTTTGTGGCTATGAACGATACTAACAAGCTCAGTGAATCAGTCAAATTGTGTGCAGCATCAGAGACTAATGCAAGGCTGCCTGATAAAAAACCGATGAAGAATTCGAAAATTGTAAAGCCAGTATTTAGTAAGAACCCAAATTTAAGTTTACTATCGAGGTTAGGCGGTACTTCATGCGATCTACTCATCGTTAATTATCGCTCCCATTCAGAGACTGTAAGGGGTTTGCAGTAATCTGCTCCCACGATGTCTGTATAAAATCAGCCGCAGCGTTCCAAAGCATTGCAAAAAATCCTGAAATTGAGTTTCCAATGCCAACGTCGGCTTGCCCGAGCAAGGCATTTATAATTGCAAAAATGAGAGCGCCTACAACGAAAAGTATGATAAGAATGACAACAGCAACTAACACCAACTTCTTCTTTCTGCCATTCCTAAGGTTCTTTAAAAAACGTGCATACCCCATCACTTACTTCTTTCTTTATTGTCTTGTTTGCGTTTACTCATGCGGGCCAGCTTTTACGATGTGTCCGGCTTGGAAAAAGGCTTGTTCTATAAGACTTCTGACATGGTCGTTCTCCGCCCGGTAAAACATTTTAGTTCCCTCACGCCGAACACTCACCATATGTGCAATTCGTAGTTTTGCAAGATGCTGAGAAACAGCAGCTGGTTGCACACCAACATCTTCCGCTAGCTCACCTACTGAATGTTCACCGTGCAGCAGTGCCCACAGTATCTTAAGTCGGGTCGGATCGCTTACCAGTTTGAATATATCGGTAGCAATATTTATATGCTCTTTAGATGGTTCTTTGCGTATATGCGCAGTCATGCATATATAATAGCAGATTTGATAGCTTTTAGTATTTTGCTATATTTTCTAAAATTGCAGCTGAGGCCTTAAGCTAGCGACAGGTCTAGGGAGCGAATCTAAGTTTTGATTGCCCGTTACTTCAGGACGGGAAGCGCTAGGTTAAAACTGAATTAGGAGGTGAAACGAAAGAACTGCCCTTTCGGACGGTTCTTTCGTTTCGTACGTTGTAATCAATACTTTGTTTCTTGGCGGACCAGGAGAGAAGTTAGGGCAGGTCTGAGAACCTAGTCTGCACTTTTCTCTGCTTGCTCTGGCTCCGGCAGCTGGGCGACACTTTGCTACTGCTCTGAATTCATGCTCAATGCAAGCATCTGTGTGTGGCTTTGATCATCGAATCACTTTTGCTTCGCAAAAGGCCTGGTTCTCGCGCCACGGTGCCGAGTACGAAAAAAGCCAGACCAAATGGTCTGACGTTTTTCGTGGCTCCGACGGCTGGACTCGAACCATACATACACCAACACCTTCGGCTCTAATGGGTCGCCTTAGTTTAGCTTACATACAGGAATAATCAAGTGTTCCAACCCTACTATTGCACCATAGGGTTGGAACGAAGGATACTAGAATGGCGTATTAATAGTTGCAGCACCACTAACAGTATAAGCTGTTGTCAAACAATTCCATGATGAAGTAGATCCGATACGCGCGCAAATACTGCCATTTGGGTTTGATACTCCAAGACCTAAAGCCGTATAGGTGGCACCTACAATTGTCTGAATCGTACCAGTATTGTTACCTGGGGCTGTTGAGAATCCATTACTATATACATAGATAGCGAAGCCTGGATCACCGCTGTAGAGATAAGCTGTACCTGTAGTCGCTTTGGAGTTAACACTTGTGAAGTAGTCTGGGTTACCGCTGCCATCGTTTGCATTGACAGTTACTGTCGCCGTGTTTATCTGTAGATCCTTAGGAAGATTTCCAGAGGCCATGTTGATAGATGGGCTTCCTGTGGATTGAGTCAGTATAAAACTCTGTAAGGCTAGACCGCTACTGGAGTCGCCTGTAATCTTCAAAGAATACGATTTTGGTGCAAGATTAACGCGGAAGTATCCATTTGAGTCAGTTGTTGTATATGTCGAACTATCTGCATACTTAACCAATTTAACTTCCACATTTGGTAGAGGGGTCCCGGTACCATCCTTTAATATACCTTCGAATATTCTAGTAACTGGCAAAATTGAGGGAACTCCAACAGACATTGGTCCAGTTACATAAACAGCATTAGTGAGACAGTCCCATAACGATGGACTTGACGTGAGTGACTCACAAACACTTCCCGTCGTCGTCGAAGTTTCAAGACCATTTGCGTTATAAACTGCACCGACATATATGTTCTTAATGATTTCATTGGGCATCCCGCTATTTATAGCTTTACATTAGACCTTCATCCCCCTAATAACAATAGGATTTTTCAAAAACCTTAAGGTAGGTGGATAACTCGCTTAGAACCAGGCAGACTAATATCGAAGGGTTTCTCATTCATAATCGCATAATAAAGCTGCTGCGGCACAGGGCCATAGCTTGCAGCGGTTGCAATTGCAGTTTTTGATTCTTGGCGTGACCCATTTTCCCCTTCCTGTATCGCAAGATATGTCCAAAGCCTGTTGTTTCGCGGATAAGCTTTTAGAGCTTCATGAAAAAACGTAATGTTGTCTTTACTGTCACCAATAGTCAAATTAACGATTCCCAAATTCTCATATGTAATCCCTAAGCTCCCATACTCTAGGGCTTTCTCGTAAGCCTCTTTAGCCCCAACAAAATCACCTTGCTTTTGCTTGACGACACCCAGGTTTGTGTAGTTTGTCACGGCAGGATACACACTGATGGAGCTCTGAACATAAGATATTGCTTCATCTAACCTGTTAGCTTGGATTAAGCTCTGCGCTAAATTATTCATAGCAAGATAGTTATCTTTTGATACTGAAATATCTTTTGAAGCAAGCGTAAACTGAGAGCTATAGTCAGCTCCTCTTATAAACGTTCTTACCCCAAGTGCAATAATGACTGGTATTGCGATAATGTACATCCATTTCACCTGAGTCTTCGGAACATTTACTGATAGTAGGGTTGCTATCATGCCAAGAAATCCAGGGATCGAAGCAAAGAACCATGTCTCGCTGGCAGTCATATCGAGAGGAATAATCTGCGTATATGGCAATAGGCCGAGCGCCGCCCACACTCCAAAAAAAATATACTTCAAAAAGTCATTTCTTGTTCCTTTTCTATGTATTACCTTAGCTGCATAGATGGCCCCAGCAATAACCAGAGTAATTATTAACAAAGGCATCAACACACCTTGGGCGTCGAACGTTGGGTGTGTCCAATAGTAGCTTGTTGCCAGGTCTGCCGGAAATAGAAACTTTGCAAGATAAAACGTAATAATAGACGGAAGTGTTAACATACGTTCACCAAAACCTAATGTACTAATAGGAGCCGCGTGAATTGCATTTGGCAAAAATCCTATGGCATTTTCCCGAAGCAATACGTAAAGAATAGCAGGGATTGCAGCAATCTTTATAAATGTAAAAATCCTTTCTTTATGGAAGAGTCCTAAGTATAAAACCGCCAGTCCGACAAAAACGATTCCACTTTCTTTGCTAAGCATTGAAAACAACAACAACAAAGCAGTAATCACAAAACTTTTATTATTTTGTGATCTGGAGAGAGTGAATAATGCCAGAATACCAAACAAAAATAAGAGTGGTTCTTGCATCGATGGGATAGCAAAGACAGTCTGTGAATTGATCGGATGCACCAAGAACAACACGGCAACTAGCAGCGCTAAAGCTGGCTTAAACAGTGATTTCATAAACAAAAATAAGACAAAAGCACAGGACATATATAACAACAGCTGGACAACATGGAACGCTATTGGGTTGGCGCCAAACAGAGTGTAAATGAACGAAAACGTCGTGGTCATCATAGGACGATAGAAAGAGCCAACAAGGCTTTCTCCATTCCAGAATGTACTTGAACCAAAGAATTGCGGAAGATTAACGATAGAGTGGACTGGGACATTATCAACAATCTGTAAATTATCGTCACCTTGAAAACCACCATTCAATCCAGAGAAGAAGACACCTAAACCTATAGCGAAGATCACGCAAGCGACTTGCCATGATCTTATCGCATTTAGTTTAGTCAGTAGCTTACTACCCCACGCTATCTTCTTCACCATACACCCATCTTAACAAATGTCACACATACACACTACGGGTGGAAACGGTCAGGGAACTCGGTCGCCATTTCACCTGCCCAGTCGCCCTATGGGCGGTTGGTCACTTTCAGGACTGAATTACAGGGGTGAGAATGCAAAAACTGCCCTTTTAGGCAGTTCTAACATTTTTCTCTCTAGACTGAGCATCTTAAGCCTTTTCGATATTAACAGAGGTGATTACTCATCTCGGTCAGGGAACTTGGTCAGGGTTTTAAGGTGATCAGTCTGGCTCCGACGGCTGGACTCGAACCAGCAACCTCGAAGTTAACAGCTTCTTGCTCCACCATTGAGCTACGTCGGAATACAAATCGTATTATACCCTTACCCCCGTAACTCAGTCAATGTCTATTGGATACGAAGTGCTTCGATTTGACGAGTCAGCTCTGCAATATTTGCCCAACTGGATCCATCCGTCATAATTACCAAAACGTAGGGGCCAGTCGACGCATACACGATTGCCGCATCGTGTAGCAATCCATCTAAGAAACCGACCTTATCAGCCACAATTGCATTCACACCTTTCGGTATACCTTGACGATAAATATTGCGCTTCATTGCGTTAATCAATATGTCACGACTTGATTGTTGAGCCAGTATTTGACCTGTTTGTAACTGTCCAAGGAGCAACGCGATATCTTCGGGTGTGCTCTTAATACCATCATTTCCTAAGAATGACGTACGCGTACAACCAATTGCTTTTGCTTCATTTGTAATGGCCGTAAAACCAATTTTGTTGAGTAGCGCCAACGCACATGCGTTATCAGATAATACAATCATGTCGTCAAAACATTTTGTCAGATCTCGACCACCATTAATTTGATCGGACCAACGCCAACTACCGTTCTCGATCCTCAGAAGTGTACTGTACGCAACAAACAGTTTATATGTACTCGCCGTCGTGAACGATTTGCTTGGGTTGTAAGTAGCTCGACGATACTGACCCGACAATTCGCTCAAAACAACACCATATGTCCCTGAATGCGTCGTCGCAAAGTTTTGCATTAGTGCTGCTAAGCCTTCATAGTCGCTACTATAACTACGCGTATATTGAACAGACGGCGCAACTACACTCGTTGCAGGTAAGACCGTTGTTACCTCACCGTTTATAAAGCTTTTGACTCTTTTTAGAGTCCCGACAACATCAAGCGCTTGACCACTCGCACCTGTCTGACGAGAAACCTCGACAAAGTTATACGTACTAATCGTCGTGACACCAGCTGGCTTAGCAACCTTCGCGGCAAATTGTTCGTTCAAATAAGACGTGGCTTTATTTGCGTTAAAATTATAGTCAAGTTTACCCTCAGTTACCGCAAATTCAATCCAACCTAGTAGTGTTTCGCGTGGAATAGTTACTATTTCTTGCCCGACGGTGACACCCACACCAGTGGCAATGCCAGATGTGATATCACGTTCAAGCGCTTCGGCAATATTATCGCTAACATTCGCAGGAATTTCCGTAACGGGTACGTCAACTTTTACGTTAGAGGTCAGCAAAGGTTTGACTGTGCTAAATGCCTGAGTTACTTTTTCGCGGTCACAGGTTCCACCTGAAGCACCTTTGACAACTTGAATCTTCTGATCAACAACTCTGAGTGTTGCATCCCGAGGTTCAACACGACATGTTTCACCGTATTGCTTCGTTATAAATTCGTCCAATGTGTCTGAGTTATAAGTGTAATCTGGCTCCTTGGGATCTAGAACTAAATGGCCCCATAATAAAGAGCCTGGGGCTAGCCTTAGATACCAAGGGTAATCAATACTATTAATTCGCACATTATTCTTGATGCCAATACCAATGTCAGCAGGCTTAATACTGTCTCGTGCGATAGTGGCTGATCCAAAATAGAGATTAACTGATGACTCGCGGTACGCCTTATCAAGTTGCAACGTCACTGCAGTCTTACTTTTCAGCCCCACATTCACCCCATCGACAGACATAAATGGTAACAACAAATCAGCAGGATAGCGCAACTGAACAATCGTCAGTAACAGTAATGCGCCACCAATGCCTATACCAAGGACTCGTTTGTGGTGTTCCCTAAACCATCCTCCTGCAGTGTGCAACTTCCGTAGTATCATACCCCTCTATTGTACTCGTTTATGCTTATATTACCGATCCCGCCTCTTTATATACTCTGTGAAGCGGTTCATCTTCACCTTTTACCTACATTGTCTTTGAAAATCTTAAAATAAGCTTAACAAAGGATAATCCCTTGCACAGCTTAAATTAAGGGAAAGAAGCAGTAAACTAGGTTAGGATCAGCTTTTATTGAGTTTGGAATGTACGTTTAGTTCCTTTTAATAACAGTTTGGAGTCTTGCCTTCATTGCTATATGCGCATCCTCAAGACCAAGAATCTTAAGAGCACCGATTAGTACGTACAATTCATCTAAAACAGCGCTATCATGACGCTGCTCTAGGCTTTCAAAGCGGTCAGTAACTGCATTGATAATCCACTTCTCTTGTGTTGCAGTTGGCGCCTTACGTATTGGAGCATCGTCTAGGTGTGTTGTTATCACCTCGAGTGATCGTGCCGAATTATCGCGCTTGCGCACATAGCCTTTAGCAATCAGTCCATCAATATGTATCGCGACTGTTGAAACGGACTTATATCCTAGTGCACGCATAATCTCCCGATAACTAGGTCCATAACCATGACCTTGAATAAATGCATCAACAAAATTGAGTAACTCTCGCTGTCGCTTTGTCGATCGTAATTCAGTCATTACGTCCTCCTAGTGATAACCCTGCAAGTCCCCACCATACGATCGCTACTGTATCATCTGCCCACACAGGCAGTAATAAACCTATAAGTGCTAGGCTAATTCCGCTCGCAAAGACTCCAAGTGGCAACCAGTTACTGCGTCGATACCACAAGCGACTGAGTACACCAATAAATATCAGCAAGAAGAATGCGAGTCCGAGCCATCCTACTTCGTGAGCAATAAATAGATACTGGTTTTCGATGATTAATGGTGTGTCGGTGTATAGCGACGCTGATCCAGTACTACCTACGCCAGCCCCAAACGGCTGCAAGACCATTCGCATCGCACCATCTTGCAGTGATTCAATATGTCCTTGGTTGGAATTAACGTTACTGCCTTCGCTGGGGTTTTCGTGCAGGATAACATTCGATAAAAACGTATTGTCCTGCATCGTAAAAATGCCTCCAACGAGCGCCAACAGTGCAATCGCTCCAACGATCCACGCTCGTCGTCCGAGTTTCCTGAGTATAGTCACCGCAACTATAATGCCAACCGCAACAATCGCCCCGATCAATGCACTGCGTGAATAACTTGCCCACAGAGCGACAACCCCACCAATAAATAACAGGGTAACTACGAACATTGGACGCTTGTAGACTTCATGCCTACCACGCAGCCAAAAGGCAAGTAATAACGATAGCACTATGCCCGCATATGCACCGAGCGGATTCGGACCGCGCAGTGTACTGTTGATACGTACAAAATCTTGATTCTGATCAACGGTGAGATATGGCACAATGGTATTCACGTTGTATCCAATGTATTTCAAGATATCAGCAGGTAGTACAAACACTTGTAGGAGTGCAAAAGTCATGACAACTACAGCACCTGCAATACCAATTTTGATAAATAGTTTTTTATAGCTCGGATATAACCGAATAGCGATGAATGTGAGTGCAAAAAACAGAATGTAGCGCACATCAATAGCAAGACCCGCAGCCACAGAAGCTGCTTCTCCGTTAAAAAGTAGTATTGAGAAGACGTAAAACGCGAGGTATATGCCAATACCAATCATCAGAGGCTCTTTTAGGATAGCTGTTTCCTTTTTACGACGAAGAATCAGCAAAGCCAAAACTGAAGCGATGATAATCAGAACTTCTTTCCACGACTTGATGAATAGTGAGTAGTCAGGAAAGAGCGTTCCTACTCCCACACTTAGTGGTGCATGTAGGACGATCCCACCAAATGTAACGAGTAATATCCCTACAAAAAGCTTCTCGAGTCCGCTCGTTGGTTGATGCAGCACATGCTTCTTCCCTACCATATACCCCCATTGTACCTCAGAAAATGATATAATAACTGAAGTTATGCCGACCCGAAATAACAAATTCTATAGCCTTATCTTGATCCTTATAGATACGTTTGTCCTGTTGGCTGCCTTTACTCTCGCCTATATCCTCCGCGTCCAGCTTGACCCACGCCCGCTTTTATCAGACGTTAATCCCTACGAGTACCTCTACGTATTCCTTCTTATTATCCCCTTTTGGATTCTTATTTTTGCTGTTTTGGGATTATATAAACCCAGTACCTACAACCGTCGCCTCATTGAATGGGCAAAGATTGCTGTTGGATCATTTATTGGTATCCTCCTAGTGATCGGCTGGCAGTACGCTAGTGGTCAAGAAATATTCCCTGCCCGTTTGGTAGCCGTGTACGCACTTATCGGATCGTTTATTCTTACCGTTGTTGAGCGCGAGATCCTTAGGTACATACGCGGCCTCATGTTCCGTTATGGCAAAGGTGTGCGACGGGTTCTGATTATCGGTGCGTCTGGTGCAACTATTGATATTGCGCTGAACTTAGCTGACACAGCAAAAAGTGGTTATGAAATCGTTGCTATTGCAGGTCCAAAGAAATTGATGCCTGCAAACCTTCACGTTCACCACTACTCACTCGTTGAAACTGCTCTGCGTGATATTGAAATGAACGCTATTAATACAATCATTCAAACTGACCTATATGAAGTACCTGAACGAAATCAAAAGATCTTAAGCGCCGCGCAAACTCATCATATTGAATACAGCTTTATTCCTGGCGAGGCAGAATTCTATTCAGGTAAAAATAACGTCGATGTTTTCCTCGGCTACCCTATGATTACTATTTACCAAACACCGCTTGTTGGATGGGGTGCAATTGTAAAACGTATTTTCGACTTCGTTGTGTCCTTGATATTAGTCATCGTTCTGTCGCCGTTGTTCTTAGTAATTGCTCTTTTGCAAAAGATTCTTAACCCAGGAACGATCCTCTATAAAAACGAAAGGCTGTCTCGTTTTTCCAAACCAATTTATTTATACAAGTTTCGATCAATGACACACTTGCCTGGATGGGATTCAAACAATGTTGATGATGCCGCCGAGTACCGAGCAATGGGTCGCGAAGACCTAGCGACTGAATACGAGAAATACCATAAAGTCGCAGATGACCCACGTGTTAATAAATTTGGTCGCTTTCTTCGTGCGTCTTCGATCGACGAATTACCGCAAATATTTAACGTTCTTCGTGGACAACTTAGTCTTGTTGGCCCTCGTCCTATCTTGCCACAGGAAGTAGGTCTTGCTAAGGGGCGTACGGCACTCCTTCATAGCGTAAAGTCAGGCGTCACAGGCTTATGGCAAGTATCGGGTCGTAACGAATTATCATTTGAAGAACGTATTGAACTGGAGCTTTTCTATGCACAAAACTGGACCTTCTGGCTTGACATAAAAATTCTATTTAAAACTATCTTGGTTGTCTTCAAACGTCGCGGAGCGAAATAATGCCTTCTCCCAAAATTGCGCTTGTCACTGACTGGCTGACTAACATGGGTGGTGCCGAGCCACTCCTGCTTGAACTACATAAAATTTTTCCTGACGCTCCTATTTTTACATCTGTATATGATGCAAAGTCTATGCCTCTTTTTAAAAACGCAACGATCAAGACAACTCACCTGCAAAAATCGCTACCGCGCTTTGTTCGTTACAAACACATCCTGTGGCCAGTACTACGCGCATACGCGTTTCGCAAACTGGACCTTTCAGACTACGACATCATCATTAGCACCAGTAGTGCTGAAGCAAAAGCAGTACGTAAAACACGACCTGATCAAATCCACATTGCCTATATCCACACACCAATACGCTATTATTGGAGTCACTATAAAGAGTTTAAGCGCGAGTTCACATTTGGTCCACTGACACCCCTCATTCGTCCCGTTATCCCACTCTTTGTACGATGGATGCGACGGCTCGACCTAGATTCAGTCAACGACATTGATGTCTTTATTGCCAACTCCACTATCACCCAGCAACGTATCAAAACGTATTACCACAAGCCAAGCACGATCGTCTATCCTCCCGTTAACGTCGATCGCTTCACGCCACCACCACGCACCGATCGTCATGGCTATATTATGTGGGGACGACATGTGCCCTACAAGCGATTCGATCTGGCGATTCGTGCATGCAACCAACTGCGTGCCGACCTCACTATTATTGGGAGTGGCCCTGATACCGAGCGCTTAAAAAAGATTGCTGGACCTACTATTCATTTCACAGGACGAGTCTCTGACGAAGAGCTTGTTAACTATGCTCAGCACGCCAAAGCATTTCTGATGCCCAACGAAGAAGACTTTGGGATCGCTGCCGTCGAAGCACTCGCCGCAGGTACACCAGTTATTGGTTACAGCAAAGGTGGTATCCTTGATATCGTTGACGACGAAACGGGTGTTTTATTTGACGATCAGACGACGGATGGACTTGTAAAGGCAATGGAGCACTTTGAGACAGTATCATTCTTGCCTGCAACGTTACACCGACGCGCAAAACGTTTCGATAAAGGCTTCTTTGAAACGAAAATTCGCAAGATTGTTAGCGACCAGTCTACTCGACCGTCACACTCTTAGCTAGGTTGCGCGGTTGATCCACATCGTTTCCTCGTGCAACAGCAATGTAGTAGGCGAATAGTTGCTGCGCAACATTGAGTACTAATGGCGCCAACAGATCAAGTTTCGTATCGATATGTAGTACCTTTTCTGCTTCAATTGTTTTCTTGCTGTTGGTAATTGCAAAGATATGGCCACCACGTGCGTTCACTTCCGACAGCGAGCTCAGTGTTTTATCGTACAGCCAGTTATCTAGCAAGAGCGCTACTTCGAAGAAACTGTCATCAACCAGTGCGATAGGCCCGTGCTTCAGTTCGCCTGCAGCATATCCTTCGGCTTGGATATACGAAATTTCTTTCAGCTTCAAAGCACCTTCCAAAGCAACAGGGTATAAAGTATCGCGGCCAAAGAAAAGTGCATGATCATACGAGGCGTATTGTTTTGCGATCTCTTTCACTTCCTCTTGATACTCATTAATCACTTTTTCGATTTCGCTGGGCAAGTCTGCAAGCTCTTCGATGTATGGCAATGTGTCTTTTACCGCCGTGCCTTTTGCCTGAGCAACAACCAGACCAAACATGATCATCGCAGCTGCCTGGGACGTAAATGCCTTCGTCGATGCGACCGATATCTCAGGTCCTGCATGAACGTAAATACCGCCGTCGACTTCACGCGCAATTGTTGATCCCACTGCGTTGATAATACCTAGTGTCCTCACGCCGCGTTTTTTTATTTCGCGTAGGCAAGCAAGCGTGTCAGCCGTTTCACCTGACTGAGACACGACAAGTGCAACTGTATTTTTAGGCAGGTGAAATGATCGGTAACGAAACTCTGATGCAACCGCAACATCAATCGTCAGGCTATCAACAATTTGTTCCAAATAATACGACGCCAGCTGTCCTGCATAGTACGCGGTACCGCATCCAATAATCGTAATATGTTCAACCTCGCGTAGTTCTTCTTCAGTCATATTAAGACCGCCCAGTTTAATCAGCTGGTTTTTGACGTCAACCCGTCCATTCAAAGTTGATCTTAGCGTTTGCGGTTGTTCAC
Organism: uncultured bacterium; assembly: GCA_947084875.1. Classification (GTDB taxonomy): domain Bacteria; phylum Patescibacteriota; class Saccharimonadia; order Saccharimonadales; family Saccharimonadaceae; genus UBA1547. The sequence continues at coordinate 375,227 of CAMTUF010000001.1, forward strand.
TAATTTCCTTCAGCAAAAAATGATCATAGCCCTGCTTTTGAATCGCCTGCATATCAACTTCAATTGTTTCAACCTTCGCTGATACTGGTCGTGAGGCTAAATCGACAACCTCGATACCATCACGTCGACAGACCGCTACTTCACCATCGTTGAGATAGACCGCTTGGTCGGTGTGTCCAATAAGGGCAGACGCGTCACTAGCGACATATGTTTCTCCATCGCCCACGCCAATAATTAACGGGCTTCCCGAACGTGCGACGACAATTTGATCGGGCTCACGTGCTGATACTACTGCAATACCGTATGTACCAACCGCTAGTTGCAGTGCTTGGATAACTGCATCAACCAATGTCGTATCCTGATCGTAAAATGAATCAACAAGCGCAGTCAGCACTTCAGTATCAGTTTCACTAGCAAACTCATGGTCTTTTAATTCAGCTTTTAATTCTCGATAGTTTTCAATAATACCGTTATGTACCAAATACACATCGCCCGATTGTTGTGGATGTGCATTCGTCACTGACGGCTCGCCGTGCGTTGCCCAACGAGTATGACCAATCCCAATAGTGCCCGCCGCAGGCTGTTCGCTGATTAACGTATCTAGTTCTGCAACTTTCCCCTTAGCGCGGTGAAGCGTTGCCTGACCTTCGTCAATCGTCACAATCCCTGCGGAGTCATATCCACGATACTCTAATCGATGTAGTCCGCTGATTAAATAATCTTGTGCACGTTTTTCTCCGACGTATCCAACAATTCCACACATGCGTTAACCTATGTACCTAACATCATCAGGTGATAGTCGCAGCAATCCTTCGTCGTGACGTTTTTGATCCAGATAGTGCGCCGTGAAGCCAATTGAACGACTCAAAACAAACAGTGCATTAAAGAACTCAATGTCGACTAATTCTTGTAACTTTTGTTGATCGTAGTTAAACTCTGATTCCAAGATATCAAGAAGGATTGCTGCGATAGCACCGTCCACATTCAATATCAAGTTTGTTTTCTTCGTCGTTGTGATTGCTTCGATTGATAATGCAAATTTGAGGTAACGATCGCCATTGGCATTTTTTGTAAATGCTTTTAGGGCTTTGACACGGGGATCGGGAAGATCTGTATGATATTTCTTGTGACCAATGCCTGGCACCACATCACCACGACGAGCAAACGATTCAACAAATTCCTGCGCGGATACATCATCTTTCACACCACGTAGCCATTCACCTGCCGCCGCGTTAATTGCACCGCCAAATCGTGGTCCGATGGTCATAATGCCTGCTGTAAGACTTGATATCAGGTCTTTGCCTGCACGTGCTGCAACAATGGTGTTAAGTGCACCTGATACATACGGACCGTGATCCATGAGTAACTTGAAAACATAATCAACAAACTCGACCGCCTTCTTTGACTGGACTTGTTGACCAAGAAGCATTGATAGGACTAATGATGCAATTGTATTTTCGTCAATTGTTTGCATTAAGTCTTTACCAAGCAAACGGACATTGTCATCAACTTCGCCAGATATATGGCTAACGATCATACTGCGTTTACGAGTTCCGATGGTAGGCGCTTTTACCGTTCGTTTTTCAGTGACGCGTTTCGCTAGTTCCTTGTGAACGTCAGCAAATGTATCGCAGACAATTGCACCAACTTTTCGTAGCGCCTTCTTCTTGGCAGTTGCCGACTCGTCGTATGTCTGGGCTAACGCCTTTGCGTGACCAAACTGTGGCGGTTCCTCAAATAGCTCAGCGACAGTCCCTGCAATATACACAATCAGTTCTTTAGTAATCTGACCGCCCTCAATAAGTTGCGCGATTTCGTATTCGTCAGACCCACCCAATTCACCAAAGAACACGATGCGTTTTGTATGCTTGTCAGCTTCTGCTAATAAAATTGCTTGAGCGGGAGTAGTAATAGGAAAACGGTCGCCGCCTAATGCCATTGCAAACGATATACCCAAACCAACACCAGTTACTGTATGAATCAGCTCATTTACCATACCACCCGATGTTGATACGACGGCCGTATCACCTGCTTCCAATATATCGGCGTGTGAGATTTGCGGGTGCCTGGTGCCGCCAATTGCTCCTAGTTTCATAAAGCCAGGGATCAGTACTCCAACAGATGCTGGACCTGCGATCAACACGTTATGCGTTGCTGCTAATTTAATTAATTCCAAGCTGTGCGACTCTGGTGTTTGTTCAGCAAAGATATCCAAAACTTGTAAACGCGGCAACAGCTCGACTGCCTGCGTTGTTGACGACAGAATACGTCGAGCAGACTGGACGTTTAGTGCGGCAGTAACTGTATCGCGAATAGCTTCCGACAGTAAGGCCAAGTTCGATACAACGGGAATCGTGACTTCACCTTCTCCCCAGAAGTATCGTTCTTGTTTGCGACCACTCGCTACAATCGCCACGATGCTCGGATGTTTCTTGCCCGCTAAATAGTCATAGTCCAGCATTGACTGAATGACGTCCGCGTGCGATCCCAAAATCACAATGTTCGGATTATCTCGCAGTGCTTTAATGTCTATCATTTTGCTTCATCCTTTAATTCTTCTAACGCAGCACCAAGCGCATCGCTGATTGATACATCAGGGCCATACACGCCTCCCAAGATTCCGTGTTCTTCGAGTGCTGTTTTGATCTTCTGCAAACCGACTTCTTGGTTCGGGCCACCACGACGAACAAATACTTTGAGATGTTGTTTCTTCAAGGCATGAGCCTCATCATCAAGTGCTGCAATAATACCTGCAAATGTTTTAGCAATGTCCGTAAAGTTAGCGACAGCCCCGCCGATAAACAAAACTTTTTGTGGCGCCTTAGACGCAAAGATAAGTTTTAACAACTCTTTCGTATATGCATACGTTTCATCTGTATTTGGATTACCGCTATACTCACCGTAGTTTGCTAGTTCAGCACCGAGTCCCTGGTTATGGACTTCGTCTGCGATCACGATGCTGGCTCCGCCGCCAGACAGTAACAAGAATATTGATCCATTGGGATTAAGCACGCTCAGGCTAAATGAGGCAGGGGAATTGTCGTTCAAAGTATGGATCTGCTTTTCGGACTCACTCAGTGTCTGTGGACTGCGAATATCACTCTCGCTCCACTGCTTCGTGAAATACTGTCCCGCGTCATCAACTTCAACCGCTACATCCAAGATACTGAGCGACCGTCTGTCAGCAATATAAGGATTAATTTCTAGTGATGCAAAGTAGTTCTCTTTGAATAGTGCCAATAATGCCTGTAGTTTCTCTACTTCAATATTTGTTGTCGCTGCCAGTTCTGTCCAGTCGAAATCTTCGTCTACAGTAAACCGTTCGATGGCATCAGACTTCTCTTCAACATTCACCCCCCCGTGTCGACTGTAGGCGAATGTATATCCATTCCTGTGCTGCGAAAGCGCAAGGTAACGTTCTGATTCACCGACGTGTTCCACGTACGGTTCGATGAGTAGCGAGCTGTATCCTTGAGACATCAATTGTTTCGCACCCGCCTTCAGGTCTTTTTGTTCAACATTTAGTAGCACGAGGCCTTTTTTGAAACGCCCTTTGACCGCTTGATCAACCTTTACGACATACGTCTCATACCCATCAACTTTTCTAACGTCATCCAAATCACCAATTGACCAGCCAATATATTTTTCACCCAAAGCTTTGTTCACCAAGCTCTTCGCGCGATATTCTGATAATTTTCTACGTGGCATGTCATAACCATTATATCCTAAGTCATCGGTAGAAAGTATCTGGTAATATAGAGTTATGAAGATTCTTATTATCGGAGGGGCGGGCTACATAGGCGCTGTAACAGCGCACATAGCAGCGGAACATGGTCATGACATTACGGTATTCGATGATTTATCCTCGGGGCTGGAGAGCAATGTACCTGCCAACGCGAATTTTATTAAAGGCGACGTCACAAACAAAGACGACATACACGCTGTCTTCAAAGACGCCTCATACGACATTGTTATGCACTTTGCCGCTAAGATACTCGTTCCTGAGTCTATGAAAAAACCTTATGAGTACTTGCGCGTGAATGCTTTCGGAGTTCTAGATTGCGTCGCAGAAGCACACAAAAATGGTGTCAAGCATTACATTCTTTCTTCGACAGCGGCTGTATATGGAACACCGAAGGAATTTCCTATCAGCGAAGAGACACGTCAACAACCCGTGAACCCATACGGTGAAAGTAAGTTGATAGCCGAACATATTCTATCATCGTATCAGGAATCTCATGACCTTAATTGGGTCGCATTTCGCTACTTTAATGTTGCTGGTGCATACGCTGGTGTTGGACCAGATTACCCGTTCATTTCTCATGTCATACCTGCCCTATTAGATAGATCGTTCAAAAATCAGCCCTTCACTATAAACGGCAATGATTACGATACAGACGATGGCACGTGTGTACGAGACTTTGTGCACGTTGCAGATATTGGTCGCGCCCATGTTATTGCGGCAGAACAAATGCTCAATAATACAACTCTATGCACAGCTATTAACCTTGGCTCTTCGTCAGGTTACTCTGTCAAACAAATAACTGACCAATTTCAGGCTACAACTGGTAAACATCTTGACGTTTCGTATACCCCGCGCAGACCAGGTGATCCAGATAAGTTAGTTGCGAGCAACGAGAAAGCCATGGCTCTATTAAACTGGAAACCCGAGCTGAGTCTTGATGTGATACTTAAAGATCACTCAGACTGGTATGACGCACTGCCTCAGTCTGCAAGAGTCAAAAATATTACTTAGATAATTCACTTAGCGCTTTGGCAACTTCACCAGTACGATGACTGACGTCTTTGCGAGCAACCAAGATACCGTTGGGTGTATTGACGACAACGACATTGTCTAATCCAATCACAGCGATTGGTTTACTTTCTTCGTTTCTAACATAGACGTTTTCAACATCAAGCGCGTGAATGCCATCACCTTTTAGGTAGTTACCTTGTTCGTCTTTCTCGACAATATCATGAAGATCCTTGAAAGATCCGATATCCATCCAATCAAACGTCGCTGATACCACTGCTAAATTATCTGATCGTTCGCTCAGCGCGTAGTCAATGATCTGTGTATCAAGTGCCAGGTATGTGTCATTGTATTGCTGCGAAGGGTATTCAGAAACGGTGTTCAAAGATTCAACACTCTTCTGCAAATCAGGAGCGCTGCGATTAATTTCATTCCAAAACGTATTTACGGATCCGACAAAGTAACCACAGTTCCATAGGTAATTACCAGACGCCAAGAAAGTTTGGGCGGTATCGTAATCAGGCTTCTCCTTAAAGTTCGCAACTCGATGAGCACCGCTTTCTTCGTCAATCACTCCATCGCGTTCGATATATCCAAAACCTGTTGCAGGAAAGGTTGGCTCAACTCCTACGAGTGTAATTTCGTGTCGATCGTATGATACTTTACCAGCGGCATGTACCGAACGCGCAAACCCTTCCACATCACGTACAAAATGATCAGAATGAATAAATGCGATTGGCTCTTCCCTGTCTTGTGTGCGTGCAATCACGTCAAGTGCCATCACAATACAGTGCGCCGTACCTCGTCTGCCTGGCTCAATGAGAATCGCATTATCAAGTAGTTCTGGCAATTGTGTCTTTACGTGGTCTGAGTGACTTTGCTCTGTAACAATATAAATTTTATCTCCGACGCTCTTGGCACGATCATATGCCATTTGTAGGAGTGTTCGTTCGCCTGTTAAGTGAAGGAGGTGTTTCGGATAATCCGATGTAGACAAGGGCCATAATCTTGTTCCAGACCCACCGGCAATAATGACAGTAATCATATGTACCAGTTTACCATCACTAAGCCTCTGGTTGCTATAATGGTCATATGGAAATGAACTATTGTCGTCGCTGTGGTGCCAAGCTTGCGCATCAAGGGGACCATATTTTTACTTGCACTAATGGCCATACACTTTATTTGAATGCCAGTCCAGCAGTAGGAGTCTGGATCGTCAACGATAAAAATGAGGTGCTAGTTGCCGTCCGTGCTCACGACCCAGGCATAGGCAAACTTGACTCGCCAGGTGGGTTCAACGATGGTGTCGAAGCTGCCGAGGCTGCTATCGCACGTGAGCTTAAGGAAGAAATAGGCCTGAACCCCGATCAATACACAAAACCCACATATATACTGACCGCAATCGATACTTACCCGTTCTCGGGTGAAATCCTCAAGGTGCTTGGTATCATGTACTGGGCAAAATTAATTGGTAGCCCAACCATTACACCGAATGACGATGTAGCGGAGGCGCGTTTCATTCCGATTCAGGACGTGAACCCTGATGATATTTACCTCGATGCACCTCGAGCGAGTTTCATAGCATTAAGAGACAACGGTCTGTATAATGAGTAGTATGAATATTATCGTTACTGGCGGTGCGGGGTTTATTGGCTCGAACTTCGTACACTACGTCTACCGAGAGCGTCCCGACTGGCACATTACCGTACTTGATGCACTAACCTACGCAGGCAACCGCGCAAATATCGCAGGCCTCGATCCTGAACGAGTGACGCTCGTCGAGGGTAACATTATGGACGCAGACCTAGTTAATAAACTTGTGTCCGAGCACGATACCATCGTCCACTATGCAGCCGAATCTCACAATGATAACTCCCTTGATAATCCTCGCCCGTTCGTCGACACCAATATTATCGGTACGTACACAATCCTCGAAGCTGTTCGTAAACACGGCAAACGCCTTCATCATATTTCAACCGATGAAGTATATGGTGACTTGGAACTTGATGACCCACACAAATTTACCGAGACAACAGCTTACAATCCCTCAAGCCCTTACTCTTCGACTAAAGCTGGCTCTGATCTGTTGGTTCGTGCGTGGATGCGAAGTTTCGGTGTAAAGGCAACGATTTCTAACTGTTCAAACAACTACGGTCCCTACCAACACGTTGAAAAGTTCATTCCGCGTCAAATCACAGAAGTGCTCGAAGGACGTCGTCCTAAACTCTATGGTGAAGGCAAGAACGTTCGTGACTGGGTACACACCGAGGACCACAGTTCTGCCGTTCTGACTATTTTGGAAAAAGGTGCCCTTGGCGAAACATATTTGATTGGTGCAGATGGCGAAAAAGATAACAAATCTGTTGTCGAACTTATCCTGACAACGCTTGGCAAAGAGGCAACCGAATACGATCACGTTACCGATCGTCCTGGCCACGACATGCGCTACGCAATCGACTCGACAAAACTTCGCACCGAACTTGGATGGCAGCCTAAGTACACTGACTTCGAAGCAGGCATTAAGGACACTATCGATTGGTACAAACAAAACGAAGACTGGTGGAAGCCACAAAAGGCCGAAACCGAAGCCAAGTATAAGGCTCAAGCACAGTAATGGTTGCAACTACTGAATTTACAAGTCATACAACCGATATACCTGGCCTTCTCGTCTTTGAGGTAACATCTGTTGGTGACGAGCGTGGTTACTTTCAAGAAAAATTCCAAAAGGCCAAGCTCGTTGCGGCTGGCCTCCCTGAAGCATTTAATGTCGTTCAAAATAGCCTCTCTTACAACAAAGAAGCTGGCGTGACGCGCGGCTTTCATGCAGAGCCTTGGGACAAATACATATCAGTCGTCACAGGAAAAGTGTTTGCAGCATATGTTGATCTTCGTGCTGGTGATGGCTTCGGCAAAGTAGTCACTGTTGAGATTACGCCAAACACAGCAGTCTTCCTCCCAGAAGGTGTCGCAAATAGTTTTCAAACGCTCGAACCAGATACCTATTACCTATATAGTGTTAATGCCCACTGGAGCGCTGATAACTACGACAAATACTCCTTTGTTAACCTGGCCGACCCAACACTTGGCGTGCAGTGGCCTATCAGCCTCGACGACGCAATCATCAGTGAACGTGACCAAAACCATCCACTGCTAGCTGATGTTAAAGCGATGGAGGTTTAAAAATGAACGACTCAGAAGTTTTTATTGTTGGTGCAAATGGTCAACTTGGTACCGCACTTCGTGCTTTGTATCCTAATGCAAAATCAGCCGACATCGACGAACTGGATATTACTAATGCCGAGTCAGTTGATAACTTCGACTGGTCAAACATCAAAGTGATATTGAACGCTGCTGCTTACACGAACGTTGACGGAGCAGAAACATCAGAAGGTCGCATCGCTGCTTGGAAGGTCAACGCGACAGCAGTTGGTCATTTGACGACAGCTGCAATTGCGCACGACATCACTATCGTCCACGTTTCGAGTGACTATGTATTTGACGGTACCGTCACCCCACATCTAGAGACCGAAGATCTTTCACCTCTTGGCGTCTATGCACAGACGAAAGCAGCTGGTGATATTGCGGTTGGTCTTGCACCAAAACATTACTTGTTGCGAACATCTTGGGTCATCGGCGAAGGTAAGAACTTTGTCCTCACTATGAAGTCACTTGCCGAAAAGGGCATTAGACCAAGCGTGGTTAATGACCAGATTGGTCGGCTAACGTTTACCTCAGACCTCGCGAACGCCATTGCTCACCTATTATCTACGCAGGCACCGTTCGGTACTTATAACTTCACCAATGACGGTGATAGCGTCAGCTGGGCTGAAATCGCAGGTATTGTGTATGATCAGATTGGTTACAGCAAGGATGATGTAACTGGCGTCACAACTGCAGAATATTATGCAGGCAAAGAAGGTATTGCACCCCGCCCCTTACAAAGTACCCTTAGTCTTGATAAAATAAAAGCTACGGGCTTCGTCATACGTGATTGGCGAGAAGCATTGTCAGAATATCTTAGTAAAAAAACTGCGGAGGAATCATGAAAGGTATCATTTTAGCTGGTGGATCAGGAACACGTTTGTACCCTATTACAATGGGAATAAGCAAACAAATCATGCCAATATACGACAAGCCGATGATCTACTATCCAATTAGTACATTGATGCTTGCAGGTATCAAAGACATCTTAATTATTACCACGCCTGCTGATAATGAAGGCTTCGTACGTTTACTCGGCGATGGCTCACAATTTGGATGTAACTTTGAATACGCCATTCAAAACGACCCGAATGGATTAGCCGAAGCTTTCCTCATTGGCGAGGAATTCATTGGTAATGATAAAGTTGCCTTAATCCTAGGCGACAACCTATTCCACGGATCAGACTTTGGCGTTGAACTCAAAAAACACACAAATCCTGATGGTGGTGTGGTGTTTGCATACCAAGTTTCCGATCCAGAACGCTACGGTGTCGTGGAATTCGATGACAACATGCATGCCGTTTCTGTCGAGGAAAAACCATCAAAACCAAAGTCTGATTATGCTGTTGTAGGACTATATTTTTATGACAACGATGTTATCGAAATCGCAAAAAATGTTACGCCAAGTGACCGTGGCGAACTCGAGATAACAGATGTAAACGCAGAATACCTTAAACGAGGCAAACTGAAAGTCAGCGTTATGGACCGAGGTTCCGCATGGCTTGATACAGGAACGATCGACTCTATGGTTGATGCTGCTGACTATATCCGCGTCGTCCAAAAACGCACAGGACTGAGTATTGGCTCAATTGAAGAAGTTGCATGGCGTGAAGGGTTTATCGATGATGCACAACTTCGAAAACTTGCAACACCACTCAAAAAATCAGGGTATGGTGAATACCTTCTAAAACTTTTGGGTTAGTATGCATAGTAAACAGGCGGGGAAAATGACGGCTACAAACCTAAATTTACAAGTTGATCAACTTGTAAATTATCTTGTTAACCTTCCTGTAAAGAATAAAAAAATATACGAATTATATCAACTGGCTGTAGTTAATAGTACCAAGCAGCGTGATGAGAAAATCATAAACTTCGCATTTAGACATACTCGACTTATTCCTTTCTTAGATGCAGGACTCGTCTTCGTTCGTCCTTACTCGGAGCTACGCAGACGCATATATATTACGTTCGCGATTATAGAATCTATGCCTGAATATGCGGATCACTTCTTACCAAAGAAAACTTCTTTTATGAGTATTATCATACCTAGCATACGAGCGGTTTTACGTGCAATAGTGGGCTTTGCGATCATAAAGGTCGGTCGGCTATGAAAATCCTTGATTATATAGTTGTGGGTTCAGGTTGCTCAGGAGCCATCGCTGCGGAGACTCTTGTAGAAGCTGGTGTTGACGTGACCATGATCGATGCAGGAATTAACAACTCAACCACTAAGTTACCCCCTGGAAAGACTTTTTTGAACTTAAGAGAACACGATAAAGAGCAATACAAGTACTTCATCGGCGAGCATGCTGAGGGTATTAACTGGGGAATAGTATCGAAAGGTGCTCAACTGACTCCGCCTCGTTTATACATGACCGAGAGTATTAACGAAAATATACCTTTAACATCAAAAACTTTTTCTCCACTTGAAAGTTTAGGTTATGGAGGTCTTGGCATTGGTTGGGGAGTTCAATGTTGGGAATATTCCGATGTGGACTTGAAGAAAGTCGGATTAGATCCCGAGAGGATGCGGACTGCTTACGAAACGGTTGGCAAAAGAATCGGTATTAGTGCGACAAAAGATGCCGCATCTACATATACAATTGGTACACTTAAGACCTTTCAGCCGTCTGCACAGCCAGACAAAAATCACCGACACATATTACAACGCTATTTAAAGTGGGAAAAGTATTTTCAAAAGAAAGGTGTTTTTATAGGCCGAACCCCTCTTGCTCTGCTTACACGTAGTAAAGATCGCCGACAGGGATATCGCTACCTTGGAACAGATTTTTACTCGGATGCTGATCAGAGTGCCTGGCGCCCGTGGATGACAGTTAATAAGCTACGACAAAAGAAAAACTTTCACTATATAGGTAGTCAGCTTGTGGTCTCTTTTTCAGAAAAGGCCGACATCGTAACGCTTAACACTATTGACCTCAAAACCAATATAAAAAATACCTTTTACTGCAGAAACTTAGTTCTTGCGAGTGGAGCGCTTGGTACTGCCAGAATCGTATTACGCTCTCAAGCGCCAATCGGAACAAAAACTCCTCTTCTCAGCAACCCACATTCATATATACCTGCCGTACAGCCTCATATGTTTGGCAAAGGTTATGAGTCAAAAAAACTTGGTTTCGGTCAGGTGTCGTACTTTATTGATCCCGATAGTACTGATTCTGGTATATCTGTCGCTTCCTCCTATGGTTATCAGTCGCTGATGTTGTTTCGCATAATCTCTCAGATACCTTTCAATTTCTCAGATGGTCGAATCTTAAGTCGCTTCCTCACTCCAGGTCTTATTGTTATCATTGCTCAACATCCTGACTCGGCATCTTCACAAAAATACCTTAAACTTGTGAAAGACTCGTCTAGTCCGACTGGTGACAGATTGGCCGCAAAGTACTTCCTATCAGATGACGACGAACAAGAATGGGATCGTAGAGACAAGCAATATATGTCTACTATGCGCAAACTCGGTACTTTCCCTATAAAGCGAATAAAGACAGAGCATGGATCAGCGATCCATTACGCGGGTACCGTTCCTTTCAGTGATAAGTCAGAAAAGCTTCATCTTTCGTCTACGGGACGATTACATAAAACAAAGCACGTGTACGTCGCTGATAGTTCTGGCTTTCGCTATCTACCTGCAAAAGGTTTAACGTTTACACTAATGGCGAACGCTCATCTAGTAGCCGAAAACGTAATAAAGGAAAATGAATTATGAAAAATACTAAGCCTACAATTGCAATCACTGGTGCTGGCGGTTTTGTCGGTACGGTTCTCACTGACTATTTCCTCAATAAGGGCTGGAAGGTTGTAGCTCTCGTGCGAAAACCAGGTAATAAAAACCTTGAAAACCTTGAATATCGTTCATATGATATTACTCGCCCACTGCCAATCACCACTCTCAGCGGGGTTAACTATCTTATACATGCAGCTTACATAAAGCTAGATAAAACACACCCTGACGCCGTTAAAGCAAATATTGAAGGCGCGAAATTTCTACTAAATGCTGCTATTAAGGCAAAAATTTCACGAATGATATTCGTTTCTACAATGTCAGCTCACGAGGATGCCATATCCGCGTATGGCAAACAAAAACTCGCGATTGAAGAACTATTTCTGAAGTCGAAAAATACTACCGTTCTCAGATCTGGGCTCATTATTGGCAATGGAGGTATCGTTCGCGAAATGGCCCAATTCATGAAAAGCAAGCATGCAGTTCCACTCATCGGTGGAGGCAAACAACCTTTGCAGATTATCAGCGTATATGATCTCGCAAAAGTAATTGATAACGTAATTGGCAAGTCACTAGATGGAAGGTACGTTGCTGCAACACCAGAGGTGTACACTTATAAAAGTTTTTATGCCGCCCTTGCCAAATATATAAACGTAAAAATTGTATACATCCCTCTGCCTTATTGGTTTCTTGAGACGGTCCTAAAGATAGCCGCACGAATAGGACTATCACTAGGCGTCGGAGACGACAACCTGAAGGGACTCAAAAAGCTCATTAATATGCCGTCTAGCAAAGATATGAAAACCATTGGCGTGAACCTCTTGAATCTCGACGAAGCACTAAGTAAGTCGAATATCAATGGTTAGCAAAATACCGCTTTTGCCTGTATAATTTTTATTGAAAGAGGTTCTCAATGTACAGAAATATGAAAGTTAGTCTTGTTTTGCCGTGTCGCAACGAGGCCAACCACTTAGCTGAAGTAGTTAAGCGTATCCCAAAGTCCGTGGATGAAATTATCATTGTCAGCAATAACTCCAAAGACAATACCGTTGAAGTAGCTAAGAAACTAAAGGCGATTGCAATTGAAGATAATCGGGTCATTGGTGGCATTGGATACGGGTTTGCTCATATGACAGGTATCGCCAAGGCAAGTGGTGACATTATTGTAGGAGCTGACGGCGATGCAACATACCCCATCGAGGAACTTGAAAAAGTCATTGATCATTTAATTGATGATAGGCTTGACTTTATTTCTTGTAATCGCTATCCACTACAGGAGGGAACTAAAATTCCCTTTAAACTTCGGTTAGGAGTCGGAACACTTAACTGGGAGGTTAGACTTCTATACGGTATCAAGATCAATGATATTCTATCAGGCATGTGGGTATTTAAAAAGTCTGCCATTAAGCACCTTTCTCTTAACATGGGCGAGTGGAACCTCAGCCCACAAATTAAAATAAACGCGGCACAACATCCAAGGATAAAGTTTGCTGAGCATAGTATTGCACAACATCAACGACTCGGTGAGACAAAACAATCTCATTGGAAAACAGGTTTTTCGCATATGAGATGGATTTTCCTTAATCGTTTTATAGACTCGAATCGATTGGTTAAGGAGCCTGATGTTTAAGAAACTTTTAGTTGCGCCGACGTCAAATTTTTTTGTACAACTTATAAGATACGGATTTGTCGTAGCTATAGCATTTCCTATTGATTTTGGATTGCTCTACGTTTTTACAGATCTGTTCCATTTACATTATTTACTTTCAACAGTTCTATCTTTCACTATTTCAATGTTTGTAAATTTTATTATTAGCGTATTTTGGGTGTTCAAAACTAGAGCAGATCGACCTTTTTGGAAGGAAGTTACTGCATTTTTTATAATTGGATTTATTGGATTAGGTCTCACTGCCTTAATTGTTTGGTTCTCTACTTCAATTCTTGGAATATACTATCTTGCTTCAAAACTAATAGCCGTATGTTTCGTGTTTTTCTGGAGTTTCAGCGCGAGACGTATGATGTTCGCAAAACACGTAGGTGAATATATCGAAATATTTAAAAGACGACCTTATAGTAAAACTCGAAATGCTAAGGAATAGTCTCTTGTCTTTTATTTTAACCCCATATAACATATAGGAACTTAAGGGCGGTAACAAGCAGCCCTATTACAGCAAATATTACTACCGCTTTCTTAACTGAACTATATGTTTTCACTGACCTGATATCAAATCTCAAATTGATCGCGATTAGTAGAAATAGTGTAAACACTGCTAAGACAGGTATGAAGTACCTGCCTTGAACACCCTCGATGGTTAACTGCCCGACATCACTAATCGTTAGATATAAAGCTCCAAAAATCGCTCCAAAACTCAGAAAAAATACAGCTGCAATAATAAACAGCTGTCGCTTAGTTCGCTGGAAAGTCTCAGACGTAAACACTGCTAGGAAAAACGCTGATATAGTAGCTACTATTGATAGCGCAGGTACCTGTAAGTTCGTAAAACCGAGCCTACCAAACAGACCATTAAAGTAGTTATTGTCGCCTATCAACAGTGTTCTAAGAAATGTCTTGATAAATTCTATTGGATGGTGAAGAACATAACTAACTTGCGCAGCAGAGTCAATTGTTTGCCACCAAGGAACGACACCTGCAATAATCCACTTCGATGCATTTGTTAAGTAGCCAGTCTTAAGCTGCCATACTGCATACAGTAAAACGCCCAGCCCCACCACTACAGGCATAAAAAGACGAGCGTATTTCTTGGGCACACTAATGGATTGTTTTGGAACAATTAGAGTAAGGAATGAAATGAAGATATAAGTTGGTTTAGTAATAGGAAGGAGTATTGCAGAGAGTGCAAGAATTATTGTATCTAGCCTTGTGAGGCCACCGATTTTTTTTGTTAAGAACGATTTAACGATCAGCCCAACGATGAGGAAAGATAGAGCAATCGTAATGGGATCAGCGCTGACAGTCGAAGCCTGGTATAAAGAGCTGGGCAATAGAGCTAGGACAAAAAATACCCACTTTACCTTGAAATGCCTTAGTGAGTAAAGTAAAAATGCGAACAGAGCAATATAAACCAGCAGATTAAAGCTACGGCCTAAATATAAAGTAGGTCCAAAGTTAAGGTCAAATGCTCGTGCAATCAAAAAGCCAATAACCGATGGCGCATAAGATAAAGGGGAGTAGATAGCGGTATTCGAGAAATTATAATCAACTGTTTGTCCACTTAGTGCTGTCTCGGAAAATTTCTTATAGTCTGCGGGGATATCGACCCATTTGATTCCTGGTACATCCTGGTGCCCGTTTGCGTTAAAGTCGTAGTTTACATAATTAACTATTTTTTTTATACTTTCTGGAAAGTCGCCTCCAAAGCCATAAGCACTATAAGAGTCATTGTCATGTACTTCACGAGCAAATATTTCACCGTGTGAAAGCTGATACACTCTACCTGTATGGGAGGTCTCGTCAGCTCCCCACAAGAGTGGTGTGGCAAATATAAAGAACCCCCCAAAAATGACAGCTATTAACACAAACAAATTCGACGCGGTTATTCTTGCCTTTAATCTTGATAGCATTGCACACATAGTAACATAAAATCTTTCTCCAAGAAATTAATGGCCCTGAGTTTTATAATCTGTTTATGGTAAAATGGTAATGTAAATAAAAGTTAGAGTAATCTAAATGAAAATAGTAAAACGAACACATAAAAAAAATACTAAAGCTCTCTTTATTGTAGTGGCGATCACCGTGTTAGTAGCTATACTGCTGACCGTGTACATTGTTGGATTTCGTGGCTCTATTTTGGGCTGGAGTCCATTTACACAATCTTCAATTAATGACGACGCCACGGTATACCCGAGTGACGATGTCGAGAACGACAAGGCAGAAAAAGGCAACTCAGGGTCAAGCCAAACTACTAACCAAATTCCAATCAGCCCTTCCCTAAATATACAGATTGAGAACTTAATCCAAAGTGATGGATATATTACGTTCGTTGGCGACACTAACGACACCTCGTCCTTAGGAAAGTGTTCGATTATATTTACAAATCCTAACGACCGTCCAGTTGTACGAAATGTTGAGGCGACCAAACAAGCAGGTAGTGCTGCATGTGGACCAATCAAAATCCCAGAAACCGAATTCTCATACATTGGTGGTTGGCATGCAACCTTCCGCTACTATAGTAATAATGAACAGGCGGTCAGCGAGCAGGAGATAGTTATCAAATGATCTTAAACGCTTCTCGTAGTCCAGCTTACCGTCGGGTGATTATATTCACAACAGTTATTCTTTTATCATTGGTTACTTGCTTCACAATAACTATAAGAAGTACTCCTAAAGCGGATGCTATAGTTTCAGCTTCAAGCTGGCAAGCAGGTCGGATTATAGATGACGGAATATTTTATAACAACAATGCTATGTCCGTCGCCGAAATCCAGTCGTTTCTTAACAGCAAAGTGCCCTCGTGTGATACTAACGGAACACAACGTTATAATACCTCGATGACAAATGCCCAATATGCAGCAACTCAGGGCTGGCCAGGACCACCCTATGTCTGCCTCAAGGATTACTACCAAGTACCTAGAAGCGATCAAAACATTAACAATTTAACGACAAACGCTATTCCTGTGGGTGCAATTAGTGCTGCTCAGATTGTTAAAAACGCAGCTGATGCTTACGGAGTCAGCCCAAAAGTTTTGTTAGTAACCCTGCAAAAAGAATCCCTGAACCTTATTGGTGATAACTGGCCATTACCCAATCAATATCGAAATGCTATGGGTTACGGGTGTCCTGATACAGCACCTTGTGACCCTCAGTACGAGGGATTTTACAACCAAATGACTAACGCTGCACGTCAGTTCAAACTATATAGAGATAACCCAACAAGTTACCGCTATAAGCCTGACCAGAACAACGTAATTTCGTACCAGGCAAATGCGCCGTCTTGTGGCAGCTCAAGTGTATATATAACATCAAAGGCGACAGCTGGTTTATATAATTACACACCCTATCAACCTAACCAAGCAGCACTAAATAATATGTATGGTACTGGCGACAGCTGCAGCGCCTACGGGAATAGAAACTTCTTCCGCTACTACAATGATATGTTTGGTAGCACAAGACTACCTACTGTTTTTAAGGTAGCGAACGACACATCAATATACGTACAGGCCACAGGATATAAATTCTATGTACCAACTACTTCTTTGCTTGAAGACTACGGACTCCCAAACGGTGCACAAATTGTTGCATCTAGCGACGCTGAAACTATACCTCTTGGTAACACAGGCGGATTAAGTAGTACAATCTCTAATATTGTTAAGTCACCTTCTACGAGTGACGAAGATGGTGGCGCAATATACCTTGTGAGCGCTGGTAAGCGTTACCTATTTCGAACTGCACAGCAGATATCTGACTTTGGTTTCGATATAAATGACGCGGCAATTCTTCCATATAACTTCATCGCATCAATCCTAGACGGAGGTGTATTAAGTAACTATATAAAGACCAGCAGCTCACCTATTGATGTATTTCAAGTAAGTAGTGGAACCAAAAGGCTAGTTTTAGACCTTCAAACACTTAATAGACTAAATACTGATAATATAATATCTCAAGTCAATACGAGTATATCCGATAAACTGTTGTCTGGGGTACCTCTCAGTGATAATCCAACCTTGATAGCATTGCCTTCAGGAGCCTTCTATTTGCTAACAAGCGGTTCGTACTACTACGTACCAACCCCTGAAACTCTTGGCTGTTGGAACTTTATAGGTATACAGGTTAACTCATTCCGCATTACGCGCCTGTCTGATATTGAAGTGGTTGACCCCACTGGCACACTAAGTTGTGTTATAAAATCTGATTCATCAAATGCGTATATAATTGACGGAGGAAATAGAATACAGATTCCAGTTTCTTACGGTATCTCTTCTATCCCTCAGTCGCCGGCTGATATTATCACGCTTTCAGGGAGATTTGCTGTCCGCCAAATGCCGCTTCGACAATCTGTTCAAGAGGATGGTTCATTTACAGTGTGGTACATAGAAGATGGTATGAAGAAGTTTATACCTACACCTAGCGACTTGCAGATGCTCGGCGTTAGCGCTCAAGGCATAGATCGCATACCAAAGGGAAGCCTACAAGTATTTAACCAAATTGGTGTAAAATTTGGCCTTGGCCAAGTAGTGAGAAGTGTAAGCGACGGTGCAGTATACTTGATTAGCTCACACAACACCAAACGCTATATTACTACTCCTGACGACTATGTTTCTTATGGGTATTCATGGTCTGCCCTACAAACAAGCGACTCCTCTATAATGGACCAGCTATACCCTACAGAACAGAACAAACTTAGTCAGTATATGTATACTTCATCTGGCGGTATCTACTTAATGGATCCCTACGGCTGTTATGGTATGAGGCCGAGCGACGTAAGCGCCTATGGTGCCCCAAACTCATTAGCCCAGTCGGGGCAGAGCTATAGTTCAACCATATTTCCTTACATAAACCTCGCGAAATGCAGTTATATAAGCATCTACGTGAAATCTCCTGGAGATCCTGCTGTATATATGGTTAGTGGTGGTCAAAGGCATGTATTTACGAGCTGGACGACGCTTCAGCGCGTTAGCCAACAAGCCAACCCTACTATAATCACGCTTAGTGTCAAAAACCTAACTGCAATACCTTTAGGTACGCCAGTAGCAAACTAAGCATCACTTCTCTCTATCCTCGCTTTGCTGTACAATAGCTACACAGTATGGCTCTAAAAAACCTATCTCGAAAGACTAAAATTGCTTACCACCTACTGAAAGATGAAGGATGGCTAGCCGTTGGTATCAGAGCACTTCAATTCATCCAAAGAAAGACAAAGAAACAAAAATCATCAACCCCAACTATAAAGGGTAAGATTTATACACATGCTCGATATGAGGATATTAAGAGAGCCCACTTAGATAAGCCGATACTCTCAGACGAACCGACGCAATTGCCGATGAGCTTTGCATGGATCATGCCTCCTCCAGGAAAAGGAAGTGGTGGTCATTTAAATATTTTTCGTTTTATAAAGTATCTTGAAGACAAAGGCTACCAATGTTCAATTTACATGTACGTCAATGGCCAACACGGAAGTGTAGATGGCGTGCGAGCCGTTATGGGTGACTCTTATGCAGATATAGATGCATCAAAGAATATGCGTTGGTTGGAGCCAGGAGAACAAATTGAGGATGTTGGTGGTATTTTTGCGACGAGCTGGGAAACGGCCTACGCATCGTACAATCTTAAATCAAAGGCGAAGCGCTTTTACTTCGTCCAAGACTTTGAACCATACTTCTACCCTGTAGGTGGCATGTATAGCCTTGCGGAGAATACATATAAAATGGGTTTCTTCGGTGTAACAGCTGGCGATTGGCTTAAACAGAAGCTAGCCAACGAATACCACATGAGAACAGCTTCATTTGAGTTTAGTGCAGACCGTGAAATCTATACATATACAAACTCCAAGAAAAGAAAAGAAATCTTTTGCTATGTGAGACCATATACTGAACGTCGTGGGTTTGAAATGAGCATCCTCGCCCTAGATATTTTCCATAAACTTCATCCTAACTACGTAATTAACCTTGTAGGTTGGGATGTTTCTCAGTATGATATTCCCTTCCCTTACAAGAATTTAAAGTTACTTGAGATTAGCGAACTAAGTGCCTTGTATAACCGTTGCGCAGCTGGACTAGTGTTGTCATATACGAATATGTCTCTTCTACCCTTAGAGTTACTTTCTTCAGGTACAATACCAATTGTTAATGATGCCGCCAACAATCGACTCGTTTCGAATAATCCTTTTATCGCATACGCAAACAACGATCCCCACTCGCTCGCCAATAAAATCAGCGAGGTGATTAGTCGTAAAGATCAAGAAACCTACTCGCAAAAAGCTTCTGCAAGCGTTGACGCTCTAGGCTGGGAGAGTTCTGGTAAGAAGTTTGTTGATATTGTTGAGAGAGAAATGAATCAACATGTCTAAAATTGTCATTTTTGGCGGTAATGGGTTTATCGGTAAGCATCTCGTGAGAGCCCTAGCTTTGGAGGGTCATCAAAACTCTATATTCGTTTTTGATCGATTCAGCTCGTATGAAAACGATGGCACCAAACCTTTCGAAGAACTTTCTAATGTTACTGTTGTTGTAGGTGATTTTTTTAACCGTGATGAAGTAAATAAAGTATTATCTGATACAGACTTTGTCTTCCATCTTATATGGACGACGAATCCCGCTACTTCACAGAATGATCCATTTATTGACATCGATACAAATCTTCGGAGTAGTGTCGAGCTTTTTGAGCTTTGTGTTGAGAATAATGTAAAAAAAGTCATGTTCTTCTCGTCAGGCGGAGCAGTATACGGAAACATAGACAGTAACACGATTGACGAAGATGACGCTCCGCAGCCTTTATCTCCTTACGCTATTAGCAAACTTGCTGTCGAACACTATCTACGCTATTTTAAACGAACACATGGTCTAGACTATATGGTTTACCGCGTTGCAAATCCCTATGGCCCTGGGCAGAATATCCAGGGCAAACAAGGTGTCATACCGATCTTTATGCATAAATATAATTCAAAAGAACTTATTACTATATTTGGTAATGGGCTTATGACGAGAGACTACTTGTATATTGATGATCTTGTGAGAATGGTCGTCAACTCATATAAAGCTAAGAATAGGTATGAAACCTATAATATCGGTAGCGGAATCGGAGTGACCATTAACGAGCTCGTTCGTACAATTGAATCTCATACTGGTTATAGTGTAAAGAAAAATCACGTAGATGCGCCTTCGACGTATATAGAAAATAGTGTGCTCAATATTGAACGTTTCGTTAAAGAGTTCGGCAGCAGACCAGCCGTTGGACTTCAGGAAGGTATAAAAAGGACTTGGGATTATGTCAAAGAACTCAAATAAATTTATAACCGTTTTCATACCTACGTATAATGGAGAAAAGTACATTGGCGAATCAATCAACGCCATACTGGGACAGAAGCTGCCTGAAGGCTACCGATTGGAGTTAATGATCACTGATTCAGGATCGTCAGATGCAACTGTAGACGTCATCAAAAAATATGGCAGTAAAATTGTGTTTGACGAAATCCCTAATAAAGACTATGGGCATGGCAAAACGAGACAGCGCGCAGCAGAGCGCGCAAAGGGCGACTTTATATTATTTCTATCCCAAGATGCCACCCCACATAGCTATCGATGGCTAATAAACATGATTGAGCCTTTTTATATAAGCGAAAAGGTCGGATGTGTATTCGGTCGACAAATACCAAGACCTTTCTCGGTACCTACTATTAAACGCGAGGTATCGGGTGTTTTTGGAGGTATTGGAGCATCAGATTCACTCGTTCTTCATAGAGAAAAATCTCTTGTTGACTCTGAAACTACTAATCCTCTTAACAGCTTCTTCTCGGATGTAAACTCTGCGATCCGCAAAGATCTTGTTAGTAAAGTACCGTTTCGGGATGTAAAATATGCCGAAGATCAAGCACTCGCAGAAGACATGCAAAATGCAGGGTACTTAAAGGCTTACAGTTCCCTTGGCGCAGTGTGGCATTCAAACGAATACACTGCGAAGGAATACTACCACAGAAAATTTGATGAATACTCAGGACTTCTTGAGAGCACAAACACCAAACTTACTAAATCCCTAAGGTCTTTGTTGGGTGGCTGGATCAGACCGAGCCTGGACGATTTAAAATTCACGATAAGAGATAGAGAGTATAATAAACGAGCAAAGATTAAATTTATTTTATCTATTCCCCTATACAATTTTTACTTACAGCTTGGTAAGTACCACGCAATAAAGTACGTCAACAACTCTAAAATTCGTTCTAAGATATCCCTAGAAGAGCGTTCTAAGCATTAGTCTTCAAGTGCAACTTCTGACCATGCTGGAATGTTCGTTGTATGATAGTCGATTTTATTAATTGAGTTTTTTGTGACTTCAAACATATCCTTGTTTTGAAGTTCAGGAATAACATTGAATAGTCTCTCTAAAGCATGGGCAAGGGTCGAATCCTGTTGTCCAAGTTCAGGCTCAAAGTCCTCAGCGCGCACATTGTTTACAACTGGTGTCAGCGCATCAATACGTGCCCAAAACATTGTGCCTGCAAAAAATCCATACTCGTCCGACGTTCTTGTAAGATCATCTGCTATGCGAGTTTGGACAATTTTACCGACTAAATTTTTTAGGTAATGTCCTGTAGCTGAAAAGTTCACTAGAAGTGAAACGTATTCCCCCGACGGACCTACTAATGCAGTATTTTTGTTCGAAAGTTTCTTTACTAACTCATCTAAAAGTTCTTTATTTTTTGGTAACAAACTATCGATAATTCTGTCTCTCCATTGCTCCCCGTCACTTCTATGAGGAGATTTTTTTGAGTGAATCTTTAAAACTTTAACATACCCTTGGTTTTGAATTTTACGTATCACTTCAACAAAAGGAAGTACATCACGACCACAATTAGGCACGACCACGACCCTAGCGTTTGGAAGCTGTGATTGGACATCAGAAACAAACTGAGCTTTCTGTTCTGGAATAGTTATGAATAAGTCATATTTAAGGTGTGAGATACTTTCTAACTTTTTTAGGAAGTACGGTAACATTTCTGTGTAATAAAGGTGTAATACTACCGCAATATTAGAAGATGATTTTCTTGAAAGTGGGGCGGTAAACTGCTCAGAATTATACATGTGACGTACATGATATTGGTTTCCTTTTACCAAAAGAAATCTTCTGGGCGTAAGGTCAACGGCATGATTCCTAACAATTTTAAGTCCGTGTTTTGACTTAGCTAGCATGCGCGCAAGTTTATAACTATTTGACTTATTAATATCATGCAGTTCTCGCTCTCGGGCCATCAATTTAATTTTTGTTTTCTTATGTTCATCTTTCTCTAACAAAAGTTTTTGCTTGAGCTTTTCAAGTTCTTCTTCGATATTGGTTTTTTTTATCATGAATATGTCACTCCACGTGTCGTAATCTTAGGGTCAATAACAGCAGCTGTATTACCTTCGCGCGTAATAACAAAGGTGGCGGCTTCGTTATACCAGTCATAGAATTCAGTCACCGAGCTATCGCAGCTCGATATGCTCACAGTATATGTACCTTCAGCAAGGACATTAGGAATTTCCCAAGTCAGCGCAACCTTCTCTCCTTTTTTAACTGCCCGTGTAGTTATATTCTCTCTGATAGTATTACCCTCTAAAAGATTCATGTT
The DNA here is from genome assembly GCA_947084875.1 of uncultured bacterium. Classification (GTDB taxonomy): domain Bacteria; phylum Patescibacteriota; class Saccharimonadia; order Saccharimonadales; family Saccharimonadaceae; genus UBA1547. The sequence continues at coordinate 398,199 of CAMTUF010000001.1, forward strand.
TTGAGAACTATATATATTAAATCCGAAGACGGGAGCATCAACATCCTGCTTCACAGTATAATTAACCTCTATCGTAATGATATCAGGGGTTATTTTCACATTCGGAGCTTTGCCGACTATTTTTCCTGTTCCCCATCGCCGTTCGTCATCAGGCTCTTTGTTAACTACACTGCTTATTTCATCATTGAAAAGTCTTTGATAAGCCTGAGCAACCTTTTCGACTTTTCCTTCTTTAACGATTTTTCCTTGATCAATCATTATTGCTCGGTCACAGTACTGCCTCACTGCAGACATGTCGTGGGTAACTAAAATGACAGTTCTTTTGTCTTTTTTTAGTTTCATGAAGTAGTCGAAACACTTTCTTTGAAAAGCCGCATCGCCGACCGCCAAAACCTCATCTATCAAAAGCACATCACTTTCTGCCTTTATAGCAATCGAAAAAGCTAGGCGAACTTGCATACCGCTAGAATAGTTTTTAAGCTTCTGATCCATAAAACGTTCGAGCTCTGCAAACTCAACGATGTCATGATACATATTTTGCATTTCTTGTTTACTAAACCCAAGTAGAGCACCGTTCATAAATACGTTCTCGCGACCCGTTAGCTCTGGATTGAAACCTACGCCCAACTCAATAAAGGGAGTCAGGCTACCTTTTACGGCAACTAGTCCGCTGTCTGGCACGTAAATACCTGCGAGCAGTTTCAGCAGTGTACTTTTACCGCTTCCATTTCGACCAACTATCCCAAAAAATTCACCTTTTTTAATCTCAAAGGATATATCCTGTAATACTTTTTGGACTTCGTATCCTTTTTTTCTTTTGACAAAGTTAACGACCATTTGCTTAATGCCTGAAGCTTGTTCGTTAGGTAGCTTAAAGCTTTTATATAGATCTTTAACGACTACAACTGAAGCTGAGTCTGCCATTTAGATGTTCTCCGCAAAGTATTTAGAATTACGCCTAAAGTACAAGATGCCACCAACAAAAACAACAATAACAATGATATACGGTATTAGTACATATATTTGGTTGCCAAATAACTTAGCGGCAGTGACCGTCTCGGGCGTTATAAGGTAGTAACGAGCATCTTGTATAGCCTGTGCAATCGGGTTTAGCAGTAGAAACTTCGCTGCTACCTCGCTCTTTTCTACAACGATTGAAAGTGGGTAAATAATCGGTGTAGCATAAAACGCGGCTTGCATAATAATTTCCCATATGTGGCTAGTGTCTCTGTATTTTACATGGAGTGCAGATAGGAAGAAGGCTAACCCAAGAGCAAAGATATAAAGCTCTACTATATATACAGGTACCATGAGTGCCGATATATGTAGCTCAACCCCGTTAACCACAAGTAGTACCGCAACGATTATAAGGTTGAGTGTTAAATTAATAAGCGCCGAGATCGTGGTTGAAAGAACAATAATATACTTGGGAAAACTAATTTTTCGAAGCAGATCCCCACGGCCTACAATTGAGCTCATCCCTTGGTTTGTCGCTTCTGAGAAGAATGTCCATAAGACAATACCGAAGAGCAAGTAAACGGCGTAGTGTTCGACAGACCCTAACTTCACGAGAAGTCCAAAAACAACATACATTATTGCGAAAAGAAATAGCGGCTTAAGGAGTGACCAGGCATAGCCGAGTACGGATCCTTGGTAACGAAGCTTGAAATCAGTTATTACCAATTCTCGCAAAAGTATACGATTTCGTCTGCTAAATATGTTCGAAATTTTCATAAGTCTGCGATTAATTATATCAGGTTGATATAACAATGCGCCATTCGGAATAGAGATAGGCGCGTCTATCTTTATTCGCTCATTTGCTTTTGTTATAAGATAGATGAAGGCATATGAACAGCGCACTCATCGTAGTATTAAACTGGAACGGCATTAGGGACACTCTGCAGTGTTTGGATTCACTTCTGGATCAGTCCTACAAACGCTTTCATATCCTTGTCATCGATAACGGATCTATTGATAACTCAAAGTTACTCCTCGACGAGTACCAAAAGCAACACCCCGACAAAGTTGATGTGGTATATAACGAGACCAACTTTGGCTTTGCAGGCGGTGTAAACACAGGTATTGAGTGGGCGCTGAATGATGACTACGAGTACGTAGCGCTCTTCAATAACGACGCACGAGCCGACAGACACTGGTTAAAATCGCTAGTTGAAGCTGCACAACCCGAAGAAATTGGCATCAGCACAGGGCTTCTGTTGCATGCAGACGGCAAAACCATCGACAGTACTGGTGACTGGTTCTCAAAGTGGGGACTGGCCTTTCCAAGAGGTCGTGGCAAGAAAGCAGCGAAGGCACCTGATGCAGGTTTAGTGTTTGGCGCGAGCGGTGGAGCAAGTCTCTATAAGACTGCACTACTGCGGGATATTGGCCTGTTTGACGAAGACTTCTTTGCCTACTACGAAGATGCTGACATCAGCTTCCGTGCGCAACTGGCAGGATGGAAGGTGACCTATACGCCAAAAGCAATTGCCTATCACGAACAGGGAGCGACGAGCAAAAAAGTACCTGGATTTACCATTTACCAAACATTCAAAAACCTTCCCCTACTATTTATTAAAAACGTACCAACCAAGTTGCTATTTTCTATTGGCGTCCGCTTCTACTTAGCATATTGGTTGATTTTTGGTAACGCTATTGTTCATGGTGATGGCTGGCCTGCGCTAAAGGGTGTATGGATGAGTTTTGTACTGAGTTTTAAAAAGCGTCTCGAGCGTCGACACATCCAAAAAAGCAAACGTGTATCTGCTGAATATATAAAGAGTATCCTCTGGAACGACCTGCCGCCCGAACAGACAGGTCTGCGAAAATTCAGAAAATTCTTTACTGGCAAAGGATAAGTCGTGAAGCTGTTGGAATACGAAGCGAAAAACATTTTGGCGAAGTATAACATCCCTGTTCCATCTTCCGTTTTAATAAAGTCCGTGTCTCAAAAAGATATCCCCCTGCCAGTAGTACTCAAGTCGCAAGTCCCAACTGGCGGCCGAGGGAGAGCTGGGGGAGTAAAAATAATAGATAATCAACAGGACCTGAACACCGCAATTGCAAACCTTTTGAAGCTGCCAATAAAAGGCTTTTTGCCAAAAACAATCTTGGCCGAAGAAAAAATGACGATAAGCCATGAGTATTATTTGTCGCTTATCGTTGATAGGCCCTCAGGGACAGTCAGAGTAATGGCAAACATAAATGGCGGTACGGAAGTCGAAGATAACGAAGCAGATAGTTACATAAACGTTGAGGTAACAGGTAAGAATTTCGACGCGGTAGGCGAACAGCTAGCAGAATGTTACAACTTACCCGAACAAACGTTTGTGTTACAGGATTTGATCGAGAATCTATACGACTGTTTTACATCTAACGACGCAACATTAATTGAAATTAATCCTTTAGTTTATACGTCTGATAACAAGCTTATTGCAGGAGACTGCAAAATGACATTAGACGATAACGCTGCGTTTCGGCATAAATGGAAGTTTGAAGAAACACCAGCTGAAGCTAACTTCGTCACCTTGGACACCAACGGAACAATCGCTACGATTGCTAACGGTGCAGGGCTTGCCATGGCCACTGTCGACGCCGTCCACGACATGGGTATGATACCAGCAAACTTTTTAGACATTGGTGGTGGCGCTAATACAGAAACACTCTTAAAGGCATTCAACCGCCTAGGCGAATATCCAAACATTAAAGCAATCGTTATCAATATCTTTGCGGGCATCACGCGCTGCGATGAAGTTGCCCGAGCAATCATTGCTGCAAAAAGACAAATCACCGAGCTACCACCGCTGTTCATCCGCCTCGCAGGAACAAACTTTGACGTTGCCGAAAGACTGCTTGCCGATGAACATATACCGATCCTAGCGACATTAGAAGAATGTTTAGCTGCAGCAAAACAGGAGGTGTCCCGATGAGGCCTGAATTGTTTACCGCTAAAAATGTGATTGTTCAAGGAATTACAGGCACGCACGGTCGCTTTCAGACAAAAGCAATGTTGGACGCAGGTACACATGTTGTTGCAGGCACAACACCAGGTAAAGCAGGCCAGATCGTCGAACAAGTGCCTGTCTATGACTCGATAGTTGATGTCCAAAAGAATTTTACTGTCGATATGACCGTCATATTTGTCCCCGCTCCGTTTGCAAAAAATGCGATCTTGGAAGCAATCAACGCGCACGTCCCGTTAATTATCTGTATTACCGAAGGTATCCCCATTCGTGACATGATTGAGGTTCGAAAGCGTCTGAGCGAGTCTCAGAGCGTCCTTATTGGACCCAACTGTCCTGGCGTTATTGTGCCCGGCATTAATAAGTTGGGAATTATCCCCGCAAGCATGTCCCTTCCAGGTCATGCGGCTATTGTAAGTCGCTCAGGTACATTAACGTATGAAGCAATGGCAGGACTAACTGGTAAAAACATTGGGCAGCGATATGTCATCGGGATCGGTGGCGACCCAGTGCGCGGCGCAGGGTTTGTTGAATGCTTGAAAATGTTTGAACATGACCCAGAAGTTGACCAGATTATCCTCATTGGCGAAATTGGTGGAGTCGACGAACAATTGGCAGCTGACTATATTGCTGCTTCAGTCACCAAACCTGTTTTTGCCTACGTCGCAGGGGCCAGTGCGCCCGCAGGTATTCAGATGGGTCACGCAGGCGCAATCCTGGGTAGCAGCAACGAATCAGCAGAGGCTAAGAGTAAAGCACTTAAAAAAGCAGGTGCCCACGTTGCCACCAACATCACAGCCTTGATTGACCTTGTCGTGCACAGCCAGAGCAAATAACAGGTGTAAATGGTATACTGAGAGCTATGAAAAAGATTAGTATTCTGATCCCTGCCTACAATGAACAAGAGGTATTAGAGCCCTTGTACCAGCGCCTAGGAAAACTTGCGAACGACAACAAATCATATGATTTTGAGTTTTTGTTTGTAAATGACGGCAGTCGCGATAAAACACTCGCGACAATCAAAGATTTTGCCGAACAAGATGAACGCGTCAGTTACGTCGACCTCTCACGGAACTTTGGTAAAGAAATTGCAATGATTGCAGGTCTTGATCACGTCACGGGTGATGCAACCGTGATTATCGACGCTGATCTTCAGGACCCACCTGAGCTTATTCCTAAAATGATTAAGTACTGGGAAGACGGCTATGAAGATGTGTACGCAAAACGAAACAGCCGCGCAGGCGAATCGTTCATTAAAAAGGCAACTTCAAAACTTTATTACCGCATCCTACAAAAAGCTACCCATATCCCTATTCAGCAAGATACAGGTGATTTTCGCCTCCTAGATCGTGTTTGTGTTGACGCGTTAAAGCAAATCCGTGAATCACAGCGCTACACAAAGGGTATGTTTAGTTGGATCGGCTACAAAAAGAAAGAGATTACCTACGACCGCGATCCACGAGCGGCTGGTGAAACTGGTTGGAGTTATCTCAAGCTTATCAACTTTGCCATCGATGGATTAACTTCATTCACCATTGCGCCTCTGCGCATATCCTCGGTTTTGGGTATATTAGTCTCGATTGTGGCGTTTATATATATTGTGTACCTGGTGATCCGCACAATCGCGTTTGGCACCGATTTGGCAGGATATCCTTCGATGATGGCGGTTATTTTATTCCTTGGCGGGGTACAGCTGTTGTCCCTAGGGGTTATCGGTGAGTATATTGGCCGTATCTTTAACGAAACCAAACAACGACCACTTTACTTTGTACAGGAGTATCATGCAAAAGCTACTAAAAAAGCACGCTGAGAAATTACGTTTCGCAATCGTTGGCGGCGCTAATACGCTTCTCGACTTCGCCGTTCTTTTCCTCCTGGTCGGTATGGGACTCGATCGTATCCCCGCTAACTTCATATCGACATCGATTGCTTTTGTTTTTAGCTTCTTTGTTAACAAGTCATTCACATTCAAATCATCAGGTGGCAATGCAAAGAAACAGTTTGTTCTGTTTATTGTTATTACCATCTTTAGTCTATGGGTACTGCAGCCCATTGTTATCGTTATCGTGTCGTGGTTACTGGCAGGCATTGGACTTACAAGTGCCGTAACATTATTTATTGCAAAACTCTTGGCAACCGTCGCATCTCTAATCTGGAACTATATATTCTACAGCCGTTTCGTCTTTAAAAAAGAATCCTAGTCTCGCCCTAAACGGCCCAGGCCCTGGCCACATGTCCGCCAGCAACCTCTCCGTTAAAAACCAGCATTGCAAAGGATTATCCTTTGTTAAGCTGATTTTAAGTTTTATGAAGAAGACGAGAGTGGGTTTGGACACAGTAAAAATCGGTAAGCTTTTGGATGGTGGTTGCGGGACGACAACTCTAAGGTGTTATAATGAGGACAATGAGTCACATTGCTATTGATGCGCGCATTATCAACTCTACTACAGGGCGATACGTCGAGCGCCTTCTCCACTATCTACAAGAGATTGATACGATCAACAACTATTCTGTTCTTGTTCTTGAGAAAGATAAAGACTTTTGGCAACCCACTGCCGAAAAATTTAGTGTTGTTGTTGCAGATTTTGATCAGTACTCGTTTGCAGAACAATTCGGCTTCAAACGCCAGCTTGATGAATTAGCACCAGACCTTGTACACTTTTGTATGCCGCAACAGCCAGTTTTGTATAAAGGAAACAAGGTCACAACCATCCACGACCTCACCCTATTAAAGGTATATAATTCTGATAAAAATTGGTTGGTATACCACTTTAAACAAGTAGTGGGACGCTTCGTATTTAAACGTGTTATCGCAACAAGTACACATATTCTTACACCTTCAGATTTCAGCAAAGAGGACATTATCAATTTTGACGGACGCGCGAAGGACAAAATAACCACCACGTATTTAGCCGCAGAGTTGGCTAAAGATGAACCCGAACCTTACGATCTACCTTTTAAGCGCTTTGTTATGTATGTTGGTCAGCAAAGTGATTACAAGAATATAAAACGGCTCGGCTCGGCTCACCAGCGTTTGATCAAAAAATATCCCGACCTCGGCTTGGTGTTGGTTGGATCTAAAAACGATAGCGCAGAGATAAACGAAGAATATTTTGCGGGTAAAAACTTTAAAAATATTTTCTTTACAGGATATCTACCCGACGCACAGTTAAACTGGCTATATAAAAAGGCAGAGGCATATGTGTTCCCGTCTACTATGGAAGGGTTTGGTCTACCTGGACTCGAGGCGATGGGACACGGAACTCCTGTCGTCAGCAGCAGCGCCTCATGCCTTCCTGAAGTCTATGGTGAAGCTGCTCATTATTTCGACCCGAATGACACAACAGACATGGCACGTGCTATTGATGAAGTAATTGACAGTGAACCTCTTCGAGAAGAATTGACTAAAGCAGGTCGCAAGCAGTTTAAAAAATACACTTGGTTAGAAACCGCTAAACAAACGCACCAGATTTACACAGAAGCACTCAAAAAAGAAGTTTAACTGCTGCCCTGTGCAATAGTTATTTTGCGTTCACGGCCTTCGCCATCAGAAAACGTACGAATATCACTATATTCACTAGCGATGTGATGAACGATACGACGATCTGCAGCGTTTAGTGTTGCAACATATGAGTCACCTGTACGACGAACTTGTTCAATCCACTCCCGAGCCTGCGCAGCAACACGATCGGCACGTTGTTTTTTGTAGTCTGCAATGTCGATATTAACTCGTGTCAGTGCTGCATTTTTATTGCGCAGAACAGTACTGACAATATACTGCAAGCTACGAAGTGTTTCCGCATTACGACCGATTAGTATACTGTTAAATTCACTTGATGGGACAGAAAGTTCAATGACATCATCGTCACAAGATGAAGACACGGTGAGGTTAGCGCTGAAAAATGAAAGCAGGTCTTCAAGGTATTTTTTTGCAAATCTAATTGATTCTTCTTGATCCATTATGACTTCTCCTTATTACGCGGACGAGAGTCCTTAGCGGTAATACGAATCACATTTCCTTCCGTTGCTGCTTTTGCGCGCGCTTTGGCGGTCGCCTTTTTACCTGATTTTTTTGGTGTCTCGTCGGCAATTTCTTCCATTTCGTCTACGTCCTTCTTCAATATATAGTGTTGTTGGAAGACTGCGACAACGTTCGACACAACATAATACAAGGCAAGTGCACCAGGAAGGTTAAGCATGACGAGAAGCATTAGGAATGGTAAGAACTTAATCATTTTACCCGTGACGATCGCGTTCATTTCTGACTGATCAGCCTTCTTGCCTTCTGCCGCTTCGTTCATAATGTCACGAAGACGCTTTTTGCTTGGGTTCTGCGGCATTGTTTGTTTAGACATAATGTATTGGGTGATTGCTGCGATAATCGCAAGCAGTACAAGAAAGATATTCACACCACCATTTGGACCACCAAGTGCGCGTGCAGTCAGATCGATAAAACCAAATAACTTCTCATTGAAGTTTTCGGGGTATTGGATAAGTTCTTTAATAGGGCCGATATTCTCGAGAAAGTCATATGTGTACTTTGCAACCTGATCACGCTGCTGTGTAAAAATCTGGATGACTTGATAAAGAGCAATAAAAATAGGAAGTTGGATCAGCAAAATGCCGATTGAACGAAAGGGGTTAACACCGTTCTTTTTATATAGATCCATCATTTGGATACTTTCGAGTTGTCGGTTACCGCCAGAGTTCTTTTTTATTTTTGCTAGCTCTGGTTGGAGTTTGCGCATTGCGGTTACTTGGTGAAGTTGACGTTTAACGAGTGGCCACAGGGCAAAACGAACGAGGATAGTAAAGATGATAAGCGCAATACCAAAGTCCCCACCAGGGATAATACTGTAAAGACCCATTAATAGGTTAAATATTGGCTGGACAATAAGGACTTCAAAAATGTTCATTAGGGCGTATTAAAACTCCGTATACTACAGTAACTTTACCTGTCATTATATCAGTTTTATGGGGTTTTATACAGACCAGCTTGAACTAACAGACCTTCAATCTGAGCCACTAACTCAGTCGATGACATAGTAGCGAATTCACTTGAGGACACAATGATAACAATATCAAAATTCTGGCTAAGACGTGGAATTTGCTGACGTACATATTCATATATACGACGCCTGATTCGGTTACGTCCCACTGCGCTCTTGAGGATTTTTTTACCAACGACAACAGCAATACGAGATTTATTTCGATGTGGATTTGGGCTCGATTTTAGTGTCGCAAAATGTGTACGTACAGCCTGGCCGTTTTTGTATACATACCGAAGACTACCGTGTCCGTGAAATCTGTAGGAAAATGGGATCATAGTTTTAGTATATGGTATTTATTGAACACTCGATAGGTACGTCATTTAAAAAAGACGACACTGTCGTCTTTTCATTTAAGCAGTAAGAAGCGCTCGACCTTTAATGCGTCGACGCTTAATAACGGCGCGACCAGCTTTGGTTGCAATACGAGCACGAAACCCGTGTGTTCGAGCACGGTGACGTGTGTGTGGTTGGAATGTTCTTTTTGGCATTGTCTGTCCAGTTTACCTAAATTAACCCTTTTTAGCAAGACACAATTTGAATTTTAGTCATATCGATTATTTGATATTAAAAACTTATCCCCACAAACTTACCCTTTATCCACATATTTGCAGGGGTGGTTTGTGATTGTGTATAAGTCACACCCCTATACTCCCCTGCTTTCCTCTAAAGAGTTTGAGGTTGTGGAAAACATTGCGCCCGTAGTATAGTTGTAGGTACTAAACCAGTGTTTTTAAGGGAGTTAAATATGCATCACGCGTTGTGGCAAAGTGTGCTTGGAGAAATCGAGTTATCGGTTTCACATGCGACATTTACGACGTGGTTTAAAAACACAGAGCTTGTTGATCAGAACGATTCAGAGATTGTTATTGCTGTTCCAAATATTTTTGCCAAGAAGCAATTTGAGGTAAAGTTTAATGATCAAATAAAAGGTGTGCTTGCAAAGAACGGCATCACACCAAAACAAATTACTTATACAATCACCACAACTGGTAAAAAAACTCGTGTGAGTCGTGAAACAACCCCTTCTCAAATACAGACCGCCGAAGAATTATTGCCATCGTTGTCGCAAAACACTCGCACATCTTCTAGCCAAACAACTCAGTCTGGTGGATTAAATCCTCGTTACACATTTGATAATTTTATTGTTGGATCAAGCAATGACCTTGCGTACACCGCCAGCCAGGCGGTTGCCGCTAACCCGGGTGTTAAGTACAACCCTATTTATTTATATGGTGGTGTTGGTCTTGGTAAGACCCACCTTATGCAGGCAATTGGTAACGAGATTGTAAAAACTCAACCTGGCGCACGCGTTGTTTATATTAGCAGCGAAACATTTGTGAATGAATTTTTGGATCATATTCGCTTCAAGAAAAAAGGTTTTTCTGACAAGTACCGAAATATTGATGTGTTAATTGTTGATGATATGCAGTTTATTGCAGGTAAAGAAAAGACTCAAGAAGAGTTCTTCCATACTTTCAATCACCTCCACCAAAACAACAAGCAAATTATCATCAGTAGTGACAAACCTCCAAAGAGCATCCCTACTCTTACTGAACGCCTTCGAAGCCGTTTTGAAATGGGAATGACGATCGATGTACAAATGCCAGATTTTGAAACACGTTGTGCGATTCTGAAAGCAAAGGCATCTCTATCTGGGGTAGAACTTGGTCAGGAAACGGTTGAATACTTGGCGAACAACATTAAGACAAATGTTCGAGAACTCGAGGGTGCACTTAATCAGTTGTTAGCGTATGCGGAAATGCGCGGTATTAGTCCCGACACATCAACAGCCGAAGGTTTACTTGGAAATGTACGTCATTCTCGTCCACAACACATTACAAGCAAACAAATTATTGAAAAAACAGCAAAACATTTCCAGTTACAAATCGATGAGGTGTGTGGATCAAAAAGAGATAAACATATTGTTGTTCCTCGACAGATTGCAATGTACTTACTACGAAGTGAGCTACATCTTAGTTTTCCAAAGATCGCTGGTGAGTTGGGTCGAAAAGACCATACAACGGCAATTCATTCTGTTGAAAAGATAGAGAAAGCAATAAAACTTGATTTTCTTATCCGTGAACAAGTTGCTTCGATTCGGGAGAAATTATATGCTTAACACTGTTTTTAATAGCTGGGTAAAAAATGTGAACAACCAGCGTATTAGTAATAGTATAAAGGGTGTTTTATTGTCCCCTATTAACAATGTGTGTGTTCAGTTTTTGGTTGGTGGGTATGGAAAAGTGAAGTTTATCCGAGTAATTATCCCCATAATCAACATATTGTTTTCCACGTATAAAAATATGTTTTCTTATCTGTCATTTCACAGTTATCCCCACTATCCACAAGGCCTACTATTAGAGCCAATAAAAAGAATTTAAAGAAAGGTAATAATAATGGAACTAACAGTTACTCAGGAAAATCTTGCACGAGCATTAACATCTGTTGGTCGTGTCGCAAGCACAAAAACACAACTACCTATCCTGGGAAATATTCTTCTTCGAACAGACAAAAACAGACTCCTTATAGCGGCGACAAACCTTGAAATTGCAACAACGCAATATATTGGCGCGAAAGTTGTAAAACCTGGCGCCATTACTATTCCCGCCCGACTTGTGTCTGAATTTATATCAAACCTTCCAAATGGGCCAGTTGATTTTAAAGTAACAAACGATAACTTACATATAAAAAGCGGTAACTACACCTCTATTATTAATGGAGTAATTGCAGACGACTTCCCTGAATTACCTACAATAAACGAAGTGTCTTCGATCCGTTATAGTGTCAAAACGGAAGATTTTAAACAAGCAGTGAGTCAAACAATTATCACAGCCAGCAACGACTCGACTCGACCAGTTCTTACAGGTGTATATTGGCACTCTTTTGAAGGACAACTTATCTTAGCAGCTACCGACGGTTATAGGCTATCTGAGCGTCAATTAGTAGCAACAACAAGTGATGTGTCGGCTATTATTCCTACACAAACACTACAGGAAGTATTGCGAACTATTACTGATGACGGCGAAGAAGTTGATATCTTATTCGATGAAACCCAAGTACGCTTTAGAATTAATGAGGCGGAAATCATTAGCCGACTAATTGACGGCAACTTCCCTGATTATCGCCAACTTATACCAAAAAAATCAGATACAACCATTACAATCGGTAAAAGTGAGTTTGTTCGCATTGTAAAAATCGCAGGACTATTTGCGCGTGAATCTGGCGGTAGCATTAACATTACCGCAGATGAAGAAAAGAAGAATCTATCAATTCACTCAATTGCATCTCAACTTGGTGAGAACACCTCTGACGCAACTGTTTCAGTAAAAGGAAGTGGTCAAATAACACTCAACTCACGCTACCTTACTGAGGCGTTATCGGTGATCGATGGTGATGAAATTGAGTTTAGTTTTAGCGGTAAAATCTCACCTTGTATTATTAAATCAACAGATAAAAAAACCAACTATTACCACATAATCATGCCACTAAAGAGTTAAAAATATCATGGTGGCGATTACAAAACTGTCAGTCAAAAATATTCGCTCTCACTCAGATTTCACCACAGAACTTTCTCCACAAGTAACTGTTATAACAGGGAGGAATGGAAGCGGTAAAACATCCCTTATCGAATCTATTTACATAGCCTTACAAGGCGGGTCGTTTAAAGGTATAGATAGCGACCTACTGCGAAACGATAGTCCATGGTGGCGCATTGATCTCCTTCTTGACGATGACACAAAGCGATCTATTACCTATAACCCTGAAAAAACAAACAGTAAAAAACAGTTCGTTATTGATAACAAAACAACCTACAGACTTCCTTTAAAAAACAAATACCCTGTTGTTTTGTTTGAACCTGAAGATCTTCGACTTCTCCACGGTTCGCCTGTTCGTCGTCGTCAATTTATTGACCGATTTATCAGCCAACTAAACCCACAATATTCATCAACACTTCATAAATATGAGCGAGCGCTTCGTCAAAGGAATAATCTTCTTAAGAAGCAATATATAAACAACGACGAGTTATTTGTATGGGATGTTGCTTTGAGCGAATATGGTGCGTACATTATTGAACAACGAGTGTTATTTATTGAGCAGATCAACAATAAAATAAACGACACCTACGACTCAATAGCAGGGAAAAAAGATATTGTTTCTGTTCATTATTCACACACATTTATTGGTGACGTAAAACAAAAACTGCTCAACGAACTTCATCAAAACAGAGACCGCGACAAGATAATCGGCAATACAACAATCGGCCCTCATCGTCACGATGTAGTATTTAAATTTAACAACTCCCCCGCTTTATCTTCAGCCTCGCGCGGAGAGGTGCGGACAATCGTTCTCGCCCTAAAGTTTCTGGAAGTGGATATTATCGAAAGTATAACAAATACTCCACCGCTTATTCTTCTCGATGATGTATTTTCTGAACTTGATACCACACGCCAAAAAGCGCTCAGTGACACCATTCGAACACACCAAATTATTATAACCAGTAACGACGCGCTGCCTGGAAAAAATACCTATAAACACATTAAACTATAGAAACCAATACTAATATTAATCACCATATGCGTTAAATAGAGGGTCTACCCTGGGTTTTGATACAAACGGCTGTCCTTGCACTCCAGTTAGTCTGTTAACTTTATCTAATACCTCATAAGGAACCTGGGAATAGTCATATTTGTTTAACACAATTTGAGGATAAGCAACTATAGACCACTTATCATCTACCTTTTTCATCAGAAGTCTATATACGTCGCCCTGGCTACTCTTCGCTACTTTCTGGGTAAGTGTTGTACCATACCATTCCCCATGTCTAAATAGCATACCTGTTTTTAAAGTAAAACTATTAATGAGAGGGCTATATTTTTTGGTAATAATGTTATTTATTGTCTCTTGTTGAGAACCTAATATATGACCAAGATAACCCTCTGAATAATCAGGATCGAAATTAATCGAAGTATCACTACCATCAACAATAAAACAGTTAGGCTCGGAGTTATAATTTGAATCACTTGGCGTTAAGCAGTACCTACCATTCTGTAAAAATAGTGTTGACGAAGATTTGATTACTCTGAAAGGTTGTTCATTCCTGTTGTCTATTACCTTGTATATATTTGCCGAAACGTTATTTGATAAAGTGATTTTCACAGAATGTAGCGAAAAAATATACTGCAAAACAAATATACCAACCACAAGTGCTGTGGCAATGATGAAAAAAAATATAACTTTCAATCTACTCATATTGTTTAAAAGGGTTTTCGTAGTTAAAAATTATTTTATAGTCCGTGGGATTCTGATCGATATCATACAACTCTTTAACAGCAGTGTTTCGATAGCCTGAAAACGCCGTGACGGTAAGGATTTTTTTGTCTTTATCATCCTGAATAACGGTGTAGAGGGAGTTTTGAAGTTCAATCAATATCGGGGTGTCGTCGTCACCTGTTTGAAAATCCTTATCAAAAGGTGCTATAAGTGAGGTTTTGCTCGTAGCGGCAAAGTAAACCAAAACAATTAAAAGGATAGCTAATAACACAGCTCCCATCCCTGTCAACATTCGATGTTTTAGTATAAAGTCTTTCATTTTAAACCTTGTTTTCGCATCTACCCTTGCCCCCTGCTTTACACTGCAAACTAGGGTCGGAATCGGGAGGTACCTCAACATGTAAGTGATTACAGAAGTCGCCAAAATAGTTTATTCTTACTGCAGGTAACTTAAGACTATCTCCTAAACACACACCTCCATCACTGGTATCGTATTTTTGTCCGATACCAGAACCATCTACCATAAATGGTCCCATAAATTGAACTATTAGGTTTGCGCCAGCCGTGCTATACGAAGACATACTGTCTATAGGACCAAAATCTACCGCACTTCCGTTACCTGCGTAATGCCAACTAATGAGGCTTGAACCTGGCGGCACATCATTAGAACAAGCGCGATTAAGACTATTAAGTCGTATTCTATATTCTTGGGCGATTGCAGCAATACCCTTTAAGATATTTATATTCATACCACACGGCCAGTCGTTGCCATTGTTCTTACCTGAGGCAATGTCAGGAATGATAGTTTTTTCAATAGCCATAATACCGTAATCGTAGTAAATGTTGTTTGAGTCTATTATTTGTTGAGCAATTTGTTGTTTTGACCCACCCCCCCCACTACAGCTTCCAGATCCTACAGGCACATCACCGACATAGAGATCATATATACTTTGTCCTGTTTGCGCTCGAGTGTTGGCGATATCTTCTAGGTCGTCATCATCGTTTGGAATACTAAAACTATAAACCCATATGTTTGATACACCCTCGACTGTTTTTTGTTTTTTTATTGTGTCCCATTCTGTGTCCTTATCACTTCCATATGCTCTGTCGATTGCTGGTTGATGCAATGTCCGACCTTTAAGCTCGTCAATTAAATAGTTTAGCTCTGTAAGGAGCAAAGCATCATTATCTTTATTAGGAATTTGCTCGCCTGTTTCGCTATTTTTTGGAATAAACCCATCACTTTCTCGAGTGTTTGACCCTTTTGAACTATATTTGGAATTGTAGTATGTTTCCTCGAAGGTTGGATTTTTTGCCTTAAGATACTCGACTATATTGGTTCGTCGATCTTCGGTCCAATTAGCTATCCCATAACCTCCTTTGGGAAATATTTCATCGGATTGATTGTATGTTGGGCTATAAGACCCGTTCGTGTCCTTCTCTATATTGCCAACAATTGCTGCAGATTGTTCTGGTGAAAGCCCCTGACCAATAAGGAAGTTCCATATCTTTTGACGATTGTCATTACCTGATAGCTCAGAGCCCGTAGTGCCTTCTGGCTCTGAACAACCAACATCTTCGGGGTCAAGAATAACAATTTCGTTTTTACTAAAAAAAATAGGATCGTATCTTGCGGATGGTAACTTTGATGCCTCAGATTCCACCTTTTCCTCAACTGCAAAGACAAATGTTGGTATAACAAATGTTGCTATAACAATACCTATTAAAAAACAAGCAACGATTATGGGAAATGTTTTAGATTTTCGGAGTAATCTCATAGTAATATTGTCTCATATCTTTTAAATGGAATAATGTAATTAACAGTGTTTACTGATGTTAGTAAGTTATTTTTTTGCATAGTTTGTGTGTGATAAACAGCACTGTTCGGCTGTAGATAGGCAATATACTGACTGTTATTTTTGCCGTTGGATGCATAGTTACCACCTGTAATATTAAAATACTCCTCTAAAGTAGTGATATTTTTGGTTTTCATTTCGGTTGCGGCAGTGACGCCTACATATCGCCAATGCCAGGGCTCATATATATAACCAGTAATAGCCTGTTTTCCTTCTGGATATCGATTAACATAGCCGTATTTATACGCATTATCCTTCAGCCAGGTATATTGCGGCTTGCTTCCAAAGCTAGCGTCTATTGGGCTAAAGTCTATCGCAAGGCCTGTTTGGTGTTCGGAGTAGCTAGGGCGAGCGCTGTATGTGTCGGCCTCTGCTTGACCGTCTTCGGCAACATACTTATTATATACAGAGGTTTGAGTGGTAACTGACCGATATCCACTCCCCATAGTTAATGGTGCGCCAGCACCTGTTGCTGCATTTTGCATTACGGTCATGGCCTTTACTGCTTCGGCTCGCATCTCGACACTACCAAGCGGCTGTAGGTCTGCAGGGGCATAGTCTAGGGGCTCGTTTGGATGTTTCTTGTTTACGACCGTTGTTACTCTCGCGTCGGTAGTTGGTGGAACAGCGGTTTCCGAAGAGTTTTCTCCAGTGTTGTTGCGCGCTCCCTTATCTTCACCATCCATTGTTTTTTGGATGCGACGGTCAATAACGTATAGCGCATAGGAAGCTGTTTTACTGTCGGTGATCTTGCACTCATCAGCGTTCATTGTCGAGCCATCTGTACAGATATCTATCCATCCTTTTAGGTTTCCTTTTGCGTCTTGGGTAGGGTCAAAACTTGTCAGAACATTGCTTGTATCTACAGGTTCACCTGTTTCATCATCTATATCACCACTTGCAACTAAGCTACTCACAATACTTAAAGGGTCAATACGTAAATATTCAGGAGGTATACCGTACTCAATATTGCAAAAAGGACCGGTTGCTATATCTTTATCTTTAAGTGAAGGATCTTCGCATAAGCGGGGTGGGTCTTTTAAGGCATAACTATCAGAGGGTTTAACTAGAGAACCTAAAGATCCTGTTACGATATTGCCCAAGGTCGATACGACACTTCCAACCGAATTAATGCCTTTATAATAGGGTAAAAGTTGACGAACAAAACTTCCCATCATCGTGTTGGGACTGCTTGTATCAAATGGACTGAGTGTGGCTCGATCCTCTTCCGCCCGAGCAATCTGTACCTCTTGACTTACTTTGTCATAAGCTGACTTTTGTGAGTTTGTTAGGGCCATGTTTGCGCCAGCATTTGCAGTCTGTCCAATCATGTGTGCCACACCGCTCGCGAAGGCATCCCCCGCTCCTTCGGGAAGGAGGTCGGCCGTGAGATCGCCTAGAAAGTACTGTAAAACACCAGTAAGTACGCCGCTATCCTTCAATGCACCAACTACCCACTCAATAATAGGAGGTAATGCCTGCTCCATAGCAATCGACAAAGCTACGCCCACTACCATATTAATAAGAGGGAGCACGATTGTCTCACTGGTCGCCACATCAATAGCCGCACCGGTAGCGGGGTTTGTAGCCCATCGACAGACCTCCTTTTTTACAGGGCTACTCGTAACATTTGTGACAGTACCTAGTATCTCGTTTAAATCGCCCCCGGGCACGAACTTTTTATAGTTATTGTTAGCAGGCACTCTGTCATCGAAGAGGATATACTTCATTCCAAATGAGTCGAGCGCCGACTTGCCATCTATTGTCTGGGTAAACAGGTCACCGAGAGCAGTGGCCGCCTCTGGTGTAGACTGAGATGCTTTAAGAGAATTGATTGCGGTAAGGATTGCCGCTCCATACTTAACTAATTGTGTTAACTGGTAGGCCCTTATGACCTTACTCATTATTCCGGGTATGTCACCCAGTCCACATACTGTACCTGCCACTAAACCAAAAGCGTTTCCTCTTCCTGATTTGGCTGTGTTTTTCGCAAGGTCAGAAAGTTCCTGTGTGAGTTGTTTTTCTATAACTTCTTCAGCGCCATCTAATGTACCAGCTGCGGCTTTTGCACCTGTCTCTGCGCCCTTAGAACCTTCATTTAATTTATCTCTGGCTTCGTCACCATCAGCTACACCCCTTAAAGAATCGGAAGTTTTGAACCCGAATCTGGCCTTTATTTTACCGAAAATCTCGTCTGCAAAACTTATAAAGCGCGGATTATAGGCCGAACGCATAGCGGATCTGAATGAGGCGTTCTCGTTCATGGTTTTTACAAAATCTTTTGCCTTAACTTCGACCACTTTGCCTGTTTTTCGGTCCGTATACCTATAGATTGCCGGTCTCTCGTTAGGGAACAATGTGCCCGATTTGGTTGGCAGTCCGTCTTTGTCTACCGCTTGGATGCCTTCACGAGCCATGTTTTTAAGTAATTTGTTTGAAGGTCGTTCGTACCGACAAAGGACCGTCACCATTGTGCTGCAAGATCCAGTCGTGACATCTTGTCCGATTTTGACATCTAGCACCATGCGCATTCTGATTTCAAGGCTGGTTTCTTGGGCACCGTTGAACTTATCTAGGGTCTGTGAACCAACCGCAATAGGCAGTGAGCTAAAAGCAGATAGTACCGCTGCAATCCCAGTACCTGCGCCAAAAAGTACCCCCAGAATAGCAATAATAGGGCCTTTTCTTTTCTTCTTTTTTTTGCCCGACGTTTCTGAGCCTATTTCACTAATACCTGTGAGCTTCCATCCAGCCGATGGTGCTATTTCTGCTCGACGCGCTTTTTCAATATTTTTATTTTCTTGTGCAGGACTGGCGGATTCACTATAATTTTTGGCGATACCGTCAAACGTTCCTGCCTCTTCTCTTTTTGCTATCGCATTAAATTTGCGGTCGTAATCAGCCTGACTTCGATTTAGTTGTGTGTCATCGTTTCCAGCAGTTCGGAGTGCCATACTTACCCCTTATTATAACCTAGACTGTCGAGCCAGGATTGATGTTAACACTAGCTGGTTCATCGTCTGCTTCGGGAAGCGTCTCGGCAGCAAGCGCGGCTTGAGGATTAGTGGTGATCAATCCCTCCTCAGTTTCGCTCGCAACAATTTGAATATGAACATGGTTTTGACCAGCAAAGAACAAACCTTGTCCAATTGGGAAGTTTGCTAGTCGCTTCTTCTCTTCCTCTGTGAGCTTGAATACGTCTGACAAAACATCAACCGCACTCGACGACTGCTTAAGAAGCATTTGCATTGAACTGTTGGCAACAATCGCACGGCCCATCTTGCTACTCATAAAGTCTTCAACGTCCTGAGTGATTGTCGTAAGTCCCAAAAAGTATTTTCGTGCGCGCTTGGCGAGCGAGAACAGGAAGTTAGCCGAGTCTTCGTACTTCATTAGTTGCCATGCCTCGTCAACGATCAACATGCGCTTTCGTTGGTCAGTTCTGGTAATGTTCCAGATGTGCGACAGGACGATGTACATTGCAACAGGACGCAGTTCATCCTCGAGGTCACGGATATTAAATACTACCATCGGGTTATTAATATCAATATTTGATTGCTGGCTAAAGATACCTGCAAATGTTCCTGTTGTATATTTACGCAGACGCTGTGCAAGTGACGGACCACTGCCTCCCATGTGTAGTAATGTGTCGTACAGGTCCGCAATAGTTGGCGGCGGCGAATTGTGTGTCAAAGGGTCGCTTGTAATACCAGTGCGTGCATATGTGTCAATGAGCGCCTGGTCAAGATCGGCTTCCTCAGCAGGATTAAGTGCAGACATCGGTGTTCCAGCGGCTGTCATTTGCGTTCCACCAAGCATTAGGCGGAATAGTCCGTGGAGAGTCACCAGGTTTGCCCGCAGGGCATCGTCGGCTTCATCACTGTCAATTACTCGAGGCAAATCAAATGGATTGATGCGAGTGTCCGCGTTAAGACTTAATCGTACATAACTGCCACCAACAGCATCGGCCAGTTTTTGATATTCGTTTTCAGGGTCGATAATAATCACTTCACTGCCTGTCATCATGCTTCGCAGGGCTTCAAGCTTCACGGTAAACGACTTACCCGCTCCAGACTTTGCAAAAACTACCATGTTAGCGTTTTCGAGCGAGAATCGATCAAAAATGACGAGTCCATTATTATGCATGTTAATGCCGTATAGCACACCCTTTTCTTGCGTTAAGTCGGCGCTAGTGAATGGAAAGCTTGTGCTAATGGCACCCGTATTCATATTGCGACGAATCTGCAATTGGTCCGTCATTTGTGGGATTGAGCTGTTGAGGCCTTGCTCTTGCTGACCGCTTGCAACCTTACTGAAAATCAATTGCTGGCCAAACATCGTTTCGATTTTGTGTTGCACAAAACTAAGTTCGTCTAAACTGTCTGCGAACATCGTGACATATAAACCAAAACGGAAGAAACGTTCGGCACCAACTTGTAGTTGGTCACGAAGTTCCTCGGCGTCATTAATAGCTGCCTCGACAGCAGGGTCGCGAATCTTACCTTTTTCGCTATTGATAGAGGTCGTGGCTTCTAATTGAGTTACCTTTTTTCGCAGGTTGTTAAGCACAACTTGTGTATCAACAGGATAGATATACATACTGACATCGATAACCTCATCAATGTTAATAAGCGAACTCAGCCAGCCTGTATAAATTTGGCGTGGATAGCCGTACACATAAATAGTTCGGCCGTATTTTGTTCCCAGGCGAAAATGAGATGAGTGGATTTCGATACTACTTGGAGCAATTAGGTCTCGTAGCGTCGTCATTCCCTTCAAAAAAGCTTCTTCAACTTGACTTTGTTCAAGAGCTTGTGCCTGGGCGGCTGCGTCTAATTGAGGCTTTTTTGCCATTACGACGCCTTTCCTAACTCAGCCTTAATCGCTTCGTTAATAGTGCCCTTTTTAACGTATGTTGTAGTGATATTGTCAAAGTCGCCTAGCGGTTCGCGCACGGCAGTGTCAGGGTTGTACGAGTTATAGTACAGTTCGCCTAGCTCTTTTGTATTCAGTCGCACACACTGAACACCTAACTGGAACAATCCAGACATTACCCCTTCAGAACGATTTTGAAGTTCGTCTTTCGCTTTTTGATAGGCTGATGAATCAATTCGAGTAATTGTGTTCTTTGGACGAGATAATATTTTTGAAAAGAATCCCTTGCTTTGTTCAAGAAGATTAGCATTATCACCTAGTGGGTAAAATGGGATGGCAATAAAAAACGTTTTATTCATGATGTTGGCTTGTTGCGAAACGCTATCGATAAACCCAATATAGTCATCCATCAATACCCCAAGTAGCATATTGTCTTGGTTTTTGCGTACTGCAACTAAACTATCGATGTAAGGTCCAATATCGACACGTTGTGAGCGGATTAATATCTGCACAGGATGGTTGAGTGAATTAAGAAAGTTTTGATAGCTAAACTCAACACCTTCTCTTTCGGCTGTGCTCATCAGGTCGAAGTTAATCGATTTACAGACGACAACTGCCCGAAAAGAACCATCAGCCATAATAACGAGGTCATCACGGATCTCAGAGAACAACAGTGTATTCTGCGTTGAATTAGAGTTCTTTGGAGCAACTTTCGAGCCTTGTGTGCCTGCTGGCGCGGGGCCACTTGCAATTGGAGCAGCCGCAGCTACTGGCTGAACAGGCGGTGTTGAAGCTGCAGCAGGAAAGACGCCAGGAGTTGGCGTGACTGGTGTACCAGGACCAAATTGATTGCTTGGTGGCATGTAACTAAGCTTCCCACTCCCTGATTATTGATGCGATCATCGTCGAGAGATGACTATCGTAACGAGACACTCACCTCGCCATTCGCGTTATCGCGTTTGTTGATGCGATTGGCCTCGTGTGCGATTGTCTCGATCGACAACTGCGCATCGTTTGCAAGGTTCATTATATCAGTAGATACCACCTTTCCGCTAGTGTTTGTCGGGTCGAGCGGTTGGACAACTTTTTGTTGCATGTTGGCAGGGTAAGGGCTATTTGCATCATCGCTGAGTGCCGCTTGTGATGCAAAAAAGTTAAATGGTGCGGGGGCTGGTTTTACGCCTGTTGAGGCTGGTTCTTCGCTTGCTGTTACGGGCTGCGCCGCTGGTGTAGCGTCATCTGCGGGTGTTGTAGTTGTTGGGACTTGCACAGGTGCTGTTGTGGCTACTGACTGATCTGAAACTGGTGTTGCTGGCTCGTCAGGAATTGCCTTCATACGTTCCATCATAGCCTCACGACGTCGTTCGTCGCTCTGCCCTATCATGTAATCTAATGACTGCGCCACGCCATAGTTGCTGTCCAGAATGTCCTCTGCTTGCTGCGCTGCATAATAAACCTCTGTATTCATTGCACTATTTGGTGCTTGTACAGTGCCTGCGGGTTGTCCGCGAACTGCCCAACCGCGGCTGTCGACAATTTCAGCGAGGTATCCAAATCGCTGTTGTGCATCAGACTGCGATAAGTCTTTTGTCCGTCTTTGCTCGATGACTTTTGGGACAGTAATCTCGATGAGTGACTCAACGCCGTCGGGTTCCCACATACGCTTATGTGGCTTGAGGTAATATGACACCATCGCTGCCAGGTACACTTCCATCGGCTGGTCTTTACGCAGCGGTAAGGCAAGCGCACCAAAAAACAGGATAATTGGCAGTGGAATGATAACGAGTATCGGAAACAGCTGATAGAGTCCCCACGCCGCAGCGCCCGACAGAGCAACAATAATCAGATAGATAAACTGGCGAAAACTAAACGGACCGATGAGTTTATCATCTGCCTCGACATCCTGAGGTACTTTATACTCTGCCATAGTGCTTATAGTATACCATTAGCCCACAAAATTATCGGGTGGGAGTGGTGCTGGCGGAGCCCCACCGCCTGAGGTTGGATTCGCAGGCTGCTGTCCAGGGACCGGGGCGCTACTAACATAAGGAACCTTGAGGCCATTTTCGTCTATATAGTACTTCTTCTGAACAAAGCCCTTAGGGTCATTCTTGTCCTTCTCTTGCTCCAAGTAAACCTGCTGACCAGAAGGAGTTGTTTCTGCGACGCCAGGTTCGTCTGTGTAACTCTTTCGTCTGTACTGTTCTCCTCTATCTGCGCTCGGCGGAGGTATAGCCTCGGCTTCCTGAAGTATGTCCATGACATTTCGGATTTTATATATCTGCTCATGCGCACGGCCATCGGGTTTGAAGGCTTCGTTATCGTCCACTTGGTCAATTCCCTTGCGAGCGTCTGCGAAGCTTTGAATACGTTTGATACGTTCTGCATCTCGTCTCTCTAGCGCCTTTTTGTATGCATCCTTATCTGCTTGTGGGGCGGTGTCGGCTGGTTTCTCGGGAACAGTAAAGCCATCTGCGACCAGGATATCGTCGAAGTGCTTCTCTATCCTTGCCTTATAGAACTTCTTTTTATATTCATCATATGCATCCTTATCTGCTTGTGGGGCGGTGTCGGCTGGTTCTGCAACTGGCTGAACGCCACTTTGCGCCAGTCGAGCATCAACTGCCGTTTTTTCGTCTGCAGTTAGTTGATCTGGTGATCTTGCAAGGTCTTCAAATACACCCGCAGCGTCTTTGAAGTGGTCAATATTCCATTTAGCTGCGAAACCAGGGTCACCTAACTTCTCGCTACCGAAGGTATTAATAACTAGGTCATCGGTTTCTCGTTCAAAGGTACCGTCAACCATCGCACCCTGGTCACCTGAAGATAGGAATGGAGACAGCGCTCCAGGAGTACTAGCGTATTGCTGGATAGCAGCAGCTTGGAGACGCACGGCGCTCTTTACACCATCATCTGCCTCGTCTTTTTGTTCTTGGGTCGAACTAGCGTCTGCATAGACGGCCTCTCTTTTCGCTTTCGCGTCTTTAACGTTGTCACGAATGAAGTCTAGTGTAGGTCGTACGTTTGCTTTTTTGTCACCTTGCTTAATTGTACGTCGTAACAGTGCTTCCTGTTCAACGCCATCTAACTGACGTTCCTCATTTGGAACGGCACGCGGAGTTTTATTTGACTCGTCTGTACCGCTGAGTGGTTGACCAATCTTTTTTCTACCATTGACGTAGTTATCCCATGTAGTCTGGGTCTCTTCAGGAGTATTACCTTGATACACAAAGTTTCCTTTTTCATCAAAAAGAGGTTTTCCATAGATATCCATGCCCAGTAGTGCCAAGGATTCATCACGGCTTGTTGCGCCTCTCTCAAGTAGTTCTTCGGTTGCGGATACGTCCCCCTGTCGGTCGGCCTCTAGTCGCTTAGCTGCACTTGCCCGTACGCGCTTTTCTGTTCCCACACCAGCAGCTCTTCGCACTAGCTCGTTGTCCTTTTGCATCTCTGCATCAATACCGAGCTTTTTATCCATTTCGGCTTGCTCTATCCTGCTGTTGTTAATGTAATCCTCAGTCGCGGCCTCTTGTAAACGTTCTCGAATACTTGGTTCACCTCCGCCTGTAGAAGCGGCTGCGTCAAACTGAGCCGCTCGCGTTTCCCAGTCTTGGTTCGCTTTTATGTCGCTTGGGTCAGGTTTTGGCCCAAGAATTCGGTCTCTGAGCTTTCTGTCAGTTGTATCTTTTGTTGCCAACTCTTTTATTGCTGCGTCAAAATCCTTACCCGCACTGGCAGCCTGTGCTTTATAGGCCGCCTCAGCTGCAGCACTTTCGAACAGATTGCCGCCAAACTTTTTACGATCTGCCAACTCTGCCTCAAATTGCGCGTCAATTGTCTTTACACCTTGTTCGGCTGCTTCTTGGTTTTCGTGAAGTACCTTCAGCCCCAAATTGCCACCGCCTTCAAGTGATGCAACCGCTAGATTGTTCAAACGCGTCGCTGAGGCATCGCTAATATTAAGGTCGCTTGATGCACTTACTTGCTCGAGTCGTGAAAGTCCAATCGATGCTGCGGCGGTATTTTCAACATTGCTCTTTAGTCTATCTTTTTGTCTAAGGGTTTGTTCTTCCTCTAACGCGTGGGTTGTTGCGCCTGCATCTTGGAGTCTGTCATATAATGTCTTGGCTTCACCGTCGACAAGCTTCGCGACTTCCAAGCGACCTTTATACTGCGCTTCAATACCTTCAGCTCTAAGGCCTGCAACTTTACTGGCGTCAACCACACCCGCCACTCGCTGGTTTCTTTTTTGAGCAAGCGTTTGACTACCTGGCTTGCCTTGATCGCTGAGTCCTCTATCTTGAAAGTTTGATTTAAGGGTTGATTGTGCAGTTGAAGTGCGTTCTTTTAATTCCTCACCACGTTCTGCAAAGTACTGAGACCCAGTCCTTCGGGTCCGTCTCGTCTTTCCGAGGGGCACACCTTCTTTGTCTACCTTTGTGTCCCCAGCCTTGTGCATGACTTGTTTAAGCTTGCCGTCAGAACCCCTTTCATAATGGGCTCCGTCTTTTCCATAAGTTTCACCTGTACCCCTACCCTTAAAATTAGGATCTCTTCTGCCACCAAGTGCATTTCTTAGTCCTGCCCGTCGTTCAGCTCGGCCTGTCTCGACGCGGTTTTGTAGCCCTCGTTGTGTTGCGCCCTGGATGCTTTTTGCCATGTTACCTAATCGGCCATTCACTGTCGACAAAATGCCACCAGCTGAATTTGCTAACCATGGCAACATGCCTAACGGTGCTGCCATAACAAATAGTGCAGATATTTGTGCCAGGGGTTGGTTAGAAGTCACAATGACGTATGCAGCAAACTTTGCTCCCGAGAATAGCAATGCTGCCATCGGAAACAGAAGTAGCATACTCATAAATAATTTGCGCCATCGTTTGAAGTATTCTTCCGTGTTCGGCAGCAAGTACGCAACGATGGCGACGGGTGAAATAATAACTAGTACAATAATGAGTGCGTTACGCAGGAACAGTGTTGCCACCGCAGCCAGTAATGCAAGCACGGCGCCAAGAATAAATGGAGCCGCTAGGAGTACTAACGTACTACCGCCACTTGCAGTCAGAAACGCTGCGAGGACTCCACCACCAACCGCTATAGCAGCTATTCCTGCGCCTGATACCAGATCACTCACGGTCCTACTGAAGTTTAAAGTATCTGCGCTTGCATTCACCGCCGCAGAGTCAAGAAGTGCATTTAGGCCCACACCCAAGACGTTTACAACATCAATCGCAAGCGACATGATCACCCAGGACAAGTTAATTGCTATGGCAATTAACACAATACGTGGCAACATTCTTTTGACACCATAATTTGAGATGCCAATACTGGTTATTTGCGAGAATATAATTGCCAAGAAGCCAATAACAAGCAGTACGTTTGCAATATCACGTATCCTCGACCAGTTCTGGTATTGAGGTGTTTGATCACCAGACACAGAGTCTGTTTGCGTCAGAGGATTGAGAACCAAAACACTTTCAACCCATCCGTATAGTGCATCGTTGAGTCCACCGAGGGCATTCATCAATGGACAAATCATCCAACCAATGCCATCTACAACACAGGATGTCTTGGGATCACCTACGCCTCCTGCGCCAGTAGGAACGAGTGTCGTGAAGTCTGAAGGTGGAGTCAGGACGACATCCGTCAAGCCTGGAAGGTTTGCTCCCTTTTGACAAGCTTCACGCGCATCTTTGTTGTAGTCGGTATAATCACCAGTGCTGGAGTAGTAGGCATACTCTTTATTACAATAGTCTGGGTTAGCGTGGTTAATTGCTCCCTTGATACATGCGGCCAATATAGAACTTCGGTATCCTCTGTCGTCGTAACACACTTGTCCTGCCGATCTTCCATCAGCAACGAGAGGGACGCCTTGGCCTGAGAAACACCCTATTCGATATTGTGCGGCAGGTTGGCGGTAGTTGTTACCAATTGTAGTATCGGAAACAGAGTAGCATATTGAATAGTCTGTCTTATTAGCAGCACCGAGAGCACAGCCTTCTTGAAACATTGCATTGCCATTAGGAAAACTTGCTCGACATGTTGCAGCGGCTAGAAGTTTCTTATAATCATCTGCATTATCGACAGTTATTTTGGCCAGATCTTTACATGAGCGCTCTTGGGAAGTTGTTATACCTCCGCCTTTCGCTACTACAGTACGGGAGCTTTCTCCTACGTCAACGTCAACTCCTGACCATACCATTCTTCCACTACCGCCGTCGTTTTTGACTGCCCAGTCGCTCTTTTTTTCAACGCCTTTATTGTCAACGTATGCTACAGAGATGAGATTAGTATTCCCCCCCTCCGAGGCCTTGCACCCATTAGCGGCTGCAATGGCATTTATGGCAAGTATATAGTTATAGGCATTTTTATTGAGACCTACTGTAGGTGCGCTCCCATTAAGGTAAGGTGAGTTTTTCTTTATTTGCCCTAAAACACTGTTATTGTAGGACGCGTCTTTCTGGGCAGAATCATTTGTACAGGTTGTTGAATCACCACTCTTTTTACATGAGTACCCGAGCTTTGTTTCTAAGAAGTTATCTCGAGCAGTTCGATCGCTCGGGACAGCTATGTCAAATGTCTTAAATACATCACTTATCCAACCTGGTTCTGAGTCGCCTTCACCTGCACAGGTAGACTTTCCATCTTTACCTCCCCATTTGTCAAAAATAACACCAAGACTCACACCGTCACCGCTACTAATCCACCATCGTGGACCATTATCTATATCGCTTCCTGTAATGGAAGTTTTAAAATTTTCTGCACAATACGTAAGCATCGCCCAGTACTTGACTGCTTTTACTTGGTTGATTGTGCTATCTGTAGGGAAGGTAGCTGCGTTTACTTGTGTCACTGAAAAGAACGAAAAAAAGGCACTCGCTAAGAGCGCCCATATAATAAGTAATCGTAAGGGTGACTTTTTTTGTTTCTGAGCACTGATATCTACTGCATACTTCATGCATAGCTATTTAACCATAAACGGTAAGCAAATACCAAGAGGAGAAACTAGGTGTTATTCAACTGCAGTTTGGGATTCAGTTACCCAAGTACCAATGTTGTTTGTTGCCACGACCCAGCGATAGGTAATGTCTTGTACGAGCCCATCGGCATTGGTGACACGCACGGTGCGGTAAAAGCCATTTGCATCTTCAAGTAGTTCTGTACTATTACTTTCATCAGCTACAGCCATTTTAAAATATCCAGAGACTGCAAGCGATCGTGCTGTGTCAACAGCCCCACCATCGTTTGTTTGTTCATTGATGTGGTCGAGGTATCTTTGGTAAGCGCCTGCCGTTGAAGGGCTCAGTGGGTCTACGAAGTTGCCTGCAACCATTTTATAAGCGGTATCAATATCAAGGTAATAGTCATCGCCCACTGATTGAATCGTTTCAGGCATACGTTGCATGTATCCTGTCCAAGTTACAATTTGCTGAGGTGTCATATCAACAGACAAAGGCGCTGTCAATTCGTCGTTAGGGTTTTTACTCACTGCATACCAGTCAGCAGCAAATTCGGGCATGTTCTCAGCGTAATAGAGGTCTAAAAGAACACGTTCACGAACGTCTCGTGCAACGAAAGAGTCTTGACCTTCGTTGCGGAACTGGGCAATAGTTTGCTCGTCGACGTTAAAGTCAAAGGCTTCAGGAATAACAACAGGAGTTTCTGTCTCTGTTGGAGTTGGGCTTGCAGTAGGTTCTGTAGGTTCAGAGGTAGTCGTTTGTTCAGGCGTTGGACCATCTCCAGGTCCCCGTAGAATATTTCCAACTAATACCGCACCACCA
>CAMTUF010000002.1:0-229186 GCA_947084875.1 uncultured bacterium
AAAACAAAAATCACCCCCGCCGAAATTCAAAAAATAATGCAGAAAAAGGATTGGTTTGCACCGCCAGCTCCGCTGGCGGGCGGGGCCGCTTCACTCATTTTCTTCGAAAATGGTTCGTGCATTGTTCAATATCTGCTGCCATAAGCGTTTTCACATCAGTTAATTTTTATGATTAATCTTTCCTTCAAAGACTTTTTGTTATTATAGACATATGTCAGATAAACAAAAAACGGTTCATTCCAGCGGTACGAATCACTCTGGTTTGAAGCCATCGGTCGTCAATATTCCCGACCGATCCCAGCTCGCAGAACTCTATCCTCAACCTAAAACATATGGAGAAAAGGCAGCAGATTCTAGGCGTTTTCAGCGATCCCTTCGTCGTCAATGGCCTAAATATCCTTACCTAAATATTGCTGCGTACGGTAGTCTCATGCTGGGGCTGACAGTATGGTTTAGTCAGAACCTGAGTTCGTGGTGGTTTGGTAATCCAGAAAGTAAAGGTATTACGATGAGCGTAGTATTCTTTACGTTTGCTTTAGGTTTAGGTCTCGCATTTCTCATAGTTGCTTGGGTAAGTTATGTTAATAAACAATTATCTTATTTCGGAGGAACTATAGCGTTTTGGCTTGTTTTTGGGATATCTACCTCAGTCTTAACTTTTTTGTGGTTCAGTGGTTGGTTTTGGGGCTACACATATATCTTGTGGATACCTATATTATCTGTGCTTCACTTTGTGACCATGTTTATTAGTACTCGACAAATAGTAATTGGAAATAGTTCGAAGTTCATCGACTAAGGGCTGCCAAGAATTGATATTAATGTAAAAGTCTCCAAGATGGAGGCTTTTTTATTGTTATAATTTGCTATACTATATATAGTATATAAATATAGCTGTAATTAAAGTGGTAAGTATGACAAAAAAAGAAATAGCAAAAATTCAATTTGGACTTGACTCCTTTGGTGACATTCCTGTTGATGAGAATTGCGTATTATTTACACATGCCGAAGCGATTCGGCAAGTAGTAAAGGAAGCGATTCTTGCCGATACACTTGGAATTGATGCGATTGCCTTGGGGGAGCACCACCGCTCAGATTTTTCTATCTCTAGTCCTGAAATGGTGCTTGCCAGTATTGCGTCGAAAACAAAGAACATTAAGTTAGCTTCTGGCGTAACAGTCCTTAGTTCTGATGACCCTGTACGTGTATTTGAACGCTTCTCGACACTAGACGCGGTCTCTAACGGCCGTGCGCAAGTTATCCTGGGACGTGGATCTTTCACAGAATCTTTTCCACTATTCGGATATGAAATGACAGACTACGAACTTCTTTTCGAGGAAAAGATCGAATTATTTTCAAAGTTGCTAAAGGAAAAGCCCGTGAGCTGGTCGGGCAAGACCCGCGCATCACTGGAGAATGCTGATGTATATCCAAAAACGGAGTCAGGTCATCTTGAAACGATGGTAGGAGTTGGAGGATCGCCTCAATCGGTAGTGCGTGCAGCTCATTATGGTTTTCCTCTCATGCTCGCTATTATCGGTGGCTCACCTGAGCGCTTTGTTCCATACATCGATTTGTATAAGCGTGCCGCTAAAGAGTTTGGAACTGTTGCGCATCCGATCGGAATGCATTCCCCAGGCTTTGTTGCCGACACAGACAAAGAGGCGCGAGATATTGCCTGGCCAGCTCATAAAACAAACTTCGACCGTATTGGCAAAACGCGTGGGTGGACACCACTTCGTCGTGATCACTTTATAAATGAAATCGAGCATGGGTCGTTATATATTGGTTCACCCGAAACTGTTGCACAAAAGATAGCAACGTCCATCAAGACACTTGGTGTTGAGCGATTCGACCTTGTGTATGGCGGCGGCCCAATGCCAGCTAGTGCACGGTTGAAGATGATTAAACTATACGGTGAAAAGGTAATTCCACGTGTTCGAGAGATATTGGCCAAAAGTGAAAAATAGCGTCCAATCAATCGGAATTATAGGTGCAGGAAAGGTAGGGATCGTCCTTGCCCAGTTAGCTGTAAAAGCTGGCTATAAGGTGTATATTGCAGGATCGGGAGATGTTAAGAAGATAGCTTTGACCGTGTCTGTGCTTATACCTGGTGCAGTTGCATTAACGAGTAACGAAGTAGCTGAAAGATCTGATGTGGTGATACTAGCGATTCCGCTTGGAAAGTATAAAAAATTACCTAAGAAGGAACTGGCAGGTAAATTGGTCATCGATGCTATGAACTATTGGTGGGAAACTGACGGGGAGCGACCCGAATTTACAAATCCAAACGCTTCAACCAGTGAAATAGTGCAGGAATTTCTTTCACAGTCACGCGTCGTTAAAGCGTTCAGTCACATAGGCTACCATGATCTATTTGATGAAACGCGTGCACAAGGTGCAAGTGATCGAAAGGCCATAGCAATTGCGGGGAATAGCACTTCTGATGTGGCTATCGTTTCAGAAATCGTTAACAGACTGGGTTTTGACCCAGTGCTAGTAGGCTCGTTATCGAACGGAATCAAGCTGCAACCAGGCGGACCTGTCTTTGGTGCTCATGTGAATGCAGATGCCCTGACAAGGTTGCTTAATTCCTAAATAGCAAAATGTAACTAGGTAAAAGTTTAATCAGAACACTTTTTGCTGCGAAGCCTTATTAAAAACGCCGCATGACGCGGCGTTTTTAATAGCGACTTCCTAGAGCTTAATCGCCCAGAGAAGTATGGCGACTGCAATTGTACTTAGTACAAAGAACAGTCCTAGTCCAACTGGTGAACCCCAGCTGAACCATGATCCCCATGCGCGCCAGTGACTCCAGTGTGCCTGAGACATCTCACGCCACTGTTCGTAGCCCTCTCGGGCCATTTTGTCTTTCATGGCCTTTTTTTCTTGAGCACTTATCATGTGATCTCCTTTATTAATGTATCGACCAGCCTATGTTCGATGAAACCGCAAATCTGTGTATGTCGTTGGCTAAATGACCAGACCGCTTGGCGGAATTATTTCACGATTATAATACCATAAGTTCGTACTATGCACCATATATAGACGCTGCATGCATATCCTTTGATATACTATGATGTATTGATGAGTGAAAGACATATTATTGCAGGAAGTGGCGGGTTTATAAGAGAAGGAATGCACCTACGCATAGGACCTATACTGCGATATGCTTTTGAAGTAAGCGGCAAAAAACGACCAAAATTTGCCTATATTGGTACGGCAAGCGGGGACGCACCCGAGAAAGTCGCGCGCTTTTATAACGCCTGCAGTTACGATGATGTGGAACCATCACATCTTGAACTCTTTTCAATGCCAAACCACGATGATATTGAAAGCTATATTATGTCGCAAGATGTCATATGGGTTGGTGGCGGCTCAGTAGCTAACTTGTTGGCTATATGGAGACTGCATGGACTTGATAAAATTTTGCGAAAAGCATGGGAAGCAGGCATCGTTTTAACAGGAGAAAGCGCAGGTTCACTATGCTGGCATACTGGTGGCACGACGGATTCGTTTGGCCTGAATCTTCGACCTGTGACAAATGGGTTAGGCTTCATTCCTTTTTCAAGTGGCGTTCATTATGACAGCGAACCACAACGTCGACCACTGTTTCAAAAACTTATTCAAGAAAAAAGCATAGGTGAAGGTTATGCAACAGATGATGGAGTGAACCTTCACTTTATCAATACACGGTTACATCAAGCCGTGAGTGATTGCGAAGGTAAGAATGCATATCATGTGTACATAGATAAGCAGGGTAAGCTCACTGAAGAGGTGATTACACCAACATTACTAAAGATGACAAAGTAACGATGTCATTTCAAGATTGCTTTGTTACAATCTGATTTTAACTTGGGCTTAGGGCATGCAAAGGCAACTGTTCACGTCGTTGTTGCCATGCTGATAACCGATGGTATCGGTACCTCATTCGGTATTTCCCAGGTATAGATGAGTCTGTGCCGCTAAATGCTATAATGGTGTGAGTTATGGATAAAAACGCTCCAACAAGTCTTGGAATACTCCTCAAAGATGCAATCGACAACATTGCCCTTCATGATCATGCTGATAAGGCCGTCAAGAATGAACAGACGGTTCACGTACAAAACATGGGAAATGGGCTTTTATTTGTTTATGAGCAGTTGCGAAATGTATCAGAGAACATTGAAAACCATTTGGTACTACAAAGCGCCATCCGACGTTTCTACAAGCGAAACATATCGTTCGGGTTCAATAAACCACCTCAAAACCTTGCAAATGAACTTATCATCGAGCTGACTCAAGCAGAGTACTTGGAGAATGACTCGACACCGCTATCCAAAGTAACTATGATTGAAGGGTTCATTAAAGATTATTATGATACGTACTGGACACTCACAAAGCGATTTAGAAGTGTAAAACCTGAAGTCGCGCAAAAGTGGACACTAGATATACTGACAGTCAAGACCGAACAAGTTTTTAATAATCCTGTTCGATTGTTATCGTTTGCGGCACTCGCATATTCACATTTCAGTCAACTTGTTAACGTCGCAGATTTTGTTGTTGATGGTGAGAAAGTCGATGAAGCAGACCATGCTGTCGTACTGTATATTGCAATCCATAAGTCGCTATTAAAGTCTAATGACGCAAACGTCCGTAGCGGTCTATTTGGCCTGTACGGGATTGCGAATGATGATATCACAAACCTTGTTGAGTTTAACAAAAAATTTGATGCTATCAGCAACCTGAAGACAACAGCAAAA
Organism: uncultured bacterium; assembly: GCA_947084875.1. Classification (GTDB taxonomy): domain Bacteria; phylum Patescibacteriota; class Saccharimonadia; order Saccharimonadales; family Saccharimonadaceae; genus UBA1547. The sequence continues at coordinate 4,740 of CAMTUF010000002.1, forward strand.
GTATCGCGTATTATCAGCCGTAACGGAGCCCCACTACGTGTACTACAAGCAACATTCTTTAAAAAAAACTCTGACATACATAGCCTGAATCTTCATAATAAGTCTCATTTGTTAGGTCAAGTCGAGGCGCAAATAACCGAAGAGTATGGGCAGGTGCAACGAACCGTGCGTTCGGGTGTTATCAAGAGTATTATCTTCCTGTTGATCACCAAAGCATTAATCGGCTTGCTGATCGAAATTCCTTACGACGTTGCTGTTATTGGATACATTGAAGTGCTACCTCTGGTCATTAATTTAGCTTTTCCTCCTCTATTTATTGCGCTAACTGCACTAACATTTAAAATGCCGTCTAATGCAAATAAAAAGGCGATCGTCGATTACATAGAAGCAATGCTCTATGACAATGGCGGTGACACACCTCAACTAAAGTTTGTTAATAAGGTTGGACGATCATTTATATTCAACGCAGTTTACGCAATTATGTTTGTTGGTGTATTCTACCTGGTTGCTCAACAGCTTATTAGCCTCGAGTTTAATATCGTACAAGGTCTCATTTTCTTCCTTTTTCTTTCAACAGCGAGCTTCTTGGGCTATCGTTTAACACAGCAAATTCGTGAACTTGAGATTGTCAGTCGCAACCAAGGCTTCATAACCTTGATACGTGATTTCTTGTACGCGCCTTTCATATTCGTTGGCCAAAAGATTTCGTATCGTTTTGCGAAAATGAACATAATTGCACAACTTCTCGATATTATTATTGAACTTCCGCTGAAAACCGTTCTGCGATTACTCCGTCAGTGGTCTGCTTTTCTTAATAGCAAGAAAGATGAGCTGCTGTAGCTATGGACAAAGAAAAGGCCTTTTTTCAAGAAATAGCGCCTAAAGTACGTGAGCTAGTACTAAGCTTTAGGGGTAAGGCAGCTATTAGCGTTCAGAAGACGTCTATGGATTATGCGACAGAAGTTGATATTGCCGTTGAAAATCTGATCGTTGCCGAAATACAAGCGCGTTTTCCAGGTGATGAAATCTTAGCCGAAGAAGGACACAGTGATACACCTATCCCAAAGGGACGAATTTGGATTATTGACCCCATTTGCGGCACATCCAACATTGGACGTGGTCTGACCTGTTTTTGCACCAATATTGCCCTAGCCGATAACGGTATCCTCATAGCATCATGTGTAGTTGACCACACACAACAAGATTATTTTTGGTCCGTCGGTGGTGAGAAAGTATATATCAACGATCAGCTGTTCATCCGACCTAAGGGGGTAGAGGGATTAGGAATTGAGATAGATGTTGACATGGGTTCAGTAAAAAACGTAGGCGCCGAAGAGCTTGAACGTTATTCCGCGTTTCTCCATAAAATCATGATCGACACGGATATCATGCCTATATCACTCAACAGTTCATTGGGATTTGCCTACAGTGCCGTTGGAAAGCTTGATGGATTTATTAACATATACAACCACCCCTGGGATATTTGTGCTTCTGCGTTTCTACTCCAACAAACAGGGGGCGTCATAACCGACCTTGAGGGTAAACCATGGGAAATTGAGTCTAAAGGTGCGATCGGTGCAAGAAACGCGGCTGTTCATAATCAAATTTTACGAGCATATAGCGGTAGTTAATGTATGTGTAGTATAGCCGCTAGCTGGATTAATCGTGTCCTTCAGTTAACTTCATAGTCGTCAGGATTTGCCCCACCGCGCTTGCCTGTTTTGAGACTGTCAATTAGTGCTATGTCATCTAGTGATAGTTCAAAATCAAATACATCAATATTTTCACTAATTCGGTCAGAGTGAACAGATTTGGGGATGACAATGAGGCCGTTTTGCAGATGCCAGCGTATTACAATCTGTGCGGGAGATTTACTATACTTTGTTCCTAAGTCTTTTAAAATTGGTTGTTCGAGCAGGGGCGTGTCGTCTGTTGATTTGCCCCCTGAACCACCACTGCCTCCGATAGGGCTCCACGACTCAATCGCAATAGCATTGTCTCGGCCAAACTGACGTAAATCCGTCTGCGGAAAGTATGGGTGTAATTCTATTTGGTTAACAGCTGGCATAATAGTAGCGTGTTTTATGAGATTCTCTAGGTGAGAAATTTGAAAGTTACATACACCAATTGCTTTAATGCGCCCCTGTGCATACAGCTCTTCCATCGCCTTCCACGTTTCAAGATATTTGTTCGTTTTTGGCATAGGCCAGTGAATAAGATACATGTCAATATAATCTAGGCCCAATAGTTTTATACTGTGATTAAAAGCTTTTAGGGTACTGTCGTAGCCTTGATCAGAATTCCATACTTTTGTTGTTATAAACAAATGCTCTCGGGGCACTGAGCTTTTTGTAATGGCTTGACCAACGCCCCTTTCATTTCCATAAACAGCAGCTGTATCAATAAGCCTATAGCCCGCATGTATTGCAGCAGTTACCGCGGCCTCGACCTCACGACCATCCTGGGCCTGCCAAACACCCAACCCCAATTGTGGAATTTTGATTCCGTTGTTAAGAGTAATGTATGGTGTCTTAGTTGTATTCATTAGATATTCCTCTTTTAACCGTCTCTACTTAGTTTAACGTCTTTAAAGGATAGGTACAACGCCACTACAGAGTGTTAAGGGGTGTAAAACACAGCTTTTTGCAGTATACTAATAGAAATATAGACAACAGAAAGGGGATTAGTCTGAAAAAGTCTGATTACATAATTGCCACTTTAGCGAGTCATTCTTCGCTGCAAATATTACGTGGTGCCAAAGACGAAGGTTTTAAAACACTTGCTATTTGTAAGAAGGATTCTGAGCGCGTCTATAGGACGTTTAACGTTGCAGACGAGATCATTACAGTCGATAGCTTTACCGAATTAACAAAGCTAGATGAGAGGCTAAAGGAACGCAACGTCATTCTAATTCCCCATGGATCATTTGTAACGTATTTGAACATGGATGACCTGATGCAGCTAAAAACAAACTATTTCGGTAACCGAAATATTCTTAATTGGGAAGTTGACCGTGGTCAACAACGCAAGTGGTTGTCAAAAGCAAATGTCATTCAGCCTAAAATTTTCCAATCACCTGATGACATCGAAGGACCTGTCATCGTGAAATTCTTTGGAGCAGCTGGTGGAAAAGGGTACTTCTTGACACACTCTAAGGAAGATTTTGAACGCAAAATTGCTCAGCACCACGGCAAAGAATACATTCTTCAGGAATATGTCGTCGGCACACCTGTATATGCACACTTCTTCCATTCACCAATCACTGGAGAATTGGAAATCATGGGATTTGATAAACGTTACGAAAGTAACGTTGACTCTGTTGGACGTGTTGCTGCAAAGGAACAAGTTGAGCTAGAAATCGAGACATCATATACCATTGTTGGTAACATGGGCCTTGTTGTTCGTGAGTCACTCCTGCCTGAAATTTACGCAATGGGTGAACGTGTTGTCGCTGCTTCGAAGGAACTTGATGGCGTGGGATTGTTTGGCCCTTTCTGCCTCGAAACCGTCATTACACCTGACCTTAAGATGTACGTATTCGAAATTTCAGCCCGCATTGTAGCGGGAACAAACCCTTACGTAAATGGCTCTCCTTATACAGATCTTCGTTATAACGAGCCAATGAGCACGGGACGAAGAATTGCACGAGAGATTAAACAAGCGATTGAACAAGACAAAGTAGAAAGTATTTTTAAATGATATCACCAACTGACATAGCAAACGTCCTTAAGGGGTACGATCCACAAAATATTAGAATTGGAAGCTTAGGAGGACATAGCGCGCTTGATGTGTGTCGTGGCGCCAAAAAAGAAGGTTTTGAAACAGTAGTCGTTGTTCAGAAAGACCGAGAAAAGACGTATAGCCAGTACTACAAGACACGCGGAGACAAAGGTTGTGTCGACCACGTTATTGTTGTTGAGAAATTTGGTGATATTGTCTTACCTGAGATTCAGGAACAACTGCGTAAACTAAATGTTGTGTTCGTTCACAGCCGCTATTTCTGGGTATATTGTGACTTTAACAAGATTGAAAACGACTTTTTAGTACCAATCTTGGGTACGCGCGAACTTGTCCGCAAAGAAGAGCGAGATGAGGATAAGAACCAATACTTCCTACTCCAGGATGCAAGTATTCCAACACCAAAGCAATATCAAAATCCCAAGGATATTAACGAACTTGTTATTGTAAAGCCAAGCGAAGCTGCTAGGGGTTACGAACGAGCGTTCTTTTTAGCACACAACTACGAAGACTACTTGAACCAAGGGAATCAAATGGTCAAAGACGGGATCATTACGCAGGAATCACTTGAATCAGCTGTTATCGAAACGTTTATTCTTGGTCCTCAACTTAATATTAATTATTTCTACTCGCCGCTAAGTGGTGAATTGGAGCTACTAGGTACGGATACTCGTCGTCAAACAAACCTTGACGGCCTCCTACGACTGACTGCGCCTCAACAAATTGAAGTGTTGAAACATGTCGAGCCAAAGTTCATTGAAAACGGTCACCAAAGTGTCACCATTAAAGAATCATTGCTCGAGCAGTCCTTTGCTGTCGGTGAGCGTTTTGTCGAATCGACAAAACGTAATTACAAGCCTGGCATCATTGGCCCGTTTGCGTTGCAGGGAGCAGTCACCGCAGGTCCACCTAAAGAAGAGTTCGTTGTATTTGACGTGAGTATGCGTATTCCTGGCAGCCCTGGAACTATGTTCACACCGTACACGGGCTATTTATATGGAGAAAATATGAGCGTCGGTCATCGTCTTGCAAAGGAAGTCCGCACCGCGATTGAATCAAATCGATTGGCTGAACTAGTTACATAGTTTGAACCTAGATATAATGACAAAGACAGGAGGCGAACATGGCTAGTGTAAATGAACTACGCGCTGAAGCCAACAGGCGGCGTACAGAAGCAGAGAATAAGCAAGCGCAGGCTAGAAACGCGCAACAGCAAGCGGGATCATTGTCAGCTGATGGACAAAATGACCAAGCGCAAGCCCAAAATCAAGCTGCTGTTATTCTCCAAGACGAAGCCAATGACCTACAGCAACAAGCTATTGATCTTGATAAACAAGCAACGGAAAATCAAGAGAAAATTCAAGATATAGAACAACGCCAATCCGAGCTTCAATCTCAAATGAATGATCTTGAATCCCAAAAAAACACGTTGACTTAATAGAATTTAGTATCTAAATGACGAGCAGTAATATGTAATTAACCCTGTATTTGGTATACTTAGGACATATATGAAACCGCTCAGTCTTAGTTCACCACATTTGATTATCATGGTAGGCATACCAGGATCAGGCAAAACTTTTTTTGCAGAGCATTTTGCGTCAACATTCAATGCACCTATTGTCAGTTTTGCGCGTATTTCGAGTGAACTGTACGGTAACCGCCATTTAACATCCGAGGAGCAAGCAATCGTTATTCGAATCAGCCATTATTTGCTTGAGCAACTTCTTAAAACAGGCCAAACGATAGTATACGAGGGTATTACTGATACACGCACAACCAGGCAAGCATTAGCAAAAATTGCCAATAAACAGACCTATGAACCACTGCTTGTATGGGTTCAGACTGAATCTTTGGCAGCGAAGTCTCGTGCAATCAAGCAACGTCGTGACACCGTGTCGATTACACCAGATGAGTTTGATACGATAGTAAAACGATTTACACCACCTAACGTCAGCGAGCGTGCTGTTGTTATTAGTGGTAAACACACATACGCAAGTCAGTTGAAAATTGTTCTGAAACGTCTTGCGGAAGGCAGGGTAGAAAAGGCAGAGACACCGAGCGCCCGTACTGCTGTAGGACGTCATATAGTTGTTCGCTAAAGAAAGGTCATTTGTATGATCATTCAAGATGAAGAATTCGGTAAAATAACTGTCAGGCGTAGCGCTCGTGCGACGCAAATACGTGTCCGTGTTGCTCCCGATGGCACGCTAAGAGCATCTTTACCTCTGTATGCACCCGTATTCCTGTTAAAAAGACTATTGAAATCATCGCGAACAGAACTCAGATCAATTCTTACCCAGGCTCAACCAAACGTGACTTACACAAATGGTATGAAAATTGGAAAGAGCCATACTTTATATATTGAAAACGTTGATAGGGCAGAGCCTAAGGTCACTCGCCAAGGTCAACGTATCCTTGCTTTGCTACCTAGCAATGTATCGCCGACAGACCCTACGGCTGTACGTGAGATGCGAAATGCAGTCATTGCTGCACTCAGACTCGAGGCAAAGAGTTACCTTCCAAAACGCCTATCGTATTTATCGACACAATTGGGATTACACTACGAAAAAGTGCGGTTCTCACATGCAAGCGGTAGATGGGGGAGCTGCAGCAGTACAGGTACTATCAGCCTCAACATTGCACTTATGAAACTGCCCTTTGAGTTAATCGATTATGTCATTATCCACGAATTATCACACACACGAAATATGAATCACAGCAAAGAATTTTGGGAGCTTGTTGAAGTCGCCGATCCTGATTATCGTGTTCATCGACGTGCGTTAAAGCAAGAAAATCCGTCTATATAAATTTCACCTTCCAGGATGTATAATCAAGCATAAGATGTATAAGGGTGGACCGAGTTACACGCCGCAAGCTGCGAAAGCCATTCGCTGGGCAGGTTTGATTGTTCCAATTATTCTTATTGTGTACGGCTTTTATGTGCGCACAGGCGAGGCTGATAACCTTCACTACTTTGGTGATATACCTTTCTTTGCAATATCGTTTTGGTGGCTTTGGATTGGGATTTTGCAGTTTATAGATAAAAGCAAAACAAAACGCGATTCCGCAATGCGCCTCATTGCTTACCACCTGCTTGCGGGCGCTTATTTGTTGTTTGTGTCGGGTGTAGCAACACCATTTGCGGCGTTTTGGATACTGTTGATATTGGCGAACAATATCTATTTTTCAAAAAGCGGTGTCAATTTAAGTATATTATGGTTCATTTGTATCGTCGCAGCTGATATATACTTTTTCTACGATACAAGCTTTATAACTGTTGAATATGATTTGGTGACGTTGGTAGCTATTATCCTCAGTGGACTTGTGACACTCAGTATTTCTCGTTCGCAAGAAGTAGATCGAGCAGAGTTGCTTCTCAGCAAAAGAGAAGAGACATTACAACGTGATAGGGTACTTACTATTGTAAATAATTTAGCTGATGCTATTTTGAGCACAGATAAGGACGGTGTCGTCACAGTTTATAACGCATCTAGCCTTAGCCTACTGGATACTAACGAGAGTCTTAATGGAAGACATATTGACGAGCTGTTGAAGCTGGTTGATCAGTCAGACAAACCGATTAGCCTATTTAATGAACTAAAGTCAACAAAAGCTACAGTGAATCGTGAGGACCTCAATTTTTCTTATGAGGACGGTGAAAAAATCCGACTTGGAGTAACCTATTCACCTATTAGAAGTAGTTACAGTCGCTCTAAAAAAGCGGAGACACATGACGGCTACATTATTATTATGCGCGATATTACTAAATCAAAAAGCCTCGAAGAAGAGCGAGATGAATTTATTAGCGTCGTGAGTCATGAGTTACGTACACCTATCACTATCGTTGAAGGTACCATATCTAACGTTCAGGTCATGATGCAGCACCCTGATCACACGAAGGCCATGCTCACAGACGCTGTTAATATGGCCCATGATCAAATTGTATACCTTGCAAAGATGGTAAATGACCTCAGTACGCTATCACGTGCCGAGAGAGGTGTTGCTGCGACGCCTGAAGACATTGATGTTCGAGAAATGATACACAAACTACACGATGAATACAGCAAAGAGGCTTCTGCCAAAGGTCTTCATTTGAATCTTGATCTAGGCGCGACCCTAGGGCACGTTAGTACAAGTCGACTATACCTAGAGGAGATGTTGCAAAACTTTATTACCAATGCCATCAAATATACCAAAGAGGGCACAGTTACTATTAATGTAAAGCAAAAGCTTGGTGAAATAAAATTCTCAGTAAAAGATACAGGTATTGGTATCAGCAAATCGGATCAGGGCAAAATTTATCAGAAGTTTTACCGCAGCGAGGACTACCGTACTCGCGAGACCAGTGGTACAGGACTCGGATTGTACGTCGCAACCAAATTAGCACACAAGATTGGTACAAAGATTGAGCTCACGAGTCGCTTAAACCACGGATCGACGTTTAGTTTTTCTTTACCTGTAAAGAAGTAGGAGTAACGGCAATAGGGCGACCTTTCCAGGTGACAATTCCGCGTCGGTAACTATTGATGCTACACACTAGCAGAACAAGCTCCTGTCCGATTATATAAGGCCAGAGAAGAGCTCCAGCCCACCAACCTCTTTTCCATACAGCACCAAGATACACGCCATAAAGAGCGACAAATACGCTTAGTTGCCACGCTGCAGCAGTGTGGACGATTGACCATCCATCAACAAGCCCTTCAATAATAAAAACTGTTGGTAAGTTCAATAACGTAAAAAACAAAATTGTAGCAAGTGATTTATACCATGCTTTTCCAAAGATAGGGTACAACAAACGAATACTTGTATCGACTTGCGATAACCACTTTTTTTCATAGGACACCCCGATTAACGGAGTGCTGATGAGAAAACTGTACTGATTCTTCTTTGCAAATACAGAAGCAATCGTTGCTTCAGGTTGAATATCCTGTTTCATATCGTTAAATCCATCAAACTGTTCAATGAGCTGCTGCCTGTTGATCATCCAGGCGCTGCTTGAAGCAGCGGGTTTTGAGGTTGTATGAAGCAGAAGCTCCCAATAGTAGCGTAATGTACTAAAAAGTACACTAAACCGCCATCCATCATGTCGTTCGGGGAGCACAGAAATCATCGAGGCTTTTTCCTGGCGCATATACGATACAAGTTGCTCGATGGTATCGGGTTTAATATGTGTATCAACATCCATAAAGAGCACGAGAGAACCACTTGCCTCCGAAAGAAGTCCTTGCAATGCGTGGTTCTTGCCAAGCCACCCCTCAGGTAAGTCACTACCTTCTACGAAACGAACTCCTGAGTGAGCAAATGCCTTAATGAGATAGGAGGTATTATCCTTGGAGCTATCGTCAAGCACGATTACCTCAAGCTTGGGATAGGTGCTGGCAATAACACGCTCCAGACACTGCGTCATGGCATCAGTTTCGTTACGCGCTGGAATACATACACTCACGCTTGGCATATCGCTAAGCATACTTGGCTCGCTGAGGAATTGCTTCATTTTGAAATGTTTGAATGCATATCGAAGCTTGAAAACGAAGAATGCGCTTATTAGCGTTACTAGTATATATAAAACTATTAAAATAAGCTCAACCATTTAGACATATAATACCATGGTTGACGGTTTGAAATCGACGCGTTATAGTAGCTATTGACAGTCTGCACACAGCAGACTTTTAAATTGGGAGTAAACCGTGGCTACAAGTCAAAAGAAACCGATCGTAAAAAAAACTGTTACCAAAAAGAAATCAGCTAAGGTAGTATCAAAACGCCCGACACCTAAGGTACTGGCTCCGTTTGTTGCACTTGGAGGCTATTTCAAAGGGGCATGGTTTGAATTACGACAAGTTCGTTGGCCTAATCGCCGAGCAACATGGAGCCTGACAGGAGCCGTCTTGCTATTTACTGCCTTTTTCGTTGTCTTAATACTCCTACTGGATGTATTGTTTAAATATTTGTTTGAAATAATTTTAGGATAAGAGGAACTATGTCACAAAACCGATACGATTCAACCCGTCAATGGTACGCCATTCACACATACAGCGGCTACGAAGAAAAAGTAGCTGATAGCATTCGTCAGCGTATTAATGCAGTCGACATGGCTGACAAAATTTTCGACGTTATGGTACCAAAAGAGAAGCAAATCCAAATCAAAAACGGCAAACGTAAAGTAGTAGAAAACAAGATTTTTCAAGGCTATGCGTTGGTTGAAATGAAGCTCACTGACGAAACATGGTACATTGTGCGAAACACTCCTGGTGTGACTGGCTTTGTTGGTACTGGTACAGAACCAACACCAGTTTCTGACAGTGAAATCAGCAAAATCAAAAAGCGTATGGGGGTTGAAGATCCTAAGCACCACATCGACTTCGAACCAGGTGAAGTTGTCAGTATTACAGACGGTCCATTTAAGGGATTCGATGGTGCTATTTCTGAGATTGACACTCAAAAAGGTAAAATTAAGGTCATGGTCAGTATGTTTGGTCGTGATACGCCTGTCGAGCTTGACGCTTTGCAGGTTCGTAAGGTATAATACCCCAGTTACGCACTAAATAAGCTTCACAATTATTTAGTTCAAGAAAGAAAAGTATATGGCAAAAAAAGTTATCGGAAATCTTAAATTACGTATTCCTGCTGGTCGCGCGACTGCAGGTCCTCCAGTAGGATCTACCCTTGGTCAATGGGGTCTTAACATGATGGATTTCATCAACCCATTTAACGACGCTACCAAAGATTTGCAAGGTAAGGACGTGATTGTTCACCTTCAAATCTTTGAAGACCGCACGTTTGCATGGAAATCACTTGGCCAACCAGTTGATGACCTTATTCGCGAGAAAACAGGGATTAAAAAGGGTAGTGCGAAACCACACTCTGAAAAAGTTGGTACAATCACACGTGCGCAGCTTGAAGAGATTGCTGAGCTCAAAAAAGATCAGTTGAATGCTATTGATGTCGAAGGACGTGTAAAAGTAATCGCTGGTACCGCTCGTTCAATGGGCGTTGAAGTAAAAGAGTAATCGAGTTCGTTTAAAAATAGCCACGTGATAGTGGCTATTTTTATTTTGCATCTTATAAGGGCTGAATGGTTAATTGTTTTTTACGACGCTGTCCAGGTGAGACTCGCCGTGAGATTGCCATAGTGAAACAATTGTTGCGTTAGACTCAAAGAGAGATAATCCGCTTGCTTTAAACATTGCCATGCCCAGTACCGTACGTTGCACTACCTTATCGAGTTCGGGATACATGAAAGCAGACTGTTCGATAAGCTGTTGAGGCGTGAGGGGCACACCCATTCCCATTCCCAGTGGATCGCTGTGATCTTTACGCGGCGTCAGTGAACGAAGCAGATAGCCTAATATGGCCTGTTCACGACCTGGCCCATCGATTGCCCATTCTTTGAGTTGTGGCACTTTGGCAAAACTACTTTCTATGACTATAGCTAGCTTGGCTCTATCCTTTGGACGAATACCCGAGATCGAACGGTTAGTGTAATTAATTGCCGACATTGCAGGGTGTGGGATAGGAATACGCATGTCTTTTGTCACAAGTGACCATGTTTCAAGACTATCGGGGTCAACAGGAACACTGAATGGCACGAGAGACTTCACCATTCCGTCGGAATATTCATACCGATCAGACAAAAAAGTCTTGAATGCCACGAAACCTAATGGATTATCAATTCTTCGTTGTAATGCGTCTGCACTCTTAAAACCAAATACTGAATGCTCAAGGTCTTCTCCGACAGTCTCCGCAACGGCTGCCTCTACAAATCCAATATCATCACGTGAACTCGATTTTACCAACACATCAAGATCACGTAGCGTACCGTTATTTCTTTGTGTTGGTAGTTCAAAACCATCGGGGACAATAACCTCTCTGGCATTTACATCGATAACTGTGTCTATATCTGCAAGCGCAGCAGAACCAATACCTCCCATTAACTGGATATCTGCAGAGTGTGCTTCAACCCACTCCGCAAACGGTCTAATAACGTCCATTGAATTTGCCATAAATGTCGTCATTGTATCCTAAAATACCTAATCATCAAATAGTAATTGCCTCTAGGGCACAAATCTGCTATAATAAATGTTATACAAATCAATGTTGGGAGGCCTAAACAGCCGTTTGCACCACAGAAAGGGTTACCACCTATGGCAAAGAAAGCCGAACTATTGGAAGAAGCAAAGAAACTAGGTCTTGAAGTGACTGATAAAAATACTATTACCGAAATCGAGGAAGCTATTAGTGCATTTGTACCGATGGTTGAAACAGAATCTGAGATTGCAGTCGCTGAAGACGTAGCTGAGGTAAAAACAGCCAAAGCAGGTAAGCGAAGCGAGAAAGCATTAGCAGAAGCTGAAGCAAAAGCCGAAAAAGAAGCACGCAAAGAAGTAGGTGATACCTCACCTCAATCTGATGAAGCGGTTGCATCGTCAACAAAAGGTCCACGACCTGTAACGCGCCCACTTATTGAACGACGTGGTAAAGCGTACCGAAAGGTTGCTGAACTTGTTGAAAAGGATACTGTATACAGCCTTGCAGATGCACTTGAACTTGCAACAAAAACAAGTCCAAGCAAATTTGACGCAAGTGTTGAAGTACACGTAAAGCTTGGCGTTGACCCACGTCAGGCCGACCAAAATATCCGTGCTACCGTGTCTTTGCCGAACGGTACTGGTAAGAAAATTCGCGTTGCGGTATTCGCACCTGAAACCGATCATGCAGCAGCTACAAAAGCAGGCGCCGACATTGTTGGCGACGAGACACTTCTCGCGCAGCTTGATAAAGAAGAGGTTAACTTCGACGTACTGATCGCAACCCCTGCATACATGCCTCGTCTTGGTAAGTATGCACGTCTGCTTGGTCCACGCGGCCTTATGCCAAATCCAAAGAGTGGTTCAGTAGCAATTGACGTTGCGAAAGCAACCCAAGAAGCAAAAGCTGGTAAAGTTGAATACCGCGTCGACAAACAGGCGATTGTTCACCTTTCAATTGGCAAAGTAAGCTTTGGTGCAACGAAGCTTGCTGAGAACGCGAAAGCCTTCTTTGACAGCTTGCAAAGCCAAAAGCCAACCAGCATCAAGTCTGCGTACGTTAAATCAACCAGCATCAGTACCACTCAAGGTCCTGGCATCAAGGTTGAAAACGTTACGAACTAATACACACAGTAAAGGCTTCGATACCGCCTCAGTTGAGGCGGTATTTTATACAATATGCAAAAATAGTCCTCTTATGTCATACTAGAATTACTAAGGAACGGGGGACATATGAAACAGTATCTTGATCTACTCCAAGATATAAAAAAGAATGGTATACAAAAAACTGACCGAACAGGTACAGGTACGATTAGCGTATTTGGACGGCAGCTGCGCTATGATTTATCCGAAGGTTTTCCTGCTGTTACAACTAAAAAACTATTTATGCGAAGTGTTATTCATGAACTTCTGTGGTTCTTGCAGGGTAGCGGGAATATCGAATATCTTGCCAAAAACGATGTTCACATATGGGACGAGTGGCCGTATAAAGCGTACCTGCTAGCCAACAAACAACCTGTACCAGACTCGTCAAGTGAGCAGTGGCAGACGGGCATAAAAGACTTTATCGCTAAAGTAGCATCGGATCACGAGTTCGCTGTGAAGTGGGGCGATCTTGGGCCTGTCTACGGCGTACAGTGGCGTCACTGGCCCGATGGCAACGGTGGAAGTATTGATCAAATTGCAAAAGCAATCGATATGATTAAAACTAATCCCGATTCACGCCGCAACATCGTTAGCGCATGGAATGTTGCCGAAATTGACGAGATTGTTCGTATTGGCGGTCTGCCACCTTGTCATAATATGTTCCAGTTCTACGTTCGTGACGGCAAACTTGATCTGCAACTTTACCAGCGTAGTGCAGATACATTCCTGGGCGTTCCATTTAACATTGCCTCATACTCGTTACTGCTGAGTATGGTAGCCCAGGTCACTGATCTAGAACCTGGCGAGTTTGTGCATACGTTGGCGGATACGCATATATACCTTAATCATTTAGAACAGGTTGATGAGCAGCTTTCGCGCACACCTCGTCCTCTACCAAAACTACGGCTAAATCCAGCGGTCAAAACTATCGACGACTTTACGTTCGATGATATCGAATTACTTGATTATGATCCTTATCCTGCGATTAAAGCGCCAATCGCCGTCTAGCGACGTATATATACAACAAAGTCGTAGTTATATTTGTTCGCTTCATCGCTATCGTGGTGTTCCCGACTGACCTCTTGCCAAGTGGCGGGGTCAATTTCAGGAAAGAACACCTCGGCTGCAAAAGATTCGTCAACTTCCGTAACAAGGAGTTGATCGACTGTATCAAGTGCGAGTTGATAAATTTGACCACCACCAATAATATACACGTCGTCACTCGTTGCGGCGTCGTAGGCCTCGTCTAGACTCCGCACCACAGTAAATCCCTCGACTGACTCTACATCGCGACTGATGACGATGTTCTGGCGATTCGGTAATGGTCGACCAAGTGACTCATATGTTTTTCGCCCCATAATAATACTGTGGCCAGTCGTTACTTCTTTGAAATGGCGCAAGTCCGCAGGTAAATCTCGAGTCCATAACAGATCGTTAGCGGCACCAATTCCACGGTTTCTATCAAATGCGACAATGATACTTTTCATATGCTCTTATGGTAGCAGAGTCGCGACACATGGTACAATCAGAGTACTAAATAGCTCAAATAGGGGAGAACGAATCGGCGTGAGTGTCTACAGTAATACCGAGATTAAGGCTGCAATTAAAGATGGAACAATCGTCTGCGTACCGTTCAATGAGCGTTATGTGTCAGAGGCAAGTTTAGACTTCACACTTGGTCACTATTTTTACAAGCAAGAATACGAAGAGAAATCACGTGTTTATAACCCTTTTGTTAAGACAGACGTTGATCGTTACTTTAAAGGCCCTTTAGAGGCAATTCCTCACAAAGAATGGTGCCAAAAAAACGGTTATGAGCTATTTGAAAATATTCCCGAAGACCACCCTATTATCGTTTTACAGCCAGGGGAACGCATTTTGGCACACACACACGAGTTCATAGGGATACGAGCTCATGGCGGCGCGAGTGAGGTCAAATCACGAAGTAGCTGGGGACGTAATGGTGTAGCCGTTTGCTTTGATGCGGGCTGGATCGATCCAGGGTATATTAACCGAATTACACTTGAAATCTATAACTTGAACCAGCACGAATCAGTGGTACTACCTGTTGGTGAACGCATCGGACAATTAATCTTTCACAAGACTGGTCCAGTCGAGGGCGATTATAGTGATGGTCGTGACGGTATTAGCGGTAAATATCAACACACTTCAGACTTGGAGGAGCTGATTCGTACATGGAGTCCTGACCAAATGCTCCCTCGTGCATACAAGGATTCTCGCAAGCCAGCTCCCGTTATCGACCTATTACCAAAAGGAATGAAGTGATGTCTGCGGGCAAGTATATTGTCATTGAAGGAGCAGATGGTACAGGCAAATCAACCCAATTAGAGTTATTAAAACAGTATGTCACTGAACAAGGACATAACGTTTTAGTCATTCAAGAACCAGGCGGAGATCCTTTATCAGATAAGTTACGAGATATTATTAAAGACGGATCACTAGCACGCGACCCTTGGACAAATGTGATGCTATTTACCGCAGCCAGGCGAACCGCATGGTTACAATCGATTAAACCAGCTCTTGATGCGGGTACGTGGGTGATCGCCGCGCGTAACTACATATCAACAGTTGCCTATCAAGGCTATGGCGAAGGTATCGACGTACAGAAAATTCTTGACTACACCAAAGATAATGTTGACGCGGATTACCTTTCACCCGACCACATTTTCATTTTGACGATAGAGGACGAAACCGCCAGAGACTCACGAATTGGACAACGACCTGCTGAGCATGATTTAGATACGTTCGAATCAAAGCCAGAAGACTTTCAACAAGCAATGCAAAGTGGGTATATACAGTTTGCGGCTGAACGCGACATTATGACAATCAATGCGCATCAATCAGTTGACGCGATTCAACAAGAAATTCGTTCGCATTTATAAACAGTGAAAGGAGCCTCTGCCCACATCCATTACGGCAGGGCACGAGGCTCGTTGATGAGAGGGTTCACGCAGGTGAGCGGGGGCGATACATACGTACCGACCCCGCCCTTCGACCGCTAGTAGCGTGCGTCGAACGCTCGCTTGAACACAGCCGATCGTGCGACCAGCTTCTCCAGCGCCTTCGCGTCGTAGTAGTCCTGCAAGTTGGCCTTGATGGCCTTCCTGAGAGCCTTCGCGTCGTTGCCAGCGTCGATGTAGCTTCTCAGCAGAGCGCCGTACTCCTTGCTGGTCCTGACCCGACGCGCGGTGAGCTGACGACGGATATCGTTGGCTGCGTGGTCGAGCGTGGTCCATCGGCGAAGTGCCATCACCTGAACGGGCGACGTCATCGTCGCACGCTGGCGCATGGTGTAGTCGGGACCGTTGAGCTGGTAGCAGAGACTGATTCGGAAGGTGACCTCGTCGTACTTGCCCGCCCTGACCGCACGATCGACAGCCTTGTCGAACTCAGCGATGCTGACGAAACTGTCCGTCACCACCTTGAAGCGAATGTCCCTGGCGGCGTAGTCCAGGGGCGTCCACTGTCGGTTGTGTGGCACGCCAGTCCTGGCTCGTTGCGCGTTCATGTGTTCCTCTCTAACAGTTCCGGATTTCGGTTCTGTCGTATCCATTTTGCTCTGTTTGCAAAAGGGACGAATATATATTATATAGGGTTTCTCGTCCATTTTCTACCTGCGCTAGCGCTGGCGTGCATGATTGTGTATGTACCCCACAGCTAGCGCCATGTTAATATTGACAACAACTCAACACCTTTGGTATACTACCGTTAGACATTACCAAAGACAGTAGCCGCGAATGAGTTAGTCAAACGCTTAATCAGCTACCGAGGATCATGTAAAACATACATTTTTCGTTAGAGTCTTTGGCAGTGCGAGGTCCAAAGACTTTTTCTTTTGCCTCAGCTGCCCATGTCGGTACGTTCACAATTAGGATCGAATGAACATTAAATCAAAGAAAGGATTTTTATCACATGGCTATAACCCGCGATAAAAAGAACACTTTGGTTGCAGAGCTAAGTGAAGCACTTTCATCTTCAAAGATGGCAGTTTTTGCCTACTACCAAGGCCTCAATGTTGCCGACATCCAAGAACTTCGTCGTGCAGCACGTGAAGCTGGCGTTACTATTACCGTCGTTAAGAACCGATTGGTCCGTGTTGCTTTAGAGTCTATCCCGACTTACAAAGACATCGACACATCAGCCCTTACTGGACAGTTACTGTACGCGATTAGCAGCACCGATGAGGTAGCTCCAGCTCAAGTATTGAATACGTTTGCAAAAACGCATCCACAACTTGCATTTGCTGGTGCGTTTTCTGGTGAAGGCAAACTACTGAGTGCTGATGAGGTAAAGGCACTTGCTGGACTTCCAAGCAAGAACCAACTCATCGCCGAAGTTGTCGCACAGCTACTTTCACCAGTACACGACATCACGAACGCTCTGTCTGGCAATTTACACAATCTTTTGGATGGTGTATCTGCTAAAGCAACCAATTAATCAATTAAGTAACTAACAAGGAGGCTATTATGGCTGACATTAAGAAAATCGCAGAAGAGCTTACAAAGCTTACTGTACTTGAAGTAAACGAACTAAAGAACATCCTTAAGGATGAATACGGCATCGAGCCAGCTGCTGCAGCTGTCGCTGTTGCTGGTCCTGCAGCTGCAGGGGAAGCAGCACCTGCTGAAGACGCAAAATCTGAATTCACTGTCACATTGAAAGATGCTGGTGTTCAGAAAGTTGCAGTCATCAAGGCTGTTAAAGAAATCACTGGGCTTGGGCTTGGTGAAGCAAAAGCAATCGTTGACGGCGCACCTGCACCAGTCAAAGAAAAGATTGGCAAAGACGAAGCTGAAACTGCAAAGAAACTGCTTGAAGAAGCAGGCGCAACTGTCGAACTTAGCTAATTACATATACATTCGATCCTGTGAACCAACCCGTAAAATACCGCCCATTATAGGGCGGTATTTTATAGGCAAAATATACAACATTTTGATGTCTACCTCATAAAACAATGTGGATAAATGCATGACTAAAGTGATCAAACCTGAAAATGAGCTGAACAAAGGATAATCCATTGCAGCCAAAGAATTGAGCGATGATTGACAAAATAACGCTTGGTTGGTATATATAATGGTAATACCACCCAAAAATAGACAAAAGGAAATTGCGAGTTACCATGTCTGAATTACCAGAAAAACAAGTAAAGCGTTTACATTCGCTTATTCAAGAAGCCGAAACAAATCTAGCAGCAGCCAAAGAACTACTTATTAGTATCATTGGTGATGACGGCACGGTATTAACACCACGTTCATCTCACCCTGACGAAGCAACAGGTAAAGTTGTGGAAGGAGTATTTGACGGCCAAAAGATGGCTGGCCCTGATGGCAAAGAATACCCAGTACCTGCAAACTATGCCAGTAAATCAAAGCTCGTGGAAGGTGACATCCTAAAACTTACTATCGCTGATGACGGTAGTTTCATTTACAAGCAAATTGGTCCAACTGAACGCAAGCAGATTATCGGTACATTGGTCCAGCACGACGGAGCCTATTTTGTTGAAGCAAACGGTCATGAGTACCGTATCCTTCTTGCTAGCGTGACATACTTCCGTATTGCCGAAGGAGACCAGGTGACAATTATCGTTCCTGCCGATAACCCAGAAGCAGAGTGGGCAGCTGTCGAAGCAGCCCTCTAGCTATTTTCTTTATTTTGTGTTATTATAATATATAATGGTCTCTTTTATTGCAGAATCCGAACGACGACGTCATAAAGTCATTGATGAGACACTTCAAGTCACTACAGATATGTTGCGTGATCCATCTATTTCAGCACACCCTTTAGGGGAATGGGCTGTTCAGTCGCTGCACATCATGGACTCTTACTTCTACGTGCCGAACATGTCGGGTAATCGTATACGGCCTCAGAATAGGCACATGAACGACCAATCAATCCCGCTCTTTGCTCTTAACTCTGATGAGGAGGTAGTCCTGGATAGTTCAATGCCGACAATGCATGCCAGGCAAAAAGATGCATTTACAACATTCGCCAAAGGCATTGGCTCTCCTGTTGATGCTGGGCGCATTGGAGCAGTTAACCAAACCCTGCAAAGATCGTTCTCTGGCAGTAACCATCCACTTGGACTTAACGGATATCCTGCTGGAACGTTTTCGGCACGGATTCAGACACATTTCGAAAAAGATAGTGACGATGGTCCAGTTGTAATACCGCGAACCGTCGAAGGATCTCCAATCGTATTACTCTCGACGGCTGACACCTCCCCAGCAATGCGAGGTCTTCAGATGATTCACCAACTAGCACACGTAGAGCAAATGCTTGACGCAGGCCCCATAGAGACAGCCACACTCTATAGCGTCGATCACGCAAGAGAAGCAGATGCGAGGCAGACTACTCGATCAATCGCCAAAGTCCTTCGCCGCCATTCAACCAATCCATCGCTCCGTCGCAACCCGCTTTTGAAAAAATAGTTTCATATTATACTTGCGCAGACTAACCTCAAGCGTTATTATAAGGACATCACAGAGGTGAAAACAAAAAGTGTAAAAAAGACGGCAATATCACTCTCATAACGAGCGTATAATTGCAGTCAGACATAAGAGAGTCAGGGAGTAGGGTAATACAAACATGTCACGAGCACTGTATCGTAAGTATCGTAGTAAAACGCTCGATGAAGTTGTAGGTCAGTCACATGTCACTGACATTCTGTCGCAGGCGCTCAAACAAGGCCGTATTTCGCATGCTTATTTGCTGACAGGGCCTAGAGGTGTTGGCAAAACTTCAATAGCGCGCATCCTTGCTCATGAAATAAACGGCCTTCCATACAACGAAGCTACTACTCATTTAGATATCATTGAGATAGATGCAGCCAGTAATAACGGCGTTGAAGATGTTCGCGACCTACGCGAAAAGGTTCAAATTGCTCCCGTCTCGGCGAGTAAGAAAATATACATAATCGATGAAGTTCATATGCTGTCTAAAGCTGCGTTTAACGCCCTCCTGAAAACACTAGAAGAACCACCCGAACATGTTGTGTTTATCTTGGCGACAACAGACGTCGATAAACTGCCTGCAACAATCATTAGCCGTACTCAACGTTTCAGCTTTCGATCGATTAGTACTGCTGACGCGGTAAAACATCTCCGTTTCATTGCGGACGCTGAAAAGATTACCGTTAACGATGACGCACTCCAGCTCATCGCGCAGAGAGGTGATGGAAGTTTTCGTGATAGTATTAGCTTACTCGATCAACTTGCAAGCATCGTCGACAGTAAGACAGGTATCACGACCACACTGATTGAGACGTCTATTGGCTTAGCCCCTAAAAAGATTATTGACGACCTGCTTGCGAGTGTTGAAGAGCACGATGTTCCTCAATTGGTGCAACTGTTAGATACCGCATTTAACCAAGGTATTAGTGGGGTCGTGCTATCTAGTCAGTTGACGCAACGTGTCCGCGAACGTATCGTCGATACACCGCATTTTTTACCTCTTCTTGATGCACTGCTTGACGTGGCAAAGAGCCCTCAACCAGATCTGAAGCTCCTGAGTGTACTCGGTACTGCGGCAACACCAAAAACAGTTCCAAAGTCCGTCGCGTTGGCTGCTCCTGTGCTAGAAGTAACCGCCACAATCGCTGAACTTGAAAAGAAAGCCACGCACGTAAAACCCGAGGAGCCAACCCTGCCTATTCACCAGGAAAAAGTAGTTCCCAAGGTGGCACGCAAGGATGAGAAGGTACAGAGCGATAGTTCGTCTGTGGCGCAGGACTTTGACTGGAATGCCTTTGTCGAACAGACACGCATTAACTACGTCGCGGTGTACAGCGTACTCTCGAAATGTCATTATGAGCTTGAAGGACAAGTACTTACACTGTACACGGGAAACAAATTTTATAAGAAAAAACTGGATGATGTGAAGTACAATAGTCTCCTCTATAAAGCTCTTGATGAAGTAGGAATTTATGGACTGAATATCCACACAATACCCACAGCGCCTCCTCCCAAAGATAGCCAAGCAGCCTCAGTAGCTGCTATTATGGGCGGAGGAGAAGAGGTAGTAGTAGAGGATGAGCGCTAAAGAAATTCCCGCAGGGAAAGTTCCGCCACAAAACCTGGACGCCGAGAAAAGTTTACTCGGTGCTGTTTTGATTGACGAAGAAACACTCGCTGATATCTCTGAACATGTTACTGCAAAGGACTTTTATGAAAAGCGTCACGCCATTATTTACTCGGGTATGATGCGCTTATACGAAAAGCATAAACCTGTCGACTTGCTAACGCTCACAGACGAACTCAAGCGTAAAAATGAGGTCGAGCTTGTTGGCGGTTCAGCCTATCTGACAGAACTCACAAACTACGTACCAACCGCCGCTCATGCTGAAGCGTACGCTGAACTAGTCGCACAAAAAGCCGTCAGACGACGACTCATCAAGGCAAGTGGTGAAATATCAGAACTCGGCTATAACGAAGACACAACGACTCAGGAATTGCTTGAAAAGGCCGAAGCCGAACTATTTAGTGTGAGTGACCAATCACTCAAACAAGACCTTGTGAGTATTGAAAGTATCCTCACCGAAAGCTTTGACCGTATGGAAGAGTTGCACCGCAATAAGGGAACACTTCGTGGTGTGCGTACGGGGTATCGTGATCTGGATAATATGACAGCTGGCCTTCAGCGTAGCGATCTGATTATTTTGGCTGCACGACCTGCGATGGGCAAGACGACGCTGGTCACAAACCTGGCATACAACGTAGCGACTATCGCAAAACAGCCTGTTCTCTTTTTCAGCCTCGAAATGAGCAAAGAACAACTAGTTGACCGTATGTTAGCTGATGCATCAGGAGTAGATGCTTGGAATATACGCACAGGAAACCTGTCAGATGATGATTTCTCAAAGCTATCTGAAGCAATGGGTGAGATGGCAGAAGCACCTATCTATATTGATGACACGCCTGGTATGACTGTTCTTGAGATTCGAACAAAAGCGCGCCGAGCCATGCACGAGCATCCTTTAGGCCTTATCATTATTGACTACTTGCAGCTGATGCAGGGGAGCGGACGTGACAATGGTAACCGCGTGCAAGAGGTGAGCGAGATCAGTCGTGGCCTCAAGTTAGTTGCCAGGGAGCTCAATGTCCCCGTGATTGCACTGAGTCAGTTGTCTCGATCGGTAGAGTCGAGAAGCCCGCAGATTCCACAGCTCGCTGACCTGCGTGAATCGGGATCGATTGAGCAAGATGCCGATATCGTGATGTTCATTTATCGTGAAGCCTACTACAATCCCGAAACAGAGCGTGAAAATCTGACTGACCTTATTATCGCGAAGCACCGTAACGGACCCACGGGCAAGATCGAACTGTACTTCCACCCTGAACGACTGCGTTTTATGTCTCTTGATCGCAAACACGAATAATCATCGTGGTATAATCAGTACAATATATGGGTATAGATTTTACGTCCTTCTACGTCTATCGTTTTCGCTACTGGATAGGGTATGGACTCATCGGTCTTCTTCTTGTTGGACTACTGCTATTCGCTGGGCTCTACACACCTGGGGGCATATCAACTCGAGAAATGGATGCTGTTGTCAAAACGGCTGGCATCAATGGTACGCAATTTGAAAGCTTGGCTATCACCAACCTCCCATTTCACTTGTTACAAATGGCTAGTATCAATGCATTTGGCGTCAGCGACTTCAGTATCAAACTACCTTCTCTCGTACTGGCGCTCCTTTCTGCGCTTGGTCTAATTCTTTTACTACAGCGATGGTTCAAGCCTAATATAGCTGTCCTGGCCTCGATTATTGCTATAACAACGGGACAATTCTTGTTTATCGGACAAAATGGGACGCCAAGTATTCTGTATGTGCTGTGGTCAGTGTTATTGCTTCTGCTGGGCACTCTTATCGCTAAGAGAGTGAAATATAGAACATTATGGAAAGTACTGTTCTTTGTGGTAGCTGCACTGAGTCTTTATACGCCACTCAGTATCTATGCTTTGATAGCATTGGCTATTGCGGCAGTACTGCACCCGCACCTACGCTTTATTCTTCGCCAATTGTCAAAACCCCGTCTTGCAGGGGCATTTTTGCTTGGCATCTTGATTGCATCACCACTAATTATCGGTGTATTTAGAAACCCAGAGCTTGGACTCACCATTCTTGGTATTCCATCGACAATGCCTGACATCATAGGCAACCTTCAGATCCTTGCACAGCAATACTTTGGATTTGCCCTCCAAAGTACCACAGGACTCATGACACCAGTCTTTGGACTAGGATCAATGCTCATTATTGCATTTGGGGTCTATAAGCTGATTCGGACGCGTGAAAGTACACAGAGTTACTTGATTATCATCTGGTTAGCGTGTTTGATACCAGTACTCGTGACGAACCCAGGCTACACAAGCGTCACGTTCTTACCGCTCGTTTTACTCCTTGCAACAGGACTTGAAAGTTTGCTGGGCTATTGGTACAAGCTATTCCCTCTGAATCCTTACGCACGGCTCGCTGGGCTTGTCCCTCTGGTTATTTTGGTTGGCGTGCTCGTACTATCGGGCCTTGAGCGCTATGTCTATGGCTATCATTACGACCCGTCCACAGTACCTAATTTCTCTCAGGATTTATCGTTGTTACCTGATGATACAAAGCAACTAGTGGTGAGTACTGATCAGCTCGCTTTTTACCAAGTAGTCGCCGCGCATCGTAAAAACTTGCAGGTTAGCACAGCGGCTCCTCTTACAGATACATTTACCGCAACACGAGACCTAAAAGGTAGCGTTACAGGTGTCAGTATCGAAAAAATCATAACATCCTCAAATGCCGAGAACGCCGATCGCTTTTATATCTATAAAAGGAACTAAGAGTAACGTATAATAGACCCTAGTTAATAGAGGGAGATCATTATGGCATTTGACCAAGTAAAGATGTTAAACAAACTGCGCAAAGCACAAAGTGAACTAAAAAAGGAAATCATTGAAGTAGAGGCAGGCGATGGCGCTGTTGTTATTCAAGTAACAGGCGAACTAAAAATCAAAAGTATCAAGATTGATCCTGAACAAGTTGACCTTGAAGATATTGGTGAACTTGAACACTGGATCGAAATTGCTATTCGCGACGGACTTGCTAAGGCACAAGAAGTAGCAGCCGAGAAGATGAAGCCTCTAATGGGTGGCCTCGGTAGCCTGGGACTATAGGGATTCACTTTGGCACAGCTTCTCCCCTCAGCGCTTGTTGAAGCGATCGACGAGCTAGGCAAACTACCTGGTGTCGGCGCCCGTACCGCCGAACGGTACGCTTACTTTTTGTTGAAAGCTGATGCTCGAACAAGCGACAAACTATCCCAAGCAATCAACAAGCTTCATTCAGGTGTAAAAAGTTGTCCTGTCACGTTTGCCTTGATTGATGCAGACGAAGATGTATCTAGTCTGTATACAGACAGTGATCGCAACAAAAAGCTCGTTGCCGTTGTTGAAGAACCTCTTGATATCATCGCCTTAGAACGCACAGGACAATTTCATGGCACGTACCACGTCCTAGGCGGTGCTATTAGTCCTATTGACGGCGTTGGACCTGAACAACTGCACATACCAGAGCTTTTGAAACGACTTGTTGAAGATGAGGTAGAGGAAATCATTATCGCCACCAATGCCAGCGTCGAGGGCGAGTCGACTGCTCTCTTTTTACAGCGCCATATCAACGATGAGGGTATCGACGTCAAGATGACCCGACTTGCTCGTGGTATTCCTGTAGGAGTAGACTTGGAGTACGCAGATCAGATTACATTAACACACGCACTCGAGGGGAGACGCGCATTATGAGTAACATTATTCGCATGCCAGGACTAATTGATATTCATGTTCACTTACGTGATCCTGGGCAAACCGACAAAGAGGATTTTACGACTGGGACAAGCGCTGCTCTTGCTGGAGGCTTTACGACTGTTGTTGATATGCCCAACAATGCACAACCTATTACGACCATTGAGCGGCTACAAGAAAAGCGTGATATAGCGCATAAAAAGATCGTGTCAGACATTGGTTTTCACTATGGATCACTTGGCGATAACCTAGACACGTTTGAAGAGGCCGCTAAATCTGCTATTGGGCTCAAATTATACCTTAATAACACCACAGGCGGTTATTTGCTCGACGCCAAGCACCTTCGTGAGATATACGCTGCCTGGCCAAAAGAAAGCGTTGTGTTACTACATGTTGAGGAAGATGTTATTGATATTGCCATTGAGTCATTGCAGGGTCTCGATCGCCCTGTGCACGTCTGTCATATGCCCAGCAAGGCAATCCTAGAGAAGATCATTGCTGCCAAGCGACAGGGCCTACCAGTGACATGCGGCGTCTGTCCACACCATCTATTCCTCACGAATGAAGATCTTGACCGCCTTGGCGTCTACGGTGACATGTTACCATCACTCAAAACAAAAGAAGACCAGGAGTATTTGTGGGAACATTTAGATGACATTGATATTTTTGAGTCTGACCATGCGCCTCATACAGACGAAGAGAAGCAAGCTGGAGCGCACGGTGTCCCAGGGCTCGAAACAACGTTGCCACTATTATTGACAGCAGAGAAGCAAGGCAAGATTACACGCGAACAAATCATAGACAAGTGTTTTACGACACCTGCTCGAATTTTTAACCTTCCGACAAGTGACGATACCTATATCGAGGTTGACTTAGACGAATATGTCATCAAGAACGAAGAGCTCCTGACAAAATGCGGCTGGTCACCATTTGCTGGACAGACAGTGAACGGCAAAGTAAAGAAAGTCTTTATTCGTGGCAAGCTTGTATTCGAAGACGGAAAAGTGCTCGCACAACCTGGATCAGGCCGCGTACTTAAAGACTAGCTTTTATATCGCGCGCCAGATACTGATTCCACATTGCTCCTGTCACAGATTGTACAAGGTCAGCGCCTGCATCTCGGTATTCATTAAAATCAGCTGGACTCATAACACCACCAACGCCAATAATCTCGTAGCTGTAGTCTTTTTCGCGTCTTAATGTGTCGAGTCGTTTAACCATATCAAGTCCTGCCCATGTTATACCTGCACCGCAGATACCACTACGAAGTCGTCCTTTGCCAGGAAGCGCCTGGCTACCGTCAGCATTAACGATTTCACCCGCGAGGGTATTAATTGAGCTAATGGCAGCGACGTAAGGACTGACCTTTTCAACGATGCGTTCAAGAAGTTCTTGCTGTTCAGGAGCATAATAGCCGACTTTTATAATGAGTGGTACGTCTCCAATAGCTTTTTTTGTTAATTGACATATTTCATAGACAGCATCGATCGAATAACAAATAACACCTTCGCTCGCCACATTAGGACACGACAGGTTAATCTCTATAACTTGTGCACCCGCATCCTTTGCTTCACGAGCGGCAACGGCAAAGTCGTTATAGTACTCAGTTGGTGTCATACCTTCACGGATAGTCCCGACAACACTCATAATAAGTAGCTGACCTTTACCAGCTCCTTGTAATGCATGTGTCAGGTCATCACTCCAGACACCAGGTCCATACGAAGGTACACCAAACGAATTTGTAATTGAAAGCTCTTTAAGATTAGTAGGGTAGTCTTCACGGACAACAAAGGGCTTTTTCAGGCGCTCGAGCGTAATATCTCCCTTTACGTCGATCGGTAACACGTTTGGAAACGGATTGCTCGGGAATTCGCCTGAGCGCTGGGTTTTGTACACAACAACATCATACCCAAGGCTAAATGCCGCGTTTGTGTGACGAGAAGTTGGCAGTGAACCAGCAGCGATACCAAAAGGTGAGTAGATAGGGAAGCCGAGGAAATGAAATTTGGGCTCGTTGTCTTCACTTCGATAATCTTTTTGATCCATGTTAAATGGTCCATGTGCATAGTTATCTTCAAATGTGCGGTCAGGGTCATAAAAGCGTGCGTTTGTCATGCGTTTAGTATACTACAGAGGCGACACGACGTGCAAAAGCAGCCCAAAGTGCGCGAGATACAGTCGTATGACTACACTTCACAATGATATACTGGAATTATTGACGAATTAAACCAAGGAGAATGTACATGCCGACCGTATTACCAGAAACTGTAGAAAGAGTTGCCGCCGCTATGTTCGAAAGTGGCTTGTTAAAATTTGGTGAGTTTACGCTAAAGAGTGGACTTGTATCCCCATTTTACATTGACCTTCGCCAAGCGCAGTCCTTTCCAGATACGTTCTCGACTATTATTGATGCGTATGCAGAACTATTGAGCGGTACGAGCGCGTCCGTTTTTCTTGCAGGCGTTCCAGAAGCGGCAACACCTCTTGCTGCTGCACTCGGCTATAAACTCCACAGGCCTCTTCTGCAACCACGAAAAGTTGTAAAGGATCATGGCACCAAGAGTTCCGTGGAAGGAGCTTTCGAAGCAGGTGACCACGTTATCTTGGTCGACGACCTGATCACAAAGGGTGACTCAAAACTTGAAGCAATTGCTCAAGTTGAAGATGCTGGTCTAGTGATTGATAAGTTTATTGTGCTTGTTGACCGCGAACAGGGTGGACTGAATGTGATCCGCAACAAAGGCTATGTTATTGAAGCAGCTTTTGGCATTACAGCTCTTATCGAAAGCTTATTCGCACAAAAAATGATAGATCAACAGCAGCACGATACAGTTCTTGAGTTTATAAAAAATAACTAAGTCGTTACTTCAATATTGCCATTAAGGGCAGCCCGTAAAAATCCTGCTGTGCGTTCACGACCCTCTTGATCAGCACGGCCGTAGTCTGTGCTTTGACCAGCAATGACGACTCCCTCAACATTGCCACTTGTATCACCATGGATCATAAACATACCTGCATCTGTCACTTCAAGCGAAAAAGGCTCATATGGTATTGCTAGTCGAGCAATACCTTCGGCATCGGCTTGCGTAAGCTCGTCGGCTATACGCCCACGAAGATCTGGTCGGCCATGGGCAATATCCCTATGTAACAGCACTCGTTCGAACGGAGCCATAAGTATTAGACTATTGAATGCTACAAACTTACCCATTGATGCTGGTTTTACTTCAGGAGGGCTATATGTATAGTTTGCATCTTGAAAATTACTTCCAAAATTCCTAATCCATTCTTCGGTCGGCTCTGCGACTAACTTTGCTAGTGCTTCACGACTAGGAGGAGTGCCTGGTACCAATTCAAAATCTTTAAATGTTGCCATGGTTGCTCCTTTTTACTCGACACGTCTATCAATTCATTATAGCATAATTTAGTAAATATGTCCATAGCTAGGCTACCGAGTGTGGTCTGTTACAATAGATACAATGTTCGACAAAGCAAAAGACCTGATAGATGTAGCTCAAAAGATACTCATTATCCAAGCCGAAAATCCCGACGGCGACTCACTCGGAAGTGCGCTCGCACTAGAGGAAATCCTGGGTGACTTGGGTAAGGACGTATCTTTGTACTGCGACGTTGAAACACCCAAATACTTACGTTATATATCTGGTTGGGATCGTGTGTCGCAAGAGTTTGACACCTCCGCCGACCTAGCGATCATCGTCGATACGAGTAGCGATACATTGATCGGAAAAGCGCTGCAGATACCAGGTGCACGGCATTTCCTCGATACACATCCAGTACTAGTGATCGATCACCATCACGAAACTGAATCGACACTGAGCTTCGAACACACCCAGGTCATAGAAGAGGCCGCGGCAACAACAGAAATAATCTATAAAATCGCTAGTCAACATGGTTGGAGCATCAATCCGCAAGCAGCCGAAAACCTTCTTGCAGGGCTTCTTTCAGATACGCTTGGATTGTCTACGCAAAATGTTGGTGAATCTGCCTACTTTGTCGCTAGCAAGCTCGCGGGTCTTGGCGCATCACCTGCGCTTATTGAAGAACGTCGCCGCGAGTTTATGAAGAAATCTGCTGATATCTTGAAGTACAAAGGTATTCTTATTGAACGAATTGAATACTACCTTGAAGGCAAACTCGCTGTTATTCGCATCCCTTGGGAAGAAATCCAACAGTATAGCGACCAATACAATCCGAGTGTACTTGTTCTTGACGAAATGAGGCTTGTCGAGGGCGTTGAAATAGGCGTTGCCATTAAAACCTATCCTGATGGAAAACTGACTGGAAAACTCCGAAGCAACCTACCGATATCGACGACGGTTGCTGGTTTTTTTGGTGGCGGGGGACATCCTTATGCCTCGGGCTTCCGCGTGTATGAGTCGATTGATAAAATAATTCCAGAATTAATTGATGCAACAGATAAAGCACTAAAGGAACACGATAATGCTTAGACTGCATAATACGTTAACAAAAAAAATAGAAGATTTTGCTTCGCGAGAGGATGGCACCGTTAACTTGTTTGTATGTGGACCGACGGTCTACGATTTGTCTCATTTGGGACATGCGAAGACCTATGTGCAGATGGATGTGTTGGCTCGTGTGATTCGTGCGAACGGCTACGATCTTTTCTATTTACAGAATATTACGGATATTGACGACAAGATAATAGTGCGTTCAGCTGAGCGAAATGTCGACTGGCAAGAACTGCGAACTACTTTCCAGGATGAATACATAAAGGACATGACAAGTCTTAATAACACATCTGTGACCGAATACGCCCGTGCAACTGACTATATAGAAGATATTATTAGTCAGGTCACGAGGCTTGTTAATGGCGGTCACGCATACACTATAGAAAACGATGGAATCTACTTTGAAATTGCGACGTTCCCTGAATATGGCAAGTTATCAGGGAGAAGCGAAGTCAAGAAGGATGATGCACAGACTCGTATTGACGAGAGCGAAGGTAAACGCGGCTGGAACGACTTTTGTTTATGGAAGTTCAGCAAACCAGGTGAGCCTGTGTGGGATGCACCGTTTGGAGCAGGCCGTCCTGGTTGGCACATTGAAGACACAGCCATTAGTGAACATTTTTTTGGTCCACAGTATGATATTCATGGCGGAGCAGTTGACCTCATTTTTCCTCACCATGAAGCAGAAATTACTCAAATGGAATCTATCTCAGGCAAAGCGCCCCTGGTGCGATATTGGACGCACACGGGATTTTTGACAATTGATAGTGAAAAGATGGCAAAAAGTGCTGGTAATTTCTATACGATTCGTGAGGTAATTGAAAAAGGCTACGATCCACTTGCTATTCGTTTGTTTATGTTACAGTCACACTACCGTTCAAGTATTAACTTTACATTCGAAAACCTTGATAGCGCAAAGAATCGCTTGCTCAATTGGCGC
Organism: uncultured bacterium; assembly: GCA_947084875.1. Taxonomy (GTDB): domain Bacteria; phylum Patescibacteriota; class Saccharimonadia; order Saccharimonadales; family Saccharimonadaceae; genus UBA1547. The sequence goes on from CAMTUF010000002.1 coordinate 34,877, forward strand.
AATATCGCGGCGCTTCGCCACCAAACGCACGACACACTTCGGGATGATGATGAGAAAAGTACTGATGATCGTTCTGTCTCACTTTACGCAACATCTCAGGCACTATTAGAGGCACTAAATGATGACCTGAACACGCCTGCAGCACTGACTATTATTGATGAAGCTTTTTCACGAATTGCGAATGCCAAGCTTGATGACATTCACCAACACGCCTTGACGCAGCTTCTAGAGACGATCGATGAGACCTTGGGACTAAATATTGTACAAACGACACCAGACATTAGCGACGACGCGAAACGCCTTATCATCGAGCGACAGCATGCTCGAACCAATCAAGATTGGAAAAAGTCAGATACATTAAGGGATCAATTACAAAAAGACGGCATTACTGTTCGTGACACCCCACATGGTAGCGTGTGGGAATACTCGGTTTAGTTTTCGAGCTTCACTGTACGATTAGGTTTTTCAGACTCTGACTCTTCGGCATGTCGCTGTTTGCGACCTGCAATATATTCTTCGATCAAAATACGCGATACGCCTGCGATAGGGATAGCGATAATACCACCAGGGATGCCAAAGACAAACAAACCGATTGTCACCGCACCTAGGACTGCGAGAGCAGAGAGGTCAATTTTCTTCGACTGAATGTGCGGTGAAATAAAGTTGTTTTCCAACTGTTGATAGACAACAAAGTAGACAATGTAGACAAGCGCTGCAGGAACGTTATTAAATGCAAGAAGTAATGTAATCAAGACACCGCCGATCATTGCACCAAACATCGGTATCAATGAAAGAACAAAGGTAATTGCAGCCGTTGGCATCGCAAGACTTGCGGGAACATTCGGGAAAATAAAGCTGATAATAAACACTGCGAGCCCCGCACACGTCGCGCCAATTGCAGAGACGGTTAATTGCCCCGTTACATAACCAGTAAAGACATTGTACATACGCCCAGCGATTTCTTTGTGTTTACGCATTTTACGTTCGTCGTTATATATACTCCAGAAACGCTTTATCCACATTGGACCTTCCACGAGCATCAAGAAAGTAAGGACGAGTACGAGAATACACGCTGTAATAAAGGTAAACAGTGACCCAATTCCCGTAATCACATTCTGGCCAACACTTCCCGCCCAACCAGAGGCACTTGTTTTAATTGAGTTAACTGCCTGATCGACTTGAGGTTGGAGATTATACTTCTCAATAAAATCCCTCAGTCCCTGCCACTGTGTCGTTGCACTATCGACGATTGTCGGCACACTTTGAGCAAATTTCGCTGTTTGTTGTACGATCGGTGGGATAACGAGAAGTACGACAGCACCCAACAACACAACCACTGCCACATACGCGAGCGCTGTCGCACCGACGCGGCTTTTACCTGGAAGACGTTTGGCAATTTTAGATACAGGAATATTAAGAGCAAGAGCGAGAAACAGTGCGATGCCTAAGATAATAAGAGGGAAACTTGCACTATATATTGCGAATGCGACGAGCGCAAATCCAATAACTACTAACCAAAATCGAATGAATGTTCGTGTATCTACTTCAATTTTTACCTTCATACTGCATATTATACACTGTTTGACATATATAGTGTCCGAAGGCTCGACAATCCGCTTATGTCTGCGCTATAGTTGGTGCATATGCAACCACTTCTTGATGAGCTAAAGATAATTTTTAAGGGCGAAATCGATGTTACCGACAAAACTCGCGAGGAATATAGCCACGATGCGAGTATCTATGAATTAGTGCCAGAAGCCGTCTTAGCGCCCAAAGACTCGCATGATATCAAAAATCTTGTACGCTTTGTGGCTGATCATAAGCAATCATACCCATCCCTTGCGATTACGCCTCGCAGTGCTGGCACCGATATGTCAGGAGGAGCTATCGGCAGTTCGCTCGTTATTGACATGACAAAGCACTTCAACACAATACATAGCGCTTCATCGACTATGCTACACAGCCAACCAGGTGTGTTTATGCGTGACATTGATCCAGTTCTTCTCGCACATAATGCAATGCTAGGGTGCGTGCCAGCCAGCCGTGCACTTAATACTATTGGAGGCATGGTCGCCAATAACTCAGCGGGCGAGCAATCGCTCAGGTATGGCAATACAGACAAATCAATTCGCGAAGTAAAAGCCGTGCTCGCGGACGGTAATGAATATACGTTTAAACCATTGAACAAAAAAGAGTTGATGGTAAAAATTGCTCAAAAAGATTTTGAGGGTGAACTATACCGTAACGTGTACGAATTAATCGAAGCAAACTACGACCACGTCAAAAATGCACGACCAAAAACCCACAAAAACTCAATGGGCTATAACCTATGGACCACATGGGATCGTGAAACAGGCATTTTCGACATGACGCAACTGATTACAGGAAGCCAGGGGACACTTGGTGTCATCACAGATATTAAAATCGCAGCTGTGCCAAAAGCAAAACATTCAGGCCTATTACTGGCGTATCTTACAGATATTAAACACCTCGATGAAATCATACCTTTGGTGACGAGCCACCATCCCGCAACCTTTGAAGGATTTGACGACGTTACGTTCGGCTTAGGAATTAAGTATTTTAGTATGTTTCGAAAGCAGCTGGGTACGAGAGAATGGCTTAAACAACAAACTGCACTGTTAGGGTCAGTAGCCAAATTTAGGGGACACCTGCCAAATATTGTTCTCATGATGGAATTTGAAGGTGATACGTTTGAGGAGGTAAATGACAAGATCATCGCTCTAGATACAGACCTCAAGAACCATCATATTAAGGTACGCACCGAAATTGAAGGTAACGAAGAGCAGAGTAAACCATTCTGGGAGATACGCCGCGCCAGCTTATCGCTGCTTCGGCTACGTGTTGCAGGAAAATATGCATCGGCATTCATGGACGATATGGCAGTTCAGCCCCAATATGTTCCCGAGTTCTTCCCGCAAATTCGTAAAATAATTCGTAAATACAAACTGCCAGCCACAATTGCTGGACACTTTGGCGATGGTAACTTCCATATTATCCCTCTCATGGATATTAGCGATCCGAAAGAGCAACTCAAACTAGAGCCTGCAATGCGGGAACTTATTCCCATTGTGTTGAAGTATGGCGGAACGATGGCAGGAGAGCACAACGACGGTATGGTACGTGGACCATGGATGCCTGCTCAGTTCGGAGAAGAAGTGTACGAAATATTTAAAGATGTAAAGGAAACTTTTGACCCACTTTATATATTTAATCCTCACAAGAAGACAGATGCTAGCTGGGACTATAGCATGGACCACATACGTAAGAACCATCGACGAAATTTCTATAAGTAATAAGCTTTGACTTTGACAATTTTCGCTACACAATGTATAGTGTAGATACTATGACAGCAGTAAAAGAACCTGTCGGCTGCGTTAAAGCTGCCACTGAAGTGATCGGCGACAAATGGACGCCACAGTTGTTACGTTTTTTCATAAACGAACAGACTGTTCGTTTTTGCCAACTGCAAGATCTTGCTGAGGGTATCAACCCTCGTACATTATCTGCACGCTTGGACCGCTTAGAGGAATTAGGAATTATTGAAAAAACGATAACAACGAGTGCTGCTCGTTGCGAATATAGCCTTACCGACAAGGGCCACGACTTGATGCCTATCATTGTGGATATGGAAGCCTGGAGCAGCAAATACGCTCCAATTACCGCATAGATTAAGCATTCTCTCAGTTTTATTGTATACTATAGTGGTATGAGAGTTTTAATTATCGAAGACGAACACAAAATTGCAGGCGCCCTAAAAAAGGCCCTTGAACAAGAAAGCTACGCTGTAGACGTATCATATGACGGTGACGACGGATACGCTATGGCGACAACGGAACCATATGATGTTGCAATTATCGATCGTATGATTCCAGGCCAGTATGACGGCATTGCCATTGTAAAAGCGATGCGCGAAGCAAAAATTCACACACCTGTATTATTGTTAACGGCGATGAGCAATGTACGAGATCGAGCAAAAGGACTCGATAGTGGTGCGGATGACTACCTCGTAAAGCCGTTCGCCCTTGAAGAACTCTTAGCAAGAGTACGAGCCTTACTTCGTCGCCCTGTTGAACAGCAGTCGACCATTCTTACAGTCGGCGATCTCACGCTTGATACCGTTAACTTTATTGTCAAGCGCGCGGGGGACGAAATAGCTTTGACAAGTAAAGAATTCGCTCTGCTTGAATACCTGATGCGCAACGCTGGACGTCCGATTAGTAAGGATGTTATTATTAGCCACGTTTGGGATTACGATTCTGATGTCCTGCCGAACACTGTTGAGGTCTATGTGAAATACATCCGAACTAAAATTGACGTTCCATATAAAACACAATTAATTCACACGATTCGTGGATTTGGTTACAAACTAGAGGCAAAGTAGCATGTTTCAGTCAGCAACAATCAAGCTGACTGGCTGGTATCTGCTGATCTTAATGACGATCAGTATCATATTTAGCATTGCAATTTTTGAAATAACGACCCAGGAGGTCAGCTCGCGCTTAGAGCGATTTGAGCGTAGTGTGCAGATGACACCAGGACTCTTGCCGCAGCCGTTATCAGTCCTAAGATCCAATGAAATGAGTGCGGCATCAAACAACATCATTACTGGTCTTGTTGCTGCTAATATTCTTATACTGTGCGTGGGTGGCGCTGTCAGTTATATATTCGCTCGTCGAACGCTCAAACCTATACAGGAAGCTCATGAGGCTCAGTCTCGCTTTACAAGTGATGCCAGTCACGAACTAAGAACACCGCTTGCAGCCATGAAAACAGAAATTGAAGTCGCGCTTCGTGATGAATCTGCAACCAAAAAAGATTTGCAAGAAATTATGAAGAGTACACTCGAGGAAGTTGATAAGCTGACTAGTCTCTCTCAAATGCTCCTTAATTTATCACGACTAGATCATGACAAACTCAAATCTACTTCGGTTAATGTCTCGAAGCTAACGGAAGGCATTGTTAAGCGACATCAATTACCAGCAAGTCGGATGAAAGTGACGTACTCTGGCAAAACTATTGCAATGGGAGATGATGCCGCAATTCACGAACTGATATCAATTCTTATCGATAATGCCTTGAAGTATAGTCCACAAGATTCACTTGTCTCCATAAAAATTGGCGCTGCCGAAAATAATATTGTATTTGATATTACAAATACAGGACAGGGCATTGAAGAAAGCAAGCTTCCGTACATATTCGATCGCTTTTATCGAGCAGATAGTTCACGCACACATCGCGTGGGTTATGGTTTAGGTCTATCTATAGCAAAGAAAATTGTTGAATTATCACATGGAGAATTAAGCGTGACGAGCACTCCAGGCCAATCAACCATATTCACAGTAGTATTACCTAAATATCAGACAAAACCAAGCAAAAACTAAGTAACAAACCTTATAGTTCTATACGACTCAACTAACATATAAGGAGAAACGTATATGAACGTACTATCAAGAGGAGTAAAAAACGCTCTTCGAAGCCCGCTACGCAGTGGGGCAATTGTCTTAATGCTTGCCATCAGCATCGGACTCATTTTGAGTATGCTCGTTGCTAGAACAAGTGTCCTCAATAAAATCGACGAAGTAAAGTCGTCTGCTGGAACAAACGTTACCATTACCCCCGCAGGTGTTATGGGATTTGCAGGAGGTGGCGATCCACTCACCAGCGAGCAACTCACCAAAATTACAGCGACTGAGCATATTGCAAGTACATCAGCAAGCTTGAGCGACCAATTAGGCACTGATGACACGGACCTCGTCGCTTCATTAGAATTAGGATCCTTCGGCATGCGTCAGCAGCGTTTTGACAGCACATCAGTGCCCAATACGGCATCAAACATAAGTACTGGTGAAAATGAAACAGACCGCCCTCTGCCAACTCCGCGTACATCAGTTACTGGAACGACAAATGTTAATACCGTGGCAACTAACGGAGGATCATTAAAAATCACTAGCGGTGAAGCGATAGACACTACGAATGGTGATCTAGTCGCGCTCGTAGGTACCAGCCTTGCTACAAAAAACGAGCTTGTCGTAGGTGATACGTTTACAGCGTACGACAAAGTAATTACAGTGAAGGGTATATTCGAAACAGGCAATACTTTCCAGGATAGCGGTCTCATCATGCCTTTAAAGACCGTTCAGACACTTACTGAACAAGAAGGCGCGGTGAGCAGCGTTACTGCAACAATCGACAGCAGTGACAATGTAAAAGCTGTCGTGAGTGCGCTAAAGTCGTCGCTTGGTGACGACGCAGATATAACTAGTCAAGAAGAGCAAGCTGCCACAAGCGTATCGTCGCTCGAAAGTATTGCAAGTCTTGCAACGGCAGGTGTCATTGGTGCAGCAATTGCAGGTGCAGCAATCGTACTACTTGCGATGATTATGGTGGTCCGTGAACGCAGGAGAGAGATTGGGGTTATAAAAGCCATCGGAGGCAAGAGTCTCTCCGTCATTACACAGTTCATGACTGAAGCATTAACGCTCACTATTATCGGTGGTGTTGTGGGTCTTGCACTCGGCATTGTTGTCAGTGGGCCACTGACAACAAGCTTAGTATCGAACACAGCAAATAATGCTTCGTCGACACAAATCCCAGGACCAAGAGCGGGACGGCCAGAAGGGTTCATTGGACGCGGTATTACTCAGCTCAATACGAACCTGACCCAAGTAACAGGAACGCTTACGCCACAAGTATTTGCATCTGCTATCGGCATTACATTACTTATTGCAATCGTAGGGAGTGTCGTTCCGGCATGGTTTATCTCCCGAATCCGTCCCGCCGAAGTTCTCAGAACAGAATAATAATTTAATACAATCACAGGAGCCATTAGTATGTTACAGGTAAAGAATCTTACAAAATCATTTAGCAGTCCTAGCGGTACAGTTACAGCTCTTAGCAACGTCAGTCTGCGCGTTGAGTCAGGAGAGTTTGCCAGCATCATTGGCAAGTCAGGAAGTGGAAAAAGTACACTGCTTAGTCTTCTCGGTGCCCTCGATACCCCAACAAGTGGCAGCATCGAAGTAGACGATATTGACATAACACATCTGTCTAGTAGTAAGCAGACACAGTACCGCGCAAAAAAAATAGGATTTGTTTTTCAACACTATAATCTCATACCAAACCTGAGTGCCCGAGAAAATGTGATGCTTGCCCTTGAATTTGGCGGCATGCCAGCTAGCAAACGTAAGCAGCGAGCCATAGAACTACTACGCGATGTCGGGATCGATGACGATCAACAGCTCCGCAAACCTTCGCGACTGAGTGGAGGACAGCAACAACGGGTATCAATCGCGCGAGCTCTTGCTAATCATCCTGCAATTATCCTGGCTGATGAGCCTACGGGTAACTTGGATAGCGAAACTGGACAAAAAATATTTGATCTTTTACACGACTTATCTCGTAGTGAACATACAACAATTATTGCCGTCACGCACGACATGGACATCGCAGGTAAAACCGACAAGACATATCGTTTGAAAGACGGAAAAATTACAACGAAATAACACATATACTTCAGCGTTCTTTCAGCTAAGTAGGTCATGCTAGGTATAGTAGCAATGCTACGGAAATAAGGAGGGCTTCATTATGAACACCACCGCCACAGAAAAAACAGTATTACTCACTAAAAAAGGGATGCGAGAGCTAAAACGATCTATTGTCGCTCTGGAACACGATAGGCAAGTGACACTTCAAGAGTTACGAGAACAGGATAAAACGACTGATCGAGATGCACGTCTGAATCACATTGAAAAATTGGCTCAGCTCGACGTAATAGAGTCGAGGCTACAAGATAAACAACTTGCATTAAAATCAGCCAAACTCATCCCCACCAGACGAGCACGTATGCGTGTTGCGATTGGCTCAGTAGTAGATCTTATCGATCAGCAAGGAAGACTGTTTCGCTATATGTTGGTAGATAGCATTGAGGCCAACCCAAGCGATGGTCGAATCTCTATTGCCAGTCCGTTAGGTAAAAACTTGCTTGGTAAAACTGTTCGCGATGTTGTTGAGTGGTCGGCAGGGCTCCAACCAAAGCAGCTTCAGCTTGTTCGTATTACCTAATCGATAGTATGTACATATACGCTACTCCCTCCACAAAGGGGAGTAGTTTTTTGTTACAATAGTGCTAATGCTTTACTACAATAAATCAGCCATTCACACTCTTAAAGAACTAGAAACTACTGCCCACGGACTATCCGCAACCGACGCCGAAGAACGGCTACGCATCTATGGCCCAAATGCTATTCGCGTCAAAGGCGATCCTTTGTGGCGCAAATTATTCGAGCCATTCCGAAGCGTCTTTATGTTGGTGCTATTTATCGCGGCAGTGGTCAGTTTACTCCACGGCGATGTATTAGATGCAGTGATCATTATCGTTATTATTAGCGTCAGTGCAATGATTTACTATATTCAACGCTTTTCAACCGAACGTATCCTAAGATCACTCCAAAAACACACGACGCAAGATGTTGATGTTCTGCGCAATGGCGCTATTGTCTCAATCGATAGTTCCCAGTTAGTGCCTGGAGACATTTTTACCTTGCATGAAGGCGATAAAATACCAGCAGATGGACGGATTATCGTATCTGAGAACGCACGTGCGGACGAAGCCCAGCTCACAGGGGAATCAGTCCCTATTACAAAAACAGTAGACGAGCTAAGCGGTGAGAAAGAAATATACGAGCAGACAAATATGCTCTTCCAGGGATCATTCCTCACATCTGGCAGCGCGACTGCTGTTGTGGTGGCCACTGGTAACGAAACTGAGTTTGGGCGTCTCGCAGCGTTGTCTAAAGAAGAAATAGTCAAAAGTCCCGTTCAGGAAAAAATTGACAAATTACTGTCACATATTATTGCTGCCGTCGGAGGGTTAGCGCTTGTTGCATTTGGACTTGCACTGATACGAGGGACTGAACTAACCGAGGCTATTCGTTTTGTGATGGCGCTTTCGGTATCTGCTGTTCCTGAGAGCCTTCCTGTCGCTATTTCTGTCGTTCTGGTCCTTGGTATGCGGCGTATGGCAGCAAAAAAGGCATTGGTCAGAAATATGCGTGCGATCGAGACCATTGGCGTCATCACCACTATAGCTACAGACAAGACAGGTACTCTAACCGAAAACAAGTTAACCGTCCAGGAAATCTGGCAATTACCAACCACAAAAATACACATTGGCACGATTGCTCACTATAGCGCCAACCAAGGTGTACGAAAATCTCATGACCCCTTAGATACGGCTATGATCGAGTTTGCTCAAGCAGAAAAAGTTGTCACACCTAAGGGAACTCCACTGACGACCCTTCCATTCGATCAGTCTGTATCAATGAGTGGTAATATATGGCATCACGGCGATAAGTATCACCTAAATCTGAAAGGCGCGCCGGAACAAATCTTATCTCGTAGTAAACTCACCAAGGATGAAAAAGTACTTGCCGAAGAAGCCTTAACGCGCCTGACAGCGCAAGGCTACCGCGTTATCGCAGTAGCAACAACCTTACTCGATACACCGATCAATCAGTTCATGGAACTGCATCCAAAACTGAAACTTGATTTCGTAGGATTTCTTGCCATTGCAGATGTTCTACGACCTGAAGCGAAGCGCGCTATTTCGGCCGCATTGCAGGCTGGCGTCACTGTCAGGATGGTTACAGGTGACCACTTTGAAACGGCGTACCATATAGGCAAAAGTCTGGGCATGGTAGAAAAACGAGAGCAGGTATTCGATAGCCGACAAATGCATGATATGAGCGATCAAGAGCTGGCAAGAGTAGTCGACGACATTCGTGTTTTTTCACGCGTTATTCCCGAAGACAAATACCGTATTTTAGCCATTCTAAAACAAAAGAATATTACCGCAATGACAGGCGATGGTGTCAATGACGTCCCCGCATTGGTCAACGCGCACGTGGGAATAGCAATGGGAAGCGGCTCACAAATCGCAAAGGATGCAGGTGACATTATATTACTGGATAACAACTTTAAGAGCATTGTCGATGCGATGCACGAAGGAAGAGTGATCTTTGCCAATATTCGCCGCATGCTGGTATACCTGCTTGCCACCAATACGGGTGAAGCGCTCACCATGGTCGGCGCGCTTATTATTGGTCTTCCGATTCCACTTCTTCCTGTTCAAATTCTTTGGATTAACCTTGTCACAGACACATCCATGGTTATTCCATTAGGCCTAGAGCCAGGCGAAAAGCACAATATGAAGCGCAAACCCCGCAAACCTAAAGCTCCTATCCTAAACTGGTTTATGATCAGTCGTATTATCCTCGTCGCACTCAGTATGTCAGGGGTTGCCCTGACACTCTACAGCATCTTTAACCATCTCTATGGACCCGAATATGCGCGCACGATTGTATTTTGTGCGCTTGTGGTAATGCAATGGGCAAACGCATTCAACGCCCGTAGTGATTATGAATCGCTATTCAAACGAATTCGTGTGCTTAGTCGTCCGTTCTACATAGGTTTGTTCGTTGCAGTGAGTCTTCAGATACTTGCTATTTTTGGACCGTTACAAGGTCTACTGCATGTCCAAAGTGTTGCTATTGGAGACTTGTTCACGACAGGATTAATCGCGTTCTTCTTGCCAATCGTTTTTGTTGAAATACATAAATATATTGGCAGACGACTTTATTCGCGGTAATACCAGAAGGGACTATGTTTCTTCTGCTGCCTCACGCTTCTCTAAACGTTTTCCTGCCTTGTGGGCGATATAGAACTGCAGAATAGCAACACCAATTAAGGCTACGAATAGGAGCCAGGTGTCACGCCATGCAGGTGTCGTAAAGTCAAAGAAGTCGCGTGCAACCGTTAATCCAAAGCTAGGAATCACGACGATAATCACCGCCAAAATATACAGTAAGCGCGCAAGACGAGTAGTCCGGTTGCTCTTTAGATTAAACATTCTAGGAACCAGAAAAACGAGATAAATACCAAAGAACGTAGCGACAAGAACAGTGGTTGTCGACACACCGCTCAAATCGTTAGGATGGAGCATGCGAAGAGCGCTGTAGGTAATTGTCACCATAACTCCTGACAACACCGCGATTGGAGCAACCGCCCATAGCGTGTCACGCCAGAAATGTCGTGGAGAAAGCCTGCGCGTAGGGGACGGCGTAAACAACGTCCACATGATCGTCGGCATAGTAACAAGGAAGATATTCATAAACGTAATATGGCGAGGTTCAAACGGATAGACGAACCCGAGAGCGAGAGTGAGCAATAAAAGAATCGTACTGTATATGAGTTTGTGAAAAAACAACGACGCAATCAACTCAATCGACTGTATAATGCGATTGCCTAGCTTCATTCCCATCGGAAGAGAGTTGAACGAATTATTTAATAACACAACATCAGCGACCCGCCTTGTCGCGGTAGCACCTGCATACATAGCGACGCCTAGATCGGCTTTTTTAATTGCTAGCGCATCATTAACGCCATCACCTACCATACCCGTAAAGTGACCGAGATTCTTAAAGGTATCAATCAATCGTTCCTTTTGTTCGGGTAAAACGCGCGCAAAAATCGTTGTCTGGGCAACTATTTGATCCCATGATTCGTCCTCAATAGCAGCAAGCTCGGCACCTGTGACTACCTTGTGATGGTTAGCAATGCCAGCACGCTTTGCGATATAGCTGACCGTCGTTGGGTTGTCTCCACTGATCACGCGAAGACTCACACCATTTTGCTGTAAAAACTCGACTGTTTTTTCGACACCTTCACGTAACTCATTTGTCAGGATTACTAGCCCGACTGCTTTACCAGTCTTGGCATCTAATTGTTTTAATGATCGCTTAGAATCATCAAGTACAACAACCAGTAGCACTCGTTTACCTTCGGCGGCAAGTTTCTGAATACGCTTTTTTTGTGCAGATGACTGAGGAGCAATACTAGAAAGAAATTCGGGTGCTCCCATTAAAAGACTGACTGTTTGTTGGTTGTAACGAACCTTGACACCACTCATTTTGCGAGATGACGAAAAGGCGAGCGTCTGTATAACCTTGTAGTTGCCTGGCCGTGGAAGACCTGCAATGATGGCATCGCCAGTGGCGTTGCCCGTGCTCGTTTCTCGCGCCACGATTGAGACCAATGCTTCAAGATCCTGCGGACTATTGTCAAATTGTTCGAATGCTTCGAATGTCACTTCATCACTTGTCAGCGTTCCTGTCTTGTCAACGCACAGTACATTCAAAAGCGCCATGGCTTCGATTGCCGCAAGTTTTTGTGGGAGTACCTTTGCCTGAGCCAGTTTCAATGAACCAAACGCAAGCAACAATGAGCTAGCTAGTAACAACCCTTCAGGCACGACCGTCACCGCCGCAGATGTAATTGTCTTGAATATCTTTAGTGCGTCTTGATCAGCGAATGTATACACTACGAATATGAGGGCAGACAAAATGAGAGCGCCATACGTCAACCAGGTGATAGCGTGCCATATCGCTTTTTGTAGCGGAGTAAGGCGCGGCGTATAGCGTTTGAGCGTCGCCGACATCATACCGACTTTTGTGAGCGGCCCCACCGCTACTACGCGCATGGTTGCGCTCCCTGCGACTATCGCGCTGGCGGCAAAGATTGGCGAGTGCTTTGGTTTATCGACAGGGGCGGATTCGCCCGTGAGCATGCTCTCATCAGCCTCAAGGCCTGAACTTGAGATAATAGTACCGTCAGCAGGCACCTCATCGCCAAGCTGTAGATACACAATATCATCAACAGCTAATTGATCGAAGAGTATCTCCTCTATAGTGCCATCAGCGCGTTCTCGACGGGCCAGCGGAGCGCTCATTAACTCAAGCTTTTTGAGCGCACGAGCGGCGCGAACCTCTTGCACTACAGCAAGAACCGTATTAACAATGATGACAAATGATATAAACCATGCATCTCGAGGGTCATTAAGAACAAGCAAGATGACCGCAAGCGTCAGAATAGCAATCACAATAGGTGATAAAAAGTTGCGCCTGAGGATTACTAAAAAATCTCTCATATCGTATTCCTATAATAGAGGTTTGGTGTTTCTTTTACTAGAGGAGACACGAGTGACTGGACGCTTGTAGACATTTGGCTTATTATCAATACAGTTAGTTATTTCAACTGTACAGTCTTAGGAGGCTTTCGCGTGGCAAAAAAACATACATCTGCTCATGATCATATTGCCAATTTTACTCACCGTCAGAAAACGATTGCGCTGATTGTCGTCGCAACCGCATTTGTGATGGATCTTTTGGACTCCACGATTGTTAACGTTGCGATACCATCGATTCAATCGAACTTGGGTGCTAGTTTTGCCTCTATCCAATGGCTCGTCGCAGGGTACCTGTTAGCGTTTGCTACTTTCCTCATTACGGGTGGCCGCATGGGCGATGTCTTTGGCTACAAGAAAATCTTTCTGATCGGTGTGGGGGGTTTTACACTTGCATCACTGCTTAGCGGTTTTGCATGGAGTCCTGAAGTTCTGATCTTTACGCGTATCCTCCAGGGTGCATCTGCAGCAATGATGGTGCCACAAGTGATGTCGACAATGCAGATTATGTATAAACCAAGCGAACGTGGAGCTATCAATGGTCTCTTTGGTGCCTTGGGAGGTCTTGCTGCATCATTAGGACCTGTTATTGGCGGTCTGTTAATCGAGGCTAATTTATTTGACCTTGATTGGCGTCCAATATTCTTTATAAATGTTCCTGTTGGTATTGCGGCATTTATCTTAGCCATCCGCTTTTTGCCTGAAGGCAGATCGCCGCATCCACTAAAACTCGATTTCCTTGGGACATTCCTCGTAGTTGTCACGCTTAGCCTTATTATCTACCCACTGATTCAAGGTCGTGAGCACGATTGGCCTACGTGGACATTTGGCATGCTGGCTGCCGCGATACCTGCGTTTATCTTGTTTGTGTGGTCACAACGCAGAAAAGATCGTAAAGATGGATCAGCTCTGGTACAGCCGTCACTTTTTAAAGTCAAATCATTTGGGCCTGGCCTCGCTGTCAACCTCCTGTTCCAGATAGCAATGGCTGGGTTCTTCCTCACGTTTGGTTTGTTCACGCAAATTGGCCTTGGATTCACGGCGATCCATGCTGCAGTGACGGGCCTGCCTATCTCTGTTGGAATTATGTTCTCAATGATAGTATTTGGTCGATCACTCATACCACGGCTTGGAAGAAAGGCGATTTCATGGGGCGCAGCTGTGATGGCGCTCGGTTTGATTATTTTGACCAGCACCATTTTTGCTTTTGGTGTAGAGGTAAATGGGTGGCAGTTAATTCCTGGCCTCGTCGTTGCGGGTGTCGGCATGGGATTCTTGTTTGGAGCCCTCTACTCAGCGGTACTAAACGGTGTTGATACGAAGCACGCAGGCTCAGCATCAGGGACACTTAACGCTGTTCAGCAAGTGGGTGGAGCGATCGGCATTGCCGTGATCGGTGTTGTCTTCTTTGGACAATTAAGTTCAGGTGCTGCAGCGCACTTTGACGATGTCGCGCCACAAATCAAGTCGGAACTCACTCGATTGAATATTCCAGCACAGGCGCAGACACCTATTATCGAGGGAACCAAGGCCTGCTTTGTTGACCGTGCTCATCAAAAAGACTCAACAATTATCCCACAAAGCTGTAAGCAGCTGACCGCGAATACTGGTCAACAGATCCCAGGTCTCGTTGACACGATTACAGCAAAAGTAAAGGAAGCAAACACAATTAACTTCCAGTATGCATTCCGATGGGCGATCGCATACGAGGTTGGGTTCATTATATTATCGATTGGTTTGAGCTTTTTCCTCCCGAAAAAATTTAATCATGATGATACCATCATAGGATAGATATGAAATACGTTCACACTACAGATACAGAGCCCGCTATACAGTATTTAACGGATGTTATTACGGATCACCTAGCACAAGGAGAGAAAGTATTATGGATTCTCTCTGGGGGTTCAGGTGGAAAAGTATGCATGGAAGTTTCTAAACGTCTCACAGGAGATTTGTCGGGCCTCATTACAACCCTTAGCGATGAACGATACGTCCCTGTTGGTGATCCCGACGAAAATTGGCAGCAACTCATCGATGGGGGTTTTAGCGTACCAGGCGCACTCACCTATCGACCACTCCAAGGACTTGATCGCGAAACAACAACCAAACAACTTGGGGACTGGCTTGAGAAGCAATTCGCGGCTAGTGATTTCAAGATAGGCCTGTTCGGTATGGGGGCCGATGGACATACAGCTGGTATCAAACCACAAACCAGCGCAGTTGAAGCCTCGGGCTGGACGACCGCGTTTACGGGCAACGACTTCGAGCGTATTACTATGACCTTTGATGCAATCAAACAGCTTGATGAAGTTGTCTTACAGGCAATGGGAGCCGATAAAACAGAAGCACTTAACATTTTACTGCACAAAGACATTCCTTTTGCTACGCAACCCGCACAAGTACTCAAAACAATTGCAACCAGTACGATATTTACAGATTACGAGGAGAAAACATCATGAAGATAGCTATTTCGGGCCTAGGACGCATGGGCGGACAAATTGCTCAGAAGCTTGCCGAGGGTGGTCACCAAGTTATTGCTCATAACCGCAGTCGCGGGCCAATTGACGAGGCTGTTCAATATGGTGCGATGGCAGCCTACGAAAAACAAGATGTTATTGACGAGTTCGGCGACCAACAGGTTGTTTTATGGATCATGATTCCTGCAGACGTCATTGAAAGCGAACTTGACGCCTGGCTCGAGTTACTTCCAAGCGGCAGTATTATTATCGATGGCGGTAATAGTGATTACCGTGGCGACAAAGCGCGTGCTGAAAAAGTAACAGCAAAGGGCAGCACACTTCTAGATATTGGCACCAGTGGGGGTGTATGGGGATACGAAAACGGCTTTTCAATGATGGTCGGGGGTGACAAAACAGCCTACGAGGCCATTTCTAGGGCCCTAGACACACTTGCAATACCACGCGGCGGTCATCGGCACTTTAGCACGAGCGGTAGCGGACATTACGTCAAAATGGTCCATAACGCCATCGAGTACGGCATGATGGAAAGTCTTGCCGAAGGCTATCGTATGCTCAAGGAAGGTCCTTACGACGATATCGACCTGGCGACAGCAGGGGATATATGGCAACAAAGCAGCGTCGTCACGTCTTGGCTGAACGATCTGACTCGTCAAGCGCTTCACGAAAATCCGACACTTGAGGGCATCGAAGGAGTTGTGGCCGAATCTGGCGAAGCTCGCTGGACGCTCGAGACTGCTAAAGAACTCGGTATCCCACTACCTGCGATACAGGCATCATTTGACGTGCGCCTTGCTTCACAAAAGGGCGACATATCGATTACCACTAAACTACTTGCTGCAATGCGCAATAAGTTCGGTGGACATAACATTGACGGCAAACAGTAACGAGGAAGGTCTTAGGCACACTCGTTACGTCGCTCGATCTCTTTGCAAATCATAAAAAAATCTATCTACGTATCCATATTAGTAATCTTAGTAATACCCTTAGCAATCATACCAAATCCTCATTGCAGAGGATTATCCTTTGTTCAGCTTATTTTAAGCTTAATAGTAAAGTAAAACCCTCCATGCGGAGGGTTAGTGGGAATTTTACTTTTGGTATTAGGCAGTGATACTAAGAAGTGTCCAGTTGCCACCGTGATTGTCACTACGAAGACGGAAGTTAGCTCGACCATCAGATAGGGTCAGGATCTCGGCGATGCGGCCACCCTGACGGACGAGACAGCGTAGGCCAGCGTCCAAAAAGTCGTAGGTTGCTCCTTCATAGACCATTCGGCGTGGGTAGGCCGCGAGGTCCTTTTTGAATCCCATTATTGGTACTGATACGAGTTCGTTTACTTCAATTCGGTTCATTTGTGTATTCCTCCAAGAGATAGATTTTTTTTATATAGGTAACGCAAAAATGCCGACACGAGATGAGTTTGCCAGCCGAACGGACGTAGTGGAGTAGGTATTGCAGAGAGGAACATCGGCCGTTCAGGATGTTCTGTTTACTGAATACTTGTTTAATTTGTACGAATCACAGGGGCGCTTAGAAGCAATATTGGCTACCAGTGTGCGTATGTCCGCTAATTGAAGTGTGACTTCTCGCATAAGTCTGTAAGTGAAAAGGTATTCCCACCAGTACCTACATGACTGTATTTAGTATACACCCGCGTATAGAATGTGTGTCAATACATAGATTTCATAACTATGCATAAGCTTTACAAAATAGTCTTTTTATGGTACAATGAAGAGGTAATCGATGTGTAGAGCTGTACCAAACATTGTATGGGGGGCTCACGCTCTTTTACAGTACCTACACATCACAACTCAGCTAGCAAATCTGCTTGCCTGAACCACGCAACACCCGCACAGAAAAGAGAATAACATGGAACCCGCAACCAAGGGGCGTATCCGTACGCTCCTCGTCAGCGCCACTGCGGTGGCACTGCTGATGGGCGTCGCGATGCCGATCTCGGCAAGCGCAACCGTCGCAGGATGTTTCGAGACTGTTCGCCATGAGGCCGTCGATGAGGTCTCTCACCAGGAGTACCGCTACGAGAAGGAGGTCCCCAAGACCGACGACGTCCTCGAGTACCGCTACGAGAAGACGTTCCAGGAGGGCACCAAGCTCTACGAGGTCAAGAACATCCTCAACTGGTCGTACACCCCACCGTGGGCCTACACGCCCGCGGTCAACGGACAGGTGCCGTTCTCGCTCATCCAGGCTGCGGGGTTCAACCCCCAGAGCCTCGGTCTGCAGCCGAACGTCGTCTACAACAACCTGCCCGGTGGGACGTACGGTCTTCCGAACGACTCGGATCCGACCAGGTCCGGCAACCAGTCGTTCTCGTACATCTTCACGTACACCGACACCAAGCCGACAGGCTGGCCTTCGAGCGGCTGGGACTCGTTCACGTCGTACTCCGACGTGACGGTGTATTGGCCGACCGACGGCACGTACACGACTGACGCTCCGCCGGCGGGCTACACCGTCCGCGACAGCCAGGTCAAGACCCAGGGAACTCCCGCTTCGAAGATCTACTACGTCGACGGCGCGGCGCCTACCAGCGTCAAGGCCGACGCCTCGTGGGTCCTCACGGATCCCGATGGTGCTGGCCCCTGGACGGAGTTCGAGAACCGCAAGGTGATCGACACTCCCGCGAAGGACGCCTATGACGAGCAGGTCAGCGTGCCATGCAAGGTCACGCTCGACATCCCGACCGCGAAGGACCTCTGTGGAGAGGCGGACGACCACTATGGTCTGCCCGCCGACAAGACAGGGGTTGCCTACACTCGTGACGATCGCGACATCATCGCTACGCTCACGAACGACTCGTACGAGTTCGACACCCTGCCTGTGGGCTGGGTCGACAACGGAGACGGGACGGCGACCTACGCGTTCGAGAAGACGGTGTGGTCCAGCGAGCCATGTCTGACCAAGGTGACTCCCGTTGCGGGAGCACCTGTCTACGGAGACTGCAAGGTCGAGGGCAACCTCGATGGCTTTGTCGACACGACGCAGTACACCTGGGTGGCCAACGGCCCGATCACCGCTCGCACCGTCACGGCTACCGCCGTCGGCAACGTCGTGCTGGAGGGTCAGACGGACTTCGGGCCGTACGACCTCAGCAAGAAGAGTGGACAGGTGTTGTGCCCTTCAGGAGGTGGAGGTGCTGACACGGAGTGGTTCGAGGACATCCTCGCACCGTCACCGTGGAGCGCAATGAACATCGGCCTGATCGTCGGGGGAAGCCTCGTCGTGATCGCCGCACTCATCGCGCTCATCGCACCGCTGCGTCGTCGCGTCTTCGCGCTCGTCGCTTCGCTGCGCCGAGGCAATGCCGAAGTGGGCTAACGCTCTCCTCGGTGTGATTCTCGTGGTGGGGCTGACGACGTTAGGATTAGGAATCAGTTCCGTCCTGACATCACCGTCAGCCCCGCCACTTGACACGGAACCAGTGCGGCAAGAAGTAACTGCCGCGCCAATTCCGTCAACGGCGCCCGAGGAAGACGTTGTTATACCGGTTAGTGCAACGGTACGTCTTGAGATGCCCACAATCGCGTTCGACTCCTACGACTTCACAGGTCAAGGGGTCGCGCTCGACGAATGGACTCAAGAGGAGGACGATGCGCAAAATGGCACCGTTCGTCCACCAGACAAAATGTCGATCGTGCAAAGCACAGCGAGTGAGAGCGAATGCTACGGACAGGTCGGAACCGATTCGACCGAACCGTTCTGCATTTACGCTCACTCCTGGGTAACACGAGCACCATTCAACCACCTCTGGGAGCTGAAGGTCGGCGACCCCGTCGCCGTCACTACGCTCGCAGGACGAATCTGCATGACCGTCAGCCAGAGCCTGCCTGTACCAAAAGGTGACTTCGATGACGTACTCCTGGCCATTAAGTATCAAGCCGATGGCTGGGCGGTAACCTGCGACCGTGACAAGGACTATCCAAAAGATCAGGCGACCGTCGACAATCGACTCGTCGGCTTCCAGATCGACCAGCAGGCAACAAACGCAGGAACATGCTGGTGAGTGATGTGAAAGGGTCGGGGCGGCGCGAAGGGAGCGATCCCCAAGCGCCGCTCTGGCACACAATCCTTGCGAAGATTTATCTCGCAAGTCCCGCTTTAACGCGGAAGAGCCCTCTTTGTGAGGGCTTTTCGCTTTTTAGGGTTTATTTAGGAACGTATTCTTGCCAGTATTTTGGTTGGATGTCTTTTAATTCTGGGTCAGCCAGGCAACGGAGTAATAAGCGACCTGTCTCAGGATTGGTCAGAAGTGGCACTTGGTTATCGATTGCGAGGCGTCGGATCGTCCCACCATCTGGACTGGCGTCAAGGGGCGTGGGGATATTAATCACCAAGTCAAACTTCTTATCCATCAGGGCAGAGTGAACTGATGGCTCTTTTTTATCCGAAATTTTGTATAGTTTGGTGGTCGGAATGTCGTGCGACGCGAGGTAGTCGTGCGTACCTTGTGTTGTATATAGCGTCCAACCATCTTCAACGAGCTGTGCAGCTTCTTCGACGAATTTATGCTTTTGTTCAGTAGGAAGGCTAAGGAATATGTTTTTGCCAGCGATCTTTTGATCTGTGGCTAGCCATGAGAGGTAAAATGCTTCTTCCAAGTTATCGCCGAAGGTTGCAACTTCCCCTGTAGACGCCATCTCGACGCCTGCAACAGGATCAGCGCCTTTCAAACGGTTGTATGAGAACTGTGGATTCTTAACCCCAACATGACCAAGGTCAAGTGTCTGATAAACCGTATCGTTCTTTATGCCCAACATCGCATCTGTCGCAATCTGGATAAAGTTATGTCCAGATACTTTTGATACGAATGGGAATGAGCGCGACGCACGAACATTCGTTTCGATCACTTTCAGTTCGTTGTCTTTAGCCAGGAACTGGATATTGAATGGTCCTGTAATATCCAGGTTTTCTACAACAGCCTTTGCAATATTCTTGGCCTGGCGAACCGTTTCTAGGTACAGTTTTTGCGCAGGGTAGACTACCGTTGCGTCGCCAGAGTGTACGCCAGCATTTTCAATATGTTCAGAGATAGCATAGATAACCAGCTTGCCATTTTGGGCAACACCATCAATTTCTAGCTCTTTCGCATTCAAGATGAACTGTGAAATTACAACTGGGTGGTCAGGTGAAAGCTTCGCAGCTTCGCCCAAGTAAATCTCGAGTTCCTTTTCATTTTGGACGACATTCATCGCGCCGCCCGACAGCACGTATGAAGGTCTGATCAGAAGCGGATAGCCGACATCGTTGCCAAACTTCTTGGCAGCAGCGAGCGTCGTGACTTCAATCCAGTCAGGTTGATCGATACCAAGGCGGTTCAGCATAGCGGAGAACTTTTGGCGGTCCTCAGCATTGTCGATCTGCTGTGCAGAGGTACCGAGAATATTGTAATCGGCCTGAGCAAGCGGCAGCGCTAAGTTGTTGGCAATCTGTCCACCGACTGAAACAACGATGCCTTGCGGCTCCTCAAAGTCTGCAATATCTTGGACACGTTCAAACGTCAGTTCATCGAAATACAGACGGTCTGATCGATCAAAGTCAGTCGACACCGTTTCAGGATTCGAGTTAATCATGATGGTCTTGTGACCACGCTTGCTGAGCGTTTTAGCAGTGTTAACCGCAGACCAATCAAACTCAACTGATGACCCGATACAATAGGGACCTGATCCAATAATTGCGATGGCTTTTTTACCAAGCGGCTCAATGTCATTCACTTTGCCGTGATAGGTGACGTATAGGTAGTTGGTTTCGGCATCGAATTCGCCAGCCAGTGTGTCGATTTGCTTCACGACAGGAGTAATACCCATTTTTAGTCGAGTTTTACGAATGACGTGCTCACTAGAGTTCTGTAGTTTTGCGATTGTTTTATCTGAGAAGCCTTTTTGCTTTGCAGCATATAGCAGATCATTCTTTAATGGTTCGTCCTTTAGGCGTTTTTTGGTTGCTTCAATGTCAGCCAAGTGCGCAAGGAACCAGTGGTCGATATACGACTGTTTGTGAATCTCTTCGACGCTGATGCCATCTGCCAAGGCATCCGCAATCGCAAACAAGCGACGATCAGTAGCGTATTTGATTTCGTCCATTGGGTCATCAAACTCGTATGGATGATCTGTAAAACCATTGGCACCGATATTCAGCATACGAACAGCTTTTTGCAAAGCTTCAGGGAAAGATCGCCCCAGCGCCATTACTTCACCAACACTTTTCATTTCAGATCCAATGTGATGGTCGCTTGCTTTTAACTTCGACAAATCCCAACGTGGCATTTTGACGGCGATATAATCAAGGGCGGGCTCAAAGAAGGCAGTTGTCGTGCCAGTCACCGCGTTCTTAATTTCATGGAGACGTTTGCCAAGCATCAACTTAGATGCGACAAAGGCAAGGGGATAGCCAGTTGCTTTTGAGGCCAGTGCGCTTGATCGTGACAAACGCGCATTGACCTCGATGACACGATAATCACCGTCGGCAGGATTCAAAGCATACTGGATGTTACATTCGCCAATAATACCCAGGTGATTAATCGTCTTGATCGCCACTTCACGAAGGCGATGGTATTCCTCGTTGGTCAGTGTTTGCGACGGTGCAACGACAATGCTTTCGCCTGTGTGAACGCCCATCGGGTCAAAGTTTTCCATATTACAGACAGTAATTGTGTTGCCATCGATATCGCGAACGACTTCGTATTCAACTTCTTTCCATCCAGTCAGATATTCTTCGATAAGGACCTGCGACACATTATTAAATACTTCACCAAGTTTGCTCTCGAGTTCTTTTTCGTTACGCACAAGACCTGACCCAAGGCCACCAAGGCTATACCCTGATCGCATCATGATAGGGTAGCCGATAGTGCGGGCTGCATCGAGGGCTTCTTTGACTGTGTAGGTCGCCATGCTTCGTGCTGTGTGAACATCGATTTCAGCTAGCTTGTTCTTAAAGATATCGCGGTCTTCGGTTGCTTTAATCACAGCAACAGGCGTACCAAGGACAGTGATCCCTAGGCGCTTAAAGACACCTGCGTCGTGAAGCGCCAGGCCAAGATTTAGTGCTGTCTGACCACCAAAGCTGAGTGCAACTGCATCTGGTTTTTCGCGTTCTAGGATTTTTGTGACCGTACCAATATTGAGTGGTTGAAAGTACACACGGTCTGCCATGTCGTCGTCAGTCTGGACGGTTGCGATGTTTGGGTTAATCAGAACAGTGTAAATGCCTTCTTGTTTGAACGATTTGATCGCTTGTGACCCAGAGTAATCAAACTCGCCAGCTTGCCCGATACGCAGCCCACCAGAACCAAGGATAACTACTTTTTTAATGTTCATAAGATACCCCTAAACTTTTCAAACAAATATGCCGTATCGGTCGGACCAGGCGTTGCTTCTGGATGGAATTGGACAGAAAAGAATGGTTTTGACTCGTGCTCAATACCTTCGACGGAATTGTCGTTCAAGTTCTTAAACGATACCTTCCATCCCTTTGGCAGTGACTTTTCGTCGATTGCGTAGCCGTGATTCTGGCTGGTAATGTAACCCTTGTTTGATGTTACTTCAATACATGGTTGGTTATGTCCACGGTGACCATACTTTAATTTGTATGTCTTCGCGCCAGCGGCCAGCGCCATGATTTGTGTTCCAAGGCAGATACCAAAGACTGGACGTTCCTGAGCAAGTGCCTTACGGGCGATCTCAATTGTCGCTTGGTAATCAGTTGGATCTCCTGGGCCGTTTGACAGCATAACACCGTCATAGTCTTCATCGGTATAGTCGTAATCGTAAGGGACTCGTTTTACTTCCAGGCCTTGTGCAACCAGTGATCGAACAATATTTTCTTTAGCGCCACAATCTACCAAGATGACTTTCTTTTTAGCACCTGCGTTATAGGTCACAGGTTCGTCAATTGACACGAATTTTTGCTCGACAATAATGTCTGACTTTTTTACCGCTTTGTCTGATATTGCACCGAACATTGTTCCGCGAGTTCGCAGATACTTCGTGACAGCACGCGTATCCACGTCAGTCAGGATAGGGATGTTTTGTGATCGCAACCATTCGTAGAGTGAGCGGTCAGATTTGGTGTGGCTCCAGTCCACAGCTGCTTCGCTAACGACAACACCAGCAACTTGAATCTTACCAGATTCTGATGCGTTCAAATCGACGCCATAGTTACCGATAAGCGGAAAAGTAAATACCAAGATTTGGTTCGAATACGATGGATCCGTCAGAGATTCGATGTATCCACTCATCCCTGTGTTAAACACGACTTCACCGCTAAATGTACCCGTTTGGCCTTCGGGTGCTACACCGTCGAAGGTTGTGCCATCTGAAAGGTGTAGTTTTGCACTTTTTCCCACAAAAAAACCGCCCCTTTCGGAGCGATTCCTGTGCGTATTTGTCTTAATTGTTGTTGCCAACTTTCGCATATTCAAAAAGTAGTTTAGCAAATATCCCAATCGAACACAAGCATATTTTTTCAGGTAGTAGTGCGCTTGCAATTAATACTTCAAAAACGGTAGAATAAAGGGAATTAACTCGGGAGATACATGTGAGCGAACGATCAGCACTCATTATTGGAAACGGCGGTAGGGAACATGCATTCGCTAAGACGCTCGGTGACAACGTAACGATCTATGTCGCGCCAGGCAACGCAGGAACGGCATTAATGCCAAATGTAACCAACGTCGAGCTCGACGATCCTGTAGCTTTTGTAGAGGAGCATAACATTGATCTGACAATCATCGGCCCTGAAGCGCCACTGGTTGCTGGCGTCGCTGATGCCTTCCGCGCAGCGAATTTAGACGTTGTTGGCCCTAACGCGACAGCGGCACAACTAGAATCAAGCAAGAGCTTTGCCTGTGACTTCATGGATACATACGATATTGCCTATCCAAAAAGTACGCTCATCCACAACCTGGATGAATTTAACGCATTAACTGATGATGCGACAACGATCGTTATCAAAGCCGATGGTCTGGCTGGAGGCAAGGGCGTCGTTCTACCTGAATCAAATGCAGTTGCCCAGGCGACACTTGAAGCGATGTTTGACGGCGCATATGATGGGGCTGGTAAAAACGGTGTCGTTATCCAAGAACGCCTTAGTGGCCCTGAGGTATCTGCCTTCGCACTGACAGACGGCACGGATTTTGTCCTACTCCCATTTGCCCAAGATCACAAACGCTTGAAAGATGGTGACCAGGGACCAAACACGGGTGGTATGGGTGCTTATGCACCAGTACCTGAGTCCATCGTCAGTCCTGCACAATATGAGAAGATTCGCGACATCGCCAAAAAAACTGTTGATGGCATGAAAGCTGAAAACAACGAGTATCGCGGTATCCTGTACATCGGTATTATGCTGGCCGAACAACGCGGTGGCGATCCTGTTGTGATTGAATACAATGCTCGTTTTGGCGACCCTGAAACCGAAGTTGTGCTGACAATCCTTGCGAACGCAGGCGTTGATGTCTATGAACTATTAAAATCTACTGACAATAAACTCAATCCATCACTCCTTGAAGGATTGAACCTTAATCAATCAGCACTAACCATTTGTTTTGCATCGGCAGGTTATCCTGAGTCGTCAAGTAAGGGTGACGAGATTCTTGGTCTTGATACACCTTTCCCTGATGGAGTGTTCGTCCATCATGCAGCTACAAAGCTTGACGGCGACAAAGTCGTCACAAACGGTGGGCGGGTACTATACGTCACGGCCGTTGCTGATGATATCGATACAGCTGCTGCAAATGCATACAGCGTCATTGGTGATCATGGTGTTCATTTTGAAGGTATGCAATATCGCACCGATATTGGTAAACAAGCGAGGACAAGGTAGTGTCGGATCGTCCTAGGCTCGCGATTCTCGGATCAGGTGGTGGTACAACCGCTGAGGCATTAATCCATGCAACCCAAAGTGGCGTTTTAAACGCTGATGTGGTCCTCGTTATCACTAACAAAGAGAATGCAGGAATTTTACAAAAAGTTGAGCGCTTTAATAAACAGGGCTTGGACATCAAGACTCTTGTTATTAATGGCCAAACCCATCCAGGCATTGCAGGCCGCGGCGAACAAACACCAGCAGAAGCCCAAGCGATTTATGACGCTATCAAGGAAGAGGGTATTGATTTAGTTCTGTTGCTCGGATACTTACGTAAGGTTATGCCGCCACTTCTTGACCTACGAATCCTCAATACTCATCCTGGACTATTACCAGTTACTCGTGGGTACCATGGCGAAGACGTGCAAGCTTTTGTTTTAGAAAATCACCATGAGTTTACAGGACAAACGCTCCACGAAGTCAACGAAGAATACGACTCAGGCAAAACAGTTGCTGAACACAAACTTCCAGTCATGCCATGGGATACAGTCGAATCACTCAACGTCGCCGTCCAAATTATGGAAAAAGCATACATTGGCGTCGATGCTGATGCCTACCTCAAGAACGCTAAACTCTAAGGCACTTATATATTTAACAAACCCAATCTAAACAAAAGCAGACCTTTCGGTCTGCTTTTCCTGACTAACGCTTGATAGTGATAGTCAGTAGGTGAATGTGTAGTTCCACTCTGGTACTCCGACGCCCATGTCACTATATATTATAGTCTACTTGTCAGGTTTTGGTGCTTTTGCTATCTTGCTAAGAGCTTCGTCAAATGTGGTATCAATTTTTAATGGTTTCTCGGCTGTTTCGATTGGTACGTTAGCAAAAATATCCATTTGTAATGGCTTACCTTTAAACTCATAGTCCATTTTCTTTTTAAACTCTTCGAGAGTGTCACAAGCTCGAGCCATACCAATCACCTGGTTGATGTGTTCATTTAGTTTCTTATAGCCAAAATCGTCGTTAAACCACTGGTGATAGTTTTTACCTTTTCGTGCAGGGGGCTTATTGTTTTTTAGGTATTCTGCCACGTCTGCGTCAAGCGTGCAGTAAACATACTCCATAACTAAATATCCCCAGTAGCGTGGGCGGTTTTTAATAACTTCACCACTAAAGTTTGTTAGCTTTGCGAACTGTCGCCAAAGTTCATCTGGAAAAGTCTTCTCCCAAGCTCTCATCTCTTCTGCTAGATATAGCTTTAGTTTGAACTGTAGGGCGTCCTCAGCACGTGTATACTGGTAACCCGTAGCCTCATCAACAAGTGCGATAATACCAATTTTTGATGTTGCACGAATAATTGCATTTGCGTGACGTGCTGCAACATCATGTCTACCTTTTAATTCGCCTCCTTCAAGTGCTTCTGAGTATGCATGGCAAATATCCATAAACTTCTCAACATCAATTCCGCGAGCACGTGTTCCTCTGTCAGTAACAAAGTCGATCAGTCCAGCTTCTTCGTATGGATTATTGTGTGCCAAGATGTAGGGCTGTAGTCCCTTACTGCTAAAAATCTCGCCTGCATTGGCGTTTCCTTTATAACCTAAGCTCTCAATCATGCCTTTAGTACTGAAAATACGCCTACCATCGTCTAAAACGTAACAAGGTAGTGATGCTTCGCCAACTTCCAGTGTTCCGCTAAACGTCGCTCGCGGAACTTTTTTCCCAATTCGTCTTTTTGCAGTTGTTTTTACTATTTTATTCATGCTATTAACCCCTTATAAGTTAGTCTTTTATTCGCTCGCGGAAACCATGCTTCAAATCGCTCCAAATCACTCATCTCTCGTGTGTTGTAACGATATTCCACTTCGCTACAGTACTTTTGTAAGTGCTTAGGACTAATTTGATGGTAAACACCATAGACGCTCCGTTTAAGTTGCGACCAGATGTTTTCAATGTTTTGTGTGTAAATACGTCCTACAACGTACTCATGTTCGCTATGATTAACTACATCGTGGGTGTAACCTCTACTATTAAGTGTTTTATAGGCTTGCCATTGGTCGCTATAGATGACTGAGCCACGTTCGATGTTTACTTGTATCTCAGGTAGCAAAACTCTTGCTCCAGAGCTTTTAACGTGTTTTATCTTTACATTACCACCACGCTCAACCATGCCAAATACAACAGGCTTATTTCTAACGACAGGTTTGTAAATGTGGTTACCACTCTTACCACCCATGTATGTTTCGTCTATTTCTACTTCACCGCTCAATAGGTCACCATTACCAGTTTCTACAGCGTATCTAATTCTATGTAGTACAAACCATGCTGACTTTTGTGTAATGCCCAAGTATTTACTTAACTGGACTGAACTAATGCCTTTTTTCAATGAAGTAGCTAAATATACGGCTAAAAACCACTTTTGAAGTGGTAATTTACTGTCTTCGAAGATAGTACCCACACGGACGGTAAACTGTTTACGGCAATCGCCACACTTGAATAGGCGACCATCAGCAAACTTGTAGGCTTTAAACGAACCACAGCGTGGACACGTCAATTTATCACCCCAGCGTGCGTTTTCTAGGTAGTCACGACAAATCTGCTCTGTTGCAAAGCGGTTATAGAAGTCGATAAAACTCGTTGTTTTAGGCATATATTCATTGTATCACCCCCATAGTGGGTTTGTCAAGTATGTAATTGCCAACTCTAACTATTTACAAAACACATATTTTGTGATATCATATTGCACAAATGGCAGACATTGATAGATTTCATGAGTCCTACGCTTATCTTGCTGATAAGCCTGACCTTGATGTCACAGAAGCCATGGGCTTTAATCACAATGAGTCTCGTTTTGTATTAGTAACGAAGGAAACAACTTCGACAAAAATCCGAGGAATAACTGAAGCTGCTCGAGTAATCGCATTGGTTACTACAAATAATTTAGCAGTTAGTGGCAGCGATGAAGAACGAACTTCCACTGAATTGTATGCAATTACCCCTCAGGGTTTTGATACTGATTATGGTACTTTATATGAATATGGCATAAATGGTGAGGTATTAGACATACATAGACACACCGAAGAAGATGTACTTGGTACACAATTTGAACAAACAATTGTACCTAAACAAAGCACTGATATCTCACATGAATCAGCTTTTATGATCATTGAGCAGGCAATTAAAGCACACCAAGCTGGCGTGAGCGATATTCCAAAAACAGTAAGAAAGAACGGTTCTTCCTCCAAGTTACAAGCTCGTAAACCAACCTTACTTGATGCTGCGAAAGCAAAAATAACCGAAGAAGAGCGTATCAGAAGAGAAGAAGCTTTGAATGCACAAGAAAATGCACAAGAAAAAGCTCGTATTGAGGCCACGCTGAAACACGAATCCGATGCTAACGCCAAAGAGTTTATTAATTTAATGCGATCTCATGCAGTGCCGACAAGAAAATTATTCCTACAAATAAAAAAAAGTATAAGGAGCGAAAAGAACGGCTATAACTACGAAGGTGGCTATGATTACACCAACTGGTATAGAGTAGAAACTAGTAAACTTGGCGTAGGCTGGATTCTTAGAGAGAACAATTTCACGGAGAGAAATGGAAATAAAGTTGAGAGAGGCCTTATGTTGCTAAGTGACGGTAACGCATATGAATATGATAGCAGGTCCACAAAACCAGGAGACTACTATATAGAAGAATATAGCGGCCCAGTATTAAACGGGGAACTACATGCTTGGACCAGCCCATTGGTAGCTCCGTTTGCAGGCAACGGAGCCTCTCTTCTGGTTGACGCAATTATTAAATATGGTATTGATAAGCCAGCTTCAAGTACTAAAGCCAAATAAATTGAGTAATTATCGCCATTCTTCCGCGATACGTCGAGCTTTTTCAGCTGCGCGACCGATGTAGTACTTTTCAGGCTCTGAGATGATTTGCTTTTCCTGATCTGTAAACTTATTCCAGTATTCGCTCGCTTCGGAATCAGCCATAATCACGTCAACAAGTGGCGTGTTACTTTCCATCGCAGAGTGGGCGAGGGCTTTTGATTTTTCGTGAGCGGTTGTATGACCGTATTTTTCAAATAGCAGATACAGTGGTTCGGCTGCGATTGCACCGCCAGTTAATTTCAGATTACGTTGCATGTTTTCTTCGTCAACTTCTAACTTGTTCATAATCGTGTTCAGGCGAGTTGCCATTGCAACAACTGATGCAGGAATAATCACGTAGAATCGTGATGATGCAGAATCGGTTAGGTCACGTTGATGTTCGCTGCTGATGTTGAGGCGTGCGTTGATCGTCTGCGCGGTGACTTCCTTCCACATGCTCACAACATTTTCAAAATTCCATGGGTTTCGTTTGTGCGCCATAGTTGAAGAACCTGTTTGACCTGGTTCAAAACGTTCGCGAACTTCGGCAATTTCGGTACGTTGCAAATGACGCATGTCATGGGCAAGATTGGACATAATTCCAGCAGCTAAGCTCAGCTCGTCGAGAAGTCGCACAATGTTCTCGGCAGGAATAATCTGGGTTGAGTAGGGAGCGACCTTCAGTCCAAGGCTGGTCACGATCTTTTCTTCAAACTCTTCGGGGTTATCAATAAAGACACTCAGTGCGTTGTATGATCCAACTGCGCCCGAGAATTTACCAAACAGGTTGTCAGTGGCTGCTTGGATAATCTCGAGACTTTGATCCAAGCGACTGACGTATTCTGCAATTGCGAAGCCAAAGGTAATTGGCACAGCATGCTGTCCGTGCGTACGACCAACTTGGACTGTGTCGGCGTACTTTTCGCTGATTTGGGCAAGGCTGTGAAGCAGTGTTGTAATTCGTGGAATGACTACGTTTGTCATCGCATCTTTCATTTGCAGTGAGCTGGCTGTACCAATAACGTCGTGTGATGTGGCACCGAAATGAACATAAGGTTGCGCTTCTTCTGATAATTTCGATTTAATAACATTCACCAGGGCCTTAATATCATGACGAGTTGTTTTTTCCTCGGCGTAAACTTCTTCGACTGTAACATTTGATGCAGCAACGGCGATTTCATCAGCAATTTCCTGCGAACATACACCATAATCAGCCAGTGTATTAGCAAGCGCTGCCTCAACATATGCCTGGTAGGCAACACGGCTGCGTTCTGACAGGTAGTGACCAATTTCGATATCATAATAACGATTATCTAGTGGATCAATCGAATCATAGTTTCGGGCGTCAGATGTTGCGGGGAGTACGATTGGGGCAAGTTGTTTCATATATAAACCTTTCTTATATAGCTTTCAGGGCATTATCTACGTTTGTTTTAATTCGTTCAAATGGATCAACGTCTTCGACGGGTTTTATAAATTTCTGACCGCTGAGTTGTTCGAATAATTCAATATAGCGCTCAGATACCTGCGCCACAAATTCCTCCGTCATTTCGGGAACAGTCTGACCATCCTGGCCACTGAAGTTTCGCTCCATCAACCATTCACGGACAAACTCTTTTGATAAATGACGAGGCACATCCTGACTGCGATCATTAATATACGCATCATACGTATCAGCATAAAAGTAACGTGATGAATCAGGCGTGTGAATCTCATCTATTACATAGATATCGCCATCGGCGTTTTTACCGAACTCATATTTCGTATCCATCAATATCAGACCTTGGTGCTTCGCTAGTTCTTGACCACGAGCAAACAACTTCAATGCGTAGTCGGATAATCTCTCAAACTCATCCGCAGTCGCAAGTCCCGTTGCAATAATTTTCTCGGCTGATATATCCTCGTCGTGTCCAGCGTCGGCTTTGGTTGATGGGGTAATAATTGGCGTAGGGAACATGTCGTATTCTTGTAAGCCTTCAGGGAGCGGGACACCACATAATTCACGTTTGCCGTCTGCATATTCACGTGCTGCGTGGCCAACCAAACCTCCACGAACAACCATTTCAATTTTATAAGGCTCTAACTTATAGCCAATACTCACACTAGGGTCAGGAACGCTAATGAGCCAGTTTGGCAAAATATCAGTCGTTTTATTCAGGAAGTACTCGGCAAGTTGATTCAACACTTGGCCTTTGTAAGGAATAGGACGGGGGAGGATAACGTCAAACGCAGAGATTCGGTCAGTCGCAACTGCGACAAGGTATGTATCAGCAATAGTGTACACATCACGAACTTTACCATGATAGACCTTCGTTTGTTCGGCAAATGTAAAGTCAGTCGTGCTAATAGCTTTTGTAGTCATTAGTTTCATTTTACCATCTCGTCGACCAGATGAAAACGCTTCTTTGAACACCCTACCTCCTCCCGTGGCACGACGCAGCCCACCCCACCGTGCAAAGGATTATCCTTTGTTAAGCTAAATCTCAGAAATTTTACGAAAATAATATGTTTTACCGGTTCAGTTTACGAGGATAATAGGCTACAATAATGGTATGGAGTCTCAGAAAACTATTGGCATAATTGGTGGTGGCCAATTGGGACGAATGCTCACACTTGCTGCATTACCACTTGGCTTTCGCGTCATCGTTGTTAATCCCGCACCGAACAGTCCAGCCGCTCAGGTTGGTGCAGAGGAAATCGTGGGAGACTTGTACGATCCAGTTGTTTTGCATCAGCTAGCCGAACGGTCAGACTTTATTACCATCGAGATCGAGCACTTAGACGTTGATGCGCTCGAAGCGATTGAAAAATTAGGTAAAAAAGTAAACCCTTCGTCAGCGACCCTACGCATTATTCAAGACAAATTGAAGCAAAAGGAATTTTTTGACAGCGCTAACATACCCGTGGCGCCCTTTGTTGCCACTGACAGCGAACTAGACGCACAAAATGCATTGAAACAATTTGATGGGAAAATGTTACTAAAAACACGCTTTGGAGCCTACGACGGACGCGGCAACATGGTCGTACAATCCGAAGACGATATTAAAAAAGCATTTGAAAAATTCGGTGACGCTAAATTGTATGCCGAAAAGTTTGTCCCGTTTAAAAAAGAATTAGCAGTCATGGTTGCACGCAGCACAACTGGTGAAATTGCGCTCTATCCAGTCGTAGAGACTATTCACGAACGTAATATAAATATTGAAGTTCTGGCACCTGCAGAAGTTGATGAGTTTATCACAAAGAAGACGTTGGATGTCGCTCACTCCGTTGCTCAGTTATTAGAGGGTGCAGGCATGTTTGGCATCGAAATGTTCCTGACAAACTCAGGTGACGTTTTAGTGAACGAAATCGCACCGCGTGTTCATAATTCAGGTCACTACACACTAGATGCGTCGACTACTTCTCAATTTGAGCAGCATATTCGAGCAATTACTGGCATGCCGCTCGGTGATACTAAACTGACTGTTCCAGCCGCTGTAATGGTGAATATTCTGGGTGAACACGACCGACCGACAGTCGTTGAAGGCATGGATGCAGTTGCACTCATTCCTTCAACCAATGTACACTTGTATGGTAAATCGCCAACGAAAGTTGATCGCAAAATGGGTCACATTACATCGACTGGCGAAACGATAGACGTTGCACGTACACGAGCTCGCGCGGCACGAAAGGCAATTTCAATTTAATGGGAGAGACTCTATGAGCAACGGCATTCAGGTAGGTATCATTATGGGTTCAGACTCTGACCTTGATGTTATGAGCATCGCTGCAAAAACACTTGATGAGTTTGAGATTGCAAACGAAGTTCATATTATCTCTGCACACCGCACACCCGACGCCATGACTCAGTATGC
The DNA here is from genome assembly GCA_947084875.1 of uncultured bacterium. GTDB lineage: Bacteria > Patescibacteriota > Saccharimonadia > Saccharimonadales > Saccharimonadaceae > UBA1547. The sequence goes on from CAMTUF010000002.1 coordinate 67,942, forward strand.
TCACGACGCTAAAAAACGAGGGCTAAAAATTATCATTGCGGGCGCTGGTGGCTCCGCACACCTGCCTGGTATGACTGCCTCTCACACGCCACTGCCTGTCATTGCAGTACCGATCAAACGTGAGAATCACGGACATGAAGCATTTTGGTCGAATATCAAGATGCCCCCTGGAATTGCGCTTGCGACAATGCCCGAAAATGGCGCCAAAAATGCGGCCCTTCTGGCGGTTGAGATTCTTGCCCTTAGTAATGAGCTCGTCGCTAAAAAATATGATGAGTTTCGTAGCAAACAATCAAAGGTTGTCTATGAAGCCGATGCAGCACTGCAAACCAAGGGATGGCAATCATATTTAGAAGAAAAGGAGCAAGCGTAGTGAGCGACACAGAACAGAACACGTACGCTCAATCTGGTGTTGATTACAGTGCAATGGACCCAATCAAAGTTTTGGCTCAAAAAAATGCAGCAGGTACCGCAGGTAACCTTGCGAACTTTAATGCCAGTGAAGTGAGCGCTAGTCGAGGTGAATCAGCCTATGTCTGGGAAGAAGCTGATTCATATCGTTCACTTGTTATCGAAGGTCTTGGTACAAAAAACCTCGTCGCCGACGCAATGCGCAACTACGGCGACAAGACTTATTACGATTCAATAGCTCAGGATACTGTTGCAATGGTCGTGAATGATTTGATAGTCGTCGGTGCATTACCCCAGGTCGTAAATGCTTACTTTGCGATTGGTGACTCGAATTGGATGAAAGATGAACAACGGGCCGCAGACCTGATCAATGGCTGGGCACACGCTTGTGAACTATCTGGCGCAACATGGGGTGGCGGTGAAACACCAACACTAAAAGGCATTATCAATCCTGAAACAATTGACCTAGGCGGTTCGGCAACTGGTATTATTGCCGACAAAAAGAATCTTGTACTTGGAGAGAAACTGTCAGCAGGTGATAGTATCGTCCTAATTGCAAGTAGTGGCATCCATGCGAATGGACTAACGCTCGCACGTAAAATCGGTGACGAACTGAGTGAAGGATTTGCCACCAAACTTAGTGATGGACGATCATATGGCGAGGCACTCCTCACGCCAACGCCTATCTATGTACCGCTAGTTCGTGCATTGCAGCAAGCAGAAACCGATCTTCACTACATGGTGAACATCACAGGTCACGGGTGGCGAAAACTAATGCGCGCAACAAAAGATTTTAGTTACGTTATTGATGCGGTCCCAACAGTACCAACTGAATTTACGTTTATCCAGGAACACGCCAAGATCAGCGATCAAGAAATGTACGGTAACTTTAATATGGGTGCTGGCTTTGCCGTCTTTGTGGCACAATCTGACGCACAAAAAGTTGTCGACATCGCCGCACGCGAAGGCTTTAACGCGCTTATTGCAGGTACTGTCCAAGAAGGCGCCAAACAAGTGAAAATTACACCTAAAGATATTGTGTTCGCTGGCGACACATTGGAGGTTCGCTAGATGTTGATCCTCAAAGGCAGCCAAGCTCTCAGTGCATTCCGCCAGAAGAAGTTACTGAAAACATTACAAGCTCTCGATTCATCCATCACCAACATCCAAGCGCAGTACGTTCATTTTGTCGATAGTACATCGGCCTTAGACGATACTGTTGAAAAACAACTGACACAATTATTAAAGTATGGTGAGCCTCAAAATGACCTCCACAAAGGCGAACTTTTCTTAGTAGTACCACGTATCGGTACAATCTCACCATGGTCATCCAAAGCAACTGACATCGTTGCAAATAGCGGGCTCTCGGCCATCAATCGCGTAGAGCGTGGTGTGGCGTACTATGTGACAAGCGGTGGTTCAGTTAATCGCAACCTCGTGAGTGCCTTACTGCACGACCGTATGACAGAAGTAGTCCTCAGCGACCTTGACGGTGCATCGGCGTTGTTTACGACTGTTGAACCGCGTCCTTTGATTGAAATTGATATCCTTAAGGGTGGAATAAATGCCCTGATCACCGCAAATACGGAACTTGGCCTCGCGATAGCACCAGATGAGATTGACTATCTGTTTGATGCATATACGGAGCTTAACCGTAACCCGACTGATATGGAACTGATGATGTTCGCGCAGGTGAACAGTGAACATTGTCGTCACAAAATCTTCAACGCTGACTGGATGATCGATGGTAAGCAAGCAGAAAAAAGCTTGTTCAAAATGATCAAAAATACCTACGAACACTACAACAAAGATATTTTGTCAGCCTACTCGGATAATGCAGCAGTCCTTCGCGGTAATACATCCGAGCGTTTTTTTGCAGATCCAGCCGATAACGTGTATCGTGCACACAAAGAGCCTGTACACCTTGTTATTAAGGTAGAGACGCACAACCACCCGACAGCCATTGCGCCAGCCCAAGGCGCTGCAACAGGCGCAGGTGGCGAAATTCGCGATGAAGGTGCAACAGGCCGTGGTGCTAAGCCAAAGATGGGACTGGCAGGATACACTGTATCAAACTTACATATTCCTAAACTGAATCAGCCATGGGAAACAAAAAATGGAAAACCTGGGCGTATTTCCTCACCACTCGACATTATGATTGAAGCCCCTATTGGGGCTGCAAGCTTTGCAAATGAGTTTGGTCGACCTAACTTACTAGGTTATTTTCGAACATATGAACAATCCTTGCCGCCGTTAGATCCAGATACCATATGGGGATACCACAAACCAATCATGATCGCTGGCGGGCTCGGCAATATTCGTGATGAGCATGTTCTTAAGGAAACACTTCCCCCAGGAACTGAAATTATTGTCATTGGTGGACCGTCGATGCTGATTGGTCTGGGTGGTGGAGCCGCATCAAGTATGCAGACAGGATCCAGTAAAGAAAAACTTGACTTTGCATCCGTACAACGTGGTAATGGTGAAATTGAACGACGCGTTCAAGAAGTTATTGATCGATGTTGGGCAATGGGTGACAACAACCCGATTATCTCAATTCATGACGTTGGTGCAGGCGGTGTATCAAACGCGTTACCCGAGCTTGTTCACGATTCTGGTGTAGGTGCACGCTTTGAACTCCGTAAGATTCCTAGTGCAGATCCTGGCTTGTCGCCGATGGAGATCTGGTGTAATGAATCGCAGGAGCGATATGTATTAGGAGTTGCAACCGAAAATCTCGCTGCTTTTGAAGAGTTGTGTCGACGTGAACGATGTCCTTATTCAATAGTCGGTCAAACAACCGCAGAAGAACAATTAGTCGTGACCGATTCACTCCTTGGCGGCACACCCGTTGATTTGCCGCTTTCAGTGTTGTTTGGCAAACCGCCTAAAATGACACGTTCCGTCACTCGCACTTCTTCGACCTTGCCAGCACTGACAACGAACGACATTCAGTTAGATGATGCTGTAAAGCGCGTTTTGCAACTTCCTGCCGTCGGAAGCAAAAAATTCCTCATTACAATTGGTGACCGCACGATCGGTGGCATGGTGACACGCGATCAGATGGTCGGAAAGTGGCAAGTGCCAGTGAGCGACGTTGCGGTGACATCAAGTTCATTCTCGGGTCCAACTGGAGAAGCAATGTCGATGGGCGAGCGTACACCACTGGCCATTATCGACTCAGCAGCGTCAGCACGTATCGCTGTCGGAGAAGCTATCACTAATATTGCCGCAGCGTCCATTAAGAATCTTTCTGACATTAAATTATCTGCCAACTGGATGGCGGCTGCGGGCTATAAGTCAGAGGACGAAAAGTTGTACGACGCAGTCAAAGCAGTGGGCGAGGATTTCTGCCCACCGATTGGGTTAACAATTCCTGTCGGTAAGGACTCGCTTAGTATGCGAACAGTATGGAACGATGGAGAGGAAGCCAAAAGCGTCACATCGCCACTCTCTGTCATCATTACCGCATTCAGTCCTGTCGATCATGTGGCAAAAACACTTACACCCGAATTACAAAATAGAGATGATACTGTCCTGGTATTGATCGATTTGGGACTCGGCAAAAATCGACTTGGTGGTTCAGCGCTGGCGCAAGTATATAACCAAGTGGGCGACACAAGCCCAGATATCGAGCCGCTGTTGTTAAAGAAATTCTTCGATGCAATCCAACAACTACGCATAGAGAGTAAAATTCTGGCGTATCACGACCGTTCTGACGGTGGGCTACTAACATCTGTAGTGGAAATGATGTTCGCGGGACGAAAAGGTGTCGACCTTGTGACTGACGACGATCCACTTCCGATGTTATTTAACGAAGAGTTGGGTGCAGTTATCCAAATCGCTGGTTCTGACAGTGAGGAAGTCATTCGTTACCTCCGAGCTGAAGTTGGCGAGTCTGTTCACATAATCGGTAAAGTTACTGATTCTGGACAGCTCACCATCAAAAACAAAAGTGGTGTTGTCTATAGGCAGAGCCGTGCGCAACTTGAAACGTTCTGGGCACAAACAAGCTACGAAATTCAGGCGCTGCGTGATAATGCGACATCGGCCAAACAAGAATTTGAAGCCATCAAAGATGATGCCGATAAGGGTCTTATTGCTGATGTAACGTTTAGCGCAACAAAGAAAAAGTATGCCACAAAACCGAAGATCGCAATTTTCCGCGAACAAGGCGTCAACGGTCAAATCGAAATGGCAGCAGCATTCGACAAGGCAGGTTTTACAAGCGTCGATGTTCACATTCAAGATCTACTAGACGACAAGGTTCATTTGAAAGATTTCGTTGGGCTGGTAGCTTGTGGTGGCTTTTCTTATGGTGACGTGCTCGGCGCAGGTGAGGGTTGGGCGAAGACAATCCTGTTTCATGACAAGCTTCGCAAACAGTTCAAAAACTTCTTCGAGCGAAAAGATACATTCAGTCTTGGTGTCTGTAACGGCTGTCAAATGCTATCTGCACTTAAGGAGCTTATCCCAGGAACCGACCTATGGCCACGTTTCCTAAAGAATGCATCCGAACAATTTGAAGCACGTCTCGTTAATGTCCGCATCAATGAATCGCCATCAATTTTCTTTAAGGATATGGCGGGATCAATTCTACCTGTACCTGTCGCGCATGGCGAAGGACGAGCTTTCTTCGATAACGACGATAGCGTGCAACAAGCGCTCGAAGCCGAACTCGTACCTTGGCAGTTCGTTGATGGCGAGAAAACAGTTACAGAAACGTATCCACGTAATCCAAACGGATCACCACTTGGCATCACGTCTCTCACTACGCCAGATGGTCGCGCGACTATTGTGATGCCTCACCCAGAACGTGTGTTCTTGACACGTCAGCTATCATGGCATCCTGATGACTGGACCGAAAACAGTCCTTGGTTCAAGATGTTCGAAAATGCTCGCGAATGGGCAGAGCTGAACGCGCTCAAATAATTATCGAACGATAATTTGGTCAGGGTCGGGACCCACACCTAAGATAGCGAGTTTAACGCCTAGTTTTGATTCAATAAATTCAACATACTTTTGCGCGTTAACTGGCAAATCAGCAAATGCACGCACGCCTTGAATATCTTCGGTCCACGAAGGAAGGGATTCATAAATAGGAGTTGACTGTTCGATAGCAATTGCTGAATCAGGAGCGATTTCGATGCGTTGTCCGTCTTTCTCATAGGCAACACAAATCTTAATATCGTCACCATAACGAGGCACCCAGTCAACTTTTGATAGGATCAGCTCGTTCGTGCCGTTGACCATATTAGCACGGCGAATTTGAGGAAGGTCTAAGTATCCAAGGCGTCGCTTACGGCCAGTCGTTGTGCCGTATTCAGCATCGACAGTCGTCATATCACCATGTAGTCTTGCAAGTTCGTCTGCGTCTGTTACTTCGGTAATGTAAGGACCGCCGCCAACATGTGACTGAACAGCCTTGGCAACACCTGTTACTTTCGCGATATACGAAGGTGCTATACCCAAACCTGATGCGACACCACCAGAAGTAGTGGTTGTTGAAGTGGTGTAGGGATACATGCCATGATCAATATCAAGCAAGAATGCTTGAGCACCCTCGGCAAGTATACGAGCAGGCGTATCGCGGCGGAGTGCATCATTGACATAGACAACGGTGTCAGTGATAAAATCTGCAAGATGTTTTGTACTGTTGACGTAATCATCCGCAACTGCGCGTTCGTCAATCTCTGGCAGACCAGCTGCAGCGCGAAGTGGTTTTTGCGCCATTAATGCATCGTATATGGCTGTCTTGAGGCCTTCTGGGTCGTTCTTCAACATTTCAGCACGGACACCGACGCGAAGTGCCTTTGCTGCAGAAACCTGCGCGATGCCTGATTTCGTACTGCCTTGGCGATCGTCTCCAGCCTCGCGAATTTCATCATCGTAAATATGACTAGGAATGATAAGATGTGCACCAGAACTTATCTTTAAGTTGTCCGCAGAAACAGTAATACCTTTTGCTTCAACACTCGCGATTTCTTCTACTAACTTCACAAGGTTGATAAGTGTGCCATTACCAATCACGTTCACCACGCCCGTGTGTGCAATACCCGAAGGAATCAAGTGAAGTTTCAGAACATCACCATTTGCAAGAACAACTGTATGTCCAGCATTATTACCACCATTAAAGCGCGCGACAATATCATAATCTTTGGCCGCAATATCAACAAAACGACCTTTTCCTTCGTCGCCACGTTGTAGTCCAACAATTACATCAACAGCCATTAGTACTTCTAGCATACTAGAGATACGAGGCTCAAACAACACTTTACTTAACCATCGCGAATTTTCCTGATATACTTATGCTTGCTGCTAAGTCCACGGACTGAGAGAATAAGACTATCAGGTAACAAAAGAGAGGTGAGATTCCTAACCATGAGCACACAAAAAAACGCATTATTGTCCGTGTACGACAAAACTGGAATCGTAGACTTCGCTCATTCACTCGTCAAACTTAATTGGAATATTTACTCGTCTGGTGGAACTGCCAAGGCTCTTGCGGACGCAGGTATTCCTGTCACTGATGTCGCCACGCTTGTGGGTGGCAGTGCGATACTTGGCCATCGAGTCGTTACATTATCACGCGAGATCCATGCAGGCCTTTTGGCACGCTACATCGCAGAAGATGAAGCCGAAATGGAAAAACTTGGCTTACCGTATATAGACCTCGTTTGTTTTAATCTGTATCCACTTGCTGAAGAGATCGCCAAAAGCGACGCTACTCCCGAGTCCGTGATTGAAAAGACTGATATAGGCGGACCAGCCGCTCTTAACTCTGGTGCAAAAGGTGAGCGAATCGTCATTGGAGACCCAGCTGATTATCAACCTGTCATCGAGTGGTTCAACGCAGGCTCACCGAACGAAAAAGAGTTTATTAAGGACCTTGCTGCGAAAGCATACTTCACAACCGCCAAATACTATCTACCTGCAGCAAAATATCATTCCGAGGCGAAGTTTGAAGGAATGTTAGGGGAGCGTGTTGAAAACTTAAAGTACGGCGAAAGCCCATATCTGGCGCCAGCAGCACATTACAAAGTCGGTGACGATACTGATCCGTTAGCTCTTCACAAGTTCACACTGGTTGACGGCGATGCACGAAGCTTTATTGGGTTGACTGATGCCGACTGCCTGCTCCAAGGCCTTACACATATTGCTGCAGGTTTCGAGCTTAACTTTGGTAAAGTACCGCTGATGGCAATGGGTGTCAAACACGGCAATGCATGTGGTGCTGCAGTGGGCGAGGATCCGATCAAAGTTATCAAAGAAATGATCGCAGGCGATAAACGTGCATTATTTGGTGGCGTAATTATGACAAACTTCCCAATTACTAAAGAAGTTGCTAATGCTATGACTGAACTTGAGGCAGGGGACCCACCAAGATTATTCGATGGCGTGTTTGCTCCCTCTTTTGAAGATGGTGTACCTGAAATGCTGCAACGTGTTCAAGGAAAATGCCGCATGATGGCTAATCCAGCGCTTGCAAGCCTGACGATTGATTCACTTGATCATACAACTCGTCGTCGTCAAATTCGTGGTGGTTACCTAACACAACCCAACTACACATTTGTGCTTGATCTATCCAAATCTGACGTCCAAGGAACACCTCTCACAGACCAAGAAAGCCGTGACATGATTACCGCATGGGCAATTGGTAGTATCAGTAATAGTAATACAATTACACTTGTCAAAGAGGGTCAGCTAGTTGGAAATGGCGTCGGCCAACAAGATCGCGTTGGAGCAGCAGAACTTGCCGTGAAGCGCGGACGCGACGCAGGCCACGACGTCACTGGTGCCATGGCATGGAGCGACAGCTTCTTCCCCGCACCTGATGGGCCTGAAGTACTTGGAAAAGCAGGTATCAAAGCAATCTTTTCAAGTAGCGGATCTAAGCGCGACCAAGAAAGTATTGATATGTGCGAAAAAATGGGCGTTACGCTCTTAATGCAGCCAGATAGTGAAGTCAGAGGCTTCGCAAAGCATTAATATGTCTTTTGTGTGCTTAAAAGATCTCGTTGTCGAAGGCAAGCACGGTGTACACGAGCACGAAAAAGTAACTCCTCAACGCTTTAACATCAATCTTGAACTTGAAGTGAATACTCCACGAGCTTTTATATCAGATGACATTGACGATACGGTCAGTTATTCAGAAATACGTCGAACAATTATACAAACTGTTCAAGATAACACGTTCGATCTAATTGAGCGCCTTGCCGACGAGATTATACATGCACTATCTGCCGACAAACGCATTAAAACAATTAGTATTGCGATTGAAAAACTCGATGTATATACAACAGGGATTCCTGGTATTCGCGTGACGTATCAAAATATTTAGAGGTTGGTAAAGACTGCTGCTTTTTGTAAAGACTCTTTGTACTCGTCGTCTTGCCGAGAATCATAGACTATACCGCCCCCGACCGACAAGTAAATATCATCATTTTTTTTGATCATCGTACGAATTGCAATATTACTATCTAAATCACCGTTGGATTGAACAACAAAGATTGATCCTGTGTATATGCCGCGACGATATTGCTCAATTTCATCAATAATTTCTACGGCGCGTTTTTTGGGCGTGCCACTAATGGATCCTCCTGGCATTAGCGATGCAAGTGCTGCAATAGAACTTATGTCAGGTCGCAGTCGAGATTGAATTGTCGAATGTGCATGCCACAATGTGGGATACGAAGTCAGAATACGTTCGTCGGCCACACTCACACTACCGATTTCAGATACAACACCGAGGTCATTTCGCATAAGATCCGTAATCATATTCAACTCCGCTTGATCTTTCGGGCTGGACTCGAGGTCTAATCGTATTGCCTCGTCATCAACTGCATTCTTGCCGCGCGGACGAGTTCCTTTTACGGGTGATGTTTCAATTGTTCCGTCAGCGATGCGCACAAATCGCTCAGGCGAACCACTTATTACTTCAAAATCACGTCCGCTTATATAGCTTTGAAAATCAGCATTACTCGTCCGAGATACTTTTCGGTATATATCAATTCCATATGCACCAGTTTTGCCCTCCAAACGGTGCGTAAGATTAGCCTGATAAATATCACCTGCTCGAATGTAATCATGAACCTTTTGATATGCGTGTCGGTATGATTGCTGCGACCATGCAGGGAATAATTCTTTGCGATACACGTTTTTAGCAATAGGACGAGCAGGTCGACTCATTATTTTTTCGACTTCTTGGGGAAATGTTGGTTCTTTTGCATGAATGGTACTGCCGCTTTCAGAAAATGTTACCCAATTATCGAAACTATAGACGAGGGCAATCGGTGTCTGTAAATCGTCAGTGTTTGTAGCAGGAACTCGGTGAAGTATTCGACCAAAATCGTACGACAGAAACCCGATGCATAGTCGGTCAGCGGACTGTTGCTGTGAAATGAATGCCTCCAGGCTCGCAGTCGAGTCCGTTACGCTCTCAGACGCTACTTCAAAAACATCGATAGGGTTCCACGCGACAGTTGGCGTCCAGCCATTGCTTGTCGTACTACCGAGTATCGTTACATGATGTTCGGCATTACCCAGGCGCGAAAGCAAGTCATCAATGGTAGTTTTTTCCAAATCTATCGACATGCAAAAAAATTCCTCATCAACGTATCACCGTATTCCGTCATAAAAGATTCTGGATGAAATTGAACACCGAAAACAGGCAACGTCTCGTGGGCAATCCCCATAATTGTTTTGTCTTCTGTCCATGCAGTAAGCACGAAATTTTCTGGAAGCTTTTCGATCATCAGCGAATGATAGCGAGCAGCGGGGAATGGGTTCACGATGTTTTTAAATAATCCCTCGCCCGTATGGTAAATAGTATCCCGTTTTCCATGAATGATTTGTTTGGCTGGAACTGTACGAACACCAAACACCTCACCGATACATTGATGCCCCAAACAGACGCCTAGTATGGGCATCGTCCTGTAGAATTCTCGTATAACATCAAGGCTAACACCACTATCGTGAGGCGTCTTAGGGCCGGGAGAAATAACGATGTGACTGGGTGCTAACTTTTTAATTTCATGTACTGTCACTTGATCGTGTTTCACAACTGTCACGTCATACCCCAGACGTGCAATTTGCTGGTAAAGGTTATAGGTAAAAGAGTCGTAGTTATCAATTAGTAGAATCATAGACGCTTCTCATAGTACCTTCCTAGCTTATCACGGAAAAGTCGAGAATTTTGGCGATAAAAATTATCAGGAGGGGTATGCGAAGGACCAGGCTGAAGTATAAGTATGGAATGACTGACAGCATAGTGATCAAGTACTATAGTTGGTATTTTATTACAGCTGGTTATAAAGTTAAATGATCTTGCAGACATTCAAAAAGTCACGATTCATCATAATTATTTTCCTTTAATTTACTCACGTAAACTAAGATCGTCAAGATCGCTACGCGCACCAATTTTACCCACAGCAGGATCATCGCCGTAACGTGAATGTCGACGATTACGCTCTGCCGACGCATTGAGAAGATCGTCTGCTAGCGCCTGACGTTCTTTATCGCATAAACAATATGTATTACGACCAGTGTTCTGTTATAAGAGATCTTGTCGTCGTACAGCTAGTAGACGTGCGACTGTATATTGGGCTACAAATGCCAAAAGTGTCAGCCCAGTTAGCCAAAGACTTATTGTGACTGCAATTGTATAATCTATTGCCTTTTGATCGGCTAATCGAGAAAAGAGTACGAGGACAAAAGGCACAATAACAATGATTATTTTTATAGATATAACTAACCATCCTGTGACTCTTCTTAGTTTTATAGGGTGCTGAATAGGGGTTTCAATATGCTGGATACGCTGCATAAGGATAGGTGCTACGACCGTTGCCGTCTTATGTACAGCCTTTTGACTACTATTTACAACCGTTTTTGGTATCTTAATAAAGACATACACAGCTAGTACGGTCATACTGATGACAATAATTGCAACAAATAGAGTAGGTAGGCTAAGTGTTGTAGTAGCTTGTGAAGTTGGTTGCGAAACCATATCAACTTCAGGTTGCGCAACAAGCGGTAATAATATTTCTTTAATAAAGTCTGTATAAATACCGACTGTCATTAACCATGATAAGCAGCATATAAAATAGGCAATAGCGCCAAAAAAATTTACCGTAATCTTTTTGAATTTGTATTTACGAGTTACAGTCACAGATTAACAATACTAAACGCTAGCGTCATACACAACCGTTATTCGCTTTTACGTATGATCAATAGCTCTATGAAAGTAAGGACATCGTTTACGTCACGCAGCTGAAAACGAGCGTTTGTCTCTTGTATGCCAACGTTAATGGTATAAGCGCTACTAGGAAGTGCCAGGAACATATCCTCATCCGTGTAGTCATCACCAATAGCGAGCACAAAATCCCACTTTGATTTAGCAACGAGTTGATTTATCGCCGCACCTTTATTCATGCGCTTGGGCTTTACTTCAATGATCTTTTGTCCTTCGAATACACCGATTTCATCAGAGCTAAGGGCTGCTTTTAGCTTAATTTTTAAAGCTTCTTTACGAACGTAAGCGAGGTTTGGTTGCACACGACGATAGTGCCATACAAACGAAAAATCTTTTTCCTCCAATTCAGCACCTGGTGTGCGCGCAACAAATTCTCTCAAGATTGGCTTGATAGTCTTTTTCCATTCTTTTGCATTTTTCGTAAAGTTTGCCCAGCGTCCCAACTCATATACCCATCCACCGTGTTCAGCGATTAGTCCAAGATCACGGTTCTTGAAGTAACTCGCAAGCGTACTTTTCTTACGACCGCTAATGATAATAACTTGGTTTCTTTTATCTTCAGTTAACAGCTTCAACATTTTTCGTAGTTTAATACTGGGTTCAGAGCGACTTGCCTTTGGTGAATCAACAAAAGCCTTCAACGTACCGTCGTAATCAAGCAAAATGAGTCGCTTTTCGGCTGTATCGTACCCTTCGATAAGTTTCGTTTCCTGATCCTGTGTCAGCCATTTTATATTTGTATCTTTTTTGCGCACTGATGAGGAGAGCTCATCAACAAAATCTCGCGCCCACTTTTCGATCGTGTATTCAGAGACACGGGATTGCATCCGTTTCATGCGCCGACGTTGTTCCATCCGAGACATTCGTAGGCCTTGATAAATTGCATCGGCAACTTGAATGGTGTTGTTAGGATTTACTAGCAATGCGTCTGTAAGCTCAATCGCTGCTCCTGCCATATCACTTAGTACAAGAACTCCATCTTTATTGGTACGCGAGGCAACATATTCTTTAGCAACAAGATTCATACCATCACGTAGAGGTGTCACCAACATAACGTCTGCAAGCGTATAAAGAGCGCTCAGCTCTTCGAAGGGCACAGGCTGATAGCGATAAGTAATAGGGGACCAGTCGATCGTCGAGAACCGTCCATTAATGCGACTGACTTTTTGCTCAATCGTCGCACGCAGTTCTTTGTACGCATTCACACCTGCGCGTGACGGTACGGCGATAATAACAAGTACGGCTTTTTTAATATATTCAGGATGACGCTCTAAGAAAAGTTCAAACGCATCTAGTCGTGCGGGGATGCCCTTGGTATAGTCCGCACGATCAACCGACAAAATAATTTTTGTTTTTTCTTTTAGGAGATCGAATGCCTTTAATATAGCATTTACTTTTCGGTTTTTTGATTCACGCGCGAACTTTTTATAATCAATTCCGATCGGGAATGCATCAGTATACACCAGTCTTTTACCGACCCTTATAGTCCCTAAAAGATTTTCATGACCCAGTATCTTGACAATACTCGTTAGGAAGTAGTGTACGTAGTCATACGTATGAAAGCCAATCATATTAGCACCAAGCAAGCCTTCTAGCAGTGCTTCGCGTTCAGGAATAAGCCTAAATACTTCAAAAGAAGGAAATGGCGTGTGAAGGAAAAAACCGATTGTCGCATCCTTTTGTGCCGTTCGCAGTAATTGAGGCACTAGCATCAGCTGATAGTCGTGCACCCAAATTTTAGCATTAGGTGTCGCAAACGTAAGTGTGGTTTTTGCAAAAAGTTTATTAACAAACTGATACATCCTCCAATAAGCATCGTCGTACCGAGCCTCTTTTGGAAAGTAGTGAAATAATGGCCATAATGTCGAGTTACTGTATCCTGAGTAGAACATACTAATCTCGTTTTTTTTCAAGAAAACAGGATAACAGCCACGCTTTTGCAGCTCTGTAATTATTTGTTGTTTCTCACTCCGCGTCAGATCATCAGAGGCAATACCTGGCCAGCCTACCCACACACTATCTTTAGATTTCTTTAAAGAATCAATTGCCGTCGCAAGACCACCAGAGCTTGAGTCAAATCGTAGCTTACCGTCAACCCGAGAGACGCTCACAGGAAGGCGAGTCGATACGATTATTAATTTATCATTCATTTTTTACTCAAAATCTAATGGATTTAACTTCCATTACTATTCTACACGTTTTTTTGCTCAATAGCATACGATGATCCAATCCATTGCTACCTGCTACGATAAAAGATATACAGTAACTAATGTTGTTCGTGTTCTTTATGCTCCGTACAGTCTTTGAGCTCAACTTCGATGGTTGCATGTTGAATATCGTGATTCTTTAGCAACTTTTCTTTAACATATTCTACTATTGTATGGCTTGTAGCTAATTCGTTTTCACTAACTACGATGTGACAAGTGAGCGCGTTATATCCCGAGCGAATCGTCCAGACATGTATATCATCAACAGCGATTACTTTGTCAGTGTCCTCGATATCTGCAATAACGGCGGTAAGGTCAATGTCATGCGGTGTTCCTTCGAGTAGTATTTGTAAGGCCTCTCGAAGTATCTTGAGCGTGTTGAATACTAATAGTCCAGCGATCACCAAACCAACAGCACTGTCGATCCAGGTAACACCCGTCAGAACAATGACGATACCCGCAACGACAGCACCGAGTGATGACAAGGCGTCGAATGCCATATCCACAAAAGCACTACGCATATTCAAATCTTTGCGATTCTTTGATAGGACATACGCAATCGATCCATTTACCAATATACCGACGGATGCAACGGTGATGATAATTACACCTTGAATTGGCTCTGGATGAGTCAGACGTTGAATTGCTTCGTAGGTAATAAAACCAGCAACAGCCAGCATAACCACAGCATTAAGGAGTGCTGCAAGGATGGTTGCGCGACCGTATCCGAAAGTTTTATTGACATTTGCCTTGCGCCGACCTAACTTGTTTGCGATATACGACACGGTTAACGTAAATGTGTCGGTTAAGTTGTGGGATGCATCGGCTATTAATGCAAGACTGCCAGTAAATATACCGAACCCAAACTCAACAATCGTATACAAACTATTCAGGATAAGCCCGAATTTGATGCCTCTGTCTGTACGTATGGAATCGTGGGTATGACTCATGGCTTCATGATAGCTTTATTGGTGACTATTTTGTACTTTTTAATGCATCGTCTAGCACTTTTGAAATTGCCTCGACACTATTTGCTGGGTTATCAATCTTTTTGCCATTAAGTGCAAATGTTGGAGTACCATCACCACCTAACTTTTTAACTTCTGCAAGATCAGCATTAATGATCGCTTTTGTCTCGGGACTCGCGAGATCGGTATTGTACTGCTCGACATTCAAACCAATTTCTTTAGCGTACGATTCAAACGTTGCCGTGCGGTCTGTAGTCATATTTTCCCATAATTTTTGACGCTCAAATAACATGTCATGCATTTCAAAGAACATGCCTTGCTTGGCCGCGGCTTGTGCTACTGCCGCTGCGGCAAGTGCATTAGCATGGCTTGATGATATTGGAAAGTATTTAATTTCAAATTTCACTGTATCTTTGTATTTTTCTTTTACCTCTTTTACTGTTGGGTAAAATGCGTAACATGCTTCGCACTGGAAATCAACGTATTCTGTGAGGGTCACCTTACTGTTCGGATTGCCATAGATATTACTTGACCCAGTTGTGCTAACTTCATCTGTACCAGCGCTCCTTGATAACAACACGATCGCCACAAAACCAACAATAATCGCAGCTATGATGATGATAAAACGTTTATTCATAAGTACTCCTTTTTTTAATAAATAGTGTTAATAAGATTGCATGTCTATTCTAAAATCGGAGCTGCGTGGTGAGGTGCACTTTCCTTAATTTGTAAAATATCCAATAAGCAGTAAAGATGAACGTAGCGTACAGCAAAGACAAATCAATTGCTTGTTTGAACCATGGAAAAAGCGGCGGGCTCGGTTCTTTTTCGTCGTTTTCATCACGTTTAGTTTGGTTGTTGGTCACAAGTAATTGTGCGTGCGACACACAGCTGCTTTGGCAGTTAACTATAGTGCTGTTTGCTTGTGTCATATTCGTGTGAGCATAAGCACGTGTGAATAGGATTGATACAACAATCAAAATCCCCAACAATACACATTTTGCGCGTTGTACCAACCTCATAACTAGCATAAATCCTTATATCTCATTAACCACCACATGTACTGTCAGTGAGTGGTTCAAGATTATTGAACCTATCTTTGACCTGTTGATCTGTAGGTTGATCTTTCTGGGCAAATATCACGACGTTGCCTAGGAGATTATTGATTCGAGTGAGTTTTTCTTGTTCACTCTCGGCTTTGATTGTTGTGCCGTCAGCTCCGTCAGCGTCATCGGCCGTACCGTGTGCATAGGCTTTCGGAAACAATAGATCAAGGACACTCACGTCACCTGATTTATTGAGTTCGTGCGCTGGCGAGTTACTCGTCTTTCCAAAGAAATCTTCAAGGTCTTTGTTTTTCCAATCCTCAAAGTTTTGCTTCTGATAGCCATTTTCATCACCCGTGTAAATATAGAATGTGTCATCTTGTGATACAGTCGGCAAGTAGTTGCCATGGGTCGTTATTCTTTGGATGTCTGAGAGGTCATTTAGTTTGTAGCCAAGCGCACCGTCAAGTCCACCTATATAGTTCCATCCATAGTATTTCATCACCATGCCACCAGTCATACCCTCCCAGTGAATATGAGTAAACTGATCCTTATTATCATGGAAGTGGATAGGCTGCTCTGGTAAATTGGCATTACACTGATCTTTGGCATAGCCAGTCTGATAGGCCTGTGTACTGAAGTCCTCGGCTTTACCATCTACTAGTATTTGCATACGGAAGTGATAATGTTCGACCTTTGGATTACGAATAACATCGGGGGAGACAGCATATGCATATCCTGCATATAGTCCGAAACCCACGATGACGATCAGGACAAGCCCAATGATAGCTTTGTGCCACGTACGTAAACGAAAACGACGGTTAACTATTTTTTTATCCATTTTGACCTCATCTGTGGTGTCATTGATACGTTCTTGCATATAGTAACTAGTATAGCGAAGTTAATACGAAATGCGAAAAGTAGCGATTATTAGTCATTTAGCTGGAGTATTGATTCTTTGTACAATATGCTAGACATTCCAGATAATAAATATATACTCTTAGCATAGGAAGATAGACAATAAGAATGATGAGGATAAAATGACATTTCTAGAATCAATCCATTCTGTTTCACAAAAATATGCAGAGTTTAATGGAAAAGCTTCACGCTCTGAATTTTGGTGGTGGATTCTTTTCGCTGTATTAGTAACAAGTGCCTTGAATGTGCTTGATGTGATTCAAGTAGGTCAGACTAGCTCAATAGGAGCAATCTTAAGTGGAATATGGGGGTTTATCATTCTTCTGCCTACACTTGCAGCCTCAGTACGAAGATTGCGTGATGCGGGATATGACTGGACTAACATGTTCTGGGTACTTCTTCCGTTTGCTGGACTTATCATCCTTGCAATTTATCTGTCGAAGCCACACACTACTAACAAATAACGTTCAGATTGTGTTCAAATGAGACCCATTATGGGTCTCATTTTCTGCTATCATATCTGGCTGGGATGGAGGGATTCGAACCCCCGAATGCTGGTACCAGAAACCAGTGCCTTACCACTTGGCGACATCCCATGATAAATTTTCAGCTGTTGCGACTATGTTCTGAAATGCACCATATAACGGTTTCTGGTTAAACTATTATTCTTGTTTACTTGTTAGTAAACGGCAGTTCCTTACCACTTGGCGCTCGTCCCAAAACTGTATCATTTTATCATATTTCACAGTGTAACGTTAGTCGATTCGTTCAACTGTCGCTTGTTTGGTGTCTGCGGACTCATGCAGACGGTTGGCAAGAAACAAGAAAGGAATAGCGAGAAGCTGTACAAAGCCAGCAAACATATACGACGCCCCGTAACTCCACACATCAGCAGACTTACCAAGAAGAGGTTGGCTTGCAATACCACCGCTTGATCCCAGTAATGAGTCAAATGACAAGACGGTTGCTCGCTGCTTACTAGGAATCAAATCATTTAAATAAGCTTGTCGAACAGGCCCAATCGCTGCGCTGATTAGGCCCCATATAACGATCATCAAAATGACGAGGTAGAAATTCGGCATAAACGCGAGACCAATCAAGATAAACGCACTGAAGGTAGTGCCCGTCAGCAAGACCATTGTTCGATGTTTGAATAGTTTACGAACATAGGGTACCAGCAGACCACCGACGACCTGAGCACCCGCAACAATCGCTGCTGCAAGACCTGCAATCCAATATGCCTTTTCATCACCGTATAATTGCAATAAGTACGGTTGCAGGGCATAGAATACATAGATACTCACCCCTGAAATAAATGGTGCCGACAACAATACCCAACGAACCGCTGGCCGACCAAAACCGTATTTGATTGATGTCATCACAATGGTCTTGACTGCCTTTTTGTATGTTGCTGCTTTTTCGGGCGCAAAGCCTATATCTTTCATAAAGAATAAAGCGACCATGAAAGTAATGAGTAGCAACAACACCCGAACACTATATGGCACACCAAGATTACTAAACTGTGCAATAAGTCCGCCCCCGATAGAACCTGTCAACATAGCAATACCACCAACGACTTGTGCCTTACCAAACACTGCATCCAGCTGACCCTTGTACTTTGTAAATTTGAGCGCATCAACTAACCATGCGTCTGTCGCACCAGAGAAAAATGTGAATCCTAATCCCAAGAAAAGCGAGACGATCGCCCAATAGAGAAACGGTGCGTGTATCCATGCCAGAACGAGGTAAAGAAACGTTGTTAAGGCAAGAGTCAGTGTGCCCAGTAGGTACGACAATCGTCTTCCTTTTGAATCTGCGATCACGCCTGTTGGAATTTCAAAAAGCACCATCCCAACCGTAAAGAATGCGTTGGCAGCGAATGCTTCCACAATTGATAAGCCAGCGTCTAAAAGGAACAGGGTATTTATACCCCATATAAGGGATGCTGCTAGAGTGTTAAATAGGGCGAGCGTTAAATAGGTACGAATAACTTTTCGTGATGAATCCAAACTCATACACATAGTATAGACCAGTTATAGGTGTTTTTTGCTATAGTAAAGGGATGGCTAAAAAAATACTCCCGATCGTCAATCTCACCCTCGACAAAATTGTCGGTGGTGGACAGACATTAGGAACACTCGAGGGTGGCAGGAAATTATTCGTATGGGGCGGCCTGCCTGATGAAACTGTTGAAGTCCAAGTGACAAAAAAGAAATCAAACCTTTCCGAAGGCGTCGTTATTGAAGTACTCACTCCCAGTAAAGACCGCATACAGCCTCGTGACGAATCAAGTTACTTATCGACAAGTCCATGGCAAATAATGACATTCGAAGCAGAGCAGCACTACAAATCAGCACTCATTGAAGAGGCGTTCGAGTTACATGACATCGTCCTACCTGCCGCTATTGAAATATATAGCGACGAAAAAGAATACGAATACCGCAACAAGCTCGAGTTCAGTTGGTACTGGGACAAAGAACGTGAGCAGCTTGACCTAGCTTTCTATCGTCGTGGGACCCATGGGAAGATACCTGTCGAGGGAAGTAGTCTCGCTCACCCCAATATCAATACAGCAGCCGTGGCTATGAGAGACTTGCTTCGGTCAAAACCAGATATTCGCGCTTTCATGCTAAAAACACTTCTAGTCCGCTGCGACGCGAACGGAAATGTTGCACTACAACTCTATGTCAAAGAGCAGGCCTTTATTCAACTTACAGGCCCAGAGCTTGAAGGCTTAAAAGAAAATGGCAATATTGTCGGATTTGAACTTATCTTTAGCAATCCTAAAAGCCCTGCGAGCGTCATTACAGAACGCTTACAGTCATGGGGAAGGACAACTCTTACAGACACGATCCTCAACGTTGCATTCGATTATGCGGTAGAAGGATTTTTCCAAATTAACATCCCTGTTTACGAGCAGGCACTCCTCGACATGAAGCAGTGGGTGAGTGCAAACATACCGACAGTCGATCTATATAGTGGTGTCGGCACGATTGGTCTGACGATTGGCGGGCAGAACGTCACAATGGTGGAAATTAACGAGCACGCTGTGCAGGAAATGAAACGCAATATTACAGCACTAGAGCGCGAGAATGCCGTCAAGGCAATCCTTGCCCCTAGCGAAGGCGCGCTCGAATACATTACAGGCGACAAGACAATTATTGTCGATCCACCTCGCGCAGGATTACACGAAGATGTTATCGAGCGGTTGCTGACAGTCAAACCACAACGCATTATCTACTTGTCTTGCAATCCCGTTACCCAGGCACGCGACGTTGCGCGATTAGCAGAATGTTATGGCGTACAATCCCACAGAGGCTACAACTTCTTCCCCCGAACACCACACATAGAACACCTCGTCGTTCTCGATAAAAAGTAGCACAAACGAAACTGTATGTAATACGAATTATGTTTGCTACAATATAACCATGAGAAGAATGAAACGGGGTTTTACAATCATCGAACTTTTGGTTGTTATCTCTGTTATTGGTATTCTTGCGACCATCACTCTGGTTGGTTTTAACCGCTACCAGGCAGATAGTCGTGATTCACAGCGTCTGTCAAAAGCAACTATCATCTCTGAAGCTCTTGAAAAATACTATGACAAAAATGGTGAATATCCAGGTTGTAGCGCGCTCACAGACGTTGGTACAAACGTGGCGACAAATGTTCTTGTCGGTACAGATCCAAAAGTATTCATCGCTCCACAAGCTGCCTCCAACCAAACGAACTCTATTGACTTGTGTACGACGCTTGCAAGCAATTATCCGACTGACTCATTTGCGTACGTTGGCGATGGCAGTGGCCCCTGCACAACAGGCAACTCCTGTTTGTCATATACATTGCAGTACAAAGAAGAGAGTACTGGACTAATCAAGTCTATTTCTAGTCGTCGCACAACAGATATCCTCACTTCGGGAGATATCGCTAACTTAAATGCAAGCGTTGCAGGATTTGATAGAGTCAACCTCACATGGACAGATATTAGTGGTGCCGCAAGTTACGATATTCAGTGGAAATATAACGCCAATGACTTTGCAACACCAACAGGAAACACGACATCAACAACAACTTCGCCACAGGTAACAGGCCTGTCTGTTGGTTCGTTATATTACTTCCGCGTTAGGCCTGTATCATCAACAGGTGTTCCAGGTAACTGGTCTAATGTAGATTCCGCTACGACCACTACATTGAATGCTCCTGTATGTACTGCTATCCCCACAACCGCCGCACCGTCCTCACAGGTTCAATGCAGCTGGCCAAATGTACCAAACGCCACAAGTTACACTATACAATACGCCGATAACAACGCTTTTACAGGTGCAACAGCAACAACTGTTCCGAACGCTACCAGCCCGTACGTTGTTAGTGGATTAGGTGTTGGCGTTACACGCTACTTCCGCGTTAAGGCCTTGGCATCAGGCTTTGAAAGTGCATGGTCAAATACTGATAATGCAACGACGGGCGTACCAATACCTTCAACTCCATCAATTGCTTGGGCAGCAGGAAATAATAATGGCTCTACGACTACAAATGCGGTCACCTGTTCATTGGGTACAGCACGATACAGCCGAGCGACAACATATAGAACAGATGGATCAACTGCTGAAAACTTTAGCGCTTGGTCCGCATGGCAAACAACTACGTCGTTCGGTGACTTCATAACGGGCGAGGGCATGTTTGGAATTGCCAAAGTACGAGCAGAATGTTTGTATAGCGGCTTTGAATCTAACCCTGTAGAATCTGCGGTTATTACCAAAAAACGCCCAATTACCTCTATTAGTGCTAGCACTGCAGTTGCTAGATCCACGTCCCCTGGACTGATCGCCGTGTATGGCGGCTGTGCCTCGGGTACAAACTCAATGTACATATATGGCCGAATTTACCACGGTAGTGCAGGTACTAACGCTGGTGGTGGCTGGGGAGCAGGAAGCGGCTTTCAAATTACTAATACCGGCTGGAGCTATAGCGATGCTAATAACGTATACCGAGTAAGCAGAACAATCTGTCAGACACCATACTGGGAGACCAGTACATATTCTGGAGTACCTGGAGGAACTCTACAAAACTGTTGTGGCGCTACGGGACTCAATGATTACAATAACTTCATGGGTGCAGGCTATGGCTATAGCGTAGCAAGATAGAATACAGAGGAGAAATTATGAATCCTGAATTATTTACCGCATCATCAAAGAACAATAATGGTACTAATAAAAAACGCATTATACTAGGAATTGTTATTACAGTCGTTGCAATAGCGGGAATTGCAGCAGCAGTTGTGCTCATTTTACCTTTGTTCAAAGGTAACACGGCTGCTCCACAGACAGCTACACCACCTATCACAAGCATACGTGCAAACGTCGATGAGAGAAAAGACATTCAAAAAGATCAAACGGCTAAATTTGGTTACTTTGACGTCAAAATTAGTAAAGTAACGAGAGACTATAAGCCTGGAGGCGGAATATCTCCATCACAAAAAGGGTACGTGTTTTTACTTCTGAATCTCTCAGCCACGAATACTTCGGATGAGCCACATTTACTGAGTGATATTGAGCTTGGAGTCTTATCTGGACAGGAAATTCTTTACCCAACACTATCCGTACGCGCTGAACCTGTTCTTAAAACAGGGAGTATAGATGCTGGACAAACAGTGACAGGCAACTTGGTCTTTGAAGTTCCGTCGACAGACAAAGATCTAAAACTGTACTACAACACGCAGATGTACAATTACGAAGAAGAAAAGCTTAAGAAAACCGAATATACGCTTGCGTTCTAATTAGCTTGTACGAATGCGACGATAGGCAAACTTTGTGGCAACACGCCAACCTTCATTTGTATCGCTGTCAAACTGATACACGTGTCCGTCTTTAATTTCTGTAATAAGGATGAGCGCGGGGTTGTAGGGCGCGAGTGTCTTATAGAATAGGATATCATCTTCACTAACATTGCTCCTACCTGGAAACACATCGTGAAACTTTGCTTTTCCGACTTCATCGAAATAATTTGGTCGTCCCTTAGGCGGGAAGTAGACGTCGGCCTTCAGCCCCATGCGAGCAACAATCTTTTTAATGTCGCCAAAGAGGAACTTCGACTGTCCATCAATAAAAAGATACAATTGTTTCTTTGCTGTCAAAAATAGAGTGGCATTGCCAGTTCGACTAATCGGAACTTTAAAAACAATTGGCTGATATATATCCAAGTTAAGTCCAAATTTTTCTTTAATAAGGCGCTCGAGCGCCAGTTCCTCGTACATTTTGTCGGTCATGAGTACTATTGTACCATCTATTTCTCCTCTGTCGACCTCGACGTCACCACCTCAATCAATTACAATGGGCTGTATGGAATACAAGAGGCGCTACGAGGCACTCAATAGTGCCCAGAAACAGGCGGTGGATGCGACTGAGGGGCCTGTCATGGTTATTGCTGGCCCTGGCACGGGCAAGACCGAGCTTCTCAGTATTCGTGTTGCTCATATCCTGCAATCGACCGATACGCTACCTGAAAACATTCTCTGTCTGACGTTTACGGAAAGCGGGGCATATGCAATGCGAGAACGCCTGGTTGGGGTTATTGGTAAAGATGCTTACAAGGTGGCGATTCACACTTTTCATAGCTTCGGAACAGAAGTGATTAATCAGTATGCACAGTTTTTTTATGAAGGTGCGCACTTTCGCCCTGCAGATGAGCTGAGTCGATATGAGATAATTCGTACCATCTTTGAAAGTCTAGGCCACAGCAATGTCCTTAATAAAAAAATGAACGACGAGTATATATACCTCAAGGATAGCCTGAAAGTCATATCAGAACTAAAAAAGAGCGGTCTGACCAGTGATGAGCTGTTAGAGATTCTTGACGCTAACGACAGCGCGATTCAAAAAGCAGAACAGCTTTTAGCTCCAATATTTAGCTCAAAAATAACAAAAAATACCGCTAGCCAGCTATCCCAGCATATCTCTGCGATACGCCTCAGTGAGTCTCAAACATTCACCCAGGGAACCATTGCGCTCAGTACCGTCATAGCAGATAGCTTGGAAACCGCTGCCCTACAAGCAGAGTCTGATAACTCAACAAAACCAATCACTGCATGGCGCAACAAATGGTTTACAAAAAACGAAAGAGGAGATTTCGTCCTTAAGTCACGCGACCGTCAGATAAAACTACGTGCGATTAGCTCTATTTACGAACAATACTTGAGTCGAATGCAAGAGGCGGAAGTATATGACTTTGACGACATGATTTTGCGCGTTGTGCATGCGATGGAAATCTTTGATGAACTTCGATTTAATCTTCAAGAACGATATCAATACATCATGGTTGACGAGTTTCAAGACACTAACATGGCGCAAATGCGCATCGTTCATAATCTGACAAATAATATTGCTCACAGCGACACACCTAATATTATGGTGGTTGGTGATGATGATCAGGCTATATACAGTTTTCAAGGTGCAGATATTAGCAATGTCATCAATTTCCGAACCAACTATCCCAAGACTACAACCATCACTTTGACAGAGAATTACCGATCGGGTGAAAAAATCCTTGAACGTGCTCGCGCGATTATCACTCAAGGGACTGAGCGACTCGAGAACCTATTTAGTGAACTCGATAAAAATCTGACTGCGAAAACAACAAATGGTCCAGGTCACCTTGCATTGTATGAAGCTCAGACCGTTAGCGAAGAACGACATTGGCTTGTTGAGCAAATCCAAAAGAATATTAAGAATGGAGTTCGCCTCAGCGATATTGCAGTGCTTACTCGAAAACATCACGAGATAGAGAAACTGTTGCCGCACTTTGTTCGTGCAGGAATACCTGTGAGTTACGAACGACGAGACAACGTTCTGGATTTGCCCGTTGTCATACTAATTGAACAATTATCTCGTATATTGATCGGGCTATACCTTGGTCAGCACAAAGACGTCAACGCTCTATTACCGCAGCTCCTTGCTCACCCTAGCTGGAATATAAAACCATTGAGTCTGTGGAGTCTTAGTCTTCAAGCGTACAATAATCACTCAAACTGGTTGAATGAGATGGACAAATTACCAGAGTTTAATCCCTTACATGATTGGCTCATCACCACGGCGCTTTCCATACCTCATACGCCGTTAGAGACAATCCTGGATACAGTCATTGGTAAACTCGCAGGTAATAGTGATGAGCAATTCGTCAGTCCTATCTATGAATACTTTTTTAACCAGCAAGTCCTTGAGGAAAATGCGGACGATTACATTCGCTGTCTCGAAGCGCTTCGTACTATTCGTAGTAAACTGCGCGAATATCGCCCCCTGGAAACACCGACCCTTCTAACATTTATAGAATTTATTGATCTGCACCGAACGATTGGCAGTGGTATAACGAGCCTACATTCAGTAGTGCCGACAGCTGATTCCGTGCAGCTTATGACGGCCCATGCCTCAAAAGGACTCGAGTTCGATACGGTGTATATTGTTGGAGCTGTGGATTCGGTCTGGGGCGAGCGCGTACGTAGTCGATCAAACCTTATTGGTTATCCTGAAAATCTGCCGCTCGCGCCAGTAGGCGATACAAGCGATGAACGACTTCGTCTTTTCTATGTAGCCGTCACTCGCGCAAAAAAAGAACTTATCATTACCTACAGCCTTAGCGATGATAACGCAAAGCCGACTTCACGAGCAGGCTTTTTACTCGATGCAACAGCAAGCCCAATAAAAACTGAACATGCACCAGAAGAAGCCATCGAAGCTGCTGAAGTAAGGTGGTATGCGCCTCTTATGACTCAAACGTCTGCTGACTTGAAGGATTTACTAGCCAAGCAGTTGAATGATTATAAGTTAAGTGTGACGCATCTTATTAACTTTTTAGATGTGACACGTGGTGGACCGCAAGCATTTCTCTTACAAAATTTACTCCGATTTCCGCAAGCAATGAGTCCTGCGGCGAGCTACGGCTCAGCGATCCATCAGACACTTCAACGTGCACATCTATATCTAGCCAAGCACGGCGAGCGTCAGGCGGTTGAAGATATATTACATAATTACGAAACCGAGTTAACAGCAAAGCATTTGTCAGCAGCTGATTTCGACACCTACCTGCAGAAGGGGACTGATTACTTGCAGACATTTTTGGCAGCGAGATATAGTACCTTTACGCCAACACAAAAAGTAGAAGTAGATTTTGCTAGCCAGCATGTCATCATCGAAACTGCACACCTTACAGGAAAACTTGATCTTATCGACACGAACGACTCGGTCATGACTGTCAGCGACTACAAAACAGGTAAGCCCTCTCGTTCTTGGACGGGCAAGACGGATTATGAGAAAATCAAACTCTACCACTACAAAACGCAGCTAATGTTTTATAAGCTTCTTGTCGAAAATTCTCGTGACTGGAGTAAGTACACGGTCGAACGAGGGATTCTACAGTACGTCGAACCGACCGTAACAGGTGATATTATAGCACTCGATATGAATTTCGATACTTCTGAACAGGAGCGTTTGAAGCGGCTTATCGATACTGTATGGCGACATATCACAAGCCTTAATTTGCCAGACACCTCAGCCTATGATCAGTCTTTAAAAGGTATTTTGGCCTTCGAACAAGACCTTATCGACGGAATTATATAATTATGTTATTATTGCCCTGCGTAGGTTGAGCTTGTGAAACATATATATGACGTCGTCGTATCGGTATTTCACAATCTCCCTGCTGCACATTAACGACAGCAGGTTGTCTTCGTTGGTAGTTCTTCCCTCGATTCGCTCTTTTCCTTCCCCAGGAGAGCGAGTCGTCAGCCAACGAATATGACGGGGGCCTCGCAGCATTTGGAAAGGCAACTCTAGTCAAATATGGGACTAGGGTGCTAAGTACGTGCGGCGGGGTCCCCTTATACTTCTCGTCTCTTACTGATGACGGGGCGCAAAAGCTATGACGGACTCGTCACTATGGGCACCTCCAAGCCTAAAACATAATGTACGAAAAGAGCTACGATTCATTATAGCTCTCGTTGCTTTTAGCGCTTGACCAACGGACATCTCTGCGAGATAGAAGACTCATTATCTTCAGCGCCAGCGGTCATAACGTATGATGTCCACGGGGCATCAGTTACAAAGAGGTGAGTGACACCCGCTGTCGTTCATCTCTCACTTCCCCTAATGACCGTTATAAGAAGTGAGAGATGTTTTGTGAGATAATAGAATAATGAAAAATTTTTGGACAGAGCTCCCAAAGCCCTTCTTTGCACTAGCCCCGATGGAGGCGGTGACTGATGTTGTGTTTCGACACGTTATTAATGAGGCAGGACGTCCTGATATATTCTTTACTGAGTTCACCAGCAGTGCAGGTTATTGCAGCCCGAAGGGCAAACATAGTACCCGTGGGCGGCTCACATTCACAGACGATGAACAGCCTATGGTCGTACAGATTTGGGGTAATGACCCTGAACAGTTTCGAGAAATGAGCCATGGTATGAAAGATATGGGCTTTGCAGGTATTGATATAAATATGGGTTGTCCAGTCACGAACGTTGCGAGCAAAAGCTGCGGCAGTGGATTGATTCGTCAGCCTGAACTAGCAGCAGAGTTAATTGCCGCTGCAAAAGAAGGCGGTTTACCAGTCAGCGTGAAGACGCGACTAGGATTTACACGTATTGACGAATGGCAAAAATGGCTGACGCACATCCTGAAACAGGATATCGTCAACCTGACTATTCATTTACGAACGCGTAAAGAAATGAGTAAAGTCGATGCGCATTTCGAATTGATTCCCGAGATCAAAAAGCTACGCGATGAGATTGCCCCTCACACTCTTCTTACTATTAACGGAGATATTATTGATCGAGAACACGGCGAAGCACTCGTAAAAGAATACGGTGTTGATGGCATTATGATCGGCAGGGGAGTGTTCCATAATCCATTCGCATTCGAGAAGCAAAAACGGGATCATACACGCGAAGAACTTATTGAGCTACTAACAATGCAGCTTGATCTTCATGATAAGTATTCTTCAGAACTAGAGCCAAGAAAATTTGACCCACTGAAGCGATTCTTTAAGATTTACGTACGTAGCTTCGATGGTGCGGGCGAGCTGCGTGATAAGTTGATGCATACAAAAACAACTGACGAAGTGCGCCACATCCTTCAACAAGTCCAGTAAAGGAGCGTTATCGTCGTCGACGTCGACGAAGTTCAGCAACATTCAAACGAACTGCATGTCGATCGATAAGCTGTTTAGCCTTATCAAGCTCAACTTGATCTTTAGCATTATCGCGCATTTCCATCGCACGGGCCAAGGCGGCCTTTGATTCAGCCTCAACGATATCGTCACCATGGTCAGCTTCATCAACAAGAATACGTACGGCCTTTTGAGAAACCTCGACAACGCCACCGCTAATTGCAAAGTATTCAAGTTCCGTATCAGGATCTTCTTTTTTATAACGAACAGCAATAGCACCTGGCACAGCAAGTGTGACGAGTGGCTCATGTCCAGGAAAGACGCCAATTTCACCTGCCGCTGTCGGAATAATCAGCTCATAAGCCTCTTGATCGATTTTGATTCCTAGCAGGGTAATAAGCTGTAAATGCATTCGTTATTAGTCCTTCTTGTCCGCGAGTGTACCATTAACCATATAGAACCAGTCTTCTGGTTTATTGTCATACTTACCAGCCAAAATATCGCTAAAGTCACGAATCGTATCAGCGAGTTTCACGTAGGTACCAGGGTTACCTGTAAACTTCTCGGCCACATGGAATGGTTGAGAAAGATACCGTTGAATACGACGAGCACGAGCAACTGTTTGCTTTTGGTCATCAGACAATTCTTCCATACCTAGGATCGCGATAATATCCTGAAGTTCTTTGTATTGTTGAAGTACACGTTGCACTTCACGAGCGACACGGTAGTGTTCTTCACCAACGACTTCTGGGTCAAGGCTTGTGGAGTTACTATCCAACACGTCCACGGCAGGGTAGATACCAATTTCGGTCAGTGCACGGTTCATCACAATCGTTGCATCAAGGTGAGCAAAGGTCGTCGCAGGTGCAGGGTCAGTAAAGTCATCGGCAGGGACGTAAACTGCCTGTACAGAGGTGATTGAGCCTTTTTTAGTACTCGTAATACGTTCCTGTAAGGCACCCATTTCTTGTTGCAAGTTAGGCTGGTAGCCTACCGCTGACGGCAGACGTCCAAGAAGGGCTGATACCTCGGCACCCGCCTGTGTGTAACGATAGATGTTATCGATAAACAACAGCACGTCTTTACCTTGGTCACGGAACGTTTCCGCCATCGCAAGACCAGAGAGTGCAACACGAAGACGTGCTCCAGGTGGTTCGTTCATCTGTCCGAAGACGAGGCTTGTCTTTCCAAGCACGCCAGCTTCTTCCATTTCGTAATAGAGGTCGTTTCCTTCACGAGTACGTTCACCAACACCAGCAAAGACCGAGTTACCGCTATGGAACTTAGCAATGTTGTTAATCAGCTCCGTAATAAGGACTGTTTTACCAACACCAGCACCCGCAAAGAGTCCCACCTTACCACCCTTTGTAACAGGTGCAATAAGGTCGACAACTTTAATACCAGTTTCAAGAATTTCGGTCTTGTTTGATTGTTCAGATAGGGCAGGAGGAGCACGGTGGATAGGTGCACGTTTGCCTTTTGGTTCTGGCTTACCATCAATTGCATCACCAACGACATTAAACATACGCCCTTGTGTCTCATCACCAACAGGGACACTAATCGGCGCACCAGTAGCAATCACTTCGTCGCCACGACGAAGTCCGTCAGTTGCCGCAAGGGCAATCGAACGAATAGTATGCTCGTCAAGGTGCTGTGCAACCTCTAACGTTAACGTTGATTTGCCGCGTTTAACATGCAGTGCGTCGTAGATTGCTGGAATAGTGCCGTCAGCAAATTCAACGTCAACAACAACTCCGACAACCTGTACAATTTTTCCTGTATTTTCTTTACTCATCATTTTCTCCTTTATTCGTTCAGCGCTTCAACGCCACCTGATATTTCTGCCAATTCTTGGGTAATGGCGCCCTGACGTGCTTTGTTCATCTCGAGCGTCAGATCGTCAACCAAATCACTCGCATTATCTGTCGCATTTTTCATAGCGATCATGCGCATACTATGTTCGCTTGCCCGAGCATCTAGAAGTGCTTGGAAAATTTGCGCACCAACTAAGCGGTAGGCAACTCCATCAAGCACTTCTTCGGTACTTGGCTCGTAGGTTGCGTCTTTAGCAGCCCCTGGTTCAATAGCGCTATCAAAACCAGCAGGAAGTACACGCTGCACCTTCGGAATCTGTTGAATGCTACTAATAAAGTCCGTGTAAATCACATCGACTGCATCTACTTCGCCAGATGTAAACTTAGCACGGGCACTATCTAAGATGGCCCGAAGCTCACTGCCATCAGGGCGATCAGGTAAATCTTCGTAGACACCAAGAACCTGCGTATCTTTAATACGCGCGACAAATTGTGATGCCTTACGTCCCACAGCGATAGTCGTATTCTTGACGCCAGCTTTATCATCAAGTTGTAGTTGCTCTGCATACGTTTTTACGATATTACTGTTATACGCACCTGCAAGACCCTTGTCCGATGCAATAACGATGAGAAGACGTGTTTTCACCTCGCGCTTACTAAACAATGGGTGGTTAGACACAGACGTATGACTGGCAAGCGCAGTTAAAAGCTCGCGAGCAGCCAATGTGTATGGTGCAGAAGCCTTCGTTGCCTCTTGAGCGCGGCGCATCTTACTAGCCGCGACCAATTGCATGGCCTTTGTAATCTGCTTGGTATTTTTTACCGAGCGAATACGCGACTTTAATACTTGCGTTGAAGCCATTTAACTATTTTCCCTCAAATCCTTTGCTTGCACTTTTTGCAGCTTTTTCAATAGCTTTTGTCACAGCCTCACTTGGCTTGTCGCCTTTATCAAGCTCTTGCATTTCCTTTTTGTGATCAGCCCACAAGCGTGTCAGCATCGCAGCCTGAGCGTCTTTAATGTGTGCTGGTCGCACGTCGTCAAATAGCCCGTTTGTGACAGCATAGATACTGGCAACTTGTTCCCAAATACTTGCTGGCTTGTATTGTGGCTGCTTCAACAACTCGGTCAGCCGTTGACCACGTTCGATTTGTGCTTTTGTTGCAGCGTCAAGATCACTACCAAACTGCGCAAAGCTTGCCAGCTCGCGGAACTGCGAAAGACCAAGCTTCAAGTTACCACTGACAGATTTAACCGCCTTAGTTTGAGCAGCACCACCAACACGGCTCACTGAAAGACCTGCAGAAATTGCTGGTCGAATACCCTGATAGAACAAATCTGTTTCAAGGAAAATCTGACCATCAGTAATTGAAATGACGTTTGTTGGAATGTAAGCACTAATGTCACCAGCTTGTGTCTCAATAATAGGAAGTGCAGTCAGTGAACCAGCGCCTAGGTCATCCGAAAGTTTGGCTGAACGCTCAAGAAGACGAGAGTGCAAGTAGAAGACGTCACCAGGGAAGGCTTCGCGCCCTGGTGGGCGACGAAGTAGCAGTGACATTTGTCGATAGGCAACAGCGTGCTTCGTTAAATCATCATAAATCATGAGCGCGTGTTGTTTGTTGTCACGGAAGTATTCACCCATTGCAGTTGCAGCATATGGTGCCAAGTACAGAAGTGACGCGGGGTCAGACGGGCTGGTCGCAACGACAATCGTTTGGTCCATCACACCTTCTGCCTTTAAGCGGTCGACGAGACGTGCGACCTTGGACAGCTTCTGTCCAATTGCAACATAGACGTTTACAACACCAGTTTTTTGCTTTGCCTGGTTAATCATCGTATCGATAGCGAGAGCGGTTTTACCAGTCTGACGATCACCAATAATAAGCTCACGTTGACCGCGGCCAATAGGGAACATTGCATCGATTGACATAATACCTGTCATTAATGGCTCGTGGACAGATTTACGACCCATCACACCAATAGATTCACGCTCAACTAAACCGAATTCTTTTGTTTTGATCGGACCGCCACCATCAAGCGGACGACCAAGTGGGTCAACGACGCGACCAAGCAGCTCTGGCCCCACAGGAACTTGTAGTGTTGTTCCCTTCAGGCGAACTGTACTGCCCGCGGATACTTCACCGTCTGTCCCAAGAAGCACCGCACCAATTTCATCTTCCATAAGGTTCAAAGCAAACGCCTCTACAATACCGTTTGGTGTTTCGATTTGCAGCACTTCGCTATATCCTGCATCGTGCAAACCATGCACCCAGGCGACACCGTCACCAACACGCACGACAACACCAACGCTTGCAAGGCCTTCAGTGGCTTCAAGCTGTGAAATCGCCGCTCGGAGATCTTTTGATAGTTCGTTAACAGATAGTTGGGTCATTGTCATCTTCCTCGTTATTTCTTTAGGTTCGTTCTTAATGTTGTCAGTCGGTGGCCAATTGTCGTGTCCATTCGTAGTCCCGGAAGGTCTAGCTTGACGCCGCCCAGCACAGTTGGATCTATAAACTGTTTCAACTCGATCGTTTCGGCATTTGTCTGCTCTTTGATAAGCTGCTTAATGGCCAATTGAGTTGCAGTTGATAGATCAAACGCTGACGTAACACGAGCTAGTACGATGCCTTGCTTTTTCAGTTCATATTCGATGTCACGAACAATCAGTTCGACTTCCTTTGTACGTCGACTATCGATTAACAGCGCCGCTAGTTGCTTGATGAGCAATGTTGATTCTTTGCCAGCAGCCAGTTCACCAGCAATATAGCTGGTGATTTTGCGACGAGATAACCGAGTAGCCATGGGTTATTTAACTGCCTTTAATGCGTCATTGATAAGCGATTCGTCAATCTTGGCACTGACTGTCTTGCCGACAACTTTTTCAGTCGCAAGAGCAATCAATTCTATTGTCTCGTTATGTAATGCGTTCTTGGCAGCAATGACTTCTTTTTTAATTTCTTCTTGTGCATCAGCAGCAATTTGTTCAGCACGCTTCTTGGCTTTTTCTTCACTGTCTGCAAGTGATTTTGCAGATTCTAGTTTTGCTGTTGCAACAATATCAGCGGCTTCCACACGAGCTTTCTTAAGCAGTGTTTCGACGCGCGCTTCAGCATCTTCTGCTGCGGCTTGTGCTTCACTTGCTGCTTTTGAGGCTGCGGCGATTTTTTCTTGACGTTCATCAACAGACTTCATCAGCCATGGGTATACAAACTTGCCAAGTAGAAAAACGAGAATCAAGAAAGCAACGATCTGGAAGATTAACGTCATCCAGTTGATGCCAAGCGCACTGAAAATATCACTGCTTGCAGCGGTGGTTTCAGTTGAGGCAAATTGTCGCAAAATTTCCATGTCGAGGTAAATACCTTATCCTACAAAAACTTCGCGATAATAGCGACAATGATACCAATGATAGCAAGTGAGTCGGCAAAGACGATTGCGGTAATCATCAATGTTCGGATGTCACTTAATTTCTCTGGGTTACGACCAAACGCGTTCAATGCGCCTGCACCGATAAAACCGATACCCATTGCTGCACCAAGTGCTGGTAGGGCGTAGGCGAGTCCAAATGCTAATTGTTCCATTAATATTTCTCCTTTGTTATTTTCTTAATTATATCATCCAACTGACTTGGCCTTTTTGGTCGGCTTAACGGCAGGGGAATGATCTTTCGAGGGACCGTGATGGCTCACGGCAAGGGATGTAAAGATAAGTGTCAGGACAAAGAAGACATATGCTTGAATGAAGCCGATAAACAGCTCGAAGGCCATAAATAAAGGTAGTACAGCGGCAGCTGCATAACTTGTCAGCACGGCAATAACAATCAACAGCACTTCACCTGCAAAGGCATTACCGAACAAACGAAGCGCAAGGGCGGTACCACGTGACACTTCACCAATCAGCTCCAAAATACCTTCAAACGCGGCAATTGGATCTTTAAAGGGATTGCGAAAATACCGTCCTCCGTTACCAAAAATACCAAGCTGCTTAATTGCATAAATTTGCACTGTGACAACTGTAATAATTGCCAAGCCCAGTGTAAAGTTCAGGTCGGCCGTTAGGCTACGCAGGATAGGTACGCCGTTGACACTAATTGTTTCAAGACCAGGCAGCACGCTCAACCAGTAACTAATCAGTACAAAGAAGAAGATAGTGACCGCAAGGGGAGTGATCTTACGTGCAAGCTTCTTATCAGGAACAATATCATTAATAGATTTTAGTAAGCCTTCAAAGACCCATTGAATCAAGCCCACGAATCGATTGTATTTGCCTCTTTTTACTTTCCCGCCAACATAAAACAAAATACCAACCGTGATTAGCAAACCGACCAGACCCGTTAACATTGCGTTGCTAACAGGGAATGTGCCTATCTTAAATACTTCCTCAGCGGCAATACTAATGCGAAGCTCTAATGCACCAAACTGATTCATCGTGACCGCCTCACAGTTCGTATTTGCAGAGTAATCAGAAGGGCACTGGTTGCAAACCCAACGATAATTGCAATAGTTGTAATCACTGGAGTTGTCTTGAAGACGTGATCCAAACTAATACCCAAGATTGTACCGCCGATTGTCGGCACGAAAGCCCGCCACGTTGTGTCGGCAATTGTCAGTAACAATAAAATCGCCGCTTGCGTTGTCGTAGGCGGGCGATCTGTCGTCTGCGTATGTGCTTTAGGCGACTGAGTCATATCTTCAACCATTCTAACAGAGGCTAGGGGATTTGTATAGTACTAAGGAATAGAGAGCACGGTGAAAACACCATTGGAAGTAAATCGGTGAATTGTGTATCCTCCAGAAGTCGTAATCGAGCCTCCTATTGCTGTCATTGATCCTGTCAGATAGCTAATAATCACTACACCAGAGCCACCAGAGCCACCGTTAGCACCGCCATCACCGCCACCGCCACCGCCACCGCCAGTATTTGCCGTACCATTACCTCCAGCAATAGCAGGTCCACCACCAGTACCGCCGCCACCTAGTCCTGCCGCTCCGATCGTGCCTGCAGCCCATCGACCCCCACTACCACCACCGCCATAATAAGTTGCTGCACCTGTAATTGAGTTCGAAACGCCATTGCCGCCAGGTCCAGAGGTTCCAGAACTTGCCGCACCAGTCCCATGACCGCCAAGCGCACCAGCACCGCCACCGCCACCGCCTTGTCCTGCAGTAGAATCTGATGATCCATTGCCACCAGCAAATCCTTGTCCTGCAAATCCTGCCGCTCCAGCGCCTGCAATGCCTGTCGCAGCATCAACTGTACCCGCACCGCCACCGCCAGATGCACCCTGTTTAGCCTGTGTAACAGAGGTTGTGGTGATACGACCACCACCACCACCACCACCGAGGGCAATAATAGTATCAAATATAGAATTTCCTCCATTCAACCCAGCAATGCCATAAATACCGCCACTACTAGTACCACCAGTTCCACCAGGACCAACAGTGACGTTTTTGGAACCCGTTTGGATGGCATAGTTAGCGTTATATACCACACCACCACCACCGCCACCACCTGCATGGTTATTGCCACCACCACCACCACCACCAACGACTAGTACGCGTACTGTTGGCAGCTGCTCAGCGACAATAAATGTTCCGCTTGTCGTGAAGGTATGAATCATGTAGCCTCCTGACGTCGTCACTGTTCCCCCTGTTGCGTTAAGGCTGTTAATAGGATAGGAGATTACAACAATACCAGAGCCGCCATTTCCCCCTCTGTTATTACTCGTATAATGAGATCCTCCGCCTCCGCCTCCGCCAGTATTTGCACCAGCATTCCCGCCAGGCACATTAGCAACACAACCTGTACATCCGTTTGTGCCCGCCGATCCGTTATTAATCCCTCCTGTGCCGCCAGCACCTGCTGGTGTGCCTACAGCGCCACCACCACCACCACCTAGTCCGCCAGCTCCACCTGCAATGGTGTAGCCAGAGCCGCCGCCGCCGCCGCCCCAATAGTATGCCGTTCCGAGGATTGAGTTCGAAACACCAGGGCCACCGTTGGCAGGACTATTACCACTGCCACCCGGACCACCTGCGCCGCCGCCGCCGCCAGAGTAATATTGATTACCTTGACTACCTCCGTTATTACCTTGTTCTGAAATGCCAAGTCCACCTTTTACAGTACCTAGTGCGACATTATCGTTATTATAACCACTTGCACCTCCGCCAGACCCCCCAGGTGCACCCCAGCTATTGCCTGCGACGATAGTTGTGTTAGGTGAAATTCCTCCTCTGCCCCCACCAAATGCTGTAATATTATCAAAAACGGAATTACCTCCATTAGTACCAGGAACTGTATTATGTGCACCCGTTGCATCAGGAGCACCGAACCCACCTGCACCAACGACAACACTGTATGTCCCTGACTTGATTGGGTAACTACTGTTATAAACAACCCCACCACCGCCACCACCGCCACCCATATTAGCGCCGCCACCACCGCCGCCACCAACAACTAGAACACGTGCATTAACAGCGACGCGCGGGTCAGGATTCGGAACAAAGTTAGTATCGTATGATAAGGGATTCTGGTCAGTTTGATTCCAATAGTTTGCAGCTTGCCACGTTACATCTGAAACACTCAAAGACACACCATCTGATGTACGGACTGCAGCAAACGCAAAACCTGAAGCATTTGCCGCCGACCCACCATTATATGACGAAACCCCGAATTGGTGTGTTCCTGCAGTCAACGTAACAGTTGTCGTAGTATCTGTCGCCCAAGGGGCACTCGCGATAATCACCTGTCCGTCCAAATACACAATACAGTTATCATCACAAACTGCTCCAACTTTAACAGTTGTATTACTAGCAACCGTTACTTTTTTCCCGTCTCTAAAATTAGTCCAGCTATTGGGAGGGAAAGCCCCTGTAACATTACTGTAATTAGAGTTCTGCTGGGATGTAATGAACTGAGCATACACATCTCCTGTTTGTCCTTGCCATGTTGTGGAAGCCACTGTCGCAATTCGAGAAACACGAGCATTTGTCCAACCAGCAGGAGAAGCGTAGTAGTCGGCTGAAGAGAAGTGCTTTGTACCACCGACAGCAACTCGCCACGATGAGTCACTGACAACGATTGGATTTGCGCTACCTGCGAGTTTTAATGATGCCCTAAAATCAAAACTATCAGGCAAAACTGTTTCATTTGTCGCCTTTGCCATCAGCGTATGACAACCGACAGTTAAGCTGACTGGCTTTGTGGACTCAACATTGGTATTCCATGCTGCGATGAGCATACCATCCATAAACCACTGAAGGTTTGCATCCCCGGCAGAGCGCAGTGTGTATATACCCGCCGTTGTCACGCTAAAATCTTTTCTGAAATAAGCAGGTCCTGCAATTGCATCTGCCGTACTAATTCCTATACCAAGAGCATTTGTATCTGCAATAAAGTAGCTTGGCGTTCGTACCACAGCATTATTCCACCCATAGACACTCCCTGTAGCTCCCGAGCATTGGTCTGGTACAGCGGCAGACTGTGCCGCAGGCTGATTATAAGTACGCCACACGGACCTATTTGAATTTCGTAATACTTCCACGTAACCCGTGTTAGGAATAACTTTTTTTGTCACGACAGAATTGACAACAAATGTACCGCTTGAGTTAAACGTGTGAATAGTGTTACCACCTGATGTCGTTACTGCACCGCCTGTTGCAGTCATAGATCCAGTAGGGTAGGAGATAATGACTATGCCTGATCCGCCTGCACCGCCATTACCGTCAGCGTAGGCCCAGCCGCCGCCGCCGCCGCCGCCAGTATTTGCCGTAGCGTTTCCTGAGGGGCCACTATTCGTACCAGTGCCACCACCTCCAAGTCCACCGAGACCACCGTTGCCACCACCGCCACCACCGCCATAGAAAACGTCGGCACCAGATATATCACTGCGAATACCATTGCCACCCCGTCCGCCTACGTTCGTAGTGATGTGAACACCTCCAGCACTTCCAGCACCGCCGCCGCCATATGCCCAGTCTCCATCGGATGAATAATAACCGCCTGCATTCCCCTGGCCAGGAGTTCCCGAACCTGACACATATATGCCTTGATATGTTTGACCACCTCCGCCTGAACCACCTTTTTGTCCTGGACCAGCATTAGTACCGTCTGAGTATCCGCCACCGCCACCGCCAATAGCAGTTAAACCGTTAAATGAAGAATTACTCCCGTTTCTGCCAGGCAGTTTATTGCCTGGTATCGCGCCACCAGCTCCCACGATAACAGGATAGCTCGTCACACCAAGTGATATGTTTGACTTATCAATAACACCGCCACCGCCACCGCCACCGCCAGTTGAACCACCGCCGCTACCTCCACCAGCGACAATCAATGCGCGTACAGTAGAGGCGAGTACAGGGGCGGGAACACTAAAACTACTGCGCACATTTCCATTTGATGTCACAAAGCATTTAGAGTCCGTTGGACAGCTATAGTTATTAATCGCAGTGACGACAAATGACCCACTTCCAGTAAACGTGTGGATTGTGTTCGTTCCCGATGTCGTAATTGTCCCACCTGTAGCAGTATAGCGACCTGTAGGGTATGAGATCACGACAATGCCAGAACCCCCGTTACCACCTTTATTATTACTGTTGTAGTGTGATCCGCCGCCGCCGCCACCACCCGTATTAGCACCTGCATTCCCTCCAGGCACATTTGCCTGTGTAATAACAGCACCGTCAGTACCAGGAGAGCCATTATTAAGACCGACGCCTCCCTTTGTAACACCGATAGCGCCAGCACCACCGCCACCAATACCTCCATCGCCACCAAACCCTACATACCCTGCGCCACCGCCACCGCCACCCCAATAGTAGGGCACGCCAAGAATATCGTTCATAATACCAGGACCACCAGTACCAGGATTTGTCGCACCTGGACCACCTGCGCCACCGCCGCCACTTGGATAGTAACAACCGCTCCAAGAACCACCATACCCCTGTCCCGCTGTACCGTTCGCAGTCGTCGTCTGGCTACACCCTGCGCTACCCCCGGCAGAACCACCGCTAGCAGGAGGAGATCCATTAGTGCTATATTCAGATCCACCGCCACCGCCACCAATAGCTGTCATTGTTCCAAAGACAGAATTACCACCACTAGTACCTCGTGCTTGGCTAACACCAGCAGGTGCACCCGCACCACCTGCGCCGACTGTTACAGGATATGTCTGTACAGCAAGAGAATACGAATTATTCGACAGTACGCCACCTGCACCACCACCGCCACCCATGTCTGATCCACCGCCACCGCCACCACCAACAACAAGCACACGTGCTGAAGGACTTGATGCCGAGTTGCCGTTACAATCAGTCGAAGGGGTCAGTGGTTTCGAGTCAGTCCACGTCGGTACGCCACCATTAGCATTCATACATGCCTGTGCATATGCCACACCAGCATCACCCGCAGCCTGCGCCAGTTGGGCGTAATACTGGTCTTGAATCGCCGTACGAACAGCAGTGGTACTGCTAACAGATACCAGTAAGACGATAAGCATGACAATCGAAGCGATCAGGATAGTAGGGAGCGCAAACCCAGCACTCTGTGAGTGTTCATGCGATTTAGTCCCGCCTCGAAGCAATAACGCCACGTTTTCTCCTTGCTTTTTCTAGCCCAAGTATACCATAACCGTGATGCATAGTAGTATTTACCAACACAAAAATTTACTGTATAATGTATAGTGAATACAAGAAAAGGGGATACATAACTATGAGTACTGCAGCGCCACAAATTACCATTTATAGCACTAGTTGGTGCGCATTCTGCCACACTGAAATGCAGTGGCTTGATAAACTCGGTATCCCATACGTTGCCAAGGACGTCGAAGCCGACAAAGCAGCTTACGACGAACTACTCGAGAAGAATGGCGGCAGCTACACAGGCGTACCTGTCACTGACATTAGCGGTGATATCATCCTTGGCTTTGATCGTCCAAAGATTCAGGACGCTATCAAAAAGCACGACATCCAACCAGTCGCGTCTTAAGCAGCGCCAATTTGTAGCACATCACCGCCCAAAGCATCACGAAAGTACCCATCGTGGCTCACATAGATGACAGCGCCAGCATACTTGCCGAGCGCTGTTTCTAACTCTTCAATGCTCGGCAGATCCAAGTGGTTCGTTGGTTCGTCAAGAATAAGCAATTGTGGCTCATTAGCAAGCATCGAAATCAATTGAAAACGCGCCTTTTGTCCTCCTGACAGTCGCGAGACAGGTGTTTTGCCGTCACCCTCAGTAAACAAATAATCGCTTAATAGGTTGCGAATTTTCGTCGTCGAAATCGAAAGGCCACGATCAAGATACATTTTTTCGATTGCTGCTTCAAGTGACAGCTCAAAGTAGGTTGGTGAGACTTCTTGTTCGTACACACCAATTCGCACATGTGTATCAAGTGTCAGCTCACCACCAAAATTTTTAATATCAGGCTGAGGAGAAATACTCTTCAAAAGATATTTGATAAGGGTCGTCTTACCCGCACCGTTGCGACCACGAAACTCTAGTGACTCACCTTCGCGAAGGTCAATATTGATACCGCTAAAGAGGGGAGCCTCACCGTAACCAAGTGACAAATCACGTGCCGTCACCAAGACATGCTTGCTACGTGACTCGTCGTCCTTCATATTCATACGAATATTTTTAGCCTTGAATTTGTCGTACTG
Source organism: uncultured bacterium (assembly GCA_947084875.1). GTDB lineage: Bacteria > Patescibacteriota > Saccharimonadia > Saccharimonadales > Saccharimonadaceae > UBA1547. The sequence goes on from CAMTUF010000002.1 coordinate 108,376, forward strand.
TGCGGCCACTTTGTAATTCAGGTTCGCCGCCGACTCTTTATCAATCCAAAAGGTTGGCTTTTCTTTGGCTTGCAGTTCAGCTAGCTCTTTGCGGGAACCTTCTTCCAGTCGCTTGAACTTCTGAATCGTTGATGGGTTGCGTGATTTTTCTTTCAAACGTTGATAGTCAATCACTTTTGCTTTCAAGTTTACGATGCGCTTTTCAATCATTTCAAAGTCGTTCATTTGGCTGCCCGTACTGACCGCGTTTTGCTTTAAGTACGCATCGTAGTTTCCCTTATAGCTAACACTGTCGCCGTCTTTTAACTCAACAATACGATCCACTTCACGCAGGACATCACGGTCGTGGGTAATCACTAACATCGCTTCACGCGCCGTCTTCATCCATTCGATGTACTGAGCTTTTGCAATGTAGTCCATGTGGTTCGTCGGTTCATCGACCAATGCCAGGTGGGCATCACTGTGCATGACTTTAACTACCTCAACAAGCCGTTTTTGTCCACCCGATAGAGTAGAGAAAGGTCGGTGTGCGATACCAGGCAGTTGGAAGTTATCCAGTTCGCGCTCAATTTGTTCTTCAATTTGGTAAAAGCCTTTATCGTCAAAACGCATCAATGCCTGCGTATACTCATCGATGAGTTTCATATCCTCGCCCATCGTGAGGGGGTACGTCTCGATAATATGACTCAGGTCGGTATATTCAGGCAAACCTTGCAAGACATATTGAAGAACAGTCGTATCACCCATAGCGTGATGCTCCTGTGCCGTAGCGACAATCACTGTACCTCGCTTGAAAATAATCTCACCAGTAAAGTCTTTGTCTGTGCCTGCGAGAATATTAAATAAGGTCGACTTACCGATACCATTACGCCCAATAATGCCAACTTTTTCACCATCATCAATACTAAATTTAATCCCACTCATCAGAACTTTGGGACCAAAGGATTTTTCAGTAACGGTAATGTCGGCGATCATATCTGTACAAGTGTACCATCAACAGGGGCAGATCCATAGCTAAACTTGCATTTTTTGATAAAATGATGTATAATTAATATATATGGACAATGAAAATAATATCATTGATGCTACAGCAAAGTTCGGCAAAAGACGCCTGCACGCAATAATTATACCGACAGAACCTAAACCCAATTCGGAAGTTATTCCTATTCGTCCCGTAAGAAGCGCTGAACGACTTCAAGAAATATCTGATATATACAAAGAGCTTATACATCCGATCATTACACTGTTGGAAGAACATGGCTTCGAGCGTGAAGCAATGATCCTCTCACAAAATGCCACTGAGGCCCTCTGGAACGGTGCCGACAGAACACAAGTAAAAGTACAAGTCGAAGAGGAACTGAGGGAGATTGACCCTAATTTACCTTCGTTACTCGTCGACAAACCCGAAGATCTGAATTCATAGCCACCACAAACTACGCTATAATCAGCACTAATGAAAACAGCAAAACCTACCCTTATTATGATCCATGGTTTCCGTGGCACGCATCACGGGCTACAACTCATTGCTGAACACTTACGTGACTACGACCTGATTATTCCTGATATTCCAGGATTTGCCGATGGTGACAAGCTTGAATCGTACGATCTCGACAGCTACGTGTCGTGGCTGCATGACTACATCAAGAAGCAAAAGTTACCCACACCGCCTGTGCTACTTGGTCATTCGTTTGGCAGTATCATCTCAGCAGCCTACGCAGCCAAATATCCCGCAACCATTGCCAAACTTATCCTCGTTAATCCTATTGGCGCACCTGCGCTCGAAGGTCCGCGAGGCATTCTGACTAAACTAGCGCTTTTTTATTACTGGACTGGGCGCAAACTACCAAACAAACTGGCGCACAAATGGCTCTCCGCCAAACCAGTTGTTGCAATCGTGACGGTATCGATGGCAAAAACTCGCGATAAAGATCTGAGACGTTATATCCATGAGCAACACTTTAAATATTTTAGTCTTTTTCATGACATGAAATCACTATCCGAAGCTTTCACGACGTCAGTATCACATAATGTTCGTCAATCAGCACAAGAAATTACAGTACCGACTCTGCTAATTGCAGGAGTCAAGGATGACATTACACCCTTATATAAACAACAAGAGCTCGTCAAGTTATTTCCTGACGCGCAACTACACATTATTGATGGAGTAGGGCATTTGACCCACTACGAAACACCCGACCAGGTTGCGGACGCCATCAAAGCATTTATTTAGCAAGATTTTCGTATATAGCAAGGAATTGATCGAGAGTGAAGTCCAGATCGTGCTCGCGCGCAATACGCAGACTAGCGTCAGAGAATTGCTTTTGTAGCGTCGAGTCGCGTAGAATCTTCACAATTGCATCGCCAATCTGTTCATCGTTATCCTGTTCACACAAAATCCCATTTACTTGATCCTGACAGAGTTCTTTTAACGCTCCAGCGTCGATTGCAACGACGGGCTTACCACTTGCCATTGCCTCTAAGGTCGCAATACTTTGCAGTTCCATTGGGGACGGCATTGCAAAAATAGTTCCTACCTGATGCAGCGGGACCAAGTCCTCTTCGGGAACGCGCCCCGCGAAAGTTACTGAGTCTGTGATATGTAACGTCCGCACCAACGATTTTAAGTTATCGGCATCGCTGCCATCACCAACAATTAACAAATGCGCTTTTGTTGCGTGCAGGACATGAGCAAACGCTTTTACGAGTGCCCACAAGTGTTTCTCTGCGTCCGTGCGACCAACGTACGTAACGATCGGTATAGTGATCGGTAACTTGTACTTTTTGTAAATGCTATCTGGCGCCTTAGCTGCTGTAAAGCGACTCAGATCAATTCCATTTGATACGGGTTTCATCGGGACAGTCATCTTTTCGGCAATACGAAACATATCGATCGCGGACTGTGTCGGCATGGTCACAAAATCAGCCTTCGAGTGGAATCGTCGTCCGTAATCGCGCAACATGTAGTTGATTGGACGAGCAAGTGGCGCCAAAAGTTTCAGGTTGTCCATGAGGTTTTCAGGCATCGCATGATTCGTGCTGACAATCGGAATACCAGTCTTGTTACCGTACTTCATACACGCTTGTCCAATCCACATGAGCATTTGAATGTGAATAACGTCTGGATCAAACTCGTCAATAATTTTCTTTACTTCGCGCATTGGCGTCAGCGATACCTTGATATTTTGATACAAAGGCATAGGTACCGAAATAGTACGAGTGACCACGTAATTGCCATCGACTTCTTTGTAGCGTCGTCCTGTTTGACTTGGTGCAATGACCAGGACTTCATGACCACGATCAGCCAGGCCTTTGGCAAGGTTTCGACTAAAGGAGGCAACGCCATTGATAACAGGGAAGTAGAGGTCCGCAGCGATCAGGATCTTCATATGGGCCTATTATAGCATGCACACTTTGCGCATATTACTCATGCTACAATGAAAAATATGAAACTATTATATGACGCTCGCTACATACGTCCCGATTTCCACGACGGCATCAGCCGATATACAACCGAACTGGCAAATGCAGTCGCAAAACAAACAAAAGTAACCTTTATTATCTGTGATGAAAAGCAACTGGCGCTTCTGCCCGACAATGCTGAGTTCGTCAAAATTCATCCGCCAATTTCACCACTAGAGCCGTTTACTTCGATTATTTTAAACAAATTCAAACCAGACGTCGTCTTTTCGCCACTCTTTAGTATGGGAACAATCGGACGCAAATTTAAACTTATTCTGACCTCTCACGACATGATCTATGTGCACCACCCAGAACCACCACTTGATATCCGTAACAAAGTGGTCCGTTTTGGTTGGCGTGCGTATTATGCAACCAATATTCCGATGCGAATCACGCTTAACTCAGCAGACATCGTTAACACAGTCAGCGAGTCAGCAAAAAAAGAATTCTTGGTCGCAAACCTGACCAACAAACCGATTGTCGTCACACCCAACGCACCAAAACCACTCGAAAAGTTACTGGATAAGTTGCCTGATGTTAGTAAAAAAGCGCCACGCAACATCGTCTATATGGGTGCATTCATTAGCTATAAAAATGTCGAAACGCTCATCAAGGGAATGAAGTACCTTCCAAATTACACACTCCATCTCCTCAGCCACTTACCACCCGAAGAACGCTACCGCGAACTGGTTGCAATGATCCCAGACGGGGCGAAAGTTGTCTGGCACAAGGGTGTCACTGATCAAGAATACGCCGAAGTTCTGGCGGATAACGCAGTGCTCGCTAGCGCCAGCTTGGATGAAGGCTTTGGCCTTCCTGTTGTTGAGGCTCACACTTTGGGCGTTCCGACCGTTCTTTCTGATATGCCCGTCTTTCATGAGGTAGCAGGCGACGAAGGCGCACTTTTCTTCGACCCGCACGATCCTGCTGATTTCGCAGAAAAGATTCGTGAACTTGATGATGCAGATCTTCGCGAAAAACTTTCCAAAGCAGGCCGCAAGCACGTCAAGCAATACAGCTGGGACACCTCTGCCACAACACTGCTAAAGGCTATCACATCTCTGTTACAATAGACCTACAATGGTCAACAAGAAAAAGCCAGTAAAAACTCCTTCAGCGGTCGTCAACAGGCGAGCGACGTTTGACTATGCCATTAATTCAGGAGATGAAGTAGTGGTAGGTATTGCACTGACAGGGCCAGAGACTCGCGCTGCTCGCGACGGCCACATTCAGCTAAAAGGTGCCTTTGTGACCGTGCGCGACAATGAGCTATGGCTCAATAACGCTAGTTTTAGTCTAAAGATTAACGAACGCAACAAACCAGGTGCGCGCACGATTGATACTTCACCACGTAAACTCCTTGCCAAACGCAAACAAATTGACGAACTCTACGCCAGCAAACAATCAGGGATGACAATCGTGCCAATGCGCCTGCTAACAAAAGGTCGCTTTATCAAACTTGTTATTGCCCTAGGAAAAGGCAAGAAAAACTATGATAAACGTGAGACGTTAAAGCGACGTGATCAAGAACGTGAAACGCAGCGAGCGCTAAAAAACATCTAGATATGAGAGAGGCCCCGCCGACAGATGTCGGCGGGGCCTTCCCTCGAGGATGGCGCGAGTAGATCACCACCGCGAACCGTTGCGAACCAACGGCTTGTAGCTGATTTGCGGCGTTCGGTTGCGCCCGTTGAACGTGATCGACCCCTCCGAGAAGGTAATCAGGTAGTGCTCGCGCATGCGCACGTTCTTCGGGGTACTGCTGTAGGCGCTGTTCGACTTGGGGTAGAAGAACACTTTCGCGTCTCCGTTCTTCAGTTCGATCTGCTCCGTCCGATCGCCGTTCTTCAGTGTGATGACGCACACTCCGCCCTCAAACTCGAGGGTGGCGTTGCCTTGATGCTTCTTGGCTGTTTCGAACGCTTTGTCGAGACCAGCGTTGAGAGCATCGTTCGAGTCCATGGTGTACAAAAGATTCCTCCAGACAATGATTGACAAGCCAACTATATATTATACACCTTATACTTGTGTTTGTCAATATTTGTATCTGGTTATATACTAGTTGTATGAAGTTATATTCGTGGAACGTCAATGGCATCCGTGCAGTCTTGAACAAAGGGACCTTTCAATCTTTTATTACCGAGCATCAGCCCGACATCTTGTGCCTCCAAGAAACGAAGGCCAAGCAAGACCAAGTTGAAATTGATTTACCAGATTACAAAGAATATTGGAACAGTGCAGACAAAGCAGGGTACAGCGGCACCGCAATTTTTAGTAAGACTAAACCACTGACAGTCATTAATGGCTTTGCAGATGATATCGCCAAGAAATATAAACTAGCAGGCGATAGCTATGGTGATCCCTCAAAAGAAGGTCGTGTTATCTCGGCAGAGTTTGAAAAGTTTTGGGTAGTGACTGTCTATACGCCTAATTCGAAAGGTGATCTATCACGGCTAGAACTACGTCACAAACAGTGGGATCCAGCATTTTTGGAGCACGTGAAAGAATTAGAAAAATCAAAGCCCGTTGTTTTTTGTGGTGACCTAAACGTCGCACATAGCGAAATTGATCTCGCCAATCCTGCTGCAAACGTCGGTAAGCACGGTTTTACAAACGAAGAACGCGAAGGATTTGATACATTTGAAAAAGCAGGATTCGTTGATACCTTTCGTAATCTCCATCCCGACATAACCGAAGCTTATTCATGGTGGACACATTGGGCAAATGCGCGTGCTCGAAATGTCGGATGGCGGATTGACTATTGGCTTGCCAGCAAATCAATCGCAGATAACATCACCGCTGCGAACATTCATCCCGATGTCATGGGCTCAGATCATTGTCCAGTTAGTATTGAGCTTTCCTTATGAGTAAGAAATTCGCCGTTTTTGACATTGACGGCACCATTTTTCACTGGCAGTTCTTTCATGAATTATTCGACGAGCTCATTGAGGCGAACGTGATCGAGCAATCAATCGCCGAACCCGTGCTCGAGAATCGCAAAAAATGGCGACAAGGAATCGTCAACTGGAGCGAATACGAAATGAGTTTGGTCAAAGCGCTCAACAGCGGTATTGTCGGTATCAATAAATCACTCCTCGAAGAAATATCGGACCGCATCGTCAACGTGAAAGGCAAAGTCTTGTACCACTACACGCTAGACTTGTTAAAAGAACTCCAGGATAAGGGCTATATAACAATTGTCATCAGTGGCTCTCAACAAACACTCGTCGAGCGGTTCGCACGCACGTATAACATTGATATTGCACTGGGTCTCGACTACGAGTTTAGCGACGATAAATTAGTTGCTATTAAACGCGAAATCTATGGTCAAAAAGATACGTTATTAAAGCAAGTTGTCGCCGAGCATGGCCTTGACTGGGCAGATTCGTACGCGGTAGGGGACACAGGCGGCGACGCCGCTATGCTTGAGTTGGTTGATCACCCGATCGCTTTTAATCCCGACGCAAAGCTTCTGGCTCATGCCAAGGAAAAAGGTTGGAAAATCGTTGTTGAACGAAAAAGTATGGCTTACGTTCTTGAGAAAAACAGTATAGGATCGTACGAACTATCTTAACGATAGGTATCTAAAATAGTATTGACTCGATCTGTTAGCATATAAAGTGCTTGTGTGCCATTTTCTAATTTGTAATAGTGCCGTATATAAAAAATCTCCGTCACGACAAGAATCAAACAAAGTGTCCATGCCAAGTTATTCAGTAGATACCCACCTGAATACAGTGCGAAAGGCAGCGTAATAATCGCCCCTAGGCCTGACATCAATGTTAGCGCAGCAAAAAAGAATGTAACTAACAAATGAATTAGTCGTTCATGTTGGAAATCACGTACCTTGATTGTGTGATGAGCAAATAACATCTGCGCTTCTTCGATCAGCTTCAAACGTTCGCTAGGTTTCGCATCAACCATTTCGTGCTCAATGCGCTCGATACGTTTGGTGAGTTGTTTTTTGTAACTGATTAAGTCTTTATCCATACACCCATTATAGTCGCTTTGCACCAGAGGTGATACACTAAAAATAATCATGGAACACCCATACTGGCATAAACAGACCCTCGTAGCACCACTCTATCCTGATATCGAGTGGTCAAAGCCCGAGCAAAAGTCCAAAGCAGGCAAGCTTGGTGTTATTGGTGGTAATAAGTTAGGTTTTTCGGGTGTTGCAGAGGCATATGGCGTCGCGACAACCGCAGGCGTGGGTGAAGTCCGTGTATTATTGCCCAATGCACTCAAAAAATCCATTCCACCAATCATGACTGATGTGATCTACGGGGCAACCAACCCATCTGGCAGCCTTGCAAAAGATGCTTTAACGGAAATGAAAGCACTGGGCGACTGGGCAACAGGTGTCATCATGATTGGTGATGCGGGACGAAACAGCGAAACAGCGATAGTCTACGAAGATTTTTTACGCGACTACAAAGGACCCCTCACCATTACGCGCGATGCCGTTGACCTGATTAAAAACGCTAGCAGTAGCGTCGTGGAACGACCCGATACATTACTCGTCGTCTCATTTGCCCAACTGCAAAAGTTATTCCAACTCGTCTATTACCCAAAAGTCCTCACATTTAGTATGCAGCTGACAGGACTCGTCGAAGCCATTCACAAGTTCACCATCACATACCCCGTGTCGCTCAGCGTGTTATTTAAAGATCAGCTACTCGTTGCAAGCGGTGGAGAAGTAACTTCAACCCCGTGGGATAATCCAATGGCAATTTGGCGCGGCAATACTGCAGCAAAAGCCGCCGTGTACTGGATATGGAATCCAAGTAAGCCACTTGAAAGTACGACTGCTTCCCTTATATAGGACAAGCGTATCAGATTTGATGAATGATCCCCTGGAGCCCAAGACTGACAAGGCGTCGGGACCCTTGTTCAGGCCTGGCGTGAAGCAGGATCTTGAAGCAAACCTGATATGCTCACTTACATTCTTTTATCTCTGGTACCGCGAATCGGACTTGAACCCGTACGTCCCGAAGGACACAAGATTTTGTTCACGAAGTGGTTGCGAAGCAACCGCCTGGCGACATGTATCTTTAGATACATGAGTTATTTATCATTTGGTACCGCGAACCGGACTTGAACCGGTACGTCCCGAAGGACACAAGATTTTGAGTCTGGCGTGTCTACCAATTCCACCATCGCGGCACAAAATGTTAAATAACTGTCTACCAATTCCACCATCGCGGCACAAGATATAAAAGAAACATAGCATAGGCACAATAGCGGCTCGTACCAATGTATTGTACAATAGAACTGATTAGGAATCTATATACATGAAGCCCGATGACAACCAAATTACCCCTTCAAACCCGACTGCTGTGCCACAGCAGTCGTCCGATCCTGTACTGGACCACCAGGCAGCTGCTGCAAATCTTGTCCGTGCTCAAATTGAAAATATTTATAACCATCCTAGTGACCAACCAGCCAGCACACCGCTACAGGATGTTAATCCTTACGAACGAACACACGATGCAAACCCTCAACCCATTTTGGAACAGTGGAAGCAATACCACAGCGCATGGCAAACGTACTATCAAAAATATTACGAAGGCTATTACACACACCACCTGCACAAAGCTAAGGAGTCTCTTGGATCTGAGCCAACACAAGTCACAACACGTGAGGCAGTCTTTACACACCAACCCAATCGACCTGTGGCTGATGAACCTTTGACAAAGGATGAAGCATTGTTTGACCTACGTCAAAAACTACTATCACGCGTCAGCGAGTCAGCAAAAAAAGTACGCAAGAGTCGTCATTTCGTTCCCATCACCGCTGCAGTAGTAGTCATACTTATTTTCGCCTTCTTGCAATATAACCGTATTCTCATTAGTAACGTAGTAGCCTATGTCAGTCCAGGCAGCATCGATCCACAAAACATTGTCATTAATCCAACAACCGATATCGACGTGTCACCTGACCCTCGCATCATCATTCCTAAGATTAATGTTGATGCCCCTGTGGTGTACGACGTCGGAAGCGACTATAACTCACAAATGGCCGCCATGGAAAAGGGTGTCGCGCATTTTTCAATTCCTGGAGCTAGCAGTCGCCCAGGCCAAATAGGTAATACGGTATTATCAGGCCATAGTAGTAACGACTTATTTGACGCTGGCGATTATAAATTCATATTCGTACAGCTCGAAAAACTGGTGATAGGGGATAGCATCTACATAAATTACCAAAGCAAACGCTACACATATACCATCACAAAAAAAGAAGTCGTACAGCCAAACGAAGTTAATAAGCTTGTCTATCCGACCACCAAGCCAATGCTAACACTAATTACCTGTACACCAATTGGCACAGCATTACAGCGTTTACTCGTTACGGCAGAGCAAGTAAGTCCTGACCCTGCTGCCTCTACTGCAACCCCAACAGTGACAGATTCTACTGCTGCCAAAATCCCAGGCAGTTCATCGACATTCTTTGAACGACTCTTCGGCGCTCAGTAGAAATATATAAATCTAAGGCAACACCATGCGGACACGTTGCAATTGCATGCCAGTAGCCGTTGTACCAATACTGTACATATATCGATCGTTTTGGGTCAGTACTGCCGTCTGTCCAGTTGCAGCTTGGTTAATTATTGTTGCGTTCGCCCCGTCAAACTCGCGCATAATCAAAGTGCCGCCGTAATCAGACCACGTGTGATCATCGTCCAACCACTTCACAGGGCCCACCGTGACTCCTGGATCAGTTGCCACCGTATAGGTTGATACGCGTTGATGCTCGATATCATAACTTTCAAAATTAGCCCCAGACTGGACCAACAAATAGTCACCATTCGGACTAAACGACATGGAGCCCACCGTTTGACTAAATGTAAATGACGCAAACTTTGTCAGACTGCTATTATCGCTACCCTGAGAAGGATACGTACCACTCAATATGTCGACTTTATTTCCTTCAGCAATCGCCACGTAATCCTGATTAAAGTAGCGTGATGTCGTGATACGAATCGGCACTTCAGTGGTTGGGACGCTGCGCAGTACGTGAGTCATCGTATCACCCTCACGATAGAGCCCGACAACGGTTTTCTTAGCATCACTTGGATCAACACCAACATAGGTAATCACGTTTGTCTCGTATAGTTCAAAGCTCGTCGCATTCGTCACAAGTGAGCGCGATATTGTTCCTGCGGACAAATCAAGTTTGCGAATGTCGCCCGCTGATAATGCATACAAAATATTACCACTCGTTCCCGAAAAGACAATTTGACTCATATCAAGGTCGAGGAGCTTCGTGACATTCTTGGTTGCGTTGACATCTTTTGTGTCCATTACTAACCACTCCTTTTTATCACTATATGTGTGCTGAATTAGGACATATCGACCGCTTGTATCCCATTGGTTGATCGTAAAGGTATGTGCTACGCCAGGTGTTGCAGCTTCACTGTAAAAAGCTGCTGGAATAACGATAGTTGATGACTTGATCTCATCAGAACGAAGATCCACGATTTGATATGAAGGAATGGCAGGTGCTTGCTGAATAATCATTGTCTTGCCTTCAAGAGTTGCCAAACTGTTATAGACAGTAGGGTAGGATGCAACAGCCTCAGCCTTACGGTTTTTTGGAACAAGCCGTCCGTAATCCAACCACGTTAGAGTGCCTGCCTTTATATCGAGTGTTTTCTGCCATGGTTCGTATCCATCACGTTGCATCACAAATGTGTGAGTGCCAGCCAGCACATTACTTTTTGTTGATGTTTTAGAACCAAGCGTTTTGCCGTCAATCTTGACCGTCGCGCCCGCAGGGATGGTCTCAAATTGCACCAATGCACCTTGCTGGATCTGTCCACTATCGGTGTCCAAGCGATACCCAAGAATCAAGAAAATCAGTATGCCAACAATCGTTAAAACTGATAAAATCATGGCTATATACGTTATAGTGCGCATGATTATTTCTCGTTTCTTTGAAGGTCGACGATACATCGTGCATTTAATTATACAGCGCCGCTCTCTAAGTGAATACATTTTTTAACAAATCCTTGCAACTTAGACATAACCTTTATACTATAGTGTTACAGCTACGTATGAAAACGTAACAAACATAACGTGCAACTGCGAGGACATACATATTATGAGTAAAGAAAGTATTGTGACCATTAATGGTCAACAATATGACGCAATAACAGGGCTGCCAGTGGCAGGTCCAGTTGCAGCACCTTCTAAAAAGCCGACCCCTGCAGGCTCTGTTCACAGCTCTTTACAGCGATCAAAAACGCTGATTCGCCGTGTGGCCAAAAAGCCTTCGCTGGTGAAGGGGCATCGCCCCAAGAACCCTGGCCGTACTATGGACATTGCCCCTCGAAGTAGTAAGATTGCACGTTTTGCACCCAATCCAGTTATATCAGCTCCCGTAAAGGTCACTGAGCGCGATCTCCCTGTTGCGTCTCATCCGCTTCTGTCAAAAGCGCGCAAGCAGCACGCAGTTCGCAGTACTCCTGCGGTCGCCGCGAACAAGACCTCACAGGAAATCAAAAACGAGGCTATAGCAGCAGCATTGGCTAAACCACCCGTCAAAATACCACGAAAGCGATTTTACAATCGTCACCCACGCGCTCTTACTATTGTTGCACTGAGTATTGTTATTGCGGTCCTCGGCGCATATATTACCTACGTTAATATGCCTAGCTTATCTGTCCGAGTTGCCGCCGCACAGGCAGGTATCAAAGCAACCTATCCCGAATATCGTCCTGACGGCTACAGCTTGAACGGTCCAGTCACTTTCAGCGATAATCAAGTAACAATTAACTTCATTGCTAACACAGGAACCAGCAAATTCAGCATCAAACAAGCAAAGAGTTCTTTTGACTCTTCAGCGGTACTTGATAATGTCGTTCGAAAAACTGCAGGTGAAAAATATATCACCAACCAAGAACAAGGTCTCACCATCTATACATACAGCGGTAACGCAGCCTGGGTAAATGGAGGTATTCTGTATACCATCGACGGTGACGCACCTCTATCAGGTGACCAGATTCGACGCATCGCCACAAGCATGTAACTGTTTCTAGGCGAAAAGTTTCGTATACTCCTAAGCACATCCCTAAGCGATTGCAGCCCTATAATTTATATCGCTAAACGTGAAATTATAGGCGCGAAAAGAGGATGTGTGCAGGACGTATACGAAACTTTGCCCTCGAGGATGGTAAAATGATATCTATGACAGATGTTCGAACTCGTTTTGCCCCCAGTCCAACAGGCTTTTTACACGTCGGTGGTGTGCGTACCGCATTGTTTGCATGGCTTGTTGCTCGCCAAGCCAAAGGCCAATTCATTCTTCGTATTGAAGATACTGATCAGGCAAGGGAAGTTGAGGGATCAGCTGACCATCTAATTAGCAGCCTGAAAGCACTCGGCATTAATTATGACGAAGGACCAGATATCGGTGGACCTTACGCACCATATCTGCAAAGCCAGCGTCTTGATACATACAAACCCTGGGCACAGAAATTGATCGATAGCGGGCGAGCTTACGCGGATCCATACACCGCCGAAGAAATTCAAGCCTTTCGTGACCAGGCAAAAGCCGAAAAGCGCGCGTTCTTGTATCGTGACCACCGCCCAGAAAACCCGCCTGCATGGGACGGGACGATGCCACTTCGCTTCAAGTCAGAGCCAAAACCATATCAGTGGCACGACGAAGTAATGGGGGACTTACATTCTGGCCCCGAGGTGATTGATGATATTATTTTGATCAAATCGGACGGGTACCCAACATACAACTTTGCGCACATTGTTGACGATGCCGAGATGAAAATCACACACGTCATTCGTGGCCAAGAATTTCTTTCCAGCCAACCAAATTATTTAAATATCTATGAGACGCTAGATCTAGCGTTTCCTATCTTTGCGACAATGCCTCATATTCTGGGTGAATCTGGCAACAAAAAACTCGGTAAGCGTGACGGTGCAAAAGACGTACTCGACTACCTACGAGACGGCTATTTACCTGAAACAATGATCAACTTTATCGCCAGTCTTGGATGGAACGATGGCACCGAACAAGAAGTCTTTACGCGCGACGAGCTGATCGAAAAGTTCAGCCTTGCGCGAGTCCAACGTAGCGGTGCTCGTTTCGACGAACAGCGTCTCTTATGGATGAATGGGCAACATATTCGTTCCCTCAATCTTGATGATCTTTACGACCGTGTAGCCGACTTTTGGCCAGAATCAGCGAAACAGGTGAGGGAAGAACGTAAAAAGCAAGTCCTCGCACTCGTCCAAGACCGCCTCAAAACACTGGCAGATTTACCGACACTCACTGACTACTTTTTTACGGAACCAACACCAAACTGGTCAATGGTAAGCGACAATAAACAACTTGCTAAAATCTCAACAGACGAAGCGAAAGACTTACTGCGCGCCACCAAGTCCGCCCTCGAATCAAGCGACTTTGATGCCGATTCGATCCAAAATACACTTAACGCACTCCTTGAAACAACAGGTCAAAAACCTGGCGTCTTATTTAGTCTGATCCGCCTTGCTGTCTCATGGGCGCCTTTTAGTCCCGTGCTCAATGAAACACTGGCTGTTCTTGGCAAAGATACAACTATTGCTCGACTGACTCAAGCGCTTGCTGATCAAGAGTAGCCTCGTTCACTCGTCTATATCCTAATGCAACTGCACCTTGGTGGCGAACTAGTTTCTTTTCAAGTAGTGCGGTGCGCATCACTAAAGCTGCTGCCGCTAGTTCAACATCAGAATCCAGGTCTGTCAGTTCGCCAATTGTAGTTGCCGAATCCGCCCTAGTATGAATACTTTCGAGGAGGTCAGTGAAATCTTTACCCATAGCCAAAGTATAGTCCTACTTTTATCAGGTTACAAAGCATAACCGCTCTGTTATAATGGCGCTTAAGCTATGCAAGAAGAAACAAAACCTGGGTTCTGGAGTCGCGTGCACAAAAAGCGTACGATTCTCTTGTCGATTTTGGGTGTATTGTTGATTGCTGGTGGTACCACCGCTGCATTCATGTTTTTCTACCAAAAACCAGTCAAAGAAGAGCCCGTTGCCGAAGTAAAACAGGAAGAGCCTGCTCCTGAACCAGTGAAGTATTATTCGCCACTTACAGGTACGCTCGTTGCTAACGAAGCAGCCACCAAACAAGCAGTTACTGGTGTCATGATAGAAAACAGCCCTGAAGCACGACCACAATCAGGCCTCAAAAACAGTGGAGTTGTATTTGAAGCAATCGCCGAAGGCGGTATTACGCGCTTTATGGTCATGTACCAATCAGAAAAACCAAACTTACTTGGTCCTGTACGTAGTTTGCGTCTATACGATATTGATTGGTTAGCAGCTTTTAATGCAGGTATCGCTCATATCGGTGGCAGTGCGGCAGCCCTAGCAGAAGTCCGTAATGGATCATATCGCGATTTGGACCAGTTCTTTAACGCCCCTTCATACTATCGTGCAAGCGACCGTCCAGCACCTCACAATGTCTACACAACCTTTACGTTATTGGACGCATTGAATGCGAAAAAAGGCTACACAACCTCTGAGTTCACTGGCTTTACTCGAGTCGATGGCAAGCCTGCGGATGCGCCAAATGCAACCACCATCACTATTACGATCAGCAGCCCTCTATATAACAGCGTCTATACGTATGATAAAACAACTAACACCTACGCACGCTCACAGGGTGGCGCACCGCACCTCGACCGAGAAAATGGCCAGATCACACCAAGTGTTATTGTCGCGATGCGGGTGGACGAAACAACTGTTTTCGAAGACGGCAATCGTGAAAAAATTGTAACCGTTGGCAGTGGCCCAGCAACTATTTTCCAAAATGGAGTTGCGATACCTGTGACTTGGACAAAGGCATCAAAGATTGAACAAATTAAATTTACTGATGTTAATGGCGTCGATGTACCACTTGTTCGAGGACAAACATGGATCGCGGCTGTTAAAAACAATGGAGGAAACGTCACGTGGCAGTAGCGCCGATGCCAAAAATGATTCGTGATTTTTGGCCTTCATTTCAACGCGGCGCAACGGTCCGAATCATCTTTACGCAAGTTTTTGTTACGGGCGTTTTGGCGGCGATTTTAATCCTAACCAACACACTTGCTGTGTCTTCTATGTTGTTATGGATTATTCTGACAGTCGTCTTTGTCCTTGGGATGGTTCGTGGGATTTTGATTCTTCGTTTTAGTTCGCGTCCAGCCAAAGCACTCTTAACAGCCGTCATCCATGTCGCAGGTGAGCCGACAGCTACTGTGATGCCAAATCCGAACGATCCTCATTATGCCAAAAATGGGTTCAAAGAAGCACTCCAGACAATCTATGAACTATCAGGCAAAGCAGCCGACTCCAAAGAACCAATTGTGACCAACGAACCCGACCCGTCAACAACCATGCTAACGACTGCAGCCGTTACAGCACCCGCAATCTCTGCACCAGCCGCTTCAGATGCACTTAAATCCGCACTTGATGCCACAACATGTGGCTTTGTGATCTTAAACCACGATCGGACCGTTTCATACGCCAACAAGGCTGCTCCAATTCACATTGATGCCGATAATAAGAAAACACTCAACCTCATCTTTAACGGCAAAGATACATTGGAAACCTGGCTGGATGAATGTGAACAGCACGCCGTTCATGAGGAACATGTCTGGACACGAATCGCAGACAAGTTGCCTGACGAAGAGGGAAGGCGATTCTTTGATGTATTGGCATCATACGACAAAGGCTCTGAACACGAAACCGTCCTGACACTCGTCGATCGCACATCAACCTATGACATTAGCGAGCAAGACCTAGACTTCATCGCGTTTGCAGCACACGAACTCCGAGGACCAATTACCGTCATTCGGGGTTATTTGGATGTCCTCGAAGAAGAACTAGGGTCAGTCCTAGCGCCCGACCAACACGAACTGTTCCGCCGCCTGACAGTATCGGCAAATCGTCTGTCAGGCTACATCAACAATATCCTTAACACGTCTCGTTACGACCGACGCCACTTGAAAGTGCACTTAGCTGAAGATACGCTCGCAGGCATTTACGACACGATCAAAGACGATATGGAGCTGCGTGCACACTCACAAAACCGCTTACTTAGCGTGTCGATTCCTGCTGATTTGCCGACTATTGCGGCCGATCGCGCCAGTATTAGCGAAGTCCTCGGGAACCTGATTGATAACGCTATCAAATACAGCAACGAGGGTGGTGCGATTAATGTGACAGCTGCTGTTCACGGCGACTTTGTTGAAGTGTCCGTGGAAGACCATGGTATCGGCATGCCTGGTAACGTCGTCAGTAACTTGTTCCAGAAATTCTATCGTTCACACCGTTCACGCGAAACTGTTGCAGGTACTGGTATTGGTTTATACATCAGCAAAGGTATCGTTGAATCACACGGTGGGAACATCGCTGTTCGCAGTGAGGAAGGCAAGGGATCAACCTTTATCGCCTCACTACCCATTTACGCGACAGTTGCGGCAAAGCTTGCATCAGGTGATAATAGTAACGAAGGTTTGATTGAACACGGCAATGGCTGGATTAAAAATCACTCGATGTATAGGGGATAAGGGACATGGCAATTAAAACAGTACTGTGTATCGAAGACGACCGCTTTATCGGTGAGATGTATGTTCGTAGCCTCAAGAAAGCGGGGTATGATGTTGACTGGGTCGTTGATGGTAATGATGGGCTGATTACTGCGCGCAACAAATCGTACGATGTTATTCTATTGGATCAAATGCTACCTGAACGACGTGGATCAGAAATTTTAGAGGCACTTCGCGGCGGAGCAGAGGACCTCATCCCTAAATCCAAAGTTATTGTCCTGACTAACTTTGAGCAAGATGATGCATCACGTACCGCTATGCAAAAACACGCCGATGCTTACTTGATCAAGGCAGAAATCACACCAAAGAAGCTGATCGAAATTATTCAGCAACTCGACGGCACCGCGCCAACTGCCTAAGCGCCGTCTATTGTATTTATAGTATTTTTATGCTATACTAAAGGTATCAAGACGAAAAGAGTTCCGAACGGCTAATTACCTAAGGAGCTTTTTTCTTATCTCTAATATATATCTGTACTGTCAATGTTGTATTTAAAAACAACGCGTGTTACTATTCAGGTATCAAGACGAAAAGAGTTCCGAACGGCTAATTACCTAAGGAGCTTTTTTCTTATCATGGGGTTTTGTTTCAACGTGCTGGATCTTACGTTTTACATCCTCGTCGTCTAAGTAGGCAAAGAATGGTGCACCAATTTCCTTGTATAGTGAAGAGCGGAATTTACGATTAGGAAAAAGGATTTTTTCGAAGCGTTGTTCTTCAATAAGAAAATCGACTAGCATTTTATAGTCGCCATCACCCGATACGAGTACGATTTTATCAAAATCTTTATCTTTACATACGCGCTTCATGACCGAAAAGATAATATCAGAATCAACATTACCTTTCTTTTTTCCGATCATCGCAGCGTTATGCTGACGGAACATAAGGATAAACCCAGCACTTTGAATAATCTCATATAAGTGCTCGATTTTTATGCCTTCCTGTACATACCCAAGGTAATAAAAGGCCTTTTCAACATTATACTTTTCGCGCAAATACACACGGAATTTCATCAAGTCGATGCGCCACGAATTATCATCTAGTCCTTTTGTCCCTAGATGCAAATTCTGACCATCGATATAGGCGTAGTTATTCATTGTTTGTATTATAGCACTACGGTATAGCTCAATACGGCACTGCGCCAACAGCCTAAATTGTATCTTTTAGCTGTTTTAGCTGGTCTTTACACCACCACGACCATACATCATCCGTGTCAGCTGTTGCTTCGGCCACAAACGCGTCCCAGGTCATCCAACGATATTCGGCAACTTCGTCAGGATGAGGATGGACGTCACTGGTTGCTTTGGCAAAATAGACGGGGCAAAATTCGTTCTCGATAATACCGTTGTATGGTGGAGTTTGATACCTGTAGTTCGGTAAAACGACTTTTATTTCTTCGGCAGTCATACCTAATTCATCGTTCAAACGGCGAACAATCGCTGCCTCGCTAGGCTCGTTGGGACCTGGGTGGCCACACACACTGTTCGTCCATACACCTGGCCATACTTTCTTGGTCTCGGCACGTCGTGTGACTAATACTTCGCCGTCATCGTTAAATACATAACACGAAAACGCTAAATGCAGTTTCGTACTTGCCGTATGACTCTCTAGTTTTGGTCCAATTTCACCAGTTGGCGTTCCGTCCTCATTCACAAAAACAATATATTCCATAAGTCTATTGTACGGTATGGGGGATATAGACACTACCTCAGTTATTTGGTAAAGTAGGGCAGGTCCCGTACTAAGGTACGGAACACAAATTGCTCGGATAAGCTCAAAAATATGTAAACACATTTTTGCAGTTTCTCACTTACAATTCGGTCCCGTCGTCTAACGGTTAGGACACCAGGTTCTCATCCTGGCAATCGGAGTTCGATTCTCCGCGGGATCACCAAAGAAAAATGCTCATCCAATTGATGGGCATTTTTCTTTGGGTGGATTTGTGCAGCAAGTCCGAACTCCGAAGGAGTGCGACAAAGCGACGAAGCCGAGCGACAAAATCAGCTTGCTTATTTTTCCGAGCAAGGATGGTTTGTATCCTGATAGTCCCGATAGGATCACCAAAAAGAGTAGTTACTCATAAGAAGATCTGTAAAAGTTCGATTCCACGATCGCCTGCCAGTTGATTTTATTTAATATTAATGTTATAGTATTCACATGATTGAAAAATACATAGTTATGGATGGACCAGACAAAGGTCGTATTCATGATGAGAGTATTGCGTGGGATCTTGCTCACGTAGAGTACGAACTGCGTGAGAAAAACGATAATCAACCTGTTCTTTCGAATATTATAAACGCTGAGCTTAAAAAGCTTATTAATGATCGAGTGGCTAAACAAATTGATGGTGAGTTTGATGTACTTAAAGATGAGACAAATGAACCTAAAGTCAACTTGATAAAGGATATTGTATCAAGGAGAGAAATAGCTGCAGATTTACTAACAAGGCGAAACGCAGAGCTAAGGGAGGCAGGTGAGTCAGCAGTTAAGCAGCTTTCTATAGGTTTTGCAGAATTAATGACTGAAAGTGGAGTACCTAGTTTTGAATTTATCGTAGACGATGAGAATCTAGGTCCTGCGTGGCTGGTACGAGAATATCGTCCTTATATCCCTGCTAGAAATGAGTATGAAGGAATGGGAAATGATTCTCCAGAAGTCACTGGTATCGTTATTCTGCAAAATGGAGATATGCACAAGTTTTGGGGATATTCGAGATCACCAGAAAGAAGCCATGTAGACTTTAGTGCATTTGAAGCTCACTATAAAAATTCTAACGGAAATTATCAAGAATTCAAATATGGTGAAGGTTCTGTCGTGAAGTACTTATCCGAAATAGCACGACGCCATAAAGACGGCGCAAAGATAGAATATACTGGGACTTATTAGATGTAGGTGGTTCGAAACTCGTCCACTAGGGGCTGTGCTAAAATCTACACATGACACAAAAGAAAATACTTTCCAAACAACGAATCGTAGCAGGTATTTTTATAATTGTGGTAATACTAGGCGGAATCTTTGGAGCAGTTTTTCTAACTTCAATGAAAGACCAACCACAAATCGAATCTTTTCAACAATGCGCTAGCGCAGGTTATCCGATTCAATTATCTTACCCAGAACGATGTTCCGTACCAGGCGGCAAGACTTTCACAAACATTCGATAGTGTTTTCACAAGAGCCTGT
The DNA here is from genome assembly GCA_947084875.1 of uncultured bacterium. Classification (GTDB taxonomy): domain Bacteria; phylum Patescibacteriota; class Saccharimonadia; order Saccharimonadales; family Saccharimonadaceae; genus UBA1547. Next base: position 128,613 of record CAMTUF010000002.1, read on the forward strand.
GTTGTTATGACGCACTCTTTTTATGTTATTGTGTAATACATGCACGAACCGACTGGCGAATTTGATGAGAACGAGGGCAAACTTACAGACGTAGATCTGCAACATATCACATCAATTACAGGCGAAGGAAGCTACCTCCACCAATTAGCCCTAGATCAATCACCAGATTTTATCGACGAGCTTCAAAAGTTTTTAAGTACACACCGATTTACTCAGGCAGTTCAAGATTTAGATGATACACAACCCGATACCGAAGGCAGGGACAAACCGCCACGCGAATTACCTGCAATAACATACGTGAATCCAGAATTTATATTTGAAGGCATAAAACATATAGCAGACCTGAAGCACTTAATCAAAATCTACACAGAGCGGACAGGCAACCAGGCCATTATTATGCAGACAGACTTCACCCGCGACTCACGCAGTGGTTATTAGACACCTTCAATAACACTATAGGTTAGCCTGCGCGTATAATTAATATATGGCACGTAAACGTCAGGAGCACACAGCCGCAGAGTTTGATCTCGACGTTTTGTCGAGTGATACAGATATATTTCGTTGGTTTTTGCTTTGTTTGTTGTTTGGCAAACCAATACAGTCGAACGTTGCAGTAACAACTTGGAAACTTTTTATTGAAAAGAAGTTAGACACCCCATGGGCGATTACCCAGGCATCAAATCATCAACTTGTTAGCGTATTACACAAAGGTGGGTATACCCGCTACCAACACGTTACCGCGCATGCGTTGCAGGTCTGTATGGACCGTTTGATCCGTGAATATGAAGGATCGCTACTACTCATGCTAGAAAGTAGTATGGACGAAGATGAATTTTCAAAACGACTTCAAAAATTATATGGCGTCGGTCCGAAAGTAGCAGAAATCTTTATGAGAGAAACAGAAGAGGTGTTTGCACGTCGAGTAGAATGAATGCACAAAAAACCATCCAGCAGAGGTATATATTTACATTATAGATTATTAGTGGTATAATATAGTTATGGTAAAAATATCAGATTTCACGGAAGAACGATACGTCGAACGGTTCGCAATTGAACCGCCTATTGAAGTGGGGGAACACACCGTCGAAACTCTTGGGCGATTGGCTGCTATTGGAGCAACAGGACCTAATGCCGATCCTGCAGTAATCGATAAGCTGACAGATGAAGTTGAACATACATCTGCTCTGCTATATGAGTCGGGGGGCGTAAGTGCACTTGCTACATACTTAACCAATGTAACAACACGTCGCAGAAAACATACGTTCTTTCCTTCAAAGTACTAGTTTACTTAACAGCGACTAGTTCAATATCAAACACCAAATCACTATTCGGTGGAATGCTTGCAGAGGCACGAGCTGATCCATACGCCATCGCGGCTGGAATAACCAGGCGACGTGTGCCGCCGACTTTCATACCTGGGACGCCCTTGGTCCACCCTGCGATAACTTGGTTCAAACCAAAGGTAATCGCCTCGCCAAAGTCATGGCTACTTTGGAAGATGGTCCCATCAGTACATAGAGCGCCCGTATAGTGCGCAGTGATTGTTGCCCCTTCGGGAACTGCAGCGCCGTCACCAACAACAGTATCAATGATTTCTAGTTCAGCGACTTTGTCTTTGCCAAGCGCTGTATAGTTTTGTAATTTTGTACCTTCGAGTTTTTGAGAATTAGTCATAATCTTATTATACTAGGCTACGCCCAATGCCTTTGAAAGTTCATCAAAGTTAAGCCGACCATGCATTATGTCGTCAATACTAAAGCCTTCTTGTGCTAAACGCTCCAAGAGCGCAGGTGTGGCGCGAAACTGATCAACGTCGTCCTTGTTCACTTGTCCACGTATATGGTCAATGTAGAGTTGAGGGTCGCTGATCATTTGTCGCTTGATTTCAGTTTCTGATAGTGGGGAAGTACGAATAATGTGTCTAGCTGCTTGGGCACCTGCATTATATGCCTTTAACTCGTCTCGTAACATTCGCATGTCTATCACGCGCTGCGAAGAAACGGTAGTCACAGGATTTTCCATTTTTTCAGCAAAGTGTGCGGCTTCGTGCGTCACCATCTGCGTCGCTGGGAGGCTAGACTTATCATAGTTGATGATCACTAGGTACCTAGCGGCCGTCTTTCCAATAGAGACGTTAGGAGCATCTGGCAGCCCCCATATCTCTTTCGCACGCTGGAAGTTAAATGCAGCCGCGGCAGCAAAAGTAGATGCTTCCGAATAAGGACCTATACGGGTACTCAATGTACCTCGGGTTCCCTGCAAGTCCCGATCAAAAGTGGCTAAAAAGTCATTAGCTGCATCGTCCTCAAGACCCCATTTTTGAAATGTCTCTAGACTTTTTTGTCGCTGCTTTGGTGATTGAACATCAAAACCTTGACCTACAGTAAGACTTTCACCTCTAGCAAGAGCAACGACCGCAAGGGCCTCTGTATGCGCAACTTCTTCAGAAATAGAGACTACACCTTCATCGTCTATATCAGCAATAACGGCGTCATCCAAAAGACGGGTAAGATCAACCACTTCGCTGTTCAAGTTATACTTAACACTTACACCATCTAAAATATTACGGGTGTTATCTAACGCTCGTTCTGTATATGAACGTCTGTGTTCTGATTCAAGTATCATTAAGTATATTATAGCACTTGTGTCAAGTTATGTCAATTTATATCTGTAAAACAAGGCTTAGTTAATTACTAGTATCAATTTGACTAAAATATCGTAAAATGAAAATTACATGAAACGTTTTTACGGAGTATTGGTCAACACACTTATCGCAAATGTGACGACAAGCTTCTTGTGGTTTGCCCTGACGTTCTGGGTGTATCTGGAAACGCGTTCAGTTCTTGCCACCGCAATTATCGGTGGATCATACATGCTACTAGTGGCAATATTCAGTCTAGTCTTTGGTATGATCGTCGATCACAACAAGAAAAAGAAAGTGATGTTATGGTCAAGTTTTGTGACACTTACTGCATATTTAATTGCGGGCCTCTTATTCATCGTATTCCCACAAAGTGCACTTGTCGACTGGGGTCTGCCGACGTTCTGGTTATTTGCGGGCGTCATTTTACTGGGTAGCGTAGTCGAAAACATGCGCAATATTGCGCTGTCGACAACGGTGACACTGTTGGTCCCCAAAGACGATCATGCAAAGGCGAATGGGCTAGTGGGTGCTGTTCAGGGTGTCGCGTTCCTGGTCACATCGGTCTTTAGTGGACTTGCTATCGGTTTCTTGGGTATGGGATGGGTACTGGTCATTGCAATCGTCATGACGGCAGTCGCGTTCCTACATTTGATGACTGTTTCAATTCCCGAGAAAAAGATTGTACATGATCCCGCACTTGCTGGTAAAAAGATTGATCTTAAAGGCAGCATTGCAGCCATCCGTTCAGTCCCTGGCCTAGGGATGTTGATCTTCTTTACGACATTTAACAACCTAGTCGGTGGGGTCTTTATGGCATTGATGGATCCATATGGACTGACCTTATTTAGTGTTCAGTGGTGGGGAGTCATTCTGGGTATCAGCAGCACTGGATTCATTATTGGTGGTATTCTGATTAGCAAGTTTGGTCTGGGCAAAAACCCACTTCGTACGTTACTCCTCGTCAACGTTGGCGTCGGAATCTTAGGAATGACTTTTACACTGCGTGAGTGGTGGTGGTTGTATGCGGTCGGGATTTTTCTCTTTATGCTCATGGTCCCAGCCGCTGAAGCTGCCGAACAAACCATTATTCAGCGCGTTGTACCGTTTAAACGCCAAGGTCGTGTGTTCGGATTTGCGCAGAGTATTGAGGCAGCCGCAACACCGATTACAGCATTCCTTATTGGACCAGTTGCTGAGTTTGGACTAATCCCTTACATGAACAGTGATGCGGGAAAGGCTCAGTTGGGATGGCTGCTCGGTGATGGGGAAGCACGTGGTATCGCACTCGTGTTCTTGATCGCAGGCTTTATTGCGATCCTCTTTACACTATGGGCATTTACGACCAAAGCATACCGACGATTGAGTGAGTTTTATCTAAAATCATAAGCATAAGCCTGCTATACTAAGTATATGGAAAAAACTCCGCTGACCGTCGCAGTAATTGCTGGAACATCAAGGGAACAACGTCTTTCAATACGAGCAGCGCACTACGTGGCTGGATTGGGTCGACAATATGACGACGTCGAAATCGTATTCGTCGATCCAAAGGATTTTACCTTTAACGGTGACGGCAACGATCCCGAAGGCAAAGACGCTCGTTATGGAGAAATTATCACAAAAGCCGACGCATTCTTTATTGTGACACCTGAATACAACCACAGCATCCCTGGCAGCCTGAAGCGCATGTTGGATAGTGAATATGGACCATATCTTCACAAGCCTGTCGCTCTGGCAGGTGTTAGTAATGGACCATGGGGCGGGGTGCGTGTGTGCGAAGCATTGCTGCCTGTATGCCACCGTTTGGGAATGGTAAATATCTTACCTGAACTCTATTTTCCAAAAGTTCAAGATATCTTTGAAGAGTCAGGTGAAATCCGCGGCGAGTTTGTCGAGATGTACGAAAAAAATATTCGCAAATCATACGACGAGTTGTTATGGTTCGCCCGACTTTTGAAGAAAAATCGTTCATGAGCATCGAACGTAAACTGCAACTTGCAACCTGGCTATCCGTCGGCGTCCTGGTTGCAATAACCATTGCCAGATGGGCTCAAGTACGACTAAGCGATGGAGAACTGGGATCATATGAGCTCTTCCCACTATTCGGACTACTAGCATTTACGTTAATGTGGAGCCATTTTGTATCAGGCGCTGTTCGTCGCATCGTCAAAGCAGGTAAGGGCACCCTTAAGACTTACTTTACTGTTACGAATTGGCTTGTTCTTGGATTGATCCTACTGCATCCTGGCATTTTTTTGTTTACGTTATGGTCAGATGGTTTTGGGCTGCCGCCAACAAGTTATTTAACACTGTATACCGACGTAGCGGCGCGTATCGCATTGTTCCTCGGCACAGGGAGTTTGATAGCTTTTCTGGCATACGAACTTCGTCGACGATTCAGGACCGCATCCTGGTGGCGATTCGTTGAGTACGCCAATATAGCAGCAATGTTCGCAATTTTTTATCACGGCCTCACACTCGGTGGCGAGCTTGCATCAGGCTGGTTTAGACTACTGTGGATTGTCTACGGTCTGACATTACTAGGATCAATTCTTTACAATTATGCGCATTCAAAAAAGGAGAAACATCATGTCTAAAACAGCAACTATCGTTACAGTCAGTGTCATCACTGTCCTTGCGTTAGTGGGGGCGTGGTGGTTTATAATGGCCCAACCAGGCACCTCGAATAAAGATTCGACCCCCTCTACGTCACGACAAAGCACAGAAACGACGACAGCAACAACACCGACCGCAAGTGGTATTACGATTGTATTTACAGACGATGGCTTTGAAAAGCAGAGCTACACAGTCGCAGCAGGACAGAGCGTCACTGTGAAGAACAACTCGACAATCGAAGTTGAGTTTTCATCTGATGATCATCCTACACACACCGATAATAGCGAGCTAAACATGGACGTCCTATTTCCAGGCAAAGAGCAAACATTTATACCGACCAAAGCAGGTACTTGGGGCATCCACAATCACAAACAACCTGAGTTGACTACGACGCTCGTCGTTACTTAGAACTATAGACTTTTTTCATTATTTATGCTATAATATCTGAATGGTTAACCCGTCGGATAACACGCCACCGATTAGTATTGCTCTCAGCGACGTAGAAACTGTTTTAACAGTTCAGTTTGCGCGTGAACGTCACGACGCACTGCTTGCATTGATGGATCGAGTTGGCACTTTGGATGACGCAATTACATGGTCTAAAGGGATGGACCCTCTTAGACAAGGTAGTGACGCATTAGCAAAAATGCATGCAGCAGGAGAGGTGAGTGATGAAACTTTTGAAAGCTATCGTTTAAACTCTGCTTTTGCATATCAAAATAGCGCAGAAGCCTTGATCGCATCTGTAGCGTTCCCTGATATTTTTGCAGATCCAAAAAACACTCACTGGCTACCAGAAGTTACGCAACGGGCAGGCTTCAAAAAGGCAAGCCCTGACAGTGACTGGACCCCTTATCACACGATCACAACGTCTTTATCTGAGTTTGATAATCGTTCTGACTTATCAAACGACGACTTGGCGAGACTTTCTTTAGCAGCGGAGATGCTTGATATTTCAGGTACAAGTAAGTTTGTTCTTTCTCTTCCAGGTCTCAGCAAAACGGCAAGCAATGAGACAGAAGCTTTGGCGCTCAGAAAAGGTGCTCAATACGATAAAAGCTTTGCAGTGCACCTTAGGAACACTGTTGCCGAGCAGGCGCTCCTGGGACAAGATGATCAAATACCTGAGTATGAACGATACGCGGTAGGTTTAAGGGCTTTATGGCGTAACACAGCAAACCATTTGGCAGCACGCACAATGGATGGACATCGTGAACAGTCACTTGCGGTACTTCAAAGCATGATTGACTGTCTTAACATTATCTTTCTGGAACGTGGAGCAATTGAAGAGGCGACGGATAAAAACAACGTAAAAGGCCTGTTACATGAGTTGATGTGGATGCTTGACGGCTATATGATCATGCTCCATGACAGCAAATATGATGGTATTGATATTGTTCCGTCTTTCTCTGTTGAGGATCAACCTGTCATCGGACGACCACTGCTCAATAGGGGATTTGATTATCGCATCGGAGACATCAAAAGCAGTATGACACGCATCCAACTCAAATCGAGTCCAATCGTTCGCGACGTATATCACGAGGATATTAAAGTTGTCACTGAAGATAACTTTACTGATATAAATCCACGTCGTCTTGCCGCAAAGCTCGGTAATTATCGTCGTGTCCTTGAAGGCGATCCAACCATTGATGCAAAGATAGTGATCGATAAATACGCTCTAAAGTCTGTACAGTTAGAACTTGACTCACTCCTTGTGGCCTAATAAAAACCTCTACCGTTGCTTTACTAGACGTATGTTTTCATTCATTTACTTTGACCTTGGCGGCGTTGCGATTGACGACTTTACAGGCAACAACAAGTGGCAAGAACTTGGTGATGAGATGGGACTTACCGATGAAAACCGTGATGGTTTCAAGCGATTTTGGGGACAACACGAACTAGAATTTTGCACCTCGCACCACATTGACCCACTGCCAAGCCGCCGAAGCACTTGGATGGCAAACTTTTTACTACGATTCTGCCGACCGCACGCAGTCTACAAAACAACTGGCAGACTTTTTGGCAACGCAAGAATTTACCAAATAAACAGATTAGCGACGCTAGCGTGCTATAGTGAGATGAACTTAAAAGATTGGATTAACTTTATGGCAAAACATAAAAACTGGCACGGCGCCTCACGAAAACGCATTCTAAAGAAAAAACTCAAGTCCCAAGGCAAATAGGAAGTTTTTCTAACATCCGTACACGAATGTGGCTATTGTAAAAACAAACCATAATCGTCATAATTACCTCTAGCAACCGTCGAAGAAATAGGGGGCACTATTCAACCAGTCGCGTTAACTCGTTTTTGGCATCGCCGTATCTGTGAGGCGACTCTTTTAGTGTCAGCTGGTGTTATTCTGCTATACTTTCTTCCATTCTTTAACGACAACGTCGCCGACGCATTTTTAGTCAGCGTTCCTGTGCTGATTATCGCAAGCCTGACAGCAATTATTAGTGTCGTGACCTATCTGTGGATTCCTAAAAAGACTACCATGCAGGCAGCTCTGATTATTTATCTGCTCCTTGCCGTGACAGCCGCGGGACTTATTATCACCACAGGTGGGGTGACCTCACCATTTATCGCCTTGTGGATGTTAGTATCGGTCTTTGCAGGTGTCTTTGGCCTATGGGGTATGCTACCGATACTCATAGGGCTAGGCACGTTTGTAGGCGCAGAATATCTTAATCATCGTTTTGGAGTCGAGCTGATCGTCCTTGTGAGTTTTGCGGGTCTATTACCATTGATTGCTAGTTTTATTATTTGGCACAATAAAGGCAAAAGTGAAAACGACGGTGGTGACCGCGCCTACAAGGAACTCGCGACCGAACTGTCGCAGGTTGCCAGTCAGTCCGAAGTTGTGATTAACGCCATCGGTGACGGCGTGATGGCGATTGACGCACAGGGCATTATTCAACTTATTAATCCCGCAGCTCAGCGTATTTTAGGATGGGGCAAACAAGATTCGTTGGCCCTAAATTATAAATCTGTGTTACAGATGACTAACTTGAAAAACGAACCATTGGATGCCACGACAGACCCCGTACAACAGGTGCTTAACACTAACCAACAAGTCCGTAATGATGACGTGATGATCATCACCCATAATGGCAAGAAAATCATGGGATCGATGGTTATTTCACCGACAGGCGAAGCAGGATCAGGTGCTATTATTGTTTTCCGTGACGTTACTAAAGAAAAGGCCGAAGAGCGCGAACAAGCAGAGTTTATTAGTACCGCCAGTCATGAAATGCGTACGCCAGTTGCCTCAATCGAAGGCTTTCTGGGGCTTGCGCTTAACCCTAATACAGCACAAATCGACGACAAAGCACGTGATTTTATTATGAAAGCACACGCGTCAACAAAGCATTTGGGAAGGTTATTCCAGGACCTATTAGATGTGTCCAAAGCTGAGGATGGTCGACTGACAAATGATCCTAAAGTTGTTGACGTTATTGCATTTACTCACGACGTCCTCCAAGGCTTGCAACAAAAGGCGACAGACAAGGGTTTGAAACTCACCTATAAACCACTACCAGACGACGGTGTCAAACATGTCGCGCCAGTTTATAACGTGAACCTTGATAATGATCATATCCGAGAAGTTATTAATAACCTGACTGAAAACGCCATCAAATACACGCCAGCAGGCGAAGTAACGGTTGACGTCACAGGGACAGATGACAAGGTTGTCATTAGCATAAAAGATAGTGGTATCGGTATCCCTGCCGAAGACATGCCACACCTTTTCCAAAAGTTCTACCGTGTTGATAATGTCGAAACAAATCAAATCGGTGGTACAGGTCTGGGTCTGTATCTATGTCGTCGCCTCGCCGAGGCAATGGGCGGTCGTATATGGGCCGAAAGCGAATACAAAAAGGGGAGTACCTTTTATGTCGAGCTTCCACGTATTAGCTCTCAGGAAGCTGCAACACTCAAGGAACAACAAGCAGAAGAAGCAAAGAAAGCAGCTGCCGAGGCTGCGGCTCATCCAATCCAAGCAGCAACATTTGATCCTAATACACCTGTGCCAGCCGCACCGCCTGAATCTCCATCGACCAGCAGCTCAGAATCTACACCTGGAAAACCAGAGGCTGCAACAACAGTGCCACGTGGCGAAAGCCTCACCCGCGAACAGATTGCTGCTCACGTCGCTAAACTACGTGCAATGGCGGCCGAACAAGTAGGAACGGCGGCGCCAACTGCTTCAACGACACCCACACCGACGCCTACACCCCCTCCGTCTGGGCCTGAGACGCCTTCGGCAGCACCAGCAACGTCCCGACCACCTAGCATTTCAATTCCTGTCCGTGACGCTCCAGAAGCGCCTCAAACATAAGAAGTATGGTATTTTTAACAGCCATTGGGTACAATAAGGATAAATTATGACAAAAATTCTGTTGGTTGAAGATGACAAGAGCCTCCGAGAGATTTACGGTGTCCGTTTAATTGCGGAAGGCTATGACATTATCTCTGCAGGTGACGGTGAAGAAGCGCTCGCACTAGCAATTAAAGAACGTCCTAACTTGATTGTCAGTGACGTGATGATGCCGAAGATTAGTGGCTTTGACATGCTTGATATCTTACGTAGTACAACAGAGACAAAAGACGTCAAGGTAATCATGATGACCGCGCTCAGCAGTGACGACCAGCGTGCTCGTGGAGAATCACTTGGTGCTGATCGCTACCTAGTAAAGTCTCAGGTAGGGATCGAAGATGTCGTTCGTACCGTTCATGATGTTCTGGGTGATGGTGTGTCAACACCTCAATCAGCTGCCGCAACCTTTGGTACACCAGCACCTTCAGCTGTCGCACAACCCGCAGCAGCTCCTGCGCCCACCCCTGAGCCTGTTAGCCCTGCTCCTGTAACACCAGATCCTGTAGTAACAGCCCCAGCACTAGACCCAATGCCGACACCAGTCGCTAGCCCTGCTCCCGCTCCTGTTAGCCTGCCAACACCTTCAGTAACTCCAGCACCACTTACTCCGCCTGTAACGCCTCCAGTTATTAACACGCCGCCTCCAACACCTGTCGCGCCCGTTGCAGCGGCACCCGTACCGTCTCCATTCCAGCCAACGCCTAATCCGTTACCTCAACCAACAGCGCCGTTCTCATCGAACCGTCCAGGCTCACTTGGTGACCGCGTAATTAGTCCACTCACAGATCAAGCGCCAGCAGTTGATATGGCTAATTTGATGAGTCAAGAACTCAGTGGTGCCTTGGCGCCACCTCCGCCACCAGCGCCAGCAATGTCTGACCCAATCGCGCAGCCTCAAACACCACCATCAGCTCCTCAGGTATAACCCCTTCATCTGTTATACTAGCGTTAATGGATACCGACCCACAACCAATTGAACGACTGAATAAACACCTGGCTTTGCAGTTAGGTGTCTCTCGTCGTGAAGCTGATAACATCATCGAACAGGGGAGAGTAACTGTCAATAGTGTTGAGGCGACCTTAGGCGCCCGCTTTACGACAGGTGATAACATCATCGTGGACGGTAAGCCACTCGAAGCCGACACTGCGTATCAGTATCTGGCTTTTCATAAACCCGTTGGATATGTCTGTTCACGCAAGCAACAGGGAGAAAGCCCAACTATTTATGATCTGATACCCCCTGAATATCATCACCTTAAGCCCGTCGGGCGACTGGACCGCGACAGTAGTGGCATTATTTTACTGACTAACGATGGTAACTTTGCGTTTAATATGACTCATCCGAAGTTTGCCAAGACCAAGATATATAACGTTCGTCTAGAAAGTGAATTATCTCCACTGCATCAACAGATGATTAGTGACCACGGTATTAGTCTGGAAGATGGTATTAGCGCGTTACAACTGGAACGCATGAATGAAACAGATAGAAAAAGCTGGATCGTCACCATGAAAGAAGGACGTAACCGACAGATACGCCGTACCTTTGGTGCACTGGGGTATACCGTGAAAAAGCTACATAGAACAAACTTTGGCAACTATGCACTAGGTGATATAAAGCCTGGTGAATATACTTTCATCCAGTCCTAGAAAACAGAACGCCGCCTACCAGTTGGTACGCGGCGTTCTCTGGTAGAGACTCGTCGGACCCACCTGGTATGGCGGCTCGCTTATGTTCCCGTGTAGGGAATCTCGATGTAGCTGACAACGAACTCCGTGACCCGAAGATACGGCTCGTTCTGAAGGAACTCAATTTCGAGTCCCACGCTGAGCTCCGTCTGGTCTTTTGAGAGCCAGACGTGACCTTCAGGGAAGCTTTCGTCGCTGGGAGCACCCTCGACGTCACTTGCCAGAAAGATGCCCTCTCTGCCGACGTACAGCTGGAACTCGTAGCCGAGTTCCGTGCCGACGTATGCTCGACTGATCCTGCGATCGAGAACCTCTTGGGCAGTCAGGCTAACAACCCGACAAACCGTGTGGTCATCCGAACGCGTACGAACTACTGTCATGCAATCCTCATTCCCTAGTGCGACAAATGGAAAAGCGTATTGCATATAATAATATAAAATGCGTTATTTATCAATACAAGACAATAGTAACGCTTATGCTCGCAAAAAACTATTACCTCTGTTATAATTACCGTTAGTTATGGCTTCAAAACTCCCAACGGTTGCGATTATTGGTCAAGCGAACGTCGGTAAGAGTTCGCTTTTTAATCGTCTAGTTCGTTCACAGCAAGCAATCGTCGCCCGTGAAGCGGGAACGACTCGTGATAATGTGCTTGGTCGCGTTGAGTATAAGCACCACCAATTCTGGGTGGTTGATACAGCAGGCCTCAAGGATGCAGCAGACGAGTTTGAAGCATCAATTCAAGAACAAATTACAGAGGCAGCTGACGCTGCAGATGTCATCTTGGTTGTCGTCGACAGTACACAATACGTCAGCGATCAGGACCGTACAGTTGCCAAAAAAGCACTTCGTAGCAAAAAGCCAGTCATGCTGCTGACGAACAAAGCAGACCTTAAAGAAAGTCTGCCGATTGATGAATTTAAGCGCCTTGGTATCAAAGATATTCTTCGCACAAGCGCCGAACACAGCCAAGGTATCGAAGAAGTACTCGATAAAATTGTTGAATTAATCCCTGCAAAAAGTGAAGAAGTGCCCGATGATATTCTGCGCGTTTCACTGATTGGTCGTCCAAATGTCGGTAAAAGTTACTTGTTTAATACACTTGCAGGCAAGCAACAAGCAATTGTCGCTAACATTGCGGGGACGACGCGTGACGTGAACCGTATTATGCTGCGTTACGGCGCACGCGACATCGAGTTCCTCGACACCGCTGGTATGCGCAAACCTGGCAAACAAGAGGTTGGCATCGAGAAATTCTCGGTCCTTCGTACCCTTCAAGCAATTGAAGAATCAGACGTTTGTTTTTTGCTCCTTGATGCGAACGAACTGAACACACAACTTGATCAACGCCTGGCAGGTATTATCGATGAAGCAGGCAAAGGAATGGTCATCGTTATCAGCAAGTGGGACAGTGTTGAAGGTAAGGATGCATACACCCGCGACGCGTTGGCACCAAAGATTGCCAATACGTTTAAATTTACTCCTTGGGCACCGCTCATTTTTACCAGTAGTGTGACTGGCCAGAACGTTACTAAATTGTTTGACCTTGCACTTGATATTGACGCTCGACGTCACCAAGAATTAAAGACTCGTCAGCTCAATGACTTGCTACAAAAACTGATTCAACGTCATCCACCAGCAGGACTGAAGAACACGCACCCAAAACTACGCTATATGGTCCAGACCGACGTATCACCTCCATGGTTTGTTATTTACGGCAGCAACCTAAAGTTTATTCACTGGTCATACAAGCGCTACCTGGAGCGTCACATTCGTGAAACGTTTAACTTTGCGGGCACGCCGATTCGCCTCAGCTTCCGCGACGAAAAACAGATCAAAGCCAACAAAGCACGTATTGCTGAAGGCAAAGAGCCTGTCACCAAGAAGTACAAAGAAGAAAAAGAAAAGCTCGCCAAACAATCCGACACACTCTAGATAGCTGTACAATAGAACTATGAAACTTATCCTTGCACAGGGCAATCTTGACCCGCAGTACGATAACACTCGTCACAACGTCGGGTTTGCTGTTATTGATGCTTTTGCGGACCAGCACCAACTGCAGTGGCATGAAAAGTCTAAATTTAATGCGTTAGTAGCAGAAACAATTATCGACGGCGAAAAGGTGATTTTGGTCAAACCTGCAACGTACTATAACGAAACAGGGCAAAGTGCGCGTAAACTCATCGATTTTTACAGTATTATGCCCGAGCATGACCTACTGGTTATTCACGACGACCTCGCGCTGCCATTTGGGACCACTCGTACACGCAAACAGGGGAGCGATGCGGGTAACAATGGCATTAAATCACTGAATAACCATATTGGCCCAGACTATCACCGTATTCGTATCGGCATCGCAAACGACCTGCGAGAAAAAATGGGCGATGTCGATTTTGTTTTAGCAAAATTCTCTAAAGACGAACAACAAACTATTGACAACACGATCATCCAGCACTCTATGCGACTCATCGAAAATTTCCTGTCTGGAAACTTTGAAATTACAAGCAACTCCCTATAAAGCGAAAGGGCGGCCATAAGGCCGCCCAACCGAGGCATCCCCTCGGCGCACACATGGTCTCCTCAGAAACCCCAGCGCACACGCCTCCACCAGCGGTCCAGCCGATCCTCGAAGAAAACTTCGATGACGATGCCGATGATGGCCAAGATGGTCAGGGGCATGAGTGATCCGAGCAGAATCGAGAGGTCAGCGTAGAGGATCGTGAAGGCCACGGAGGCGAACAGGGTTCCGACGCCGATGATGATGAGCCCCCATCCACGCCGAGCGAGGAAGAAGACAGCAAGTCCGAAGACGAGAACAACGAACGCTACGATCCCGAAGAGGACCGCGCCGACGACGTCAAGCGACTGAATTTCAGCCGACATCACCTCGATAATTTTCGAATACATGGTGCTAACCTTTCGGTTTTGGAGTGCCGTGTTGCACTCTAATTTTTCATTATAGCATAAGTATCATATTTAGTCAATTAGGCACCAAGCAGCTATATCGCGGTTCCGATAATCACAATGCCAACAACAAGCATCAGTGCCTGAATCGTCCCCACACGCCGAGGCTGTTCGTGAATATCAGGAATAATATCGCTGGCTACTACATATATAAAGAATCCCGCTGTAAGAGCTAGTAGTGGGCCTACAGCAAGCTGACTACTCGAACCAACCAAATACACTGCTACCGCGGCTGCGAGCGTCGCAAGGGCTGTGAGCAGGTTCGCAACAAGAACCGTTTTATCTCTCCAACCACGGGAGAGGAGAAGCGCAAGGTACCAAGCTCTTTGAATGTCTCGTAAGCAAAACCAACTAAAAAGGCACCAGGTAAGGGTGGGCATCACCTGGCGCCGTTTTACCCTTTAACCCACCCAGGGGGCAAGCGTAACGATCTCGATTAAAAAAACGCAGACGTTCGCTGGTTAAAGGGATTAGTATACACGCAATGCTTTTGATGTCACCTCAGTGGAGGGTAGTTACTTTGATGACACATTGCGTATAACCTAACATAAGTTAGAATAGGGGGTATAAGGTACATTTGGTTAATCTCGCAAAATAACCAATCGTTGCCCATAGTAGCACGTGTTTGACGGAATGTCAATACTTTTTGACACAAAATATATGAAAATCAATAGCATATCACCTCAGAAGCATAAGTACTTACAGATCATAAATACTATTGCTAAAGTGCCCAAAATATTATATTTTACTGGAAATCTGCCCTCAGAACGTCGCCCGACTGTAGCAATCGTCGGTACACGCAAGCCAACGCCATATGGTAAAGAGGTGACGTATCAACTCGCGTATGACCTAGCAAAACAGGGCGTTGTGATTATAAGCGGGTTAGCGCTCGGTATAGATGGGGTTGCACACAGAGCAGCGCTCGATGCTGGCGGCACAACCATCGCCGTATTAGCATGCGGCCTGGACAATATGTATCCTGCGACGCACAAGAACCTCGCCGAAGAAATCGTCAAAAAAGGTGGGGCAATTGTCAGTGAATACGAACCTGATGTCGGTGCACGAGACTTCCAATTCCTGGCACGTAATCGCATTGTCAGCGGACTATCCGATGCCGTGGTTGTGACTGAAGCCGCCACGCGTAGCGGAACGCTTGCGACCGTCAATCATGCACTCGAGCAAGGCCGAGACGTCTTTGCCGTGCCTGGTAATATTACCAGCCCGCTATCTGCAGGGTGCAACGCCCTCATTAAACAAGGCGCGACTCCCGTTATGTCGGCCACTGACATTCTGGAAGTCATTGCCCCTGATTTACTAGAGCCGCAACAATCGTTGGCACTCGGCAACAATCCGACAGAAACGAAGATCATACAACTATTACAATCAGGAATTCGTGATGGCGACCAGCTGTTACAAGAATCAGGCATTGACGCAAGCGAATTCTCACAATCACTGACTATGATGGAGATTACAGGAACCATCCGTGCGCTCGGTGGTAACCAATGGACACTCAAATAAATATAGACTTACGTACTTGCAATTTCGCAACCCCGCGTCCCATTGCAAGGGATTATCCTTTGTTAAGCTAATTTTAAGCGTATCGCGGTCTCACAACGGGTGTTGTAAAGGATTATCCTTTGCAACACAGATTCGCCACATTATTCAAAGCATAAGGATACGGTGGTTGAATACTGTGGTGAACTGACAGAGTTATGAACGTCCACTCGTCACATACTGTGGGTGGGGGAGGAGATCCTCTCCATGAGCCCGACAAGGCTCATCGGGCATGAAGCCCGTCCCCCAACCCCTACGTCGTCGCGAGCTGTTCGGTCTGCTGCATGGTGTGCTTCGGCTGACGCGCGTGCTCATCCTTCGCCATCTGGAGCAGGATGCGATCCACGATCGCGTCGAACTTGCGCGGCTTCACGTACGGGCGCTCGGCGTTGATGTTGCGCCGACGGTGCGACCGAACCCGAGCGCAGACGAAGCGGCCGAAGTTGTGTCCCAGCAGGGACCGAACGGCTGCTTTGTACTGCGGGTTGTTCACTACGTCGTTGACATTGAGGTTCACGACGATGGTGGCGGAGCGCTGGTGAGGACGGATCTCGATGCTGATCTTGTCGTCGAAGACGAACGAGGTCGACATCTGGTTCGGGGAGAGACCAATCTGGTAGAAGAAGACCTGGGTCATCCTCTCGGGATCGTTCTTGTCGCCTCCCTCAGCCGACGCGGTCACAATTCGAATTTTGGTGCTAGTGATCACTTGTTTCCTTACGCTGCCAACTGATACATTCAGTTGCGCAATCAAACTACTATATATACTAGTTTCGTTGCGCAACTGATCATAACTCTGTCAAAAATGCAGCCCTCAAGCACTTTTGGGCGCGAGGGCGACGCAGGATATCATAGAATAATATATGCCGTTTTGTCAATCTGTTTACAAATCTCGGCAAGTTGCGTAAACTAAGCCACTGTGTTTAGCTACTATACAAACACAAGTAATATATGAAGAACTTAGTAATCGTCGAGTCACCAGCCAAAGCCAAAACTATCGAGAAGTACCTTGGTAGTGATTTTAAAGTGTTATCAAGTATCGGTCACATCAGGTCTATCGCCAAAAAGGTCAAAGGTGGTGGCGAACCAATCGAAGTCAACAATGGCTTTAAGACAACATACGAAATTGATAGCGAAAAGAAAAAGACCGTTGCCGAATTAAAAAAAGCAGTCAAAGCCGCCGAAACGGTTTGGCTTGCAACTGATGAAGACCGTGAGGGTGAGGCTATTGCCTGGCACCTGTGTGAAGTCCTGGGCCTCGACCCGACCAAGACAAACCGTATTGTCTTTCACGAAATTACCAAAGATGCTATCACCGAAGCAATTAAGAAACCTCGTACGGTTGATATGTCACTTGTTCAAGCTCAACAAGCCCGTCAAATTTTGGACCGAATTGTTGGTTTTGAACTGTCTCCTGTGGTGTGGCAAAAAGTACCTGGCGGTAAATCAGCAGGTCGCGTACAGTCGCCCGCAGTACGACTACTGGTCGAACGTGAGCGTGAAATTGGAGCATTTAGCGGATCGGCTCAGTTCAAAGTCACTGCAGAGTTTAGTGCCCAAGGTGGCACACTAAAAGCAGAGCTTCCGCAGCGATTTGACAGCGAACCAGAAGCACAAAAATTCCTGGAATCGCTCATCGGCGCTACCTTTACCGTCAGTGACGTCACCACTAGTCCTAGCGTCCGTAACCCTGGTGCGCCTTTTACGACAAGCACATTGCAGCAGGACGCCAACAGTCGCTTAGGTTTTAGTGCTAAAGCAACAATGTCATCAGCACAGAAATTATACCAAGAGGGCAAGATCACTTACATGCGTACTGACTCTGTGACCCTGTCAGGACAAGCAATTGCCGCAGCTGCAGACTATATCAAGGCGACTTTTGGGCAGCAGTACAGTCAAGTCCGCACCTTCAAGACGAAAAGTGCGAGTGCCCAAGAAGCTCACGAAGCTATCCGTCCAACCAATATGGCGCTCGAACATGCAACAAGTAATGAATATGATCAAAAACTCTATAATCTTATTCGATCTCGCACACTCGCCAGCCAAATGGCCCCTGCCAAACTAGAGAAAACAGTCGTCACAATCACTATTTCAACGACGAAAGAAGTACTCGAAGCAAAAGGAGAGGTGATTATCTTTGATGGCTTCCTGCGGGTATATGGCGGCAGTAAAAAAGATGCCAACATCTTGCCAGCAGTAACATCAGGTGACACGCTGGCGCTAGCATCTGCAAGTGCACGCCAAGTATTTGCCCGCCCACCGAGCAGGTATAGTGAAGGTGCACTAGTAAAAAAGCTTGAAGACCTAGGCATTGGTCGCCCATCAACTTACGCAACGATTATTAATACCGTTCAAGTACGTGGCTACGCTGAAAAGGGCGAAGACGAAGGCACTCCTCGTGATGTTATTCTACTCAACCTGGAAAATGATGCTGTCTCCCGCGACGTCGTACAAGAAAAAACTGGCTCTGATCGTGGCAAACTCGTGCCAACCCCTGGCGGAGAAGTGCTTACTGACTTTTTGACCAACAACTTTACCCAAGTTGTCGACTATGACTTTACCGCACATGTTGAACAGGAATTTGACCTGATCGCCGAAGGCAAGCTTGCTCGTAACGATATGTTACAAGAGTTTTACACGCCGTTTCATGAGCTGATCGAGAAATCAGGTGACATCAAGCGATCAGACGTTGCCCAGGCTCGTGAAGTGGGCATTGATCCCAAATCAGGAAAGCCTATTTTGGCACGATTCGGTCGTTTCGGACCAATGTTGCAGCTGGGTAGCAGCGAAGACAAAGAGGATAAACCACAATTCGCTCCAATGCCAGCAGGTAAAAAAATCGACAATGTTACCTTGGAAGAAGCGCTTCATGCATTCCAGTTGCCTCGTATGCTAGGCCAAACATCCGATGGTGTTGCTATAAAGGCCAACATTGGTCGTTTCGGACCATATATCCAAGTCGACAAACTATTCATCAGCATTAAGCCTCTCGATCCGCATACAATCACGCTCGACGAAGCCCTCGAACTATACGCGGCCAAACTAAAGGCCGAGGCAGAAAAGAATATTACCGATTTTGGCGATGGTATCAAGGTGCTCAACGGACGGTTCGGTCCTTATATCACTGACGGTACGAAGAACGCGAAAATACCAAAGGATACTGATCCGAAATCAATTACACACGAACAGGCAATTGAAATGATCGCGGCCGCACCTGTAGGCAAGAGGGGGCGCTTTGGTCGTAAGACGGTGACAAAGAAGCCAACGACCCGCAAAAAGGCTCCCGCTAAGAAGCGTACAATTGTAAAAAAGAAGTAGATCAGACCACAAACCCCTCATATAGAAAGTCCCATAACACTCTTTACAGGACATGTCTATTTCATGCTATAATGAGCTATAGCGTATATATTATTGACATTATAAATATAATCTTGTATAATGTAATTATAGATACAATTATAAATATCATCCGTGGTGTGGCTGAGAGGAAAGACCGACAATGAGCGGACAGACAGATACAGAAGCAACCGTTGACCTCAAACAAGGGGTAAACGACGTCTTATCAATTATCGATCAAGAACGAGAACGCGAAATTATTACGCGCCGTTTCGGTTTGTATGACCGTCGTGAAACCCTTGAGCAAATTGGCGAGCTGCTTGGTATCACCCGCGAACGTGTTCGTCAGCTAGAAAAGGCAATCCTTATCCGTCTCAAGATCGCTAGCGAAGAAGGAAAAATCGAATCAGTCACGACTTTAGAAAAAATCTTTATCCGTAACCTCGCTGAAACAGGACGCATTGCTCGTGTCCAAGACCTGACAGATCGACTACTAGGCAAAACGACTGATCAACGCGAACGCGCGCACGTTGCGTTTCTCGCGGAGCTCGCGCCTGGCCTAACGGTCATTGGTGAAAATGACGACTACTTCAATGCTGTCGGTATACGTGAATATGGTGACGAAAAGAAGATCAAGGCGGAAGTTGACGCGATCGTGAAAGCTATCAAAGCCCACGGTGAACCACTGACAATCGAACAGTTGCACGATCAGCTATCTTACGAACACCCTTCTCACGTCCAAGCACTTGCAAGTGTGAGTAAATTACTTGCTCACCTAAAGGACACCTGGGGCTTGGTCAAGTGGCCAACAGTGAATCCAAAGAATATCCGCGATAAAATCTACGTCATCCTTGCTGATAACGGCAAACCTATGCACTTTTCTCAAATCGCTGGATCAATCAAAGAGAGCAGCTTTAAAAGAAAAGACGTCACAACTCAAGCAATCCATAACGAACTTATCAAGGACAAGCGTTTTGTATTGATTGGTCGTGGCATCTACGCGCTCGACAGTTGGGGATTCTCTAAAGGTACTGTTTCAGACATTATTGCCGATGTGCTTCGTAAGTCTGATGTACCGCTTCACCGCGATGAGATCGTCAAACGAGTCCTCAAGAGTCGTCAGGTCAAAGAAACAACTATTCTGTTGAACCTGCAAAGCAAACCTGAATTCAAACGTGTTGCGAAAGCAACCTACGAACTCGCAGAGAAATAAGACCTCTTCTTGAGAGGCGTTGCCAACTTCTTCTCAAGGTGAGACAATAGAGGTGTCGATGGACTTTATTTCCACAATCATCAACCTCTTATTACAATGGTATGTTTGGGTACCAGCTGTTGCTATTTTGGGCTATCTTACATATCGCAACTACCGCAAAGCAGACATCGCCAAAACAATAGAGAGCGACCTGCTCATACTCGAAATTCCAAAGGCGAATGATAAAAAAGAGCTCGCAGCCGAACAGCTATTTGCAAGTCTTCATGGTATCTTTCGCGACAAAGCAGAGTTAAAACTCAATAATGGCGTACAGGAACACCTGAGTTTTGAGATTGCATCTGTCAACGGCCAGATTCGTTTTTATGTATGGGTGCCGCGCACACTCCGTAGTTTCGTTGAGGGCCAAATCTATTCCCAGTACCCAACAGTTCAAATTCACGAAGCCGACGAAGACTATGTTACCCACGAAAGAGAACACAGTGTCATTTACACATCTGAAATCGCACTCACAGATAGTGAAATGCTGCCGATTAAAACCTTTCAGAGTTTCGAAGTCGACCCCTTGGCTGGCATTACAGGTACTCTGGCAAAACTAGAGGCAACAGGCGAAGAAGTGTGGATCCAGATACTTGTGCGTCCCATTACTGACGACTGGCACCGACGATCAGAGCGTTGGGTAGAAAGTGTCAAAAGGCGGGGTGGCGGTGCGAGTGGAGAAGCGTTTGACTTAACCTGGTTTGCAGGATTATTTGCTGCCCTTTGGAAACCACCCGAAGAGGGAAGCGGTGGTGCCTCTAAAGAACTGTCAGACCGCAACAAGACACGTATTAGCGAAGCCGCCACTAAAGCCACTAAACTGGGCTACGAAGTGAAGATACGCCTGGCATACCTTGGTGACAACACCGCCAACGCACGTCTCAGAATGCAGGCAATTGTTGGTACCTTTAAACAGTACAATAGTACTAACCTGAACGGATTCAAGATGTCTGGCGCCAGCTTCAAGAAGGAAGAGTTGGTGCGCTATCGTGCCAGGTCTTTCAATGATCACGGCTTTATTTTGAATATTGAAGAACTCGCGAGTGTCTTTCACTTGCCGCACACGAACGTCGAAACACCCAATATCGTGTGGGCAAGCAGCAAGACTGCAGAACCGCCCGCAAAACTACCAATTATCACTGGTAACTCGGCTATAGATGAGAATATTAGTGCCTTTGGTCTCACGAACTTTCGTGGCATCAACCACCAGTTTGGCATGTTGCGTTCAGATAGGTCACGCCACGTATACATCATTGGTCAGACAGGAGCAGGCAAGTCAGGCACGCTAGAGCTGTTTGCCCTCAGCGATATCTTCCATGGTCATGGATACGCCATCATTGACCCACACGGTGACTTTGCCGTTAATAATATGCGCTTTATCCCTGGCAGCAGGCTAGAGGATGTCATTTACTTTAACCCTGCCGACACAGCTTTCCCTCTTGGTTTTAACCCCCTTGAGGTAACCGACCCTTCGCAAAAGACCAACATTAGTTCTGAGGTAATCGGTGTATTAAAACGAATGTTTGGCGAAAGCTGGGGACCACGTTTAGAGTACATCTTGCGCTACACCATCCTGGCCCTTCTTGATCGTCCCACGACCACCATGCTTGATATTACCCGTATGTTAACAGATAAGAAGTTCCGCAACGAGACGCTAACATACTGCCAAGATACGGTGGTACTGAACTTCTGGAAAGTAGAGTTCGCTAGCTGGAATGACAAGTTTGTATCAGAGGCAATTGCTCCAGTGCTCAATAAGGTCGGCGCCTTTACCGCTAACCCCATTATCCGTAATATCATCGGTCAGCCGAAGAGTACATTTAATATACGCACAATCATGGACGAGGGTAAGATTTTGATCGTTAACCTTTCCAAAGGCCTCATCGGAGAGGATAATGCGGCTATTTTAGGAGCCTTTATGGTTACCAAGATTCAGTTAGCATCTATGAGTCGAAGCGATATTGAACGGGTTGAGGATCGACGTCCGTTCTACCTATATGTTGACGAGTTCCAAAACTTTGCAACAGATTCATTCGCAACCATTCTGTCAGAAGCACGTAAGTATGGCCTGAACCTCACCGTTGCGAACCAATACATCTCACAGATGAACGAAACTGTTCGTGACGCCGTCTTTGGAAACGTCGGTACTATGATTTCGTTCCGTGTGTCAGCAGACGATGCTCCTATTCTATCTAAGCAATTCGAACCCCAGTTTGAAGCAAACGACCTCTTACAGATGCATAACCGCCACTTTATTATCAATATGGTTATTGGTGGAGAGAAAGCCCCTGCTTTCAGTGCAACCACTTTAACACTCCCTTTGCCACAGATTGATAATACTGGTCACATTATTGAGAATACCAGGCGTAATTACAGCCGTCCTCGCCTCGAGGTGGAACAAGAGATATCTGCCTCTATTCAGTCCTCTATGCCACCTCAAAAGGCCCCTCAATCAGCTACCCAGGCAAAGAAGTGGCCGATTGATGCTCTTGCGCAATCTGCGGGTATTGTTTTTCAAGCAGCACAAACAACAGAGGAGGGGAGTGAACCTACCCCTGCTCCTACCAAACGCAAACGAACGCGTACACGTCGCAAGAAAACCACGACAGCTGATGCACCAGCGACCAATGAGGACAATAGGGAAGAGAAGCCAAGCGCCGCTTCAATTACCCCATCAGATGAACTTAAGTTACGCTAGATTTGTATAAAACAATATAGAACATAATTAGAACGTTTATATACAGTTAGATTTAGGATTAATAAGAGCCTGTATCTGCACAGAAAGCTATTACTATCACAATGCTCATAGGGTAGTAGCTGTATACAAATAAACACGAAAGCCGAGTCACGAAAAAACAAGCGGTATAAAGCAAAAGAGCATGACTATACGTAGTTATGGGTATATAGATCTTACGTCGCACAATATATCTTTTACGACATTAGTTATATTGCAAATAGATGATTACTCATGCGTCTCAATCATACCCAAAATACCGCTGTTACACCGAACGAGAGTAGTAGTCGCTTGTAGCATATGTGTTGTCTTAAATAATAAGCACTATTTATTATTTGCTTGTCGTTACATACTATTCATACTGAGCCTAGTTATATGTTGTTATTGTCATATATGCTACGATATCGGTTGTTACTTATCCACAATGCCCGTACAGCTCATTTGCATTTCTGTGAAAATATTTCGACACTGCCCCACTCACCTGTTTTTGACATATTTGCTTTTTTGTTATTTTAATATCGTTGTATGTTTTTTATAGTTATACGAATTATAAATATATAGAACAAAATTAGAACATCAATAGTGAGGGAGAGTAGTCACTAAAAGGGCACCCGTCTACTTGTAAAAGGCTTTGCCACTGACACGAACATCGACATAACTAGGTGATTGCCCTCTTGCGCTAAGGAACTGTAGTGCCCTGTCCATATCCTCTACCTGCTCCCCTGCTCCTCTATCAATAGATAGTTTTATACGCGGTACTACGTTTTGTATAACTACCTCTAATTGACGAGTTGTATCTGTAGGGATGATTGCTTGTGTTACAACGTAACTGCGTTCTTTTGAAAGTGCTACAACGCGTCCCACAAAACCCAAGAAGCGGTTACTGGCAACAGTTGCTCCTTGCTGTAAAGCCACACCACTGTTATCAACGATCTGTACGGATGGGTCAGCAAAATAATTTTTTTCAAAAGCAACACCGTTAGAGTCAACAAAATACTGTTTGGAATTAATCGTCCATCCAGCAACAGGGCGACGCATCGCCAGGGTTATATTTGTCTCGCCGATAGCACCAAGAGATATGTCAAGCACATCTGCCACCTCTGGGACTGCGCCCACTAAAAAGTTTTTTAAATCATTTTGGTCAAGCGCAAATCGCAAGCGACTAGTTGGGTGACCGCCTAAATAGTCATTGATAACTTTTACGTAACGCTCACTATCAATATTCTTTGATAGTGATGTGTCAGTGACGCTTACTGTAACGCGTGCCGTGAACTGCATTAAAAGCGTAAAGAGAAAGGCAGCGACGGCAAGAACAATTAGAAATACGCCGCCAATTTTACGACGTTGTAAAGCCAAGTGATGAGCATGACTGCGCGGAGACTGGAAATCTGCCTGCCTTTTTATATCACTCAGATAGGAGGAGGTACTCCCTGTCAAAGTTCGGTTACGAGAGAATATATACTGCCTATCGGTGGCGGGTGCTGGAGTACGAACACTACCCGACGTTTGTCGTCGGCCTGGTTCGGTTGTTGTTTTCTTCTTTGAAAATAGTCCCACCACCCTACCTCGCCGCATCAATGATCATACGAGCCATATCACGCGTCGCGTTGGGGCGAGCAAACTCAGCAACATTTTTTGCCAGCTCGGCGCGTTTTTTGTCGTCACCAATCAGTTCAAGTACTGCATGTGAAAGTACTGTGGGATCTTCAAGCATTCTATCTTCATCAACGATAATAACAGCATGAGCATCTGAATAAACCCTTGCATTCTTGAGTTGATGCCCGCCTGTGAGTTTTCCGTTGGGGATCAATATAGTTGGCTTAGCAAGCGCAGCAAGTTCAAGAATTGTTGTCGCCCCTGCGCGTGCAACGACGATGTCAGCCGCACCTAGCAACTCTGCCATTCCATCTGAAACAAATGCGTGAAGTTGAAAACGATTACTGTTAGACGGCGTCAAGGAATTAAGTTCATCATATTGCGCACTGCCCGAAATCAATACGACCGACACGTGTTGTAGTAATTTTGGCAGCACTTCAATGACGACATTATTGATGCGCGTAGCCCCTAATCCACCACCAGTAATAACTATAAGTGGCCGATCAAGATCAATCCCCCACTTCTCTCGTGCTACCGTTCGTTCATGAGTCGAGAATACGTGAAACTCTGAGGCTATCGGAATACCAATATAGTGTGAACGATTTTTTGGATAGTCATAATAACCCAAAGGAGCACCTGTCGCAATCGCTACTGCCCACTTCGATAACACACGATTTGTCAGACCTGGATGAGCGTCAGAATCATGAATGACAAGCGGAATGCGGAGGACTTTAGCCGCTAGTCCTACAGGTAAACAAACGTATCCACCCTTTGTAAAGACCACATCAGGACGCCATACGAGTAATTTAATAAGACTTTGTATAAAGCCGATTCCTACTAAAAAACTATCGCGAATGTTGAGTAGCACCAGTCGAACCCATAACAATTGCTGAAGGACTGTTAAATGATGGTAGCGACGAAACTTACCTGCCACCACACTATCGATGCGTATTTCAGGGTCAAAGGCCGCAAAAAGCGAACGTGCTTGAGGCGCAAACTTGGTATCACACCAGAAACGAATACTTGCCTGCGGGTGACTCTCGCGAATTTCCCTAAGAACCGCCACGACCGGTGTAACGTGTCCGCCCGATCCCCCGCCGACTGCTAGAATTCTCATTCGTGGCCTCCTTTAATCTTGATGTGTGCACAGTGTAACGTGATAACTGGAAGACAAGTCCCAGAGCGGCTGCAATGAATATCATACTTGTTCCACCAAAGCTCAGTAGTGGTAAGGTAATACCTGTGAGCGGAAAAATACCTGTCATTGACGCTATATTAAGAATAACATGCGCACTAAGCCATCCAAAGACGCCCGCTACGATAAGTTTCAGGCGAATATCGATTAAATGATCCATCACCTTCAGCAGACGCATCAGTAAAGCGACAAATACTGCCAGAATAGCAACGAGCCCTATGAACCCAAACGTCTCTCCCATGATAGCAAATACTGAGTCATTGATTGCTTCAGGTAGGTATCCTGTCGCCTGGACGCTATTACCAATACCGACCCCAAACAGTCCACCTGTACCGATTGCGATTTTTGCGTGTTTGATTTGATAGCTACCTGCATCCTCAGTTGATGAACTATCACCCTGTAAAAATGTGCTGATGCGGTCTAGACGATGTGGTGCGCTGATAATAAACCCTACACCCACAACTAGAACGCCCACAAGCACCAGGAACCCTACTTTTTTACTAACTCCCCCTACAACTAACATGGTGACAATAATACTCGTCAGCGCAATACCTGTTCCTAAGTCATTTTGAATAAGAATGACGAATAGCATTGCTACCGCAGTCACAACTGCAAGTGGAATGAGCGTTTCATTAACATTGTTAATTTTGCCTTGAGATGCCTTTGTGCCTAAAAATCCTGCGACAAAGACCAAAATTCCGAATTTTAGTATCTCGGCTGGCTGTAGTGTTCCAAGCCCCCCTAAATCAAACCATCGACACGCACCTAACGTACACTGTGCGATAGACATTCCTGTCCAACCCGCTATAGCAAGCACCGCACAAGCAATGAGTCCAATCAAGAGTAGTTTACCCCCGTGTTTTGTGATTAGTGTATACGGCAACGCCGCCATCAGACCAAAGGCTGCGAGCGATAGTAAAAGACTAACAGCTTGCTTAATAAAGAAGTACACATCGCTATAATTACTACCGTACGAGTTATTGAGAACATTCGCACGCTGCGGCCCAATAGCATAAATGATAATCAGACCCAGTAACATCAGCAGCCCCATATAAAGGATAATCATGTAGTCGGGTCGATGTCGCCTCACAGTTGCAGACATCGCTGCAAGTGGCGCGCCAAGTGACGCTATCACAGCGTTTGTTCGACGCCCACCAAGGCTCATGTTAGATATTGCCCCCAGCTAGAGCCATAAACACACCGATAAAGGCTGTTACACAAGCAATAACCCAGAAACGCATGGTTACTTTTGTTTCAGGCCAACCACTCGCCTCTAAATGATGATGAATTGGCGCAGAGATAAACACTTTTCGCTTGAAAACCTTTTTACTAAATATTTGAATCAGACTTGAGCCTGCTTCGACAACAAACAAGAGACCAATAATGGGCAGTAAGAACAGTGTGTTTGTGAGCATTGCGACAACACCAAGCGATGTGCCTAAAGCGAAACTTCCGACATCACCCATAAAGAACCGTGCGGGGTAAATATTGAACCATAAATAGCTGAGGAGTGCTCCAACGACAGTAAAACAGAATCCTGCAAGAATAAACTGACCCTGGAGAATAGCAATAATGCCGAATGCGCCATAACTAATTGAAACCAGGCCACCCGCAAGGCCATCGAGACCATCGCTAATATTCACTGCGTTACCTGCAGCAACCACCACAAAAGCAAATATCGGCACGATCAACCATCCAAGCGTCCATGTACCAATGAACGGCACGTGGACAACATCAATACCAAGTTTCGCAAAGAAATACCAACCCAAGCCCAAGCCGATGACTGAAATCATTGCAAACTTAAGGTTTGAACGTAGACCTGCAACCCCCTTACCAGAACCCCGAACGTTAATAATATCGTCGAGAAGTCCTACCAGCCCTCCGCCAATCAGTGCTGCGAGCGGTAGCCATGTCTGACCCCTATCAAGATTGAAGAGCGTCACGACTGTAATCGCAACGACGAATATAAGCCCTGCCATCGTTGGGATATTACGCGTAAATTTATTGGCATGTAGCTTATTAAATACCGTTAGTGCCTCTCCAGTCGTACTATTCGTCCTTTGCTTTTTCCAAAATTTGTAACGATAGGCCACAAATGTATACACAGGTGTCAAAAACATAGCAAGCAAAAATGCCGCTAGGCTCAAAAGAAAAGTCGAGGTGAGTTCTTGTGTCAGATTTGCTAAGGTGATATCCATATTTACCCCTTTGGTTGTAATTTTAAGTAATCGATGAGCCAGTTTGATACGTCAGTAAAGATTGGTCCTGCGTCGCGTGCACCTTGAAGATTTTTGTCTTTACCAAACAACTTCACCATTATGACATATCGAGGTGTATCTGTCCCCCCATATCCAACGTATGATCCGATCGTTTGTCCGTTTTTATATGTACCGTTTTCAATGGTCTCAGATGTTCCTGTTTTTCCGCCAATCGTGTAGCCTGGCTTGTCAGCGCCACCAATTGCTTCAACGCGAGTTGTGCGTGTCATTTGCTTCATCTGTTCCGAGGTTGCTGCACTTGGGATAATGCGAGTAGGTTGTGGAGTAGCCACTTCTTTGTACGTACCATCTGGCTCAATCGTACCTGCGATCACAGTAGGCGTAAAGTAACGACCACCGTTAATGACTGCGCTAAATGCGCTGGCAACCTGAATCATCGTCACGTTCATCCCCTGCCCAAACGACATGTTCGAGTAACGAACCGCGTTTCCTTCTTGATCATCGGGAGATACTACTGTTCCCGCAACTTCACCGTCCAATTCTACGCCTGTCTTTTTTCCGAGTCCAAATTTATTAACATAATAATCGTACAATATGTCCCGCGACTTTTTAGTGATCGAAGTACCGTCGCCTAGTCGTTGCGCAATTGTGACGGTACTTGTATTGAGTGACCAATTGAGCGCGTGCTGGAATGTGATGACACCCGTTTGGCCCTTAGACGCATTCGTGATAACACGATCGTCAACCTTAATATAATCTGTATTGTTATAGGTTGCGAGTGGTGTTATGACTCCATTTTCGATACCTGCAAAGAATGTTAGCGTCTTGATAACAGAGGCGGGTTCGTATGGTGTATTAATAATACCGTTATTAAAGAGTGCTGCATCTTCAACTTTATTATATTCAGCAGGGTTATAAGTTGGTAGGTTTGCCATTGCCATGATCTTGCCTGATTGCGGGTCCATTACGAGAACACTCCCCTCGCCCGCTCCCGTTCTTTTCAGTCCAGCTGCTAACGCTTTTTCGGCATGTGATTGTATATTGCGATCAATGCTCAGAACGACATTCTGGCCATTCACCGCTGGCTTATTAATATTACGATCACCTATAGTTAGTGGAATACTACTGACATCGGTAACGGTTTTTAAGACACCTGCCGTGCCTTTGAGCTTATCATTTAATGCGCCTTCAATGCCGTACTTTCCTTCGCCTTCAAAGTCGACAAATCCGAGGGTCTGTGCGGCAAGTGAGCCCTCTGGATAGACACGTTGTGTTCCCTCCTGCAGGATAATACCCGACAAACCTTCGCTCTTTATTTTTTCAGCTTGCGTCCTGGTGACTTTTGTTGCCAGAACCGCATAGCGAGATTCCTTGTTAGCAAGAAGAGTCTCTATATTCGCTTTCGTATTACCTCCAGCAATGCGCCGAACGACCTCAACGATCTTTTTATCATCAGTCGTCGTAAAAGGATCAGCAACTACTGTGTAGACCGTCTGATTGAGGACAAGCTGCACAGGGTTTGCTCCATCTAAAGCATAAATAAGGCCTCGCTTTGCTGGAAACGTCAGGATCTTTACTTGTTCTTTGTTAGCGAGGTCCTTGTAGTAACCATTCTGAATAATTTGTAGGTAAAAAAGTCTTATGACAAAAATGCCGACAATAACAAAAATTAGACCTGCGAGTATCCGTGATCGACTACCTTTTTGCAGCTCTAATTTCATTGTTTTATTCGCTAACGTACTGAGTACTAGATGCCGTTTGCAGTGTGCTAGCGACAGTACTATTCTTGACAGTCTCTAGTGCAGTTAATCGTGCATTTTCAATTTCTAGATCGCTTTTTTTGTTATTAAGATCTGCTATTTGACTATCGATTTTTTGAGATTCGTAATCATAGCTCGTTGCACGTGTTGCTTGAGTTAAATAAATGAGACCAAGTACAGTAATCATCAATGCAACAAGTACCGTATGTGCAACGGGACCAAGCTTCACAGATGATACAAAAGCAACTGTATTTTGATTGCGTGACCAATTTTGTTGGCGACGACTCGTAAATTCTGAAGTTCGTTGATAGTAAGACATGTGGTGGTGTTTCTTTTTTATTTTTATGTTTTGGTGTCCCGCTGCCGTTATGACAGCGGGACAATTGTGTTACTTTACGCGAACAGTGACGATTTGTGGCACGTCAGCGTATTGTACGGGAATGTGAATTGGCATGGTGTTTTGCCCCTTCCGTGTTTGTTTTATTTTTTCACTGCGGCTCGAAGTTTGCTACTTCTTGCACGCGGATTGTGAACATTGTAAATGTCTCCTGCGATTGGCTTCTTGTTTAGCGGGGCTAGTTCAGCCTCTAATCCTGCCTCAAACTGTTCTTTAAAGAAACGTTTGATCAGGCGATCTTCTAAACTGTGAAAGCTGATGATGCCCACTCGCCCGCCAGGTTTTAACAGGCGGGGCAAGTCGGGCAACAAGTCTTCGATCTGCCGTAGCTCGTCGTTAACTGCAATCCGGAGTGCTTGAAAGGTGCGGGTGGCAGGATGTGTCTTTTTCCATTTGCCACGATATGTTTGTTTGATGAGGTTCGCGAGTTCTTCTGTTAACGATAGTGGTCGGCTGCCGACAATTGCCGTAGCAATCTGTCTGGCGAACCCAATTGGCTCTTCACCATACTGGGTAATGATACGCGTTAGTTCATCCGCCGAGGCGGTGTTAACAAGCGTTTCTGCGCTGACGCCTTGACGTCTGTCCATGCGCATATCCAGTCTGCCACTATTTGTAAAAGAAAACCCTCGTTCACTCTGATCGAGTTGTGGTGACGACACCCCCAAATCAACCAGTACGATGTTAAATTGCTTCCCTTCCTGTACTAACTGTTTTGCAGCTGATACAAAGTCGGTATGCATTAGCCGTACTCCTTTGTCTGAAAATGATTTCAAACGCTCTATAGCGTAATCATCACGATCAACCAATACGGAATCGGCATAATTTTCAGTCTGTGCTAGAAATTCGCGCGCATGTCCACCGTAACCAGCAGTCAGGTCGAGATAACTCTCCCCTTTTGTTGGTTGTAGCAACGTGAGCGTTGATTCTAGTAAGACTGGAACATGTAATGCGAAAGATTCGTTCGAACGGAGTTCGTCGGAACCTTTTGATTGTGGTGGATGTTCTTTACTCATTTGTTCTTCCAATATAGCATGGTCGAACAATTCGAGATCACCTAACCGGTAGTAAGGCTGTTTGTTTTATCTGTGTTTGTTTTATTATAAGTGTCCGAACAATCGTAGTATAGGGAGTTACGATGTAACTCAAGTCCTAAGGATTATTCGGTTGAGAGACTTATGTGTAGGACTACCCCGCAAAATAAATTTTGTGGGGGCCCCGTGTGAGGTGGAGTTTTTTGGGAGGTGTGTTTTTGAGTAAGGTGCGCGGACTTTTTTAATGTGGTTCCGAACTCCACGCCTCACTACCAGATAGCTGATCTCGAGAGTTTTTCTTGTTTCTACGTCAGATTGTCAAAGAGCTCTAAAACAAATGTACTAACCTATCCGTCTGCAGCCATTACTCGAAAGTATGCTCCAGCACGAACTGCAACCAACTCGCGATCGATCTTGGCAAAATCAAGCAAATGCTGCTCAATCGTCACACGACCTTGTTTTTGGTCGAGCTCTGCCTCGGTCTTACCACGACGAAACTGCACATTCAGGTCAGCTACTTTCTCATCGAGAATATTGCTTGATCCTGTTAATGCCGCTTCTACTTCCCTATCCCAAATTTCTTTTGGATAGAGGTGTAAGTATTGGCTAAAACCGCGAGTAATCACAACACCGCTTTCAAATTCTTTGCGAAGCTCCGTTGGTATGGTTAACCGACGTTTGTCGTCTAGCTTCCGCTCAAAATAATCTACGCTGGCCATTGTTATATCTTCCGCGGCTTCCGTTTGGTTATTTTAATATAGTGGTTGTTTGTTTTATTGGTGGTGTGCGCCACTGCTTTGCCACTGGACTCATCATACTACCCACAATTACCCACTACAACCCCTATTTTTGACAAAATCTACCAGAGGTATCCTAGTTATTCACAGTTCTGTGGATAAGTATAGGCACTAACAGATGAGATACCTTTTCTGGTGTCTATAATTTATACATCAGTTTTTGATGTCTTTTACAGAGATTCGAGGGAGATAACTTCTCTAAGACCCTTTGCAATTTGAACAGTCGGAGGTACGCTACCTACTTGCGAAAGTAAGAGTGGATGAGACGGTGACTGAATCCAGTACCCGCGTGCTCCTGGTGGCAGTTCTGAAAAGGCTGTTGCCTTGTCGTCCATCAACACAACAGTGTCAACCGTGATCGGTTCATCGGTTGTGGTTAGATCAGCAGGAACAAGAAACCGGTTGTCTTGCTGTTGCCACGACTTGATAATTGCACCTTTTTTCTTGTGATTGGTAATAAGTGTTGGTATGTTCTCTACGCCACTAGCCTGCATTTTTATACGCTGCCACTCAGGGCCACCGTAAGAAACGATACCAAAAGGTTTGTCACGTGCTTCTAAAGCATCGATTAGTTCGCGTGCCCCGTCCGATAACATGTCTTTCTCTCGCGCGCGTTCAATAAACGTATCGAAGAAATCCAACAGTGCAGATGTGCCGATTTGCTTTTGTAGTGCCTGCACTTCATCGAACGATCCTCCACTGTCTTCAATATGTCTTCGCTCACTACGCAATTTATCACCATCCACATCCTTATGTTCGTCAACGACTTCGTAAAAAACCGTATCTAGCTTATATGTATCCGAGAGACATCTGTCGAAATCGATTGCGTAAAATGTTTCTGCTTCACTCATCGCTTTGATCCATAGGTTTCGTATAACTCTATCAGTGCTTTTGCGGTCGCATCCGAATCATGACGAATCAGAGTTCGGTGTGTACTAATAGGATCTGTTTTGTTAATATTCTTCCAAGGTTCACCCGCAACTAAATCTGCACCAGCCGCAATATAGGTAGCAGAGTTTAATATGTCACGGTCAAACTCTACTCGTAATTCACCTTCTTTTGCATACTTATGTAACAAATCATCGCTTGGTTGTTCGGTATTAAACAGAACACTGTCGATGAATTGTCCGCCAGCCAAACGTTCGATTTCATCGGCAAAATCACTCACCGTAT
The DNA here is from genome assembly GCA_947084875.1 of uncultured bacterium. Taxonomy (GTDB): domain Bacteria; phylum Patescibacteriota; class Saccharimonadia; order Saccharimonadales; family Saccharimonadaceae; genus UBA1547. The sequence goes on from CAMTUF010000002.1 coordinate 161,943, forward strand.
AGCCATCTGTCTGGCCTGGTTTCGTCACAAGATTACTGACATAGACACAAAAGGCATCGGTCTTTCGTAGAGCCTCACCAACTCCAGGCACGATTAACGCAGGGGCGATACTTCCGTACAAATTGCCAGGCGCAATAATGACCATATCTGCCTGTGTAATAGCGGCAAGTGCTTTCGGGTTAGCTTCGGCATCTGGTTCAAGCCACATTTTTGGACGCTCTTTTTTAAAATCAGTATCTGTGATCAAGAACTCGCCTCGTATCACTTCCCCATCGCCTTTCTGCATTGCCAGGCGAACATTTGAAAGGGTAATCGGTTCAACGGTGCCAACAATGTTCAGGATGTCACTTGCCAGTTCGACTCCTTCGGTAAAGTTTCCTGTCATTTTCTCAAGAGCTGCAAGAAAAAGGTTACCAAATGCATGACCTTTTAGTTTTCCTTCATCAAAGCGATAGTTAAATAAATCGCGAACACGGGGTTCACGCGATAATGCAACCAAACACTGACGAATGTCTCCTGGCGGCAGTACTCCCAATTCATCACGAAGCACGCCTGTGCTTGAACCGTCGTCAGCCATGTTGACCAGCGCTGCTATTTCAGACGTATGCTCTTTGAGTGAGGAGAGCAACGTAAAGCTACCCGTGCCACCACCAATAACGGCAATCTTGATATCATGGTTATTGAACGCGTCTTCCATCCTTATTACTATACTCCACGTATGTTTTTTATAACACGTCCAAACCAGCGCGCACTAGGTCGCAAGGTTCGTTTGCCAGTACTATAATCTATCTCTGCTAAGCCAAATCGAGGCCATTTACCGAATGCCCATTCAAAATTATCTGTGAGGCTCCAGTGAAAATACCCCTCCAATATCACGCCGTTCTCGATTGCTTTTTGCATGCCTAAAATGGTCTGCGTTATCCACCACTTTCTATCTTGATCATGTGCATCTGCAAGCCCATTTTCTGTGACGATAATTGGTTTCTTATATTTGCTATAAAGCCGTTCTAATGCATATTGAATATCCCCAGGCCCCATATACCACTGTAGGTCATTCACTCTTCGCTCTGACTCGTGCACACGGTAACCATATATACGAAACGTACGATAGTAGTTCACACCCAGAAAGTCACAATGACGAATCACCTTTTTAAGGAAGTAGTCGTCTGCAAGGTACTGTGAAATACCAGCGCTCAATCTACTAAGCCACGCGTCGTCACCTGCGTAAAAATATGCACTATGTTTAGCGATCGAGACTTTATACCGTCGGCTTAGTCGATGAATTGCCTTGGCTGCCTGGCGATGCGCATACGCCAGATTGTTGTACACCCATAATGCTTTTATACGATGGCGCTCTGCTGGTGGCCAGTCCTGCGAAAGATAACTCTGCATAACGTACACTTCAGGTTCATTAATTGTGATGATGAGTCGCACACTCGCCCCAAATTCACTTACTATCTTTTCAGCAAATCGCGTAAAATATTTCACATTTGAACGCTTCGCAAATCCACCTTTTTCAGCAAACCACACAGGAAGCGTAAAGTGAAATAGTGTTACCATCGGTTCAATACCTCTTTTTTTGAGCGAAGCAATCTGAGCCTTATAATGCATGATTGCTTCTGGGTTCCATGCCCCTTCTTCTGGTTCTATGCGTGACCACTCAACGCTAAATCGATAGGCGTTCATATGCATGGCTTGTAGTAATGCAAAGTCTTCTTCGTAACGATTGTAATGGTCAGTTACGATACCAGATACATAATTGCTTGGCTTTTTTGCTTCTGTAGCAATACGATCCCAGCTATCGTAGTGATCATAGATGTACTCTGCTTGAGCTGCCTTTGCTTTGGCGTTTTCTAGTTCCCACACCGACCACTGATTATGATTACCGCCTTCGATCTGATGCGCAGCCGTCGCAGCACCCCACAAAAAGCGTTTAGGAAATGGGTGCTTTGGCTTTGGTGTATCCGTCATATTCTCATCTATTATACCTTAATAGCAGTTTTCTAACTTCGAGCCACTACCTATGTGTTACTTTTAGCTAAAAGTAACAAAAGCCTTCTTTTGGCGCAAAAGAAGCAAAACTCTAGGGGTTGCTTCACCGTTGCGGGTTGAATGCGTGGTACTCGGTCTTGGAAAGCTGCGGAAACTCGCGCCTGACATATGTTGTCAGGGCTCAAACAGTCCTCGCTTTGCCAGGACCAATCACCGCCCACTCATCCGAACGGCTCCAGATACCCCCAGACCCCCGAACCCCTTATTTGGAAGGTGACGGTTCGTTCTTGATCAAACCTTTCTTCATCGCTTCGACCATGACATCATCAAAAATTTTACTTGCCCATTGAATATATTCATTGATTTCATCCAAAGTTATCACCGTACCCCCGACAGAGAAGCTTGTTGTATCAAACGTAATTTCAGTTTGTAATTTCTCGTTAATCTTTAATCTCTTTGCCCTGTCGTTCTTACGTTTATTCGTTTCATTATCATACTCTTCTCTTACGTCGTGACGAATATGGTTTCGTACATCTAGCCACAGTTGGTGTTTCTGATGGTTTACGCCACTCATTTCAATATATTTCGATACTGTCACAAGATCCTCAAACAAATTAGAGATTTCGTGTAGACACTTATATACACCCATAACTGCATTAACAGTTAATTCTTTCGATGCCTCCCTGTAACGATTTACTTGCTCGCCTGCACCTATCAAATATGCCATGCCGTTTGCGTAGAGTAAGTGAGGTGCGAATGTTCTTTTAAGCTGAGTTTGTTCTGATGAACCTTCGCTTACACTTTTACTAAATTTTATACCTTTTGACATACGTAAATTATAGCATCCATGTATGAGCCCTACAGCGAAGTATTATTTGGGTCCTGGGGTCTGGGGCATCTGCAGCTGCCCGATCAGACAGCGAGAATCATGTCGGTGTAATTCGCGAGGACGTGTTCATTTTTGATCAGTTAATTCAAATAAAAATGAACCAGCTGAAAGCTGTTCCGCAGCGACCGATATAATTGTTGATGGATGAACGGCGCAGTGAAGCCGCCCCAGCCGTTTTGCTTCTTTTGCAGGTTCAAAAGAAGTCGGTTTGGTTCTTTACCGATACAAAGAACTACTACTGTACTACGTCTTCTCCAAAGTGTTTTTGCAAGCGCATCGTAATTGATCCCTCGTGTCTACCAAGTAACTTGGATAGATCTTTAACCGACGAGCCATTCAAAAACTTTTCTTTCAGTTGGGCGTCTTGAGATGCTTCCCAAGGCTTATAGGCGTTCGGATACGTCTCGCGCATTTTCGCTATTTTTTCACTCCATCCACTCGCTTTTTGGGTCTTTTTAGGTACTTCTGTTTTACGCTTTTCGGCCTGTTTTTCTAAGTGCGCAAACCGCTTTGCGTCTTTGGCAGCATGATCACGCAGCAAAACATCAATATTCTGTGCATCCTCGCTGATACGAAGCGCCATTTGATTTATCCCTGTTAAATATAGGTTGTGCAAATTTTTTACTCGGCTAAGTGCAACATATCCCATACCTTCGACGAATGCTTTTCGCAGATCAATCCGCGCCGCATCAAGTGTCATACCCTGCGATTTGTGTACTGTAATTGCCCATGCTAAACGAAGTGGAATTTGGCTAATACTAGCCCGCTTCTTGTCGCCATCACGTAGTTCCCATGTGTCAGGGACCATTGTCACTACTTTGCCATTTTTGAATTCAACTACTGGGTATTCGGTCCCCGCTTCAAAATCAATGACAGTACCGAGGCTTCCGTTCACATATTTTCGGTCGAGACTATTCTTTACCGACATGACAAGCGCACCTTTTTTTATACGGAGCGTCGCTGGAGCCAAGACCGATCGTTGCAATGTTTCGACGTAACTTTCACTTCCAGTTGTGGTTTGCGTATAGAATATTTCATCTCCACCTAATTCCTCTAGCTTCTCGCCATTTAACTTATCGACGTCGATATTCACTGTATGAAGTTCGGTCAGTTCACCATCGTCTGGTTCAACACCAACACGTTCAAGTAACTTTTCTGCATGATGTCGACGCAGCTCTCCAGCCCGTAGCGAGTTAAGAATATCGAGTAGCACTTCATCGTCCTGACGATGCTGTTCCTCAAGATAGCAAATTGTAGGATCAAGTAACTGCCACACCTTACTATTAACGACAAACCCTCCAGCGCGATTATCACCTCTGTTAATTGGAGGTAATTGGAAAAAATCCCCACTCATAATAATCTGTATGCCACCAAACGGCTCGTCCTTGCCACGCACTAACCGACAGACTGTATCCACCATATCCAAGCGATAGTCATGAAGCATACTTATTTCATCAATAATAAGTACGTCGGTTTTTTCAATAATCTCTTTGCGGCCCTTTGCTATGTGTTCGACAAATCCTTGGGGCACTTCGTCGCTAATACCAATACCGCTCCAGCTATGAATCGTTGTTCCACCCAAATGTGTCGCTGCGAGTCCTGTCGTTGCAGTCACCGATACATGCTTGCCTTCACTTTTTGCAATACGAATGAATTGATTCAACACAAACGTCTTACCAGCTCCTGCTGGACCAGTTAGAAGGACACTCTCGCCCGCTAACATTACCTCTAATGCAATCCCCTGTTTCATTGTCACTATTGTAACAGGTTGAGCTAAGCGACTCGACCCTCAAGACGCTCTTCGCGTGCCTTATTAGCCCACTGATCAGCCATCTCATTACCTGGATCGCCTTCGTGTCCCCTTACCCAGGTCAAGATTGCGTTGGATTGTTGATATAGCACAAATGCTTCCTGTACGATTTCAAGATTCTTTATTTCTCCACCCTTTTTCTTCCAGCCCTTCGCTTCCCACCCTGGTGCCCATTTGGTAATCACGTTGATCCAAAATTCACTGTCCGTAAATATTTCGCACTCTTCTCTTGCTGCATCTTTCATCGCAGCAATTAGCGCCTTGCCTTCCATACGAATGTTAGTTGAATCACGCTCGTGTCCCACGATACTAGGCTGCATGTCTTTGATCACAGCAAACCCGCCAGGCCCAGGGTTGGGACTACAGCTGCCGTCGGTATAGTAAATAATCATCTCTCCCCATTCTACACTATCTTTTTACCTACTTTTAGCGCATACTATAAGCACATTACAAGGGAGACAACATGGCTAAGGGACAAGATAAGCGCAAAGAGGTCAAAAAGCCCAAAAAAGCAAAGTTGGCAATCTAATGACTATTGATGAAGTGAAAATTAAATTACAATCACTTCAGGACGATCCAACAATGCAAACGTTCAGCAAATACAGTCCGACCGCACCTGAGTGGCCAGACAATCGTTTACCGTTTGTCGAGATTCACCTCGCCTACTTACGTACACATAAGCTCGTTAATCCGATTCACTACATTTCCAACCTGGAACTCATGATAAAAAAGCGCTAGATAAGCGCTTTTTTATATTATCGATTCGCTACACGTATTTCAGTTGCAGTTGTCTTGTTGTCTGCGGTAGTTCCTTTAATAACAACTGTGTCATTCACCGCAGGTTTATCATCATTCGTATATGTTGTCGAAGAATTAGTTTGAATAGTCGTCTGTTTACCATTGCCCGCAACTACAATGTTGTCACTATTTACAGCCACAACTACCCCCGTAAGGTATGTGTAAACAGTTGTTGTTACAGTATCGTTAGTGATTTCTGTGTAAACCTCTCTACCATAACCAAGCCCCGCTCCACCAGAAAATCGTATACTATTACCCGCAGAATACGGTGCTCGTTCTGCTCGTTCGCGCGCAAGAGTATTGAGCAAAAAAGCTCCGCCAGCAATTACACTACCAACTAATACAAGCGCGGCAATAGATACTCCAATAATAAGTCCTCGGCGACTTCGAGTACTTTCATTTACTTCTGATACTCGGTTATCACGTTTTTCACTGTCTTTTACTTCTTTATCTTCCATTGGATATATCCTCCTTTACCCAGTGTATTTTAGAAGGTCAAACTTAAAAAAAGCTTACATCTTAATCAACAACAATCTCGACGCCATTCCAAAACGCCACGTAATTGCTGAAATCCCTTTTGACACGTTCAATAGAACCCTCTTTTGGTTCAGGATAGTACCAAGCACCGAAATCATTCGTTTGGCCATTCACGACAATATCGTAATAGCTTGCTTCACCCTTCCAGTGACAGGTAGTATGATGGTCGCTATCAGTAAAAAATTGCCACTCCAATGATTTTGGTGAAAAGTACCAATTCCCTTCTATTCTGATCAAATCCGAGACGGGGGCCTCAGCAATGACTTCACCATTCCAAATTGCTTTCATAATTTTATTATAGCGATTTAGTGGTGTTGCATCAAACGAATATGACGATGTTTTCGAGTGTGGTGAACGGTCTCTACAAAATAGACACCGACCATAATCAAAATAGCGCCAATCACAATTTCTACTGTTATACGTTCACCCAATAAAACGAGTGGAAGTGCAATCGCTAACAATGATTCCACATACGACGCCCCACTCACACCGACTGAACCAATTCGTTCATAGCTTATTACATTCAGCATACGCGCAATAAGTGCCACAAAGATTGCTGAGTAAAAGACAGCTAGTGCCACATCAATGGACCCCGCAGGAACATATGCCGTTGGGCCCATAAATACGAGTGAGAGAAGCGTACATATAACTGTTACAACAATTGCTGTAACACCAAAGGATGCCATAATTGGCAATCCATGTTCATTTGCTTTACGTGAAAATATGATCGCCAGCGGAAATACCACCACGTCAACGATAGCAAACACAGTCGCTAATGGATTAAACTCTGCAATGATACCACCACTATTAATGATCGGTAAAGCTACGACCAAGAATGCACCAAACGCTGCTAGTGCAATCCCTGTGACAGACCTCATCCGTACCTTCTCTCCCGTCATAAGAAGTGAATATATGATAAATACAATTGGCATCGCTAGCGCGATAATGGATACATAGCTTGCCTGGCTCAAATGAATTGCTGTCGAATAACTCAGTGCCGCAATCGTCATACATATACCCATATATATCGAGTATCGGAAGTTTTTCTTATTAAATCGACGCCACTTATAAATGATATATGGAATGGTTATAAAGGCAATTAATCCAAATCGTAATGAGTTAAGAGTCAGTAGATCTAACTGGTCTGAGGCAATTTTAATAACAGTTCCATTAGGTGCTGCCAAGCAAGCCGCTGCTATTGCAACAAGAAACCAGCCGTGTTTTATTTTTTGTTTTGTTTTTGCCATTTCTTTCTATTATTGTATCAGGTATGTCGCTTATGCTGGCAATAAACCTATGATCAGCGACATGATCACAATTGTAACGAGTTCGTGGGCAATCGTGAGAGCTGTAAGCTGCGTAGGACGACCTTCAAACATGTCATGCAGAAAGATACGTGACGCAGTAAAACCTCCCCACAATGCTAATCCGACGAATACGGTATCAATGAGATACGTATCTGCAGACCCACTATGCATCACTGAAGACACATACGCCAACACGACTGCGGTTAATAGCGAGCTTAGAAAAGCTTTGATATACGTCAATGCAACCTTTGCTCCTTTGAAGTCAGGATCCGTTTTTACATTTGCTAGTCGTGTCCATAATTTGCCGAAGAGTGGCCCATACCACAAACTTCCGACTACCATTGTTGACATTGCTGCGAGTATTATCGCAATCCAATTTAGTTCTGCGCTCATAGCTGAACCTCCTTTTAAGTGTTATCAGCCGTCCACTCGTTCGATGGATGGTCAGGAAAAGTAACTTGATCAAATAGGACAAATTTCTTTGGCGTAAACTTGTATAGTTTATGGTCATCTGTCCCTGCAATAACAAGGTCGGCAAAACTTTGGCTTGTTCCATGACGTTCAATATACTTTTTCATCGCAACTTTTCTGTCTTTTATATCAGACACGACTTCACTGTCTCCTTCAATCTGTAGTCCAATGAGCGGCCTGTCTGTTTTGACGGCGATTGTTATTGCAGTCGCTGGATTCACAGCAATATCTTCGCTGTGACGAGTTGTTGATTTAGTAATCCAATAGATATTGCCTTTATCGTCTAGCACATAATGTAAGCTACATATCCAGGGTGTATTATCTCTCGAGGTTGCAAGCTGCAGAATATAAGCATCTTTGAGATACAGTGTCATTTTGCTTTTGGGGGTTATTTTACTCATTAACATCATTATATACCCGTTTCAATCACTATGTCATAATGATTGTTAATGACTGAAAAAATAATGATAGTTGACGAAAACGATCACCCTACGGGAGAGAGCATGTCTCGAGAACAAGCATGGAAAGACGGGCGCTATCATCGTCACATTAGAATCGTCCTTCAAGACGAAAACGGTCGTTTTCTTTTGCAAAAACGCAGTCTTACGAAGGCATCATACCCAGGACTCTGGACTGATGCGGTAAGTGGCCACGTTGACGAGGGAGAAACCTACGAGACGACCGCACCACGTGAGCTACTGGAAGAGATAGGTATCTCAACAAAGCTTGAAAAGATCGGTGTGTTTAAGATGCAAGACAAAAACGAACGAGGCACTATTAACACGTTTAACTGTGTATTTAAAGGAACCATTCCCAGTTCCACGCAACTAACGCTAGAACCTAACGAAGTTACTGAAGTACGTTGGGTATCACTTGATGCGCTCAAACAAGACCTCAGGAAAAATCCTCATCTATACACGCCTGGTCTTAGGCTCGAAATAAAGACTTATTTCTAGATTTTCCGACTATCGTACGCCCAGTGCAAAATCGCCTGCCGTTGACGTCGTCGACATGCTAAATCACCTGGTGCACAATATTTCTTGACCTGTGCAATATGCCGAGTCATGTTTTTCCATCGCTTGATTTGACGCGTATCTTCTTCGGGAATTCGACGACCCATATAATATCGACAATACCATTGAAACCATCCGCGAGGATCTTCGGGGTATATCCAGCCCTTCCTCACCCACTCTGCCAACGGCTGACTCGCATTAATTTGAAAATAGTTCAGCATAGGATCTGCTTTTCCCACAGCCAATCTCGCATCCTCAAACCAATCCTTGGGAAACTCATCACGACAATCTCGCATATAAACACCACCAAATATACCCATCGCCAGCATTTCTTTTGGTGTTAATTCTGGGTTGAACTCAGGATCAAAATCCTTCCCCATAGCTGCAACTAGCTCATAGACATAGTTGCGCTGCATTTTATCGTTAACAATAACTTTTTTCATTATTTATGCAGCCCTACTAATTTCAGCTACGTCAAAAACTGGTACATGAACAACTCGTTGGCCTTCTAAAAGACTTGAGAATGGAACTGTCATCGCGTTATCAAATGCAAGATATAACGCTTTGGCAGTCTGCTTCCCTACTCTTCGATAGAGCGGTTGATAGTGACTGAAGCGACCTTCGAAAACAATACGGTCAAGGGGTTGGGCATCGACTTCGTCAAAATCTTGCGCAGTCCTTGGAACTAAAAGTGCAGTTTTTGAATCTACAACAAAAGGTTTATTCATAAACCCACTCAACGCAGCCACGTAGTGCAAAGAATCGATCTCTTCAGCAATTGCCTGGTCATCATCAACACCTTCAATTGCAGACGCAATCAGAAGATCAGTAGCAAATGGTCGTGCAATTTCAACAGGATCTGTAGGTAAGATTAGTTCCGACATTTTTCTCTCCTTTATTACAAAAGAGTATAGCCTCAACCCTAGGTTAGAACAAGTCAACCCTTCAAGACTTTGCTACTATTGCGTCGAGTTGTTCTTTCATATCAGCAAAATTCTTATATACAATAGCCTGCATCCCTATTGATCGCGCTCCATCACAATAGGACGCTTGGTCATCCACCAGAACACATTCATTCACTGGTACACCCAACACGTCTGCAATATGCTCAAATGCTTCGGGATCTGGCTTCAACAAGCCTGTCTCGCTTGATATATCAATACCATCAAACAAGGCAACTTGCTCTTGGGTAAAAAACTCATTCATCCAGCTTTGGCTAGCATTGCTAATGAACCCAATTTTGTAGTGCGCCTTCAGCGTTGCAATATAACTTAGTAGTTCTTGATTTGTTTGTACTGAATTAATTCGTTTAGATGCGATAGCGACATCAACTCCAGCAAGTGCAGCTACTTCTTTCAAAAAATCATTGTGATGCAATAACCCTGCATCAGCACGCTTCTGCATATTTGTCGCCTCTTCAAACTTCTCTGCATCATTACCAAAATAGTCGTGTTTGAACGGCAACCACCCTTCGCTTACCAATACGCCGAAACAGTCAAAGACAATAGCATTAATAGTGCTCACTACGCTGTTTTACTCCATACTTTCATAACACGAGCACCTAGTTTGAATCGTACTAGTAGGAACATCAATAAACAGAAAATAAAGATATACAGCGCAAAGCTAATATTCGTAAACGCCCACGTTTTTGCGGCCAGTAGTGTAATCGCAGCACTCACCGCACCGAACAAGAAAACACCATAGCTTTCTGTTTCAGGTTCCTTAAACGCCTTTACGAGTGTCGGTAGACCCGCCAAAAGGTCTGCCATAATACTAAACGCGATAGCAATTTCGCCCGTACGTGTAATAAACCATAGTCCTACACCCACCAACGACAATGTTCCGCAGATAATATCAAACTTCGTAATTTTCCAGACTGACTTCTTGTTTAAAAAAGATGCCAGTAATACCAGTAGCGGCCCAAAACCGACCATAAAGGTCATCAGACCACCCGTGATCGATACTCCTTCCCCAAGCATCGCAAAGAAAGCGACCATTGGTGCAAGTGCCCATAATGACCATGTTACACGATTCGGCTTTGTCTTGCCTTTTAGTGTGTCGATGACGTAGCTAACACTACCAATCAGGTTTAGTAGTGCACCGACATAAATAAAATTCTCATTAATCATTTTTTAATCCTACCTTAGCGAGCAAATCGTCGATTGAATTAATACCTTCAAGCATTTGATTTTTATGTCCTTGGAACTCTTGAGTTTCTTTAAACTCATCAAAGGAAACCCGTTTAATTTCTATCTTTTCACCTGCCTCGTGAGCGGTCGGCTGTTCAGAAATTTTATTGACGGCAACGTAGACGTATCTAAACCATTCAATCTTAATTGCAGGTTGCTTTACTTCTAGAAGAGCCCACTTTTCGTATGTTTCTCCTAACTCTTCGACTACCTCTCGTTTTGCTGCTTCCAACGGGTCTTCGCCAGGTTCAATACGACCACCTGGTAAACGGCCTTTTTGTACAATTCCACCTGGCTGTTCTTCATTAAGTAAAACGATTGTACCATTGTCAATTGCAATTACGAGCGCCGTGTCAGGACGTCGCAACATTTCGAAAGTCTGAAAAGACCCATCAAACATTTCTTGTTGCCATTGGTATGTGTCAAAAAGAATACCTTTGAAAACAAGTTTCGCACTGTCGGGAACTAAATGTGCGTTTTCAGGTAATGGTCGCTCTGTCATAGCTCTATAATACCTTAGTGGTTGAATTGCTCAAACGTTATCGTATGGACGTCACCATTACCGCTGAGGTCGATGAGCTCGGCGTTACCAAAGTGAAAATCTTGTATTGCCTCTTGCCAATCTTTGTTTGTTGATGCCGCATACAACATCTTGCCCATATCACCATGACATACCAACAAGACTCGTCCAGTAGTATGCTGCGAATGAATGGTGTCGATGACTCCCCGCGCACGTACAAGTAGCTCATCGAACGTCTCTGCACCTTCCGCACTCAGAAAATACGTGACAACGTCTGTCATTAGTAAATTCTCGGGTTCACATTCTGCAATAACTTGCTTGTACGGCTTGCCTGTCATGACGCCCATGTGTCGTTCAATCAGTTGTGGTAGTACAACAGGTTTTGGTAGTCCTGCGACTTCTGCAACTATGTCTGCAGTTTCATGGGCACGAATCAGTGGCGAGCAGTATACCGCATCAAACGTCAGACCAATATCTGCAATACTTTGGCCCAACTCACGTGCTTGTCCCCTACCAACATCGGTGAGCGGTCGATCGCGCTGTCCGCCTAAAATACCATTGATGTTGTCTTCGCTCTGTCCGTGTCGGGCAATAAATATATCTACTGACATAACTCTTCGATACTGACCCGTCGCTGTTCGGTTGTATCACGTTCACGTACAGTCACTGTATTATCTTCAAGTGTGTCAAAATCGATCACCACACAATGAGGCGTACCAATTTCGTCTTGGCGACGATAGCGTTTACCAATGTTTCCATTGTCGTCCCACATCACGTTTCCGTATTTTTTCTTCAATGCATTGTAGACTTCACGTGCTTTCTTCACCAACTCTTCTTTGTTCTTTAACAGTGGCGAAACGGCGTATTGGATAGGTGCTAGGTGTTCAGGAAGTTTCAAATAAACACGTTTCTCACCATTTACTTCGTCCTCACGATATGCACTTGATAGCACTGCCATGAGTGTTCGTTCAACACCAAATGATGGTTCGATAACATGCGGGACAAACTTGGTGTTAGTACCCTTAACGGTATACTCCATGTTCTTACCGGCAGCGTTCTGGATATTCATCAGGTCAAAATCAGTGCGATATGCAAGCCCTAATAACTCTTCGCGTCCAATCGGAAAATCAAATTCAAAATCGACTGTACGCTTACTGTAGTGCGCTCGATCAGCCTCGCCTACTTCAAGTTCATGCACATTATCGGCAGGTAGTCCCAATGCATTCGTCCATTCGTGAATACGCGCAACCCATTTTTCAAATTCTGCTTCCCATGTAGATGGATCAATAAAATATTCAATCTCCATTTGTTCAAACTCGCGTGAGCGAAAAATAAAATCGCGCGGGCTAATCTCGTTACGAAATGCTTTTCCTTGCTGCGCCAAACCAAATGGTAAGTCAGGATAAAAACTATCAATGACGTTTTTGTAATTTGTAAAAATACCTTGTGCTGTCTCGGGTCGGAGATAACTAATACTCGATTCATCATCGACAGGCCCAACCGTTGTTTTGAACATCATATTAAACGTACGAACTTCGGACAAAGAATTGCCATTCGGGCTTTTAATATCATTATCTTTAATGAGCTGTGACATTTGTTCAAGGCTGAGGCCGTCAACACTGTGACCAACATCTTTTAGCAAATGATCAGCCCGAAAACGTTGCTTCGTTTCAAGATCTTCAACTAACGGATCCGTAAACGTATCGACGTGCCCGCTCGCCTTCCATACGTTCTGATTCATCAAAATCGCAGCATCGACACCGTACATGTCTTCACGGTCGTCGACAAACATCTTCCACCACAAATTCATAATGTTACGCTTTAACGTGACACCAAGTGGACCGTAATCCCACGTACCAGAAAGTCCACCGTATACTTCACTGCCCTGATAGATAAAGCCTCGACGCTTCGCCAAACTAACAATCGCTTCCATCTTTTCGTTCTTGCTGTTTTTGTCGCTCATAAGTAAGGCTAATTATACCAGTAATAGAGACGAAAACCATAACCTGATATAATTTAACTGAGTTTCCTCCCACTCCCTACCCCAAACACAGAAAGGACGGTGGTTGATGGATTCTTCCACGCCACAGCAGACAATCGATCGGATCCTAGAGCTCGCGTACGCGGGCAAAGGAAATGCCGCTTGGATATTGGCGGTACGCTCGACGTTTAACCCAGAAATCGCCTCACACGCGCATTTCTGGTGGACCGCAGCACTTGCGTCAGAGATCTGTCGCTGGACAGTGATCACGAAAGTGATTTACCCGAGTCCCTGGTCGCTACGGTTGCGCAGTACAAACTGTGCTGACTATAACCGCCTCAAGGAATGTGGATTTTGGAGCGAAGCAGCTTCCAACATCTTCAAATTGGGCAAACCAAGGTCCGCCATCAAGATGCTCACATGGGCCGAAAAGCTCAGCAAGAACGAGCGCTTCAAAAAAATGGTGCGACGCCAAAAAACCATCATGCAAGACGAGCAAAAAGCGCTCCGATCGAAAGGCTCTCAAGGCAACGGCCCCGCTAAGTAATTACGCGGGGCCTCCGCTTTTGATATAGTTACACCGCGGCGTGTTGGCGGGCGACCATCAAACAATCACCAAGAATTGATTCAACACCACCAATCTGCGCCAAGGTTTTGAGTGGTCGCGTCGCAATCAGACGCAATAATTTAATATGTTCAGCCCCTAATTCACCCTGAGCAATGACTCGAAATCCTTGTTCGGTTTCGTCGTAACGATAGCGCTGATCCGCTGATAATTTCTGGTCGGCTACATCACGGTCAAGATTTAACTCGTGACCCAGTAAACTTGCGTAGTGCAAATACAGCCACGTCTGTACTAGCTCAAGTTGGACCGAGTGCGCATCAAGACCCATTAATACTTCCGATAGAATATCATACCAATCAGGCTCATCAACCATCTCACTTGCTTTTGTGATTAATTTAATCGTCAGGTACGCAAACTGCATACGATCGTAGTCCTGCATAATATGACTATAAAATTGCACCAAACGAGCAGAGGTCAGAATACCCAAGTCGCCCTTCCCCTCACCGATCACTACATCGCAGATAGCAAACAGTTCTATCCCCCCAGCTAAGCGTGACTTCTCCCGCCGTACTCCTTTTGCCATCACACTTCGCTTTCCGCTTGGTGTTAACAGTTGTACGATTCGATCAGCTTCGCCATAGTTTGTTCGACGCAGCACGATCGCGCGTGTTCGTATGGAGTTCATGACAGCACACTCCGCACAGCCGTCACGACATCATCAGGCGCCATTGTCGTTTTATCGAGTATACGACGCACACCGTAGGGCGCAACGTCCTCTAGCGCAATGTCGCCAGCCAGATTAGTACACAGCACAATGGGTATACCGCTAGTATCACCATATGATTGCAGTTCATGCATCAGTGCAAAAGCAGTGCTACCAGTTAGTAACATGTCTAAAATAATCGCATCAGGTTGTTCGTCATCAACTGCATCAATCGCCGCCATGGCATGTGGTGATCTAGCTACCTTGTACCCCGCTTTGGTTAATACGCGAGCTTGTTGCTCGGCAAGCCACTCATCGTCTTCGACAATCAATAGTGAACGCTTTTTCATAGCAAGCTCAACTGCGACGAAGCAGCTACATCAACATAAAAGGTCGCACCATCACGGTGACGAGTAACACCGATTTTTCCTTGCATCGCCTCAGCAAACTGACTTGCGATATATAGTCCTAACCCGCTACTTTGTGGGCGTGCGTGAACAGACTGTGGCGCCAGCGCAAGCTTACCTTTCAAAGTGCGCCACATATCTGACGATAGCGCAGGTCCATAATCACGCACTCCTAATCGAATGATATCACCAGATTGCAAAGCATTGATCTGAATCTCCACTGCCCCACTATCACCGCTATAGTACAGCGCGTTATCGCTGAAGTTCATGATAATCCTGCGTAGTAGATCGCGATTAGCGACGAGTAATAACGGATGTTTACGAGGCACCAAACGTACATCCCGTCCATGAGCGGCGAATAGAGGCTGTAATTCATGAACAATATCTTTACACAACTCTTGCGGGTTGATTGGTTCTAACTCAAACAAGGCATCGTCTAGTCTTGCAGACCGAGTTAGGTCGCTCGTCAGGCGTAGTGCTCGCTCGCTCGTTAAACTAATCTGACGCAGCATACGCTCTTTTTCTGTCTCTGTTAATTCGCCTGTTTCCAACATCAAAGACAACTGACGTACTAATGCGAGTGGAGATTTTAACTCATGTGCAGCAGCGATAAGTGATGGTAAACCATCACCAAGAACACCCCCCACCAGTCGTTCGTTCATCCCTCGCGTTGAACTCATACTATATTCTAGTTTAGCACGCTCGGTCGCGTTCATTCACAGAAGAAACTCTTTACAGATTGAATTTAATCGTTGTAATTAAAGCATCAAAGTCGACCCTAAACGTGTCGGCATCTGTTCGTAATGTTAGTGTTTTGTCGCGAATCTTATAAATAACCGCTGCTCCACGAATGTTCTTGCTGAAACTACCGTCAAGTCGTGTTCCATTGGCACCATTCACACTTACGGCGCTTGAACGCAGGTCGCCCTTCTTCACCAAAGCCGCATAGCTAGCGATTACCTTATCATAGTCTTTCTCTTCAATTTGGACACGGAGTGCATACTGCTGCTTGTCAGACACCGCCGGGACGCTCACTGGATTTAAATATGCTTCGTAAGCTCCGCCCTGCTCTGTAATGTCTTTGTTAACATACACACTCCAGGTCTTTGGATAATTGAACGTTAAACGTCCGTAGTCGTCAGGACCAACAAACTCACGATTAGGCTCTTTGTCACGAGCCAAAAACTTTGCTTCGTCAGTATCTGCCTGTTCCTTTTTTGCTATTGCCACAGCTGCAGAAATCTTACCATCAACATCTGTTTTTTGTTCGTTGTAGTTCAAAAAGCTCCAAATACCAAAGCCAAGTGCCGCAGCACCAAAAACAGCAAGAACCACAATAACAATAACGCGTCTGTCGACAAATCCACTTTCAGTACTACTCGTATATGAGCTCATAGCGTCATTATACTTATGCTTCATCTGTCTGTAAAGGTACGAACGTATAGAGTCTGTACCCTTCTCCTTGATTATCAACTGTTTTCTCAGATAGGGTATTGCCGTAAAGAATGAGTCTGAGCGGTTTACCTGATCGATTTGCTTCATGCTGCATCTTTGTTTGTAATTTGTTGATGTAAGGGCTTGCCATAAACGCATAGACAACCGTTGTCTCAGGCGGTAACTGTGTTAACCAAAAGTCTCTCAACACGACATGAACTTTCTGCTGACGACGTGATAGAAATCTGGAGATAACCACCAGGATGGGATTCAATTCATAGCCAATAGCTTTCTTCGCATAGTTACTCGCCTCTCGTAAGACCACACCGTCACCGCTGCCGATATCTACCAGCACATCCTTTTTACTCAGTGGATACAGGACGGTAAAAGCGTACGTTATATATCGCTTTCGACTCGGCACATACGGTGCACCTCGAAACACGATTATCCCAAAAGTGAGGATGAACGCCCATGCAATCCAAACCCATATCATCGGATTTTACGCCTCGCTGTCAAATTTTTTATTGATAACCTTAATCTCGTTTTTTAGTTTCTTAAGATCTTTCTCAATATCTTCAGCGAGTGATTCTGCCTGCTTAAACTTAGGCAAAGCCTGTTCGAGTTTGAAGGATGCGCCATTAAACCACGCTACTAGCTCCGACAATTCTGTTAATTTTTCTTGTACAGACTTATTTGCTTCTGACATCTTTTACCTCTGCTTTTAGTATAGCCTTATGTGTTTCAATCTCAAGTATCGCTCCAACCTTCTGTTCGCCTAGCACGAGAGCATAGCCCCTTTTGAGTACGTTTTCTGGGTTGAGTTGAGAAACAGTCATTCTAAGTACAGCCAACCGTTCAAAAGTATTATCAAGTTTCTCTTGTGTGCGACTAAAGGCTTGATGTAGCTGTTCTTTTATCTGCTGAGAGTATTGGTCAATCGCTCGACTTAGGATAAACCCTAGTGAGGTTGTCTGCTGTCTTACCGATCGAATAATTTCGCGACGGTCAGGCACTAACATCTGGGCAGCATTACTAGGTGTGCTAGCTCTCACATCTGCTGCTAAGTCAGCTAGACTCTCGTCAGTTTCATGTCCTATACCTAATAACGTCGGCACACGGC
Organism: uncultured bacterium; assembly: GCA_947084875.1. GTDB lineage: Bacteria > Patescibacteriota > Saccharimonadia > Saccharimonadales > Saccharimonadaceae > UBA1547. The sequence goes on from CAMTUF010000002.1 coordinate 179,679, forward strand.
TCGATGCAATCGCACGCACCAGTTGCTCGTCGTTGAAGGCTGACAAATCGTCAGCGCTGCCCCCGCCACGAATGATAACGATCACTTGAGGTAATTCTTCTCTGGTATTCAGATAGTTCAATGCTCTGATCATTTGATCTGGTGCGTCAGCCCCCTGTACCTGGACATGCGCAACGTCGATTCGGAGTCCACCCCAACGCTCCTGCACGATCTTAATAAAGTCTGCATACCCCGCCGCCCCAGTACTGCTAATAACTGCTACGTGAGTAGGGACGCTTGGCAACGGTCGTTTACGTTCAACAGCAAACAGACCCTCCGCATCGAGTTTTGCTTTCAACAACTCAAAGCTTTTTTTCAAGGCTCCCTCGCCGCTTGGCCGTAACGCCTTAACAGTTAAGCTAAACTTGCCCCACTGTGTTAGTTTCGGCGTCGCCGTCACAATTACTTTCATACCATCTTCGATAGGCACCCGCAGCTGCCATACCATCATAAAACAGCCGATACTGCCGCCGTCATCTTTCAAGTCAAAGAAGACAAACTTCCCTTGATTAACCTTAAAAGATGCGACCTCTCCCTCGATCTCAACACTCGGATACGAATACTCAAGCGTCTGGTTGGTAATAGCGATAAAATCGCTAACTGTTAGTCGGACGTTTTCCATACTTCACAATCGTTAATTGATAGAAGAAATAACCAAAGATAATAGTACCTAGTAGTAACGAGACGCGGGCCAGTAGCGTTCCTGCAATCGCAACGTCTGCAGGCACTCCTGCTGATGCCAAGAAAGCAATCATGATTGCCTCATACACACCCGCTCCACCAGGAGTCACCGAGAAAATACTTGCTGCACCAGACACACCAAACGCGACAAATAGTGTTGCGGGATTGACCCAATACCCAAGTGATGTAAACGCAACAGCAAGCAGTGCAACATCGCATATATTCATCACCAGACCCCAAATAAACGGTCGTAGCAATATTTTCTTTTCAGACCGAATATGTAGATAATCCTCGTGTAGTTGGAGGAAGAATGGTTCGATCGTCTGTTTTTTCAAGCTATCTTGTTTGCGACGACGGGTAAAAAACGAGACGATCCCATTTACAACTCGTACCAACCAATCAGAAAACTTTTCTAATCGACGCTTACTGCCGATTACCACAATACTCAGAACAAACAACGAAATCGCCGCAAACGTCAGCGACGACGTGATGATAATGATCGTACGGTTCACTTGGTGATCAAGGGCAAGCGCGGCGACCGCAATCAGTAAAATAACGATAAAACTCGCAAATCCAATCGTAAAGCGCACGATCTGTGCCATCGTCGCCCGTCCAGGGCTCACTCCGTGTCGACCCAATACCCAGCCTAAATACGAAAAGCCCGCTGCTCCCCCACTAGGGATGATGTGGTTCACAAAATTAAGTTCCAGTGCCATACGAGTCATTGTCCAGTGAGATGTGTCCTTCAAATTCCCCTTTGCACGCAGGTAAGAGAAAATCATACCACCTGTTGCATAATAACTCAGGAGCTGTATGGGTATAATAAGAATCAGTATCCAGGGATTAACGTCGCCCAATAAACGAAAAGCGTGAGTAATTTGCTCCCACCCCAAGAACACGACAAGAGCAAGCAAAATAAGTGTAATGACTGTTGCCCATGATCGAAATGACATACTAATGATTATTATACCTGATTAATGAAATTGTTATTGGTCCTGTCGTTCGGTTTGCCTCTAAATTTTTTGATTGATTACAATACAAAAGAAATTTGGGTGCTGCCCCACCGAACACCACCCATAATGTTATAATGACCTCATGTACATATCTATTCTTGGACGTCAGCCCGCACTTGGCATAGCCGAGCTTGAAAGAGTGTTCGGAGGTGTTAACGTCACTCCCCTCTCTGGTCTCGCCGCAATAATCGACACTTCCCTACTGGATATTCAAACACTCGGAGGTACTCAAAAGGCAGGCAAAGTCGTTATCGACCTTCGTACTGGAGACTGGCTTAAAGTGAGTAATAAAATTATTCAACACTACAGCCAGCAATGGTCATCTGCTGAAGGCAAAATTACCCTCGGCCTCAGCGCTTACGGCTTTGACATCAGTACACGCGAAGTGCAAAAAATTGGTATCGTCCTGAAGCAAAAACTCAAACGATCTGGCGTCAGCCTCCGCCTGATCCCTAACCAAGATCCAGCTCTTTCCACTGCTACCAGTCATCACAACAAGCTAGGTTTATCTGATAACAAGGTTGAACTGTTGATAGTCCGCGCAAAGAATGGTCGCATTGTTGTCGCACAAAGTACTGGCGCACAAAACATCACCGCCTACGCCAAACGCGACCAAGGTCGTCCTAAGCGCGATGCATTCGTGGGTATGCTCCCTCCTAAACTTGCTCAGATAATGATCAATTTCTCAGGCCTCAAACAAGGTCGCATTCTTGACCCGTTCTGTGGTACAGGGGTGATCCTGCAAGAAGCATCTCTTATGGGGTATCAGGTCTACGGAACAGATCTTGTCGATAAAATGATTAGCTTCAGTAAAGAAAACTTAGCCTGGCTCGACCAAACGCATCATGTACAGATACATAGCGACCTGCACAGCGGTGATGCAATGACAACCAAGTGGCAGTCGCCGATCGACGCAGTTGTTGCCGAAACATACCTAGGACAGCCCTTTAGCGCACCGCCATCACCGTCAAAACTAGATGAGGTACGCAAAAACTGCAACCATATCATCACCGAGTTTTTAAAGAACGTTGGTTTGCAACTTGCTCCAGGCACCCCTGTTTGTATCGCTGTTCCTGCTTGGCGTTCGGCCGACGGCTCGTTTACACACCTCCCTTTTATCGGCACAATCGCACAGCTCGGCTACAAACCCCACGAATTCCATAATGTATCCCAAAACGACCTCCTCTACTACCGCGACGACCAAATTGTCGCCCGCGAACTATTAGTCCTGGTTAAGTCTTGACCTCTACCCCTATTTTTGATACACTTATTTAGATTTCAATACAAATTTTTAAGGAGTTACCATGTCACACGTCAAAGCAGGTGGTTCAGCCAAAAATATCCACAATAACGCTGGTCAACGACTCGGCGTAAAGCGCTTTGGTGGCCAAACAGTCCGTACAGGTGAAGTACTAGTCCGTCAGACTGGTTCTACAAAGCTTGCAGGTCCTGGTACTTTCATTAGCAAAGACTTCACAATCCATGCTGCCATTGACGGTGTTGTTGGCTTCAATAAGATTCGCAAAAGCCGTTTCACTGGCAAAACCGCCCCTCGTACCCAAGTAACTGTTAGTTAATTCTTTCAAATAAAATAAGCTCCTTTCGGAGCTTATTTTATTTATGGCTTAAAGCCAACAAACTCTTGAGCTTCTCTGGACATACGCTTACCAAAGTCGTAGATGGTTCGACCATCCTCGGCCGCCTGAGCAAAGTCCTTGTCGCGCTCAGAATCTCGCTTGTTCTGTTGCGCCTGACGATACCTTTTAACATCACTTTGTGCTTCTGGCGATAACGCATCAAAAGGATCCGCTTCTACTTCGGGTTTGCGTTCAGTGGTTTCTCCATTAATAGTACTTGATTGAGCATCAGCACTCTCTGCAGGCACTTCTGGACCATAAGCTGGCGTGAGTCCAGTAGTCGCTTCGGCTGGTACAGCCATAAGCTTACTGCTAAATTCAGCTTTTCGACGAGATTCAGCAGTCGGTTCAATGAGAAAGAACATACTTCCGTCCCGCTTAAACCAGCCCACTTTATCGCCCCGCAGTTCTTCGCCAAGAGGCCCAGTGAAAACAACTGATTCTATAAGATCTTCCATGCTATCAAACATATGTGGATTTTCGAAAGTCGGCATAGTTGCCTCTTCACGTTGCTTCGCGGCCTCAGGCGACCATGGATTGATACCAGGTTCGTCAACTCCAGCAGCTTCAAGAACTGCCTCACCCTGGTGTGATGCACGAAGTTCTTTTTGATACTCACCCCTCAATACGTCTAGCTTTACACCCGTATAGTTGCCTTCGTTATCTACGACGGCACCGTATGTTTCGCCATCCTCACCTTTAAAGTAGTCATATACTTTTGCATCAACTACCTTACCGTTAATTTCCGCGAGGACCGTATCTGTTCGCAGCGGCAAGTCGGCGTATTCGCTCGCTAGTTGATCCTGACCAGTACCGTAAACGTCTTTCACGTGTTCGTACTGTGCGCGAAGTACGTGCTTAAATTTTGTCCCCTCTTCATCAGGGACAGCAATAGTATTTTGGCTATATGTTTCAGTCTGAAGACCTGTTCCCTTACCTTGAGTTTGCCACACTTCAATTTCATTGCCGCCAGGCAAGATATTGTCGCCCTTAGGACGGACAAGAATGGGTTGGTAGTTAGGAAGTTTTTCGATGCTCATTTTTTTGTTTTTATTTACCTTTACTTCATAATAGCATAAGTTTGATAAAAAAGCAACCCCTCGGTTAAGGCGTTGGGTTTGTATCCATCACTACTACCTACGCAGGTTTTTGTTCAAGCATGCCAAGGTGATACTTCACACGTTCAACCACATCACCAATAACAACTTGTGATTTCACCAAGTAATCATCAACACCCAATGATTCAGCTCGTTCCTTATCCTTTGGCTGCGAGAGTGCAGTTAGCATAATGATACGAATATTGGCTGTTTCAGGAGTGTTACGAAGGATGTCCAGGACATCGAAGCCGCTGATCTTTGGCATCATCGCATCGAGTAGGATCAAGTCAGGTTTAAACGCCGTAGCAGCGGCCAGTGCGTCTTCACCGTTATTTACCTCTTGCACTTCAAAGCCTTCTAGTTCCATACGAGATTTGTAGACAGCCGATAGTGCAACATCGTCTTCGACTAGAAGCAATTTTTTCTTGTTATCCATTATGTCCCTTATTTTACTACAAGTGCTTCCCTAAGCACAAGCGAGATTACAATCCGAGTGCTTTGCGCGCAGCATCGAGTTGCGGGTCTTTGCCTGCATCAACATCTTCTTGCGTCAAAGTAGCGGTAACATCAGGCGTAATGCCCTGAGTCGTGATGTTTTTGCCGTTTGGTGTATACCAGCGAGCAACTGTCACTTTGAGTTCTGCGCCATTAGGGAGGTTAATGAGTTTCTGGACACTACCCTTACCGAAGGTTTTTTCTCCGACTAGTTTTGCTGCTCTGTAATCTTGTAATGCGCCTGCGACGATTTCACTCGCACTTGCACTGCCGTTATCAACTAACACAACTGTTGGAATGCCTGCAAGAAGCGCGTTGCTTCCTGATTTGAGCGTCGAGACAACTTGACCATTCGTGCGTTCAGTTACGACAACTTTGTTATCAAGCCACAGGCTTAGGATGTCTTGTGCTGCATCCACATACCCGCCACCATTGCCACGAAGATCAAGGATGATTGCTTTGACGTTTTTATTCTTGAAGTCCTGTGCAGTGGCTCGAGCAAGACCTGCTGTGGCGTTATCAAAGCGCGTGATCGTTATAGTACCGACGCCATCAACAACACTCGAATCAACACTTGGATTATTGACTGTTGCTCGTGTGACAGTGAATTCCTTTTCTTCCCCGCCTCTGTTAATCAACAGTTTTACCGTGGTTCCCACCTCACCGCGAATTTTAGAAACTGCCTGCTCAACAGTTTGTCCTGTGGTAGACTCATCATTGATTTTTACGACCATATCGCCCGCTTGTAGACCTGCCTTAATCGCAGGATTGTCCTTGAGAACACGGACGATTGTGATATTGCCTGATCGCGTACTGATTTCAGCACCAATTCCACCACCAATAGTGCCTGATAGATCGTCTTCAAAGCTTGCTGCCTCTGCGGCGTTCATATATAGCGTATACGTATCGCCTGCAGCATTGACGAGCCCCTTGTTGGCACCATCAATAAGCGCCTTATCATCAAGTTTACCGTCGTAATTAGCCTTGAGAGACCGATATGTCGCCTCTACCGAGCTGAGATCAATATCTCCTGCATAGACCTTTACGCCAAAGATAGGACCGACAACAGCCATAATCTGGTCACTACGCGTACCCGCAAAAAATGCCAAGACTGCAGTTACAGCAATTATCAGGAAAAGAACATTAGCGGATACTACTTTTTTTGCACTTGGCTTACCTAATTGATGACCAACTCTTCGTGATTTTTTAGACATGAAACCCCTATTCATACGTAGTTTTATTACCTATAATTATAGCGCACTCTGCGTTGAGTACGCTATAGAAGTTATGGTTTGGTTTTTTATCTGTCAGGAAAATGTACGAAAACAACTCCACTAGCTTTTATCTCCATCGTGCTATACTGTCCCGTCCCACCAAAGTTATACTGACTAACACGTAACCATCCATCACTTAAAATCTCTTCTACGTTCATAGAATGACCCCATGGCGCAAACCCGGGCGTTAGTGGTAAGATCGCTACTGCGTTCACGGCGGGAGTGTTATTAACAATGGCACCCATCCAACCAGAAGTACTTGACGGCCAAGAATACGCGTTACCTTGCCCGCTAAAGTTACCGACTTTTTTGCCTGCTTGTGTTGCCCTCCATGCTGACCAGCTTACACATTCCCTGTTGTAAAGACCCCAAGGATCTACCATTGAGTCTAGCGCTCCACAATAAGGATACCCACCTCCACAGCCCTGATTACCACTAAAATTTCTAAATTGAAAGGCGCCTACAGCACCAGCGTTGTTTGCCCCATTATTTGTAAGGCGCGCAAACGCGGCTTGCTGCTCAGCGTGAACTGCTTCAAGTCGCTTAACAGTCGATGATACGAGCTGTGCGTATGCTGCTTCCTGACCCTGAGTTTGATTTAACAAGTCCTGCTGTTGGTTTTGCTTCGCAACTAATGCATTTCTACTGTTTGTTTGATCGCTAAGTACACGCTCAACATCAGTTTTCTGCTTTGTTAATTGGCTCTTCAGATCTTTGATTTCCTTGATAGTGTCTGTTAATTGATTACGAACAGAGGTACGATACTCTTGTTTGTCCAAGTAGTCACTAATATTCTTACTGCTCGCGAGCATTTCAACTGGTGAAATCTTCTGATCAACATACAAATCAGCAATCGTCGAGCCTAGTGCGTCTTTGTTGTCAGCAATTTTCTTTTCAGTTTCGGCAATTTGTGCCGTCAATTGATCGAATTTTGTCTTGCTAATATCAATCTGTGCTTGAATAACGGCAGCTTCCGCTTGCAACTGAGCAATCGCTGATTGATATGAATCCGACTGTGCCTTGAGTGCCGCTGCTTGAGCATTATATTTATTAATGTCCTGTTGCAGTGCGTTGATTTGATCGTCGTACTTATCAGCCGATACATTTTTGGTCAATTGAAATGGTGCGATAAAAGCCATAGTAATAATAGCTACAACAAGCAAGAACTTTGCAAAAAATGAGGTCGAAGATGCCCTATACATGCGTTGGTGGTGGAGTGTACGCAATTTCATACTATTTTATTCTAGCATAAGGATAAGCACTTTGTCAATCTGTTAAAGCTTGAGGTACCGCCTGGTCGCGAGTAATGACGAGACGATGCCGATGAATGCCCCTGCAAGAATCATCGCAAGAAGTACAAAGCCCATATAGAATGTAACGAAGTCAATAATCGGCTGTATAGGCACTTGTGCATCGCTCAGCGCGGGAGCAACTGCGTACAATAAAGCCACACCTAGCCCCGTTGCAATCACCGCTGCAATGAACCCATAGACGATTGCTTCAACAACAAATGGTCCACGAATAAATGAGCTATCTGCCCCGATTAGTTTCATCATCTGAATTTCTTCTTTTCGATTAAAGATAGCCATACGGATCGTGTTGAAAATAATCAGTGATGAAATAGCCACAAAGATTGAGCCAACAATAATACCTGCTTGCTCTGCAAAGCCAACAGCATTCCCGATCTTAGCAATCGTCTCTTTACGTGCACCCGCAAACGACGGTTCGTGTGCAGGATCAAGTTGCTTTTTCAATGCTTCATTTGTATCGACAAAGTTGCTTAGTTCAGTCGTGTCATTAATATTTTCGACAATTACACGTAAAATCGCAGGGTTTTTATCTGTTGCTTCTTTTAGCGCCTCAAGGTATTGAATATCATTTTTATTCTCTTGAGCAATGATCTCTCTCGCTTCTGCGGCGCTCACATAGGTCACTGATCTCACTGATGGCAGTTTTTCTAAGTCGGCAATAAATCCATTCGCCTGATCGTCCGTAGTCTCAGTTTTCAGATAGATCGACATGTCGACTTTGTTACGTAACCCGCCAACCGTCTCAATCAAAATAGATCGAGCTGCTACGGCAGAAAAAATAATCAGTAAAGTAATGGTCATAACAGCAGTTGCAGCAATAGTCAGCCAGGCGTTACGCGAAAAGTTGTTCACGCCGTAGCGACACATACGAATAAAAGTCAGCCACTTCCGTCGACTTTGTTTTTGCTTGGCAAATGCCTTCGAATCTAATTTACGCTTTGCGCTCATCTGCTGCTCCCTGTCGATAGCTTCCTAATGCCTGATCACTCGTCACTTTTCCGTGATCAATCGTAATAACACGCTTTTTCAGCTTATTAACGATTTCCACGTTGTGGGTCGTGAGCAGGACGGTCGTGCCGTATTTATTAATCTTTTCAAGCAAGCGAACAATGTCCCAGCTGTGCTTAGGATCCAAGTTTCCTGTGGGCTCATCAGCAATCAAAATTTTTGGCTGACGAACAACCGCACGAGCAATCGCCACGCGCTGACGCTCACCACCTGAAAGCTGATGTGGGAATTGTTTTTCTTTACCAGTCAACCCTACAAGCTCAATGACCTTAGGGACAGTATTCTTAATTTCACGACCAGTCATACCTGCGATTTCGAGTGCAAAGGCGACATTCTCAAATACGGTTCGTTGTGGCAACAGCTTAAAGTCCTGGAAAACAACGCCTATCTTGCGACGCAGCATCGGAATTTGGCTATCTTTTAACGTATCGTAGTCGATGCCGCCAACAACAATCTTGCCACTGGTTGGCTTCTCTTCACGAGTTAATAGCTTTAATAGAGTTGACTTTCCCGCACCACTCGTCCCAACGAGAATCACAAACTCGCGTGGTTCGACGAACAAACTCATGCGGTTAATGGCAGGCTCCAAGTCCTTACCATATGTTTTGGTTACCCTATCTAGCAGTATCATTTACCTACTATTATACCAGAACGAACTCGGTTAATGGATAACCTTAAGTATGTTTATTCGCCAGGCTTGAAAGAGTTTAAGATCGCGTCAACATCCAGTGCATTAAACTCACTCACAGGTCCTGTAACACTTATCGCGTACATATTTTTGTTACCGAACACATATAAACCTTTAGACTTTGCAACCTCAGCACCGTCTTTTACTTTAGTAGCAGATGCTTCAAGCGCATCAAATCCTGCAACTTTTGTACCGACACTTTTGTTATCCTTCACCGTGTCAGTATCTGGAATTGTTTGACCATCTAATCCACCAAGGAAGTTAATTGACTGGTCACGTGTACTTGTTGCAGTAAATGGTGAGACAAGGACATAGACGATCAATGTCTCATCGTTTGCTTCGACGCCACCTTTTGTAAATTTCTCGATAGTAGAGCTCGTGCTAGTACTTTTGGATGGTGCTAGTTTAAAATTTTCAGGAAGCGAAATACTATACCCCGTCCCTTCGTACGCGACGAGCGACTTTCCGTTTGAAGTGCTCGACCCTGTGAGGCTGTTTGAAGCATTTTTTGCAATACCAGGCAAAAGCAAAATAGCGGCAATGACGATGCCCACTACAACAACGGCGGCGGCGATAATAATGATCAATTTCTTGTTAAGTGGTTTTTTGCCTGTCGGCACATCACTCGTCGTCGGATCACTGGAAACACTACCAATAGCAGATCCAAAAGGCGAAGCCGTCGGAGCTGGCGCCTGAGGTGCAACTGCCTCTGGTTGTCCAAAAGGAGATTCTGTCGGAGTTGGGGTTGGTGTGACTGGTTCAGGTTGACTAAATGCTGGTTGCGGCTGTGGTTCAACAACAGTGGCTACTGGCTCGGGCGTTGGCGCTGGCATAGATGGTTGTACTGGCGGCTGGTCTGGTGATGTTGGTTGTGGCGTAGGTGTAGGTGTTTGATCTGGGTTCATATAATAATCCTTCTTAATACTCCTTAGCTCAACTAAACCATACCCTCTAGGACACTGTCTATAGCGTAAGCATATTCACAGTAGTAAGAATATCTGTAGACACGAAGCTCATTCCGTCGGGGAAGGTCGGGGACGTCCGCGCGCGAAGCACAGACGTCCCCTTCCTAGGTAAAACTACGCGGTCTGGACCGCGTTGGGATCGAACATGAGCGCATGACGAACGCGCTTCATGACGCGGACTCTCTGCTCCTGCTGAGCGATCTGGCGGTCGACCTGCTCGATCGGTGCGTTGGCGACAACCTGCTTGACGGCCCACTCGATGTCATTGAGGTCGAGATTGGGAACGGCATGCTCGATGACGCGCATGACGCGTCGGTCATCGTCGCTGCGTCCGACTTCCCGAAGGAAGACGAACAGGACGTCCTGGAAGCTGGGCACGACAGCACCCCGCTCCTGGGCCTCCTTGATGGACATGGTGAGCACGGTCTGGGCGTTGGGCGTCAGATCCAGAACGCCCAACTGGGCGATCTGAGCCATCGGCACCTTCTCGCCCATGTGGTGGTGCGCGAGCAGCGGACTGATGACCCGCTGGCGGATGTGCGGATGCGGATGCATCCCACCGTCGACGAAGTCGATGGCGGCGCGCACTTTGGACTCACTGAGGCCGCAGGCCTCGAACGCGACGCGGATGGAGTCACCACCCGCGCCCGTAGCGAACGCGTACAGCTGGTGCTCACGTCCCACGTAGCCGTGCTTCAGCTCCTTGGCGAATGCCTTTGCCGAGTCGGCAATGGCACGCGTAGTGGGAGTATTGCTTTCATGCATTTTGTGCCTCCCGGCGTAGTTATTTCCTAGACGAGGCCAAAAGAACCTCGTGTCTAAAGATATTTTCTTAAAGAACTTTTTTGAAGAATAACACCTATCATCAAAAACTTATTGTAGTACTTTAGTACATAAAAGTCAATTACCCTTGTCTCCTTGACGTTGCCTACACACCATTACTCACCTCGCCGTCTCTTCCTCTTACCTGAAAAAGTGCTATGCAGAGGATTATCCTTTGTTAAGCTTATTATCAGTTAAAATGCGCCTATGTCGCTCTCTTAAGAACAACAACCGATGGCTACGCAACTATTATAATTAAGAAGATTGATCGTGTTCAAGGTAGGCTTCGATAAAACCGTCCAACTTGCCGTCAAGCACACCCTGAGCATCACGATCTTCGTATTTTGTACGAGTATCTTTCACCATTGTGTATGGATGCAGCACATAGTTACGGATTTGACTACCCCAATTGGCAGACTCCCCTGCCTGCAAATCTGAAATACTTGCCGCGTGTTGTTCAAGTTGCAATTGCGCTAGCTTACCGCGCAAAATCTTCATAGCTGTTTCACGATTTTGTAACTGCGAACGCTCGTTTTGGATTGCCACGACAATATTCGTTGGAATATGCGTAATTCGCACAGCGCTATCAGTTGTATTTACTGATTGACCACCATGGCCTCCCGCACGATAGACATCAATCTTTAGGTCTTTTTCATCAACAAGTACTTCATCGGGTGTGTCTATTTGAGGCAATACTTCGACCAATGCGAAGCTCGTTTGACGCAGATTATCACTGTTAAATGGACTCAATCGAACCAATCGATGAACACCATGTTCACTCTTTAACTTGCCGTAGGCGAATGGTCCAGTGATTTCAATGACACTTGATTTTATTCCAGCTTCCTCGCCCGATGAACGCTCGACAATCGCACTAGACATGTCGTGTTTTTCTGCAAATCGGAGGTACATGCGTTCTAGCATTTCGGTCCAGTCCTGCGCATCGGTACCACCCACCCCTGCACTCAAACGTAAAATTGCGTTATGATCGTCATACTCACCGTTTAATAATAGTTCTTTGCGAAGCACATCAAACGCATTTTCAAGCGCAGTTACTTGGCCGTCAAATTCAGCAAGCAAACTGTCGTCGTTCATTTCAATCAGTTCTGCAATGTCACTCACCTGTGCCTGCAAGGTTATCCATGGCTCAACCATCGTAGTAAGAGCAGATAGCTGTTTGCTTTTGTTCTGGGCATTGGTCGGATTATTCCAAATTTCAGACGTCGCCATTTCGTTTTCAAGCCCAGCAATAGTTGTTTGCTTTTGAGCAATATTCAGGCGATTAAACGCAGCATCGACCTGCGTCGAAAGTTGCTTGATTCGTTTTAGTAGAGGTTGCATCACCTCTATTGTAGCATTTTCACTGCCCAGTCCTGTGCTGGGTACTGCTGCATGTAATCAAATGTCGATACGGGTACATCGAACGACAAGCTTTCATAGCCACCTTGCTCCTGCGCTTTGTGGTACGCCAAGCGTAGTTCGTCAATCTCACCAATACACTCAAAAGGCTTGTCGGCGCCATCAATACCGAGTAATCCTTGGAAGGTGTGTGCAAGAGTCGCTTTACTAAATAAGTCCTGATTATTGAATAGTTGCTTTAGCTCGTCAGCTGGCACAAACGGCGCAAACAACAGATATGAATTAGCACACTTTGGACAATTCCCACACCATTTCAACGTAGAATTATCAGCACCCTGCTGATAATTTGCAACATTACATGAGCTGAACTCATGTCCATATTTTTGCCATGCACGTTCTACAAAAAGCTCGGCAACGCGCAGCTCGCTATACGCACGCAGAGGTGACCCAACCTGAATATTCGGCGATATATATCTGTGAACGTATTCTGCAAAGTCCTGTTCGGCTTGCCATGTTTTTGACCATTGATGTGTCACGGCAAGATTACCAATATGACCATGGGGCTCTTCGCCTTCATGTGCTATCGAGACAAGAATGTCACTCTTGCCAAGAAGAATTGCCTGAATAACAGCTATACTTTGGACGATATAGGTTATAGGAACGTGACCATTCAATCCCCCGTCATCATCAGCTTTTTTTAAGCCTTTGCGATCAATCGTGCGACGGGAGGTTTCAAGCCGAGGAGCAACGGTTTCAAGAATAGTTGGGTATTGAGTACCGCTAGATAGATACCAGCCGATAAAATCACTTTTCTTTTCTCGGAGCAGTGCTGCGGTGAGCAGAGAGTCCTTTCCCCCGCTTTGGAGGGCAAGTATACCGCTTCCTTCATAGGCAAGATCTGGGTTACCAAGATTGTGTTCAGTTGCCTCAAACGTTGCCAAATCTTCGCGGTGGAGTTGATTTTCAAATGCAAACTGACTTAATCCCTCCTGATATACTCGCGTGAAGAAAGATGCCTGCCAGTCATCTAGTGGCAACGCGATAGTTACTTCAGTTGAAGGAAACGTTTTGTAATATGAGGTGCCGATGAGAATAAATGCAAGCTGAAGTGCACGCTCTAACGCCGACTCGTCATACTCTGACCCAGCAGTAAATTGGATCGATTCTTCAAACTTCTGACCGTCTTCAAATCCATAGTGCAAGTGTGCAACATGACTATCGTGATCAAACTCGTACGATTCAAAGACAAACTTATTCATAATTTGTTTACGATATTCCTAAACTGATCTCCGCGGTCATAAAAATCTTTAAACATATCGAAGCTTGCCGTACCTGGGCTCAGTACGACCACGTCACCTGGCTGAGCCACTGACGATGCATACTGTACGATGTCGTCCATCGTAGTCGCGTCGAGAACAGTCATTTTAGACTGCACCCCTACTGCAGTAAACTGCTCGAACAGTTTTTGACGTATTGCACCAATCAAAATAATCTCTTTGATATTGGACATGTCGTGAATAGTGTCGGCAAGAATTGAAAAATCGTTTGCCTTATCTACCCCGCCAACAATCACAATTTCAGGCTGAGTAAATGATTTGATCGCGGCAACAGTCGCTGGTGGTGCTGATGAAAAACTATCATTATAGTAGTCGACTTCACCTAGCTTCCTCACTAACTCAAGACGATGTGGCAATCCTTTAAAAGTCTTGAGACCTTGTTCGATTGCATCGATAGAAACACCATGCGCACGTGCAACCGTTATAGCAGCACATGCATTTTCAATATTGTGTTGACCGATAAGTTGTAGAAGATCCGTCGGACATATGACTTCTCCATTCTGCTGGAACTCTCCATCACGCTCGTATACCCCTCCATCTTCGGCAATTCCATAGCGTACTATTTTTCCTGCACTGACCGATGTTGCAATCTGACGTGAGTAGTGGTTCGTCGGGTGATAAATACATATATCTCCCTCGGTCTGATGCAATCGAATATGTCCCTTAGCGTTTACGTAATCTTCCATGTCAGTATGAACATTCAAATGATCAGGTTCTATCAGGCCAACAACCGCTGTCTGTGGTGATCGCTCAAGATCCCATAACTGGAAGCTGGATATTTCAAAAACAACCACATCCTCAGAACCTACTTCGTTCAGAACGCTGATTGCGGAAATACCAATATTACCCACCAGCCACACCTTTTTACCCGTCGCTTCGAAAATAGCTGCAATCAAGCTAGCCATTGTTCCTTTCCCTTTTGTTGCAGTCACACCGATAATCTTGGCGGGTGATTTTTCAAAAAACTCGTTCGTTGCTGACCAAATCTTACCATCGGTTTTAATTTTGTATGGGGCAAGTCCAGCTGTACGAATGACTAGATCAAAGCCTTGTAGTTTTTCAAATACACCTGGTCCAAGCATCGTCGGAACACCTTCAGGTAGTTCTCGCGATGGGGTTTCCTGTTCGTCAACAATAGTAATATCGTGACCGCCCTGGGCAGCCCAGTATCGGTAGTTCTCTTCGCCCTCAAGTCCGTAACCTGCTATCGCAATCTTCATCCCGTTAGAGCCCCCGAGTTATTTTAGTGTTTAACATATCCTGACTATCTTCTTTCACGATTTCGCTTAACTGACAGCTCCCAACTAGAGCTCTAACGGGATTCATACCCTTATTTTAGCGCGGTTCGAATAATGTTGCTAACTTATCACCTAAATCAACAATTTCTTGTTTTTCACCACTACTAACAGCAGCCAATACCCAAACATTTTCATTGATGAACCCTCGCGCTGTCGTCACCATGCGATCAAGCGTCACGTTCTTAATCATCTGCGGAACAGCGTCATAATCTTTAATGAAATCGTCAGCAAAATAGCGGCCTGTATAAAAATTGCTAATCTGAGAAACAGTTTGTGCGCCCATTTGATAACGACCAAGTGCAAACGATTTTGCTGCTTCGATTTCAGAATTCTTAATTTTACCATCAAGCACACATCTAATCTCGCGAGCAATAATGTCGAAGAGTTCTCCCGCTGTTTCGTGGTTGACTTGCCCATAGATATCCCAGCTACTATCATAATAGCCTGCTCCTGCGTGTGCACTAATATTGTATGCAAGACCTTTTTGACGAGCAGCACCGAAAATACGCGAATACATTGTGCCAGTTAAAATATGGTTTAAATAGTGCATCGCATCGAGTTCTTCGTCATTTAGTTCTCTTGAAATCGCCATTGACCAATTGAACGTCAGGTTCGATGCGTCCTTTCGGCGGATGATATTTGCGCCGCTACTAATGAGTTCATCACGCGGTATTTCAAAGCGTTCCCCTTCGGGTAGCTCAATATCCTCGAGTTGTCGTTTGATTTCAGCCTTACGTCCGTCAAGTTTTCCTGCAATCACAAAACGCATATTCCGTGTTGTGTGAGTGCGACGATGGTGTTCACGCACATCAGCAAGTGTCACTGCACTAATCGTTGGTAAAGATTGTCGATATGTTAACACATCTTCACCAAGCAGCTGCTGAACACGAGGCCATAAAATCCGATGGTGGTCATTGAGGTAATTCGTTAGTTCACCACGTACATTCCCTTTTTCAGCCTGTAGCTCAATGTCATTGAAGCGTGGCTGGCAAATTGAGAGTTTTTGTAAATCAAGAATACGATCCCATTCGAAATCGGCACAATCTGCTTCATATACCATCGACAGATCAGTCGTATAAGCGTTGGTCAGAGCACCGTTTTTTGAAAACTCGGCAGCAAATTCGTGTTCAGACTTATACCTGGCATTTGCGCCAAAAGCCATATGCTCCATAATATGTGCGACTTGCTCGATGTCTTTTGATTTTGCATAGCGATTGCCTGCGCGAAATTGAAATTGCATACTCATGACTGTTGCACCTGGTACATCAATAAGGAGGCCTCGAGCTCCATTTTTTAAACGTATTTCTTCGACGGTGTGTTTCATTACTTTTTACTTTCTGACGGGCGGCCGTTAATGACGATTTTTCTTGCGGTTCTGACGTTCTGACTTCTTTTTCTTGCGAACTGCGTTCTTTTTATGATGTGCCTCGTTGAGAGCAGTTGCTTTTTGTACTTTAAAGTCTTTATCACGACTTTTCTCGCCACCAGTAATTTCATTCACACCCTTCTCGACTGCTGATTCAGCTAAACGCGTGAGTTCTGTTTCGTGGTCTTCGTCACTTCGAGCAATCACATCTTGTTTGTGAACATGTGTTACCGCACGAAGCACTTCATCACGAAGTGTTGCCTGCAAACTATCGAATAACTTGGCTGATTCGCTACGATATTCAACCAATGGGTCACGTTGACCAACGCTGCGCCAATGAATACCTTCGCGTAAGTGTTGCATGTTTTCCAAGTGCTGCATCCAGAGTGTATCAAGCACCTGTAGGTATACTTCACGCTCGACTTTGCGCATTGTATCGACGTCAAGCTCTTCTTCCTTCGCTTTATACAGCTTTTCAACCTCTTTTTTAGCGAGTTCAAAGCGCTGTTTATCATTCTTTTCATCACCAATAGCCTTAATTTTTTTATCGCTGAGTGGGAAAGTAATTTCAAACTCTTCTGCGAATCGTTTGTTATTTTTAGCTGGCAGCAGCGTTAGGTCTTGTATTTTGGCGTCAATCAATCGCTCGATTTCAGGCTTGATGTCAGTACCCTCTAAGATTTTGCGGCGAATTGTATAGACAACACGACGGTGACGATTAATAACATTATCGTACTGAACAACATTTTTACGCGTATCAAAGTTATACCCCTCGACTCGTTTCTGTGCTGCTTCAAGGGTCTTTGATACTGCCTTATTCTGAATCGGCGTGTCTTCGTCGACACCCAGGCGATCCATAAGTGCTTTAATGCGTTCGCCTTGGAAGATACGCATAAGGTCGTCCTCTGTTGATACATAGAACTGCGTCTCGCCTGGATCTCCCTGTCGTCCACCACGACCACGAAGCTGATTGTCGATTCGGCGTGATTCGTGACGTTCAGAGCCAATTACTACCAGGCCACCAAGTTCAACAACACCTTCACCAAGCTTAATGTCAGTACCACGACCAGCAATGTTTGTTGCAAGTGTGATGGCGCCTTTTTCACCAGCCTTTTCGATAATAGCAGCTTCGCGTTCGTTGTTTTTGGCATTCAATAGTTCATAAGGAACTTTTTCTTTATCAAGCCAGCCAGCAATCAGCTCATTCTTAGCAATAGACGCAGAGCCAACCAAGACGGGGCGACCAAGCTCATGATATTCCTTAATGGCACGCGCAACTGCCTTTAATTTACCTTTTTCGGTTTTAAAGATGAGATCTTGCTTGTCAATACGGGCTATTGGACGGTTAGATGGAATTTGAATAACATCTAAACTATAAATTTGTTGAAATTCTTCAGCTTCTGTAAATGCCGTACCTGTCATACCCGACAGTTTTTTGTAAATGCGGAAGTAGTTCTGGAAAGAGACAGTTGCAAGGGTCATACTTTCTTGCAGAACGGGGACGCCTTCTTTTGCTTCAATTGCCTGGTGGAGACCTTCGTTATAACGACGACCCTGCATCAAACGACCTGTAAATTCGTCGACAATCACGACTTCACCGTCATTCGTCACAACGTAATCTTTGTCGCGCTTGAATAGTGTCTGTGCACGCAAAGCCTGGTCAATATGATAGACAGATCTCACGTACTCAGGGCTGTAGAGATTTTTAACACCAAGCATTTTCTGAATTTTTTCGACGCCTTCGTCGGTCAGCGCAACACTTCGACGTTTTTCATCAAGGACATAGTCACTAGGTGTCAGTTTTGCAGCAACTTTAGCGAATTGGTAATAGCTATCAGGATTTTCAGCGGCTGGTGCACTAATAATCAGAGGTGTCCTGGCCTCGTCAATAAGAATACTGTCTACCTCGTCAACGATCGCAAAATGAAGATCGCGCTGACGAAGTAAATCAACTTCATTGACCATGTTATCGCGCAAGTAATCAAACCCAAATTCGTTATTGGTACCATACGTAATATCAGCAGCATACGCTTCTTTACGTGTGACAGGACGAAGGCGTTTCATACGTGGATCATCATGAGCCTCGTTGTCGTATGTTGGATCGAACAAGAAAGATGCTTCGTTAATGATGACTCCTGTTGATAGACCAAGGAAATGATATAGTTCACCCATCCAGCTGGCATCACGCTGAGCCAAGTAATCATTCACCGTAACGACGTGGACACCTTTTTCTTCGAGAGCGTTGAGGTACACGGGCAGTGTTGCAACCAACGTCTTACCCTCACCTGTTTTCATTTCCGCGACGTTACCATCATGAAGGGCCATACCACCAATAAGCTGCACGTCGAAGTGACGCATGCCAAGCACTCGATCGCTTGCTTCGCGTACTAAAGCAAACGCATCAGGCAAGATAATGTCGAGTGTTGTACCTTTTTTTTGTAACTGTTTTTTGAGGACATCTGTTTGTTTTTTGAGTTCTGCTTTAGAGAGTTTCGAATATTTCTCTGCCTGTGCGTTAATTGCACTTACTCTCTTTTGTAGCCCCTTTAAAATTTTAGTCTGTGGATCACCAAATATCTTGGTTAACACCCCTTGCCTACTTACCATAATCAAAAACCCTCGCAGTTCAGTTGTTTGTCGAAAATACTCCTTGTATTATACGGCGATCTGCAGGTTTGGACAAGGTGTTTGAGCCCTATAACTCGCGAGCGTAACTACGCTTGAATCGACTCATAGCGCTTCGCCTACCGACATGACCGATTGTCGCCTGTTTGTACTTCCTTAGTTGAGCAACAATTTTTGCTTCAACAATGTCAATTGCGGCTAGCATATTCAAGGTCGAATCTTTGGCGGTAATCTTTTTATCAGGTACATTTAACAAAACTTCAGCTTCGTATTTATTACCATGGTCACGATTTACTTCTTTTAGTTTTACCTCCGCTGAGACACTCGCGCGTGCATGACGAGGTAAGTAACGATCAAGGCGAGCAATCTTTTTGGCAACATACTTTTTCGTGGTATCGTCCACTAAGTATTTGTTTAACCCTGTAATTTCGATTGATGTAATCATGCTACCCTCCTAGTTACTTGATGGTACTTACAGTATACCACTTATGCTAGAGAGTGTCGCGGCCACCAAGGTACTGTTTCAAGACCTCGGGAACACGAAGCGTACCATCACTATTCTGATAATGTTCAATAACAGCGACTAACGAGCGCGCCAATGACACCGCTGTACCATTGAGTGTATGAACGGGTTCGATCGCCCCAGAACTGCGACGCACTCGAATGTTTAAATTACGTGACTGAAAATCTGTGCAGTTTGATGTGCTTGTTAGTTCACGGTACTTACTATCAACTGGTGACCAGTATTCAATATCGTACTTTTTGCTTGCTGGTGCACCCAAGTCGCCTGCTGCAATATTGATAACATGGTAAGGAATACCGATTGCCTGCCAAATTTCCTCTTCAATAGCCAAAATTTTTTCGTGCATCTCAATACTTTGTTCGGGCAGAGAAAAGATATACATCTCTAGTTTGTTAAATTGGTGAACGCGGAACAAGCCACGATTAAACTTACCGTACGTACCCGCCTCTTTTCGATATGATGGACTATAGCCTGCATACAAAAGTGGTAGCTGCTCTTCATCCAAGATTTCGTCAGCATGATACCCTGTGAGGGGCGCCTCAGCAGTACCAATCAGTGCCAAATCTTCACCGTCAATAAAGTATTCGTTACTTTCAATATCACTACGTGGCGAAAAGCCTGCACCCTGCGCTATACGACTGCTCACCATGTGTGGCAGTGTCATGTAGGTAAATCCTTTTTTTATAACAAAATCGAGCGCAAATTGGGTGATTGCATTTTCAAGAAGCGCTAAGTCACCTTTTAGAAAGTAGAATTTGCTACTTGCAACTTTGGCGCCACGCTCAAAATCAGCCCAATCTCTTGCAATAGCAAAATCAAGGTGATCAATTGCACCATTATTTTGTTCACCCCATTTTTTAATCTCGACACTGTCTTCTTCCCCACCCAGAGGCACATCACTTTGCATCATGTTGGGAATTTGAGCCATCAGTCCGCCGTACTGGTCCTCTAGCTCTTTGAGTTTTGGTTCTACCGTAGATAACTCGTCCTTGAGAATCTTTGCCTCTCTAATCAATTCATCTGAGGGCTTACCTCCTTTCAACTGACTAGAAATCGTATTGCGCTTCTCTCGCAGTTCATCCGCTTGCTGCTGAAGACTCTTCTTCTTGTCGTCAATTTCAAGCAGCTGCGCAATTGAAACGTCATAGCCTTTATTCTTGGCATTTTCTTGCACGAGCTCAGGATTCTCCCTGATAAAACGAATGTCTAACATATGTGTTTATTGTACCAAACTTGTCTGATCTTTAGCAGAACTTGCAAATATTTGATATAGTGATATGAATATGTTCAGAGAGTTGAAAAAACCTGGAGCACCCTCTACTGGTGAACTTACTGCGTTCGAAATGTTTGAGAGAGTAGAATCGCTAAGGCCACTCCGTAAACGTTCACGCGTTGGTGCTATTGTTCTCGCCAGTACGGTGGCAATCGGATCGATCCTACCAGCCGATATTGCATTTGGAAAAGCAGCTGTTGCAGACTCATTACCAATCATTCACCCTATCGCCGAGCAGATCGGTAACGAATTCGCCGACACTCCTATTGTCTATATGGATGGCTTTGCCAGACAAGACAGCTCCTGGCAAGCAGGTAATATGGCAGAAGCAATTCAAGCAAGCACTGACTCTTCGATTAGCGCGCTTGAATACGGAGAGAATGGTATTACTGTAGATATCATTGCCCACCAGATTGCTGAGTCACTAGAAGGCAAAAATGCCACGTCTGTTTCTTTGTATGGTTATAGTATCGGCGGTGACGTCGCCCTTCAGGTAGCGGACATTCTTATCAACAAATACGACATCACAGTGAAGGAAATCTACTTAGATCACACTCCTGCCGACGCAAAAAGTATTGATTCCGAGGGACGTACTATGGGGGCTGCCGTGCTAGATACAGTACACTTTTTTGAAAGCATTGGCCTCGAACTACAATATAGCTCTATTGCGCGTACTATCGTTAACGAAGTGATTCCTGCTGATATGACCTACACTCGCAGTGTTTCCTCATCTGTCATTATCGATCAATACACCTTAGGGACATCAATTGACACCGCAGAAACGATTAACAATTTGCAGTCTGATCAACACCCGACGCCTGTTCTTATATACATCACTTCTTCCGACCCAGAGTCTGATGATGTTATCGACTTGGTCCGCTCAGACCAAGAATTCGAACAAAAAGCAGCAGATGCACACGTTCCTTACATATCATTAGCAGTTGAAGGTGGACCACACGGTCGACCCGACCTTGTTATCGATTCTTACAAACAAGTCCTTATGGGAGCCAGGCGAGAAATTGATCAAGCAGTTGCGGCACAAGAAAGTTTACAAAGAATGCAATCTGGTAGCAGCATCAAGTACCGTATCCATATACCGTAATACTCTTTATTCAGTACGGAGTGCTTCAATCGGATCAAGTTTTGCTGCGCGACGTGCTGGGAAGTAGCCCGCAAGCATAGCAATCAACATCAATATCACCACCAAAACGGCAATCGGAATCGGCTGGAATAGTAACAAGTAGTTACCCTCACCCAGAGTGAGCATGTTAGTAATCCATGGATTAAGCGCCAGTCCAGCAACAACAGCAAGAAGTGATCCTATGATGCCACCGAGAAAGCCAATCCAGGCTGCTTCAAACTGGAACAATCGACTGACGTGGCGGCCTCGCATACCCAGCGCCTTCATCAATCCAATTTCACGTGTTCGCTCCAACACTGATATATATTGGGTGTTGATAATACCAAACACACTCGTGATAAGCGCTAGAATACCAAATCCAAATACGATTCCCTGTAGGACATTCACGATCGTAAACAAGAGTGCTTGTAAATCTTTGGCAGTTTGAACGCCATAGCCATCTTTTACTAGTGCTTCCTTGACAACAGCAGGATCGATACCTTGCTTCACGCTGGCTGTCGCGATGAAGTATTTTTTATAGCTGCTGGTGCCTTCCGTACTAAACTCAGACATTGATCGTGCTGATGCATCACTTACCTGAACGTTTGAGGCAGGAGTAAGTGCCGTCGCGGACTTACCAACAACCGCAACAACTGTGTAGGTATAGTCTTTTTGTTGTAAGGCGCTCAAATTCGCCAGTGCTTCTGGACCACTTGCCAGTGCAGCCTGTACTTGCTGTTGGGTTAAGTTCGGTGTCCGTTCCAAATGAATCGTAAGCTGCTTGCCTATCGCATCTTGTGCACTCGAAAAACCAAGCAACTCAACATATGACTCAGGAATGGCAATTTGCTCATCCGTAATCGACGATCGGAGAGCAGGCAACTGCCCCGCGACGACTGACTGTGTCACACCCGTATCGTACTGCACAACATCAACTGTATATTTCTTCTGATTAGGTCGAGTGATGTATTCGGCTGAAATTGAGTATGAGGGGTTAACAACAGCTATGTCATCACGACTTGCAATTTTATCAATGTCATCTTGGCTTAGTAACGCCACAGGATTACCTGTCGGACGAGCAAATAAGTCTGTATCTTTGTTATATTCTTGTGGTCCTGACTGACCACCTTCAAAGAATGATTTATTCTTGGCAATGGCAAGTACTTGCGGATCAATGTTTGTCGTCAAGAGCGTATTGGCATACTGACGAGCGCCCTCACCAGCAGCAATTGCAAGCGTCAACGTAAACGCGCCAACTGCAATCGCAAGACTAGTCAGGATAGTCCGCGCTTTTGCATGTTTTAGACTACGGCCAGCACGACGGATTATATCAACTGTCTTCATTACTTCTTACTCCCAACAATCTTTTCAACTTTTCCGTCTTTGATATATATCTTGATGTCACACTTATGTGCGAGTTCTTCATCGTGGGTCACGATTACAAGTGTACTGCCCCCTTGTTTATTAAGACCAAAGAGAAGTTTCTCGACAGTTGTACCAGTGACCGTATCAAGATTTCCTGTTGGCTCATCCGCAAAAATAATACGAGGCTGATTGACAATCGCTCGTGCGATTGCAAGTCGTTGCTTTTGGCCACCTGAAAGATTGCGCGCTTTTTGCTTTTCTTTGTCACTTAATCCAACAACTCGCAGGGCTGCCGCAACACGCTTTTTACGCATTCCTGCCGAGACATTTGCAATCTCGAGCGGCAAGGCAACGTTTTCGTATGCTGACTCATTGGCTTGCACGAAGAATGCCTGAAAAATGAATCCAATTTTGAGAGCTCGAAACTTATCAACTGCCTTCGACTTTAACTTTAGGATGTTTACACCATCAATAATAACTTCACCAATTTCAGGTCGATCAAGACCGCTCATTGCGTGCATCAAGGTCGACTTCCCTGAGCCTGACTTACCAACAATAGCCACACTTGCCCCGTCAGGGATGACAAAGTTAACGTTATCGAGTGCCTTAAACGCATTCTGACGCTTGCCATAGGTTTTCGTTACGTTACGCAGCTCGATCATTAAAAAACCTCCTGTTCATTACCCTAATAAAAAATAGAATCTCGCATGTTTCTACGTCCATTTTAACACTAGCGCATTTTTTATGACAGAGGAATAAATATAGTATAGGCACTCTTATTTGAGTGCCTATACTTTTATATAAAACTATTTTTGACTTTGAACGTGTTTTACAAACGCATCAATATAGTTCTTTAACATCTCGCGTGCCTCTTCGACAACTTTACCATTTTCATCGAACAGCGAATTTGAATGAGCAAAATACACCTCTGGTTGACCCATCAGTTTTGTATTGAGGTAAATCAACACCGTCTTTAGCTGTGCCTGAGCAGGACCCGTTCCTAAAGCACCCCCAGATGCACCAACAATGCCTGCTGGCTTCCCGTCAAACGAATTCGTCCCCCATGGGCGAGATGCCCAGTCGATTGCATTTTTCAGTACACCTGATACTCCCCTGTTATACTCAGGACTCGCAAACAGTACGCCATCAGAAGCTTCCACAATGTCCTTTATGGCTTGTGCTTCCTTAGGATAATTCGCCTCTAACTCTTCATTGAATAGAGGTAAAGACGCAATATCAACATACTGAAATGTCGTGCCGTCGGGTGCTAGTTCCTCTAAATTTTTTGCTAATTTTTTATTCAGTGATGCAGCACGAAGGCTGCCCACAAATACCGCGATTTGCGTCATATTTTTTTACCCTTTCATTAATTACTATACTGAGTATAGTAATATTGCTATACTTTTGCAAGCATAATTCATATTCTCTCTATAAAACCATTGACTTTTTATACCTATTATGCTTATATTAATGCAGACAAAAGGATCAAAAACAAAAAATGAGCGCCGAAGCAGCATCCCACCACCAAGAGAGCGAAGATCATCACACTCGCCCTCACCTTCACATCGTCGAAAATAACGGCGAACATGGACCCGAAGAAGGTGCTGATATCATGATTGGCTTCGAACCTGAAGTACGTCGCGACCATGTCGCCATACAAAAGTTTATCAAAACCAGGAACGAGCTCCTTGCAAAGGGTGTTAGTTTTGCTGACGCAATCCTTGATGCGGCTAGATCATACGACGAAACCTTAAGTATCGATGCAGAGCATTGGCGTCCTAAGGTAGTCGACGGTATTACGGATTTTAATCCAGGTATTACGTCTGGTAACTATAACTTAAAGGGCGGTGTGACGTTACTAGAGACTGCACCTAGTGAGGCCCTCGTCTCCGCTGTTAGCAAAGCCCGCAACAAAGCCACGCAAACAGTCCGTGACCATTACGAAGCACTTCGACAAGCAGGTCATAATACATTCGTTGAGCGAAACGCTGAAGCCGAAGAGATACAAGTCGTCAATGATAAATATAAAGACCCCACATCAAGTGCAGCTCATACCGTCGTTGAAACAGAAGACTACATCCAGGCAAACGGAGAAACTGGTCAAAGCAAAATTGAAGACCGAGATATACACGTAAAAGACCAGCTTGACTATGCTGATGCGGCTATCGAAGCGTCGTACAAAGTCCGACAAGAAGCCCTTGCAGCAGGCAAAACAATCGATCAAGCATACGATCTTGGTGCAGCTGAATACAACCGAGTTATGGATGCCGCTGGTAACAAAACGACTGCCGCAGGACGCAGAGAAGCCGCTGCGATTATTGCCTTTAATGAAGCACGCGATAAGTTTGTTAGCCACGACCTTCGTAACAAAAAGTACGACCACGCAAAAGCACTGCATGGTGCTGTCACAAACTACGTTGAGACACTAGAACACGTTGAACACCTCGGTCACGAAAATCCTGATTCAATTTTCGCCGATGGTCATCATGAAGTACATGATGGCGACGAACATCAAGCTCATGAAGAACATGCTGCAGAATCGCCTACAAAAGAAAAAGGTCGCATCAAATCACTTGGTAAAAGTGTTTTTACCGCTATGAAAGCATTTGGACCAAGCAAAGAAGGTCGTGCTGAAAGTCAACAGAATAAAGCCGACATTAGGACAGAAAAAGCTACCATAAAAAAAATTAAGAGCGAGATTAAAGCACTACTATCAGAGGAATTCCCTGACGAAGAAGCAATTCAGAGTAAACGTGACTTATTAACCGAACGGTTTAAGGCGCTACAAGAGCTCCGCGCGAAAAAAACATTTCGCCAGTCGAATAGGAGTGCACTGCTCCGCTACCCTCTTTACAAAGCTAACGATGCATTTGGCAACTTAATAGCTGATGCAGGAAGAACAGTTGGGAAAACGGGCCTTAACAATCAATTTATCGACTGGCGACCCATCCTTAAGCAGGAGGCTGAACAACATGAGCGAGCAAAGACCGAGCGTAAAGCAAAAGAAGATGAGTTAGTATCTGGTATCGTCGAGCCTGTTCTGCGTAACTGGAACTACCGCGGTACGCCACAGGATGCATACGTTATGCCCACAGATTGGCCTGGTAATGAATATGAAACACCTGGTCACGAAAATATTATGATGCTTACTCGTGCCCAGCTACAAAACGAGTTTGGATTTAGTATTCCTGACAACCAAGCAGAGCCGACGCTTGACTACTTAAATAACAAGATGATGGAAATAACCAGAGGCGCCATACTTGAAGAACTCGGTGAAGAAAAGTTGGAAGAATTTGATAAATTGCCAAAAGCACCCGAAGACCAGGATGATTTCATTGATTGGATAAATAGTAACATTCCTACACTTCGAGAAACTGTTGAACGAGAGTTTGATCAGGTCCTATCAAGCGAAGAATTTGCGGCCTTCCGAGAATTTCTCGATAAGCGCGTCACGCTTTAGTTAACTACTCGAACTTTATATCAGGATAGATTTCGCGTGTCGTTGAGTCGATATCTAGGCGTAATTGTGGGAATGGCACGCCTTCACGGGCTGTTACTCCTTCAAAAATCCAGAACAACCGCTCGCTGTAACTAAATCCACACGTTGGTGGAATGCCGTATTCAAGCATTTCGACGAAATCGATATCAAGCATCATGGCTTCATCATCCCCTGCCTCCCGCATAGCTTCCTGTTCGCGGAAGCGATTCAACTGATCAATCGGATCATTCAGCTCACTAAAATTATTGCCGAGTTCAGAACCTGCGATCACTGGCTGAAATCGCTGAGTAGTGCGTGGGTCATCCAGGTTAGTTTTTGCGAGCGGGCTCACAAATAGAGGTGTATTAATCAGCCAAACAGGTCCTGTCACATCCTTACGAATATGCTTCCATAATTTGTCGATACCTCGTGCTTTGTTGTCAGCTTTCTCTACTTCCAAATTGTTTTCTTTGAGGGCTTTTTGCACATCCTCAAGGCTACATTCGTAAATATCTATACCATAGCGTTTTTTAATCGTCTCAGCGTAGTCCCAGTGTTCCCATTCTTTGTCTAAGTCAATATCAAATTGACCCAGCTTGAACTGCAAGGTGCCAAACGTCTCTTTGAGGACATATTTCATCAGCCCTTGCATGAAGTCGATCCCTTGCTTCCAACTCGCATATGCCCAATAGAACTCCAGAGCAACGTGTTCAGGAAGATGCTCATCACTATAGTTTTCGTTTCTAAATCGTGGCCCCAAATCGTAGACCTTTTCATAGCCTGCACCGATCAAACGCTTGAGTGGTAGTTCGTGACTAATACGCAGGTAAAAATCCTGATCCAATGCGTCCATATGTGTGACAAATGGGTTTGCATCTGCACCGCCTGTTGTGTGCTCAAGCACGGGAATATTAATCTCTAAGAAGCCATGATCGTCCAAGTAGCGACGGGTTGCTTGCCAAAACTTGCTGCGGCGCACAAAGCGGTCGCGCACCTCTTGATTCACGCTCATATCAAGGTAGCGGCGGCGAAGCCGTTCTTCTTTACTCGTCAGCTCTGTGGGCGTTGGACGAAGTGATTTTGTCAAAATGCAGAGACTTTTGACACTAATTGAAATCTCGCCCGTTTTGCTTTTGATGATCTCGCCTGTTGCCTCAATAAAGTCACCTGTATCAAGCAGGGGTAAGTCGTTTAGTCCTAATTGTCCAATTGTGATATCACGTTCTCCGATTGTCCCCTCTTGAATAAATAGTTGGATCGATCCCGTAAAATCTTTTACGGCAATGAATGCTAATTTACCAAATTTGCGAATACCTGTAATACGTCCCGCCACTGTCGCAGTCTTGCCTTCAAGCTCATCAAATTGAGCAACAATGTCGCCTGCGTTATGAGTGCGATGTGAATCGGCGGGGTACGGATTGATACCGAGTTGCTTCAGCTCTTCAAGTTTACGTAGCCGCTCATCACGAAAATCTTTTAGTGTAGCCATATCTGTTACAGTATATCATAATCGACTTATTTCGAATGTGCAGTTGCAAGCACAATCCCAAAGATAATAAGAATTCCGCCCATAATACGTTCAATATAGTGTTGAAATTTTATAATTCGTTTTTTAATCGAGCGGTGCGAAACAGCTGTTGCGATCAGTGCAAACCATGCGAATGTCACAATTGCCATTTCAAGACCCATGAAACCTTTTACCAGAATAGGTGTTGATGGCTGAATTACTAGAGTAAACAAACTGAGAAAGAACAGCGTCGCTTTAGGGTTAGTCGCATTTGTGACAAAACCAATATGTATAGCTTTTAGTTTTGAGATGTCTGCTCTCTTGTGGGCGAAGTCTGTATTATTTGAATCGGCGGGCTTAGCTCTTAGCGATTTTATACCAATGTAGATCAAGTATCCCGCGCCCAACAGCTTAATGATATTAAATAGTATAACCGACTGGGAAATAATAAACGCCACACCGACAAGTGCAAGAGTAATATGTAGCAATATACCAAAACCAAGTCCCAGCGCCGTATAAACTCCACTTTGTTTTGAATATAAAAGGCTGTTGCGGACTACCATAATGAAATCAGGGCCAGGGCTGGCGACAGCCAAAAAGTGTACAAGTGCAACACTTAAAACTAGCGGAAGATACTCCATCGTATTACTGTAGCAATAACTGACGTGTTAGCCAATATTAGCGATTTTGTACATTACGCTACCTTTTGGTGTTGTGATGGTTGCGCTATCACCTACTTTTTTACCAAACACTGCTTCACCAATTGGTGACTCATTGCTGATCTTGCCATCAAGAGGATCGGCTTCGACGGGACCAACGATAGTATAAGTGACAGATTTGTTGCCAGTTTTCAGTTCTACCTTGCTACCAAGGGTAACTTTTGTCTTGCTACCGCCTTTAATAATGTCAGCATTCAGTAGGATGTCCTCGATTTCGGCAATACGGCTTTCAAGTAGGCCTTGCTCTTCGCGAGCAGAGTCATATTCAGCGTTCTCTGATAGATCACCAAAGTCACGGGCGTCAGCAATTTTATCAGCAATACGTCCGCGGTGACTTTTCAGCTCCGTTAGTTCTGCTTCTAACTCTTTTTTGCCTTCAGGAGTGATTTGGTATAGTTTTTTCATTGTATAGATTGTTCCTTATTAATCATAAAAGGTGCTTTGCCAGCACCAGTTTTCAGCAGATTTTCGTTTGAATATCTACAGTTAGCTCAGTTTATCAAGCAGGTCGTTATGTGTCAATAAGATCGTTTCGCCTGAAGAGCGTTCGGTAACCTCATACTGATTATCCGCAATTAAACGCTCACTAACTGTCACGCGATAAGGAATGCCCATAAGTTCACTATCAGCGAACTTTTCACCAGGTCGAACGTTGCGATCATCATACAGTACAGTGATGCCGCGACCTGTTAGCTCATCATAAAGCTCGTCTGCTTGCTTCACAGCGTCTTGATCACCAATACGTACTAGATAAACCTTTGCAGGTGCGACATTCACTGGCCATACAAGTCCTTTATCGTCAGCAAAATGCTCAGCAATTAGTCCCATCAAACGACTCGGACCAATCCCATAACTTCCCATAAATACTTTTTTGCTCGTACCGTCTTCGTCAGTAAAATGCAGATCAAGCGCATCACTAAATTTCGTTCCAAGCGTAAAGACATTACCGACTTCCACCGCTTTTTTTGCGACAAGTTCCTCGCGCGTAACACCCAAATCAGCTAGCACTTCATCAGTGAATACTTCCTCATTAATAGCAATTTTCTTGCCTTCATGAATGTAAATAGTATCTTCACCTACATCACTCACTGTTTGAAATTCGTGACTGTACTTTGAGAAACTACCACCGCTTGCAAACGTTTTATACGTCGATTCACCAAGACCTAGTCGGTCATAGACGCGTTGATATACGTTGCTAATTTTTTCGTAAAAAACATCATGCTCTTTCTGTGTACGACTAAAACTGTACAAGTCCTTCATCCAAAATTCACGACCGCGCATCAAGCCCGATTTTGACCTGAGTTCGTTACGAAACTTAATTTGAAATTGATAAGGATAGACAGGAAGATCTTTGTAGCTGTGAATAAAGTTCTTCATTAAATTAGTTAGTGGTTCTTCGTGTGTTGGCGCAAGGCCCACTTCACTACCACCAGCGAGTTTTGTTTTGAACCACACGTCAATAACATCATCGCTCCAGCGTCCGCTCGTTTCCCAAACCTCTTTTGATTGCAGAGCAGTCATACTGAGTTCATTGCCACCAATCGAATTCATCTCTTCACGAATAATCGTAATAATATTATCAAGTACTAACTTTCCAAGTGGAAGATAGGTATATACACCCGCCATTTCCTTATTAATAAATCCAGCACGGATAAGTAACTGAGCGTTTTTGGCGACTTCGTCGCTCGGCGCTAGCTTGCTCGTTTTGGTAAATAGTTCTGAAATACGCATATTATCCTCCTATTGTACCGTTGAGGACAGGATAAACAAAGAGTGCAAAAAATGCGATACCATTTTTTATCATATGCAGAAGAATAGGCGCCCACAGACTATTCGTACTCAGACGCAACAAACACAAGATGACACTAAGCGCAAATGTATCAACAGCTACATTCCACGCACCGTGAAGTGCACCAAAGAAAATACTTGTGACGAGTATCGCTACCCATACAGGGACGTATTTTCGTAGTTTCCCAAATAAATATCCGCGAAATAATACTTCCTCAGCAATCGGTGCAATCACGACAAGTGTCATAAACGCCAAAATAAACTCGTACTGTTTTGTGATGCCTGTAAAGCCTGTATCCTGCGGCTGAGTCACATCAAAGCCAGGAATAAGCACTGTCGCAACAATAGTTAAGATGGTTGATAGTACGATGTAGATCACCAATCCCGCAGGTGCCATTAAAATGTCTTTCCAAAACGGCAAACCTTGTAAACCAATGTCAGCTTTTGTTGTACGTTGCTTTCTAATAAGCCACGGCAGCCCAATGACCAGCCCAATCGTCACAACATATATAAACGCTGCAAGTACTGTCGCCAGCACGTTTTCATTTAGTGACGCAACACCCATGTTTAGGCTGCGTAGCACCCATAGTAACGCAATGGTCACTTGTTGAGCGGCAATAAAGCTCACAAACACCCAGGCGGGTAGTATCAGAATGCTCAGCCAATCACGACGCGTCCGCGTCTTTTTCTGGACACTGTTGTTTTCAATGTCGTTAGAAGAGTTTTGTGACATCACCTATTGTTACCAGGATAACTAGTCCCATTAATGCTATGAAGCCGATTGTTTGAATACGCTCTTCGCGGGCTTTTGTTAGCGGTTTTTTCAGCAAACGGAAGAGTGCGGTCACAAACCATCGTCCCCCATCAAGTGCAGGAATCGGCAGTGCGTTCATGACTGCGAGGGTTAGTGAAATAATCGCCGTCAAGAAAACAAGTTGTGTCGGTCCCGCTTTTTCTGCTTGTGGAAAAATTGTTCCCAGGATTCCTACAGGCCCCGCCACACTATCACCTACTTCTTTTAGGTTATTGCTGCCTGTTTCTCGACTATTCTGATCAGGACTGAGTTGCAAGAAAACGCCACTAACAAGGTTAGCCAGCAAATTGCCAAGGCCTTCAATTGTGGCCCAGGTAAACTGACCTGCGGTCGCAAACCCAACAAGTGGCGCGGACCACGTTGCTTTGCTCAGCTCTCGTTGTCCAAGGCCTGCGCCAAAGACGGGACCATTAGCTTTGTCTAGTAACGTCACTGTAACTGTCGATTCGACACCATCACGGCTATAAATCAGATCAACCTTTTTTGACTTTTCAGCCTTCGTTTGATCAATCAGTGATTGTGAGCTCGGTATTTCCCTACCATTAAAGCGCAAGATTTTATCACCAACCTTGAGTCCTGCTTTCTCAGCAGGGTAGTCCTGGGTGAGAGCCGTTATTTCGACCGCTTGTTTTACAGAACTCGTATCGCTAGGAATCACAAATTGATTAGGCAGTATTTTTGGAAGACCCGTCACAGCTAAAATGCTTAAAAGTACGGCTGCTGTGAGCCAGTTGATAATGACACCAGCGAATAGAATCTTGGTTTTTTGCCAAAACGTCGCTGCGCCATAGTCGCCTTTATGACGTGCTGCGTCGTGCTCTCCTTGCAGCTTGACAAAACCACCTAGAGGTAGCCAGTTGAGGCTAAAGAGCACACCGTTTTTTAGTTTACGCGCCCAAGCACGGGGCGGAAATCCAATGCCAAACTCTTCTACGACAACTCCGTTTCGTTTGGCGACAATCGCATGTCCTAGTTCATGGAGTACCACCAAAAAAACCAGTATAAGAAGCCCCACAAAAATACCAAAAATCAATTCCATTTAACCCCCAAATCGCCTATGACGCTTATTGTATTCACTTAGTATATCAGCCACGTCGGCTTTTTTCATGTCAGGCCAAAACTTATCAAGAAACAGTAGCTCACTGTACGCTGCCCGCCATAACATAAAGTTACTGAGGCGTTTTTCTCCACTAGTGCGCACTATCATATCAACAGGTGGGATATCAGGAGCATACAACTGTTTTGCGATAACCTCCTCTGTGATAGCATCCGCATCGATACCTGATTGAACAATTTTTTTAACCGCATCAACTATTTCTAATTGTCCGCCGTAGTTAAAGCACACACCTAGTGTGCCACCAGTGTTATCAGCTGTTTCAGCTTCGGCGTTATCAATCTCGGCAAGGAGTTTGTCGCTGATACCCTCACGGGTTCCTAATATTTTCAAACGCACGTTATTCTTCTGAAACATCGGTAAATCGTTTTTGAGGGCTCGCATCGTCAGAGTCATTAGCTTCGATACTTCGTCCTGACTACGCTTCCAGTTTTCTGTTGAAAAGCTGTAGATAGACATATACTTCACACCAGCGTCCAAAACAGCCAGGGCTACTTCTTTGAGTGCCGCGTACCCAGCAAGGTGACCTTCGTACGTCGGCAACCCGTGTTTCTTTGCCCAGCGACGATTACCGTCAACGATAAAACCTATGTGCTGAGGGATCTGTGAGTCGGTCATTAAATTGTCAAAATATCTTTCTCTTTAGCACGGAATAGTTCATCAATCTTCGCGTTGTACGCTGTAACATCGTCATCAATACCCTTTTCGACACGCTTGACGTCATCTTCAGACAGTTCTTTTGCTTCTTTCATACGTTTCGCGTCTTTGAGAGCGTCCTGACGAATCGTTCGAAGAGTAATGCGTGCCTCTTCGACCTTTTCGCCTGCCTGTTTAACTAGTAATTTACGACGATCTTCAGTTAGGGCTGGGACAGGGATGCGAATGATTCGCCCGTCATCACTTGGGTTAAATCCTAATGACTGATCAGCGCGGACGGCGGCGCTAATTGCCTGAATATTCCCTGGGTCAAACGGTGTCACCTGTAGTAATTGAGCTTCTGGTGCAGTGATATTAGCCGCTTGATTGAGTGGCAAGAGTGTCCCATATACTTCAACCTTCACACCTTCTAACTGTCCTGGATGTGCACGACCTGTGCGAATTTTCTTTAGTTCATCTTCGAAATGTAGCACCGCTAATTCAAATTTTTCTTCGTAAGCTTTTGTATCAAACATAGTTCTTTCAGTATAACTAATTATGTCTCTTGGCGCAAAAACCGATATTTCTAGAGCTATATTGTAATTTGGTAATTAAAGTGTTATAATAATATTAACTATGAGTTTAGTTGAGCCAGTATCGCGTCGAAGCGAACACCTTG
This sequence comes from uncultured bacterium, assembly GCA_947084875.1. Classification (GTDB taxonomy): domain Bacteria; phylum Patescibacteriota; class Saccharimonadia; order Saccharimonadales; family Saccharimonadaceae; genus UBA1547. The sequence continues at coordinate 213,706 of CAMTUF010000002.1, forward strand.
AACGCGGTCGTGCACTGCAATCTCAGGCCTATACGGCCCTGCGACCTTTTAATGATGACCTGTCGGGATTTAGTTCTCACGAAGCAGTTGTTTTATTTGGCATCAATAAACCTTCTCGTACCGCAGCATCACTTGTTGCTGTCGAATCAAGCGCGCCAATTGATACGCGCCGCCATCAATTTCGTCGTCAGAATATTGATAGTCATATTATGGACCTAGCGGCAACCGCATTTGGTGCGAGCTTACGCGAGCTGGCAGCTAATCCCTCCTACGATTCGTGGTTCGAAGAAAGCCGCTTGAACCCTGGTGTACATATGACTTGGACACCATCACCTATAACAGACAATGAGGAACCTATCGCTGCACCAGAGCTAGCATTTAGCGTTGCTCATGGTGACGTGCCTAAAGGTACTAAGCTAGAGCGCATATACGACACTCACAAGTCCACTATCGAAGAAATCGCGCATGCCTTTCGCGCATTTGAAAAGGAAGTAGGCCCGCTCCAAGACACGCTTGAGCTAAAACGTCCTATTACTCCAAATTCCGTGATTATCCGTTGGGATCTGGAAGGTTCGACAGAACTGATGACCGATGAGGAACTTGAACCAATTGCTGCTAATTACCTACGAGATTTAAAACGCGCAATTGCACAAATCCTTAATGGTAAGGTTCACGCGACGATTGACGGCGGCGATGGTCAAAATATTATCATCGATATACCGACTGCGACTAACTTGGCAGACCCCGTGGCGATCAAAAAATTTGAACGACAAACAATTCAACCAATAGTAACATCACTCATCCAAAAACAAGATGAGTTGTCGCATTCTTATACCGAGCTTGGTTCACCTCGTATGACTCTCTCGACAGAGGCAGGCTACGTCAATCGTGGACAAGATGATTACATCGACAACGCCGTCCTGTGGCGAGTTGCCCGTTCACTAAAACAAAAATAGGACTCTGAACGAGTCCTATTTTAGGAAGTGCAATAAATGATTATTCGTTCACACCTAGTTCAATACGCTTGAACTGACGAATAATGATATTTTCACCCATTTTGCCAATATTTTCCTTAAGAAATGTCTCGACTGTCATTGAGTCATCCATAATGTAGGCTTGGTTTAAGAGTACTTTGTCGGCAAAGTGCTTCTTTACTTGACCTTCCACGATCTTGTCGGCCATGTCAGCAGGTTTGCCATCCGCAATAACCTTCTCTTTTGCTTCAGTTCGGACACGCTCAAGCTCCACCGCTGGAATATCAGCCTCAGACACATACAGTGGTGACATAGATGCAATCTGAAGAGCAATGCTGTGTGCAAACTCTTTGAACCCGTCTGTACGAGCCACAAAATCTGTCTCACAGTTCACTTCAACAAGTACACCGATACGTCCACCGTGAACGTAACTATCGATGATACCTTCTCGAGCTTCACGATCACTCTTTTTGTCGGCTTTTGTCAGACCTTTTTTACGAAGCACTTCAAGCGCCTTATCGAAATTTCCGTCAGCTTCAGTGAGAGCTGTTTTGGCATCAGTCAGACCAATACCCGTTAGTTCTTTTAGTTTTTTAATGTCGTCAATTGATACGCTCATATTATTTCTCCTCAGGTGCTACGGCTTTGACTGCTCCAAGGCCTTCTTTTACTGCTGCAGATACATAGTCAAGAAGTAGTTGAATACCCTTGATCGCGTCATCGTTGCCAGGGATAACGTAGTCAACAAGTGATGGATCGGCGTTTGTGTCAACAACTGCAACAACAGGAATACCCAATGTACGTGCTTCTTTGATTGCGTTTAGATCACCGATAACATCAGTGATAAAGACAGCACCTGGCTTGCCATTAAGGTCTTTGATACCGCTGTATTTTGCGTTCAGCTCATCGATTTCCTCTTGGAATCGTTGTACTTCTAGTTTGTTGTAGCGCTTTTCAAGGTCACCACTCTCCATACGCTTTTCAAGATCTTTGAGCTTCTTGATCTGTGTACCAACTGTTGCAACGTTCGTCAGGATTCCACCTAACCATCGTTCTGTCACATAAGGTTGCGTAAGTAGCTCGGCGGTTGCCTTCACTATTTCTTTAGTGTGTTTCTTTGTGCCGACAAACAGAACTTGTTTGCCACTAGCAACTACCTTCGTTAGGAATGGTAGCGCAGCCTCAAGTCCTTCAACGGTTTTCACCAAGTCAATGATGTGGCTGTCTTGACGTTTGCTATGAATGTACGAGGCCATTTTTGGGTGCCAACGGCTGGTCTTGTGACCAAAGTGAACGCCTGCTTCAAGCAGGGCCTTAATATCGACAGTTACTGCCATATAATTATTACTCCTTGTTCCTCACCTATCGCCCTAAATATTTAGGAGTGTGCGATAGGTTGTGTCATTAAATAGTGTTACCGTCATAGTATAACCCTTTAAGCAATACTATTCAAGAGGCATACCTCTAGACAAACGAAGTAAAAACAGATACAATGATTCAGATTATGAAAACAGATTTACACCCAACAGATTACCGTCCCGTCGTATTTAGCGATGACGTGGCTGGGTTTGCGTTCCTCACGCAATCAACTGCACCAACAAATGACACTATTAAGTGGGAAGATGGTAACGACTACCCTCTTGTGAAGGTACACATCAGTAGTGCATCTCACCCATACTTTACTGGTGAAGAAAAAATCATCGACACCGAAGGTCGTGTTGACCGCTATAAGGCAAAATTTGCTGCAGCTGAAGCGCGCAAAGAACAACTTGCTAGCAAAGCAAAGAAAGCTGCTGCTGTTAAGGCAAAAAAAGCCTCTAGCGACAAATAGCGTTACCCTATCAAGAGACTACCTGTGCGTAGTCTCTTTTTATATGCGATAATATATAACAAAGGAAGTGCATGCCAAAGATTAGCCTCAACATCGATGAACTACAGACCGAGAAAAATGAACTCGGTGAGTTTTTGGCGCGCCCAGACGCCTATGCAGACGAATCATATACCAGTAAAAACAAACGTTTTACTGAACTTGATGGGATTCTTGAAAAAGCTAATCGTCGCGTCACGCTTGAGGCCCAACTCATCGAAGCTAAAGAGCTAATGAGTGGCAGTGATGAGCTGGCTGAAGTTGCCAAAGAAGAAGTCACTGACATCGAGCAAGAACTACAGAAAATTGAAGACGAATTGTTTATCATGCTTGCACCCCGCGACCCGAATGATGAAAAGAATGTTATCATCGAGATCCGCGCGGGTGCAGGTGGTGATGAAGCAAGTTTGTTTGCAGCAGAGCTGTATCGTATGTATCTTCGTTATTGTGAAGCGCATGGACTTAAAAGCGAGTTAATCAACGAAAGTGCCAACGACACAGGTGGCTATAAAGAAGTGATCTTTAGTGTTAAGGGTGATGCGCCTTATTCGCAGTTGAAGTTTGAGTCAGGTGTTCACAGAGTTCAGCGTGTACCCGCAACCGAATCACAGGGTCGCATTCATACCAGCACAGTGACGGTCGCAGTCCTGCCAGAAGCAGCCGAAACTGATGTTGAAATCTTGCCTGGTGATCTGAAAATTGATATCTATCGTGCCAGTGGACACGGCGGACAGTCGGTCAATACGACAGACAGCGCCGTTCGTATTACTCACCTACCTAGTGGGCTTGTGGTGACAAACCAAGACGAGAAATCTCAGTTGAAAAACAAAGAAAAAGCGATGTCGGTTCTTCGAAGCCGCCTCTTGCAAATCAAGATTGACGAGGAGCGCTCAAAACTAGACGCGGAGCGCCGTAACCTGATTGGTAGTGGCGATCGAAGCGAAAAAATTCGTACCTATAACTTCCCTCAAGACCGAATTACCGACCATCGTATTGGCTATAGTCGTAGCAACATCCCTGCTGCTATGAACGGTGCAATTGAAGATATCATCGAAGGCTTACAAAGCTACGAACGAGAACTGGCGGCTGCTCATGCACATTAAAGAGTGGCTTGAGTCAGCTACCCAAAAGCTTGAGGCTATCGGCATCAAAAGTGCACGCTTGGACGCAGAAATTATCCTTGATCACACGATGCGCAAAAACCGAACGTACCTTCACGCTCACGATGAGGAACACTTGGATCCGCGTATCGTCGAAATTGCCGACGCTCGACTAATGTTACGCCTAGATCGTGTGCCGATTGCATACATTATTGGACACAAAGAGTTTTACGGACGCAAATTTACCGTCTCGACGGCCGTCCTGATCCCCCGCCCTGAATCTGAAACGATGATTGATATCCTAAAGGACCTGCAGCCAAAAAACGAGACGTTATTTCACGACACGGTGCGTCTGGTGGACGTAGGCACAGGTAGTGGTAATTTAGGTATTACGGCCAAGCTTGAATTACCCGAACTTGATGTTACCCTGACCGATATTAGTGCACACGCACTAAAGATCGCGGAAAAAAATGCAGCCAACCTACAGGCTGATGTACACGCTCTAAAGAGTGATCTGCTGGAAAGATACCCTTTTACACCTACCATTATCCTAGCCAACCTCCCCTATGTAGACCCGACATGGGAACGTTCTCCAGAGACAGACCAAGAGCCAGAACTTGCTTTATTTGCTGCTGAGGGCGGAAAAGCGTTGATATATAAATTAATTGTTCAGGCAAAGACACGAATCGCTCCTAAGGGAATTCTTATTCTTGAAGCAGACCCCGAGCAGCATGCAGCTATCATCCAGCACGCAGCTCAGCATGGGTTTAAAATGATAATTCAACAAGACTATTCTGTCGCTTTTGAACGCGCTGACTAGATGCCGATTGTTACATTTGCACCGAGTAAATTCAACACAAGCGGTAGTACGACAATAATACTGATTGTAAAGAGTACTGGTAGTAGCACATCGTTACCTCTGATCTTCTGATGGTGATAGAACGAATCATAGGCCCTATGAAGAATAAAGCCGATACAAAAGACCGTGAGCGCTACTCGTGGAAACATCACATTTTCAATACCCAGTGGCATGTAGGCAACCGTCCAGTGATACGCCAGCCATCCAATTTCAGCAAGCAACAACCCCCACAGAAGGCTTAGGAAAAGGATATGCGTCTCGTCGTAGCTTGAGAGGATATGACGCGCTGTTGTGTAGCCGATCAACCACATCACTAAAACAACGGCAGATGCTGGCCACGCGTACGAAATGATAAACAACGCCGCGGTGCCAGTAAACAGCGCGACTCCTGCCTGTGCGGCGACATATATTCTCTTTGAACGAGGCTTCAACAAAAGCAACCATCCAATGTACAAAATAGTTAATGCAGCCATGATAAACAATTTCTTCGATGAGTCCAATGGACCAATTTGAGTCATAAATAGAAATACAATCAGGCTAATACTGACGATGAAATCAACCAGGTTAGCTTGGATGTTAACAAACCAATAACGAGGCCGTACAGCAAGCACCCGCCATTTACTGAGCGCTACAAGACCAATCGCAAGCCAAGGAGACTGCGTTGCTTGAATAATCAGTACAACACCAACAGCTAACGCGATATTTAGTACGGTATAGACGACCTCACTTAAAAACGAACGTCGTCTGACAATCTTCAAAAATTCCATTACCACTCTAGTATATCATGAGATTAGTTCGTAGCAGGCACTCCGACGATGAGCACAAAGTCGATAGTATCAATTACGGTAATAGGCGGCGCTGTTGTCCTTATCATTGCTTTTGGATACAGCTCTTTTAGTTTCGCAAGGGTCGCCGTTTTCGTATCGTCAATAACATAGATTTCAATCGCCGCATACACACCCTCAGGTGCATTACCAACAGAATCAATCGTAAATCCGTTATCTTCTAGCTTGTTAGCAGTTGTCTGTCCGACACCACCCACATTCGACCCATTCAGAACAACCACTAGTGCCTTCTCTTTTACAAACGGATCGCTAGTAATTTCGCGTTTTAAGAATGCTTGAATATCTTCGTACTGATAGAGACCTGCCTTTGGATTACCGTTACCATTCATTACCGCATCTTCCCCATCAATAAGACTCAGAGTAACAATACTTTCACTTGGAATATCTGACGCCAACGACATCAGTGTACGAATTTCTTTTGTTTCAAAATTTGTGCGCAGATTATTACCTAATGCATCAATGAGCCCCGTCACCTTACCCAAGTTGCTCAGTGTCCCTACGCTGAGTGCTTTTTCTCGTAGAGCTTTGATAATTTTTTGCTGATTTTTTTCACGATCAAAGTTTGACTGTTCAAATCCATATGTTGGGGGGGTGTCCCCCCGTGCCTGGGCAAGGTAAAGAGCATGTTCAGCATCGAGCTGCACTACTCCGTTAGGATAGTCAATGAAATGTCCGTTTGGCGGACATGCTTGCTTTTGCTTTGCTGAACGATACAAACTAACCCCCACAACGCCACATTTCCAGTCAAAGTTACTATCCATTTGTCCGTTTGGATCACGGCTTTCAATAGTCACTTCAATGCCATCCACCGCACTAACAGCTTCACGAACAACAGTATAATTAACATGTGCATAGTATTGGATATCCATGCCTGTTACTTCACCAACGATTTTCTGCAATGCGGCAGCTCCAGCAGGTTCGTCCTTGCCATCGTTATAGTTACAACCGTAGACGGCATTAATCTTGCCCCTGTAGCCATTCAGACACGCTGTACCATACTCTACTTCCAGGTCTCGTGGGAGATTAAACATGTATGCATTCTTCTTATCCTGATCAACGCTTAACACAATGATTGAATCAGTAAGATATGGAGCATCGTGCCCTGGGTCGTCTTCGGATGTACCAAAGATCAACACATTAGTTCGGCCATTCGCGTCTTCCTTAAGAGGTGCGCTTTGTACAATATCGAAGAAGTTGCCTTGAAAAATATTTCCGCTAGCAAGCAACACTTTAATACCCAGATATGCTCCTGCTGCAATCGCACCAACGAGAAGAAGTATGAGGATTATTTTTATCGTACGTTTTACTTTACTGCGTGGTTTTGCCTGCTTTTCTAAGCGACGACGTTGGCGTCGAGATTGCTTCCTTGGCGGTTCACTACTATCAATTTCACGCAGCGATTCGTCGATATCAGAACGACCTATCGCCTGTCCTGCACGTGCAACACCAATAGGTTGCTGTATTTCATCCTCACCCGTGTGAATTGTTCGGTCAATGGGATTGAGTATGCGAGGTTTTTGTTTAGTGTCGTGAAGTTCACCTATCTGACTGCCGATACGTCGTGGCACAAAACCGTCAATGGATGGTCGCTTATTTTTCATAAATACTCCTACTACTATACCTAATTTAGTCGAGATTTTGAACTCTTAAAATCATAAGCCTTTTACTATCACTGTTGTCTGTATACGTGTATAGTATAAAGAGATGGAAGCATCATTTCTTCAGCGACACCCTTTTATAAAAGACACTCTTAGTATCAGTATCTTTATTGTCTGCGTCTTGATCGGGACACTCCTTATTAATAGTTTTGTATTTCGTAGTTTTAGCGTAATTGGCCCTAGTATGGAAAAAACTCTGTACACAAACGATCGACTAATCGTCAATCGCCTTCCTGTGACATGGGCGCAATTACAAAATAAAGCATACATCCCTGATCGTGGTCAGGTTATTGTGTTCAAAAACCCTCTCTATAGTGCTGGTATGAGCGATGAATATATCGTCAAACGTGTGATTGGTCTTCCTGGTGAACGCGTTGTCGTCAAGGATGGCCACTATATCGTCTACAACGATGCCCGCCCTGAAGGATTTGATCCTGACGACACTAATAAGGGAGAACCTGGAAGCCCAACAAGTGGCACGGCAGATGAAGTCGTCCCTGACGGTGAGCTGTTCGTTTCAGGAGACCACCGTGAAGGCAATTTCTCGCTCGATTCACGTAATGGATCAAGCGGACTAGGCACCATACCCCTATATGACGTCGTCGGTCCTGTGGCGTTACGTATCTTTCCGTTCGATAAAATCCGTGGCTTTTAGTCTTAATTAATCTCTTTCGAGTAATGCTTCGATGCGACGAAATTCTTTTTCGTCTTTGAACTTGATAACGATCTGTCCATCGCCTTTCATGCCTGTCTTGACCTTCACATCAGTTGCAAACCGTTTTGAAAGTCGCTTACTATCTGGTTCGTACGGCGACTGTATAACCGTTCCTGGAGACGATTTGAGATCTTTTACCCCTGAATGACGCAGATTCGCTGCAAATTGTTCAGCATATCGCGCTGTCCAGCCTTCTTTAATAATACGAGGTAAAATGCTTTCCACAAGCGCATCGTCCACACCAACAAATGGCTTCATCTGCCCTTCGTTCACTTTGCCCTCCCGAAGCGCTTTTCGAACAAGTGGAGGGAGACTCAACAGTCGAACGGTGTTACTAATAGCGCTCATTGATTTATTGCCCATTCGTTTGCCGATTTGCTCAAGTGTCAGATTAAATTGATCGCGCAGCTTAGCGTAGGCTGTAGCTGCTTCCATTGCGTTAAGGTCTTTTCGTTGCAAATTTTCAATTAAAGAAATTTCTAGTTTGTGTTGGTTACTGAGTGTTCTAACTAACGCTGGAATCCTGTCTAGGTTAATGAGTTTGGCTGCACGATAACGACGTTCGCCCGCAACAATCTGATAGCCATCACCTTTCGGCGTCACGACAATTGGTTGCAGTATGCCATGTTCTTGAATAGATGCCGACAGATCTTCTAAGGCGCTAGGCTCGAATTGTTTACGTGGCTGATCGGGGTCAACAATGATTTGAGATAGTTTTATTTGACGAAGTTCACTGACTTGATCATCCTGTTTCGCTGTTGGATCGAATGATTCATCCAAGAGATCCGTCGGTATCAGAGATTCAAATCCACGCCCAAGACCTTTTTTAACACTCATGATGCACGCTCCATAACTTCTTTCGCAAGTGCCTTGTAGGCACGTGCGCCCTTACTAAACTTATCGTAAGCACCGACGGGCAATCCGTGGCTTGGCGCCTCTGCAAGACGAATATTACGCGGAATAACCGTGTTGAACACTTTCCCAGGGAAATGCTTTTTAATCTCGGCATGCACCTGTCCACTGAGTGTGGTACGACCATCAATCATTGTTGGCAACACACCCAACAGTTCAAGCGTTGGGTTCATGCCCTTACGAACTAACTTCATTGTTTCAAGGAGCTGTCCAAGGCCCTCTAAAGCGTAGAATTCAGTCTGAACAGGAAGAAGGACATATTTTGCAGCAATCAGACCATTAACCGTCAAAAGACTAAGGCTCGGTGGGTTATCAATAATAATAATGTCGTAAGCACCTTGGCTAGCATCTATCGCACCCTTTAAGCGAGTAAATCGTTTATCCGCCTGGGCAAGTTCTACTTCCGTATTAGCAAGCAGTGGCGTCGTTGGGGCAACATATAAGTTTTTGTAAGACGTCGAAAGGACGACCTCATCAAGAGTCTTTTGTTCCATAATGACATCTGCCATTGTTGCTTGCAGCGCTTGCTTGTCAATGCCAAGGCCGCTCGTCGCATTGCCTTGTGGGTCAAAGTCGATCAGAAGTGTTTTTTTACCAAGTTTCGTCAAATAGTAAGCAAGGTTTACCGCCGTTGTTGTCTTACCTACTCCACCCTTTTGATTGGTTACCGAAATTACCGTCGCCACGTGTCTATCTACCCCTTCTGTTTTACTTGATTATACCACGAGGAAGTACAAAAATCTCCGCTGTACGAGCGGAGATTTTTATTTATTTGATAGAGGTAATCTCTATACGAGAGTATTTTTGGCGGTGGCCATTTTCTTTGTGAACCCGCTTCTTTGATTTGTAGCGAATCACACGAATTTTGTCACCTTTCACGAGATCGTCGACTACCTTAGCGGTAACGACTGCACCTTTGACTGTTGGTGTACCGACAGAAACTTTGTCTCCATCAATTACTAACAATGCGTCTAAAGTGAGCTCTTTAGTTCCTTCCTGGAGGAGGTCCACCAGAAGGGTCTCTTTTTCGGTAACAACAAATTGTTGTCCACCGATCTTCACGACTGCTTTCGTCATATTGTTCCTTTAACGTTTAATTAATCAATTGCCCATTGTAACAGATACAGGCCCTCTATGCAATATCACCCATTACGACACGATTAGCGTGCAACCAACCTAAAGTCGTGCCTCCGTCCAAGTACGCACCATGAGCTTCTACTACTTTCAGTGAGCCACCGTCTTGTACATATGCGTTAATCACATCCGTGAGGTAATACTCTCCCTCGCGATGTGTATCGACAAAGTGCATTGTCTGCCGTATAAGGTCGTTATTAAGGACATACTTGCTGATATTGATAAGCGTACTTGGTGCATCGTTCGGCGTTGGCTTTTCTATGATCTTCACAAATTCTTGATCGTTTGAGACTTCCAAAACCCCGTAGTTTGTTACTATTTCTTGAGAGACACGGGCAGCAAGAATAGCGTTGCCTCTTTCTGGCGTGGATTCAATAAGGCGTTGTATATCATTCGTGCCATCCGCGTTGTACGTAAAGTCATCCCCCATTAGGACAAGTGCGGATTCGTCGTCAACGATATATCCTGCCGCTAAAGCAACGGGTACTGCAGTACCGTATTTATCTGTCGGTGACTGTTCAATATAATGAAAACGAACGTTTTCAGGGAGAGCAATCAGTCCTATTTCCTCGTTTTTGCCTTGTTGAATCAAATACTGATTCAACAAGTCATTATCTGAATAATATTGCTTCAGCTGTGTACTGCCTTTAGCGACAACAAAATAAATATCAGTAACGCCTGCCTTTATACAGTCCTGGACCACGTAATCAACCAGGGGGCGATTACCAACTGGCAACATACATTTTTCAATCGATTTAGTAATAGGAAGGCGACGTGTTCCCCAACCTGCAACAGGGATAATAGCTTTGGTTATCATATGCGTTTTATTATAGCTGATTACTGGGCTTTATTCGATGTTCAAGATCGTCAATGCGATCATGGTCCAAACCGTAATAATGAGCAACTTCGTGCCACAGTGTTCGTTTAATCTGTTCGAACAAGTGCTCTCGTGTATCAGAAACCATTAAAATAGAGTTCTTAAACAAGGTGATCTTATCTGGAAGGACAAAATTATAGTTCGCGCCACGCTTCGTCAGTGGAATTCCTTCGTACAAACCAAACAACAGGCTATGTTCGTCAAGATTGGTCTTTTGTCTTTGGTATTCGTCTGGATCATCCGCATACACAATTGCCACGTTATCAAGTCCTTTGATGTACTGTTGTGGCAGCTCATCCATAGCTCGCGTAATCAGTTGGTCAAACTCCTCATCACTCAAATTCATATACTAAGTATAGCAAACTATTGGTTAGTCAGAAAAATGAAACCATTCTGGATCTTGTTCAATATCTTTAACGATATTGTTCCATGCTTCTTCAAGTTCCTTTTCATCGAGATCATCGTTCAAGCTAATACTATCGTCCTGTGCGTAGTCATCAAGAGGACTACTGGACGTACCGTCGTCGTTCGGCTCAAGAGGTTGTAACTGAAGATATTGTAGTAATGACATATGTTTATTTAAAGTGTTATCTCATACATATTAGCATAAAAGATATAAAATGTCAATCCCCTGCCGTGGCATCGCCTGATGGTGCTTGACTTGCAAGGGATTATCCTTTGCAGAAAGCTGCTTGTTGTAAGTTTAACTTTTTGAAGCTCGTATCTGGGCTCGAATATCTTTAATGAAGTCACTTGCAAGTAATGTATGCCAAGGCAAAAATAGTGGCTCTGGCAGGTGATCAATGTCTATCCATTCCTGATCCACGAACTTGTCTGGCTCAGTAATAGAGGGTTCTCCTGTTAGCGCATCACTCAATACCCAAACAGTGACGTAGTGCTTGTTTTCGTCTTCAAATACGTCATTAGTCACTGCGCCAAAACGAATGTTTCCAATCAACAATCCCGTCTCTTCCATCACTTCGCGTGCAGCAGTTTGTGCAAACGACTCGCCAAATTCCATATGTCCACCAGGGATTGACCAAGTGCCCGACCCATGCGAACCTTTGCGATGACCCATAAGGAATGTACCATTTCGTATGATGAATACGCCAATCCCGACGCGTGGTTCCACTAAGCTTTCTCCAAACTAATCGTTAGTTCTACTTCGTCGATTTTTACGGTCGCTGCATACGCGTACTTATTAGACCCTAGCGTCGTTGCGAGTGTTTCTTCTGTGATAGTTTTTTCGTGTTCATCAATTGCTATCTTTAAGTCCGTGTCGTCTGTGGCGAGGCCGAGTTTAATACGATCATCAACATTGAGACCTGCGTCTTTTCGAGTACTCTGTACATGGCGCACAACCTCGCGCATCAAACCTTCACGCTGAAGTTCGGGGGTAACGTATAGATCAAGTGACACTTCTCCACCGTCGAACACGTCTTTGACGTTCAGTTCGTCCCTTAGGATGTCTTTGAAATCGATTGTTGTACCAAGGGTTGGAACGGTCACACTAGCAAGTGGCTGGCGAACCTTTTGACGCTCCTTTGCACGAATACTCAGACCGTGATTGACGTAGTCACGGACCAGCTCCATATCCGATACGACGAGTTCGTTGACTCGTCCAACATTCGGCCAATCCAATAGGTGCACACTCTCGCCACCTGTCAGTTTTTGGTATAGTTCTTCTGCCAAGAAGGGCGTAAATGGTGCCAAAACTTGTGCTAATTGAACAAGTACATAGTGTAGCGTGCGGTAGGCATTATTCTTGTCTGTGTCATCGCCAGACTTCCAGAAACGTCGTCGGCTACGACGCACATACCAATTACTGGCATCTTCGATAAATGGCAAAATCGGCTTCACTGCACTCGGAATGTCGTAACAATCCATGTATTTGCTTACTTCTGCAATTAACTGGTGCACACGACTGATCACCCATTGATCAAGGGGGTTTTCCAGACTGTTCGTCGGGTCAGATAGATCACCGCTAAACTCCCAACCATCAACTTCTGCGTACATCGTAAAGAAGTCGTACATGTTCCAGATCATAGAAAGTTTGCGAGCAACATCTCCGACTTCCTTGTCCTGCAAAGCAAAATCTTCACCATTGAGTACTGGTGATTGGAGCAGTAAGAAACGAAGACTGTCGGCAGAATATTGGTCCATCAATTCGTTAGGATCAGTAAAGTTACCGAGCGATTTACTCATTTTTCTTCCATCGTTACCTGCGATATTACCAGTGACAATCACGTTTTTGAACGCATTTTTGCCAAAGAGGCCGACATTAACTGCGTGTAGATAATAGAACCATGCACGCACTTGGCCGACATATTCCACAATGAAATCGCCTGGAAAATTCTGTTCGAATTTTTCAACGTTTTCGAATGGGTAGTGAAACTGCGCAAAAGGCATACTGCCACTTTCAAACCAACCATCCATGACTTTTTCAATTCGGGTATAGGTAATGCTGTCAATATCAAACGTAATGTCATCTACCCATGGTCGGTGGTAGTCGTCAAGTTCTACGCCGCTCAGTTCTTTTAATTCTGCATAACTACCGATGACTCTGACATGCTCGTTACCGTCACTATCCGTCCCCTTCCAAACAGGCATTGCTGTTGCCCAAAAGCGATCACGTGATAAGTTCCAATCGGGTGCTTGCTCGATAGTTTTCTCAAAACGACCGTGTTTAATATGATCAGGAAACCATGTAATATGCTGACTATTTTGCTCTAGCATCTCAACACGTTGTCCGTCGATGTCCATGAACCAACTTGGATGAGCGCGGTACATAAGGCGATTACCTGTTCGTGGGTTGTGCGGATATTCGTGTTGAATGTAGTCAATCTTCCAGACGACGCCACGCTCACGAAGCGTCTTCGCGATTGTTTTATTAATTTCCCAGACATCTTCGCCAACCCAGTCACCTTCGGTATAGACGCCATATTCATCAAGTACGTGAACAACGGGAATGCCTACTTCCTTTGCAAGCAAAAAGTCTTCCTCACCATAAGCAGGAGCAATGTGAACAACTCCTGTACCCGAATCCGTTGTAACATATGGCGCATCCCAAATCTGGTGCGCGCCTTCTCCGCGATCGACAAAGAGTGGCTCATATTTCTTTCCAATAAGATGATTGCCTTTGAATGCTTTAACAATTTTAAATTCAAGTACGTGGTGTTTTTCGTCCCTAAAAACAGTACTAGCCAAGTCTTTTGCAACGATATATTGCTCGCCATCAAGTTCAACTTGGACATATTCAAGGCTCCCGTTAACGGCCAGTGCTGTATTAGCGGGTAATGTCCAAGGCGTTGTCGTCCAGGCAAGAACGTATACGTCTTCATCAACAAGTTTAAATTTTGTGTACACGCTTGGATCAGTCACGACCACATACGCGCCTGCATCCATCGTTACTTCGGCTTTCGAAAGAGGTGTTGCCCACTTTGTGTCATACATAAGAACTCGTTCGCCTTCGTAGATTTTGCCCTTTTCGTAGAGCTGCTTGAATGCCCACCAGACAGACTCCATGTAATCTTTGTCCATTGTTTTGTAGGCGCCCTTAAAGTCTACCCAACGTCCAATACGATCGATTGTATCTTCCCATAATGCCGCGTTGCTCACCATACTTTCGCGTGCAGTCGTAATATAGTCAGCCAAACTAATCTTTTCGCCAATATCATGGCGACTAGTGATACCGAGTTTCTTTTCGATAAAGTTTTCAGCAGGCAGTCCGTGTGTATCCCACCCCCAAACTCGTTCAACACGTTTGCCTTTCATTGTCTGATAACGTGGCACCACATCTTTAACGATTGAACTAAGGAGCGTTCCGTGGTGCGGCACGCCCGTGATAAATGGAGGGCCGTCATAAAAGACGTATGCGTTATCTTTTGACCGTGTGTCGACAGACTTCTCGAAAGTCTTATTTTTCTTCCACTGAGCAACGATGTCTTTCTCGTACTCTAGTGCTCTGCGGCGTGTATTTGCCTTAAATTTCATGCTGTACCTCCTTTTCGAATCATTGCGACAATGGGAATAATAGTGCCTTTACGAAACTTGTCACTGCCTGGCACAATCTCGAACCCGTATTTTTTATAGAAACTTTGTGCACGCTTATTGTATGTCACTACCGTGAGACGTATATCAGTCTTTGGGTTCATCCATTCAAGTGCGAGGTGCATTAAAGCGTGGGAAAGGCCCTTCCCGTGATATGACGTATCAACATATAGTCCCTGCAATTTGCTCCCTGCTTCACCATCTCGTCGTGCGTCCACAAAGCCAAGTACTTTACCGTCTGGTGTTTTTGCAATGCGAAAGAAATAGTCAGGATTGTCGTGTGCTTCATCAATGTATGCATGTCGTCTTGTGTGACCGTTTTCATTCGTAAACATTTGGACAGCCTCTTTGATATAGTCGTAAGAAATACCCTCATCATCATTTGGATATGAATCAATCCACGACGCAACATGCATATCGATAATTGCTTCGACGTCGGCGTGTTCGGGAACGGTAATACTATATTCTTTCATGCGATCCTTCATAAATA
>CAMTUF010000003.1:0-135856 GCA_947084875.1 uncultured bacterium
ATGGAGGCGAGTTTCAGCCTCCAATCCGAACTGGGACCAGCTTTGATGCGATTTGCTTCACCTCGCGGCTTCGCTGCGCATTGTACTGGCCATTGTATCACGTTTCTAGCCCAGGATGTAAGAGAAATACTGACCTGACGTCATCCCCTCCTTCCTCCCCGTTACCGAGGCAGTCTGAATAGAAAAATACAACTATTCACAAGGGTTGCGCTCGTTGATGGACTTAACCAAACATCTCACGACACGAGCTGACGACGGCCATGCAACATCTGTCACTTGGTTCAATAAAGCACTCACTACTTTCGTAGTAATTCCAAGGATGTCAAACCCTGGTAAGGTTCTTCGGTTATCATCGAATTAAAGAACATAATCCACCGCTTGTGCGGCTCCCCGTCAATTCCTTTATGTTTTAGTCTTGCGACCGTACTCCACAGGCGGGATACTTAACGCGTTAGCTTCGCTACTGAAGGGGTCGATACCTCCAACAGCTAGTATCCATAGTTTACGGCGTGGACTACCCGGGTATCTAATCCGGTTCGCTCCCCACGCTTTCGTGCCTTAGTGTCAGAAATGGTCCAGTAACCTGCCTACGCCATTGGTGTTCCTTCTAATATCTACGGATTTCACTCCTACACTAGAAATTCCAGTTACCTCTACCATTCTCGAGACGAGCAGTTCGAATAATAGTGTGTACGGTTGAGCCGCCACATTTCACTATTCGCTTACTTGTCCACCTACGCAACTCTTTACGCCCAGTCACTCCGGATAATGCTTGCACCCTACGTATGACCGCGGCTGCTGGCACGTAGTTAGCCGGTGCTTATTCATAAGTTACCGTCATATTCTTCACTTATAAAAGCAGTTTACAACCCGAAGGCCTTCATCCTGCACGCGGCGTCGCTCCATCAGGCTTTCGCCCATTGTGGAAGATTCCTCACTGCTGCCTCCCGTAGGAGTCTGGACCGTGTCTCAGTTCCAGTCTGACTGATCATCCTCTCAGACCAGTTAACGATCGTGGGCTTGGTGAGCCTTTACCTCACCAACTACCTAATCGTACGCGGGCCACTCCCAAAGCGGATAAATCCTTTAATCCGAAGATCATATGCGGCATTAGCTACCCTTTCGGGCAGTTATTCCTCACTTTGGGGCATGTTCCCACGCGTTACTCAGCCGTCCGCCGCTCGAGTACCCCGAAGGGCCTTTCCGCTCGACTTGCATGTGTTAGGCGCGCCGCCAGCATTCATCCTGAGCCAGGATCAAACTCTCCATAAAAATGTTTCTATTTCAAAACAAATGACTCAATATCTCCTAAGAGACAATTTTTAGACTCACGAAGTATATAAATACACTTCGTTTCATCAACATAATAAACTGACGATGATTTGCACAACTAAATTGTCAATGTATCTGTTCAACTCCACGTTGGAATCGCCCCAATTAATTACTTAAAGCCAGCGACCAGACTTAAACAATCATACTCTCTTAGTTACCCAGTAGTCAAGGGTGTTTATTTATAAAGTTTGCAAAGTTGCGTAATACACCACAACGCCAACAATTAAACCAACTGCGGCACCAACAAGAACTTCTGCTGGCGAGTGGCCTTTTGCAACGCGCGGTAGTATAGTTTTGTTCTTCTGTGCAAGTATGAGTGCAACTAATGCCGCCCCTTGTTCACCAGAAGAGCGACGGACCATCACTGCATCATACATAACAATTGCTGCAAAAAGAGCTGCGAGGCCAAACAAAGCTGAACCTATACCATCCTTGTAGCCAATAACGACCAGCAAGGCAATCACCGTTGCACTATGAGCGCTTGGCATGCCACCCGAAAGGTATAATTGACGCCTACTACTACTAAGGTTTTTAGATTTAATGCTTGAGATAATGTATTTCAACCCCTGGGCCACAACCCATGCTGCTAGTGCCGCAAGTAGGTAGGGAGAGATCGAGAGCAACATTACTCTTCTCCCTCATCTTCTTCTACTGGCGTACCTTGTTCAGGCATAAGGCCTAATGAAGATACCTTATCACCTTCTCGCATACGCATAATACGAACACCCTGAGTTGTACGTCCAAGTGTTGGAATATCCGCCAGACTCACACGAATTGCCTGTCCTTGGTTTGAAATCAACAACACTTCACTTGCATCAGGTTCAAGGGTGCGAACAGCAATAATTGGACCTGTTTTCTCTGTTACAACTGCTGCTTTAATACCGACGCCACCACGTTTGTGCGATGGGAAGTTGGCAACTTTAGTAGCCTTTCCGTAGCCATTTTCGCTAATAACAAGCAGGCTTCGTCCATCATCGTCAACAATATCCATACCAACTACTTGATCATTTGGTCGCAAGCGTACACCACGTACACCACGAGCACTTCGTCCCATTGGACGAGCGTCTTTCTCGCCAAATCGGATCGCTTGACCAGCAGATGTAGATATTATTACATCGTTTTCACCTGTCGTTTTCTGAATCCACTTCAGTTCATCACCATCATCGAGCTTGATTGCAATTAAACCGTTGGTGCGAATATTTGCGTAATCTTTGAGCGGCGTCTTCTTGATTGTTCCCTTTATTGTTGCCATAAACAGATAGCCGTCATCTTTAGCGTCCTTTTCGTGACGAATAATCGATGTAATACGCTCTTCGGGCTGGAGATTCAATAGGTTAACCGCAGCGACGCCCTTGGCTGCCAAACTCGCAGCGGGTACTTCATATGCCTTCAAGCGGAAAATGCGACCTTTATTAGTAAAGAACAGCAGGTAATCGTGTGTACTTGTCGGAATAAGCTGGTCAATAACGTCCTCTTCCTTTGTCGTCATACCACGCTTGCCCTTACCGCCACGGTGCTGTCGGTGATATTCACTCACAAGCGTACGCTTAATGTAGTTCTCGGTTGTTAGTAAGATCACTGACTCCTCTTCAGGAATAAGCTCCTCGTCACTAAACTTACCTAATTCACTATTAATCATCTTAGAACGACGATCGTCGCCGTATTTCTCTTTCATTTCTAAGAGTTCTTCCTTGATGATGCGCAGTATTTCTGATTCACTCGCGAGGATTGCTTCAAGTTGAGCAATCAGAGACAACAGTTCAGCGAGTTCAGACTCAATCTTGTCACGCTCAAGTCCTGTCAGTCGACGTAGTTGCATCGCAAGAATGGCCTGAGCCTGAATCTCCGACAAACCAAACTTCTCTTGCAAGCCTGCTTGCGCATCTTCGCTGGTCTTGCTGGCACGAATGAGTTTGATTACTTCATCAATGTGATCAAGTGCGATCTTGTAACCTTCCAAAATATGCGCACGAGCCTTCGCAGCGCGAAGTTCAAACTCTGTTCGGCGACGAACAACAACCTGACGGTGTTTTATAAACTCGCTCAATATCTCGGTGAGACCAAGAATACGAGGTTGAATACCATCAATCAGTGCAAGCATGTTGTAGTGGAAGCTTGTTTGTAGTGCTGTCATTTTAAACAGCTGGTTCATCACCTTCTTTGGATAGCTATCTTTGCGAAGTTCAATGACGACACGTACTTTACCGCGAGCACTTTCATCACGTAAATCGCTGATTATGATCTTTTTTTCTTTATGTAATTCTGCGATCTTCTCTATAAGTGTTGCTTTATTCACACCAAAAGGCATTTCTGTAACGACAATTTGACTGCGGCCTTTCTTGGTTTCTTCGATTGCAGTGACTGCTCGAATCACGACGCTACCGCGACCCGTTTGATAAGCCTGTTTCATCGGTGAACCACCATAAACAATTGCACCCGTTGGAAAATCGGGACCCTTCACGAACTGTAAGAGATCATCAACAGTTGCTTCAGGATTATCAATAAGGTGTACCGTTGCATCAACTAACTCACTTAGGTTATGCGGCGGAATACTCGTCGCCATACCGACAGCAATACCAATCTGACCATTCAAAAGGAGGTTTGGCAGACGTGCAGGCAGAACGGATGGTTCACTTTCGGACCCATCATAGTTGTCACGAAAATCGACTGTGTCTTTATCAAGATCTGTTAAAAGCTCATTTCCAGCACGACCTAGACGTGCCTCCGTATAACGACTTGCTGCAGCTGGGTCGCCGTCCATCGAACCGAAGTTACCTTGGCCGTCAACCAACTTGTAACGCATTACCCAATCTTGAGCAAGACGAACCATTGAATCATAAATAGCTGAATCACCGTGCGGGTGGTACTTACCCATCACATCACCGACGATACGAGCAGATTTACTAAATTTACTTCCAGGTCGCAAGTTTTGCTCACCCATTGAATACAAAATACGGCGGTGCACAGGCTTCAAACCGTCACGAACATCAGGTAGCGCACGATCAACAATCACACTCATTGAATACTTCAGGAAGCTATCTTCCATGACGTCTTCAACAGTACGGTTTTCTACCAAACGTGAGTGAACTTGCATGATTTCAGGAATCATCTCCCCTTCTAGTGTTGTATTTTCTTCATCATTCATGGCTTAAACATCCAACTCCTCAATCTTTAGCGACTTTGCTCTGCTTTGGATAAATGACTTGCGCAGATCGACTTGGTCACCCATCAGTTTTGTAAAGATTGCATCTGCTTTTTCGGCATCTTGTACCTTTACTTGTATCAAAACGCGGTTCTCTGGATTCATAGTGGTATCCCATAGTTGCTCAGCATCCATTTCACCAAGTCCCTTGTAGCGTTGTAGCATTGTCAGGCCAGCTTGCTTGTTGCGGTCGCTCGTGTCGTCAACGATTGTACCTTTGGCTTTGCGCTCTTCGATCAATTTGTCGATAATCTCGTCGCGCTCTTCGTCACTATACGCGTATACCTTCTTGGTTCCTTGTTTTAGCAAGAAAAGAGGTGGTTTTGCAAGATACACATAGCCGCCATCAACAACTTCTCGCATATATCTAAACAAGAATGTCAAAAGTAGCGTCGAAATATGACTTCCGTCGACGTCGGCGTCCGTCATAATCACAATACGGTGATAACGAAGCCCAGAAATATCAAACTGATCGCTAATACCAACACCAAGCGCCTTAATAAGACTCACAATTTCGTTGTTGCCCAGCATTCGATCAAGTCGCGCACGTTCAACGTTCAGCACCTTACCACGCAGTGGCAAAATGGCCTGAGTACGGCTATCTCGACCAGATTTAGCAGATCCACCAGCCGAGTCACCCTCTACGATGTAGATTTCAGACTCTGAAGGGTCTTTACTCGAGCAGTCTGATAGTTTTCCAGGCAGACTCATACCGTCAAGGGCACCCTTACGGATAACATTGTCACGCGCCGCACGCGCCGCTTTACGTGCACGAGCTGCTAACAGTGCCTTGCCAACAATCTTTTTTGCGACATTAGGATTTTCATCTAGGTAGTACGAGAAGTACTCGTTCATGACTTGTTCGACGTAGCGACGCACCTCAGGGTTACCTAGTTTGTTCTTTGTCTGACCTTCAAATTGAGGGTCAGGAAGCTTCACAAGGATAATTGCGGTCAACCCTTCACGAATATCATCACCGCTGAGGTTATCTTCTTTTTCTTTTAACAGCCCACTTTTTCGTGCATAATCGTTAATAACGCGCGTCATTGCAGAACGGAACCCAACAAGGTGCGTACCGCCATCTGGGGTTAGTACATTATTGGCAAACGGTTTTACAATTTCAACAAACGTATCATTATATTGAACCGCTACTTCTACCATTGAGTCCTCTACCTGACGTTCAACGTAAAATACATCGTCACTGACGACGTCTTTACCGACGTTCAAGTGTTTGACGTAGCTCTGGATACCGCCTTCAAAGTAAAAGGCTTCTCTTTCGCCCGTGCGTTCGTCTCGAACAGCAACGTAAATACCTTTTGTAAGATATGCCTGGTGTCTCAAGTAATTTACTACCCATTGATAGTCAAACTCGACAGTTTCTTTAAAGATTGTTGGGTCAGGGTAAAATGTTACCGTTGTACCCGTACGGCGATCTGTTTTACCTAGTTTCTTAAGAGGTGACGTCGTGACGCCTTGTTCAAACTCGATACGATATAATTGCCCCAGCCGCACTACTTCTACGATCATCTTTGTTGACAAAGCGTTTACTACACTTGAGCCAACGCCGTGAAGCCCCGATGACACCTTATAGCCACCATTGCCAAACTTACCACCCGCATGAAGGACGGTGTAGACCGTCTCAACGGTACTAAGTCCTGTCTTGGCATTATTATCAACTGGCACACCTCGACCGTCATCGATAACAGTAACGCCGCCGTCTTGTTGGATAATAACGTCGATGCGAGTTGCAAACCCAGCGATGGCCTCATCAATCGAGTTATCAGCAATTTCTTTAACAAGGTGGTGAACACCGTCGTATCCGGTGCTACCAATATACATTCCAGGACGTTTACGGACTGGTTCAAGTCCTTCAAGAACCTGGATTTGTGACCCATCATAAGAACTATCTATTTTTTGTTTAACCACTAACTTCACTCCCCTACTTCAGACTGTACTGTAGTTATTTACAATACTACCATTATACCTAACAAATTGTGTTCACTCAAGCCATTGCGTTGAATACAATTCTTATGCTAATGTATGCATAAGAGGTAATTAACAAAAATACAAAAATGTTTAGAAAAATTGTATCAAACCTACCATTCGCTCCAGCACTCACCCACCAACTCAGCTTTTATGCAAAACGATTGCGTAAAGAGCAAGCAACTCGCAAATTAGGTATTATCTTTATTGCACTCGCACTAGTTGTGCAGGGTCTAGCAGTCTTCCAGCCTCCAGAATCAGCAAATGCTTCTAACCCTGGCGACTTCGTTCCAGGTGGGTTAGGTTTAGGAGCAAATAAGTCGATCAATAACTTTTTGGCACCATACGACTCTAATAGTCGTTACCTCAAAGATGTCATGAATTACTTTGGTATATCGCGCGAAGAAATTACCAGTGCACAATTTGGTTATTTTACTACGGGATCCAAACTTGGTTGGGGTTACGAAGCACGCACAGGATCTACAGGTGTTACTATCCCAAATAGCGCAGGTACTCCTGTGACTACTGTGTATGGACGCCCCCTCAGTATCGCAAACGGACAAACAGAAATTTACGGCTGGATTGGTCACTCATCAAGAATTGGTTGGTTTGCAATTATGCAGTACTGTGGGAACCTTGTCACCGATATCATCCCTCCTCCCCCTGTTCCGCCAGCTCCAGCCAAAATAATGTTGTCGAAGACTGCTGTCAACGTAACACAAGGTAATATTACCGCAAGTACAGTAGCTGCCAAAGAGAACGACAAGATCACCTATACTATTACAGTTAAAAACATAGGTGGTACAGCCAAAGCGACTAAACTAGAAGACAATTTGGGCGACGTTTTAGAATATTCTACTCTCGTAGACCTAAACGGCGGCACGTTTAACCCAACGACAAGGATGCTCTCATGGCCCGACGTAAACCTCGGACCAGGTAAAACAGAGTCTCGCAGTTTTACTGTTCAAGTCCTTGCGACGATCCCCGCAACCCCTACAGGCCAGAGCGACGCAAGCTCTTATAACTGTTTAATGGAAAACGTATTCGGCAATGACATCACCATTCCCGTTGTCTGTGCCCCACCAAAGGTTATCGAGACGGTCGTGACGCAACTTCCCAAAACTGGCCCAACAGAGAACATGATTTTTGCAGGTGTTGTGCTCGCTATTGCTACCTACTTCTACGCTCGCACACGGCAACTCAGTAAAGAAGTACGTCTTGTTCGTCGTAATGCTGAATCGGTAGCGGCCTCATAACCGCCTTGTCTGTTATGCTATTGCACCGAACACAATTCTTATGCTACTGTGTGCATAAGAGGTAATTAATAAAAATACAAAAAAATATGTTTAGAAAAATCGTATCAAATCTCTCATTCAGTCCAGCACTTGTTGGCCAGCTCGGATTTTATGCAAAAAGACTCCGTAAAGAAGAGATGACTCGACGGGTAGGCCTCGTTTTCGTCGCCCTCGCCCTTGTCGTACAGGCTTTATCTGTTTTCCAACCACCTGAATCAGCAAACGCTGCAAGTCCAAACGATCTTGTATATGGTGGTATCCGTCCGGCCGACGGTGGCCTGTCTATTTTTTTGAGCGCATACGATAGTAATGCCAATGGATTACGTGACATTATGAACAGCTTTGGTCTTACAAGGGCAGAAATCGCTGCCTCACAACACGGCGCTTACGAAAATGTTGCATCCCTAAGTGATTCATGGTATTCCGTTAACCACCGTCAGCAAGGCAATCCTGGTGAACAAACTATGAAAACAACCAATACCTCTACGGGCGCAGAGATGACCTTCTATACTCGCCCTTGGTATCGAACAGATAACAAGAATCCAACCCTATGGGGTTTCAAGGGTTATTCTGCTGGGCTTGCCAAAGCAACTGGTAATGGAACATTCTATTTGATGGATATATGTGGCAACCTGATCATAAAGAAATTACCCCCACCCCCATCTGCTCCTTGTTTATTGCCGGGCCTCAGCACTCTCCCTGCAACAAGCAAGGAATGTCGAGAAGGCGAACTAATGATGTCCAAATCAGCCACCAACACCTCACAAGGCAATGTTGATGCAACTACAGTAACCGCAAAGGCAGGTGATCAAATCAGTTACATTCTAACCGCGACAAATAAAGCAGGGGCTGATGTGAAGCTGACCTTCAAAGACGACCTCAAAGACACCCTAGAGTATGCGACACTTCTTGATAATGGTGGTGGTACTTTTGACAACGCCAAGCAGCTCCTTACCTGGCCAGAAGTAACCATTAAAGCTGGAGGAACTCAGTCTCGCACGTTTGTCGTAAAGCTGAAGACTCCTATCCCCGCAACAGCAGTGGGAGCAAGTGACCCTGTGAGTTTTGACTGTCGAATGACTAATATCTTCGGTACACAGACAACTATCGCTGTTGACTGCGCTACACCAAAGGTCGTTGAAACAGTTGTTACACAGCTACCGAAAACAGGACCTACTGAAAACATAATATTCGCTGGTGCTGTACTAGCTATTGCTACCTACTTCTACGCTCGCACACGCCAAGTCAATAAAGAGATTCGTTTGATTCGACGTGACCTTAATGCAGGAACAATTTAAAAGGAGGAACAAGTATGAGTGGGGATCCAGAACGAATAGGAAACAATAATCCAGAAATAAAGGTTGGTTCACCAGAAGCAGCCCGTGAACAACAGGAAAAACTCGCCAACAAAGCTGAGTCAGGCGTAGAAAGCCCGCGTGATGCTGATATGCTTGCAGAGCGTGCCCGCGTAGAAGCTCTCGAAACGGCAATTAGTGTTGAGGCAGGCGGCAAAGAAAAAGGTAAAACCGCAGAGCCGTCTACTAGTAAACGTCGCGGACCAATCTCCAAGAAACAAAAAGAAGCTAGCTTCAAGCGTCAAATGAAAGACATCCAAGCGTCCGAACCACCTCTCAGCAAGGCATTTAGTAAAGTTATCCATAACAAAGTGGTTGAAAAAACGAGCGACGTTGTCGGCGCAACTGTGGCACGACCTAACGCGATCCTCGCAGGGTCAGTAACAGCATTCCTCCTTACACTCGTTGTCTATGTAACGGCCAAAGTAATTGGCTACCCCCTATCGGGCTTTGAAACAATTGCCGCATTTATCATTGGTTGGGTTGCAGGCATCATCTATGATTATCTTCGTGTCGTTGTTACTGGTAAAAAATAACTGATACCAGCTCTAGTGTAGTTTCACAGACACTTCATCGTGTCCGCCATTATCCTTGCGGATATGTAGTTTCTCAGGCACATCAGGTGTCTTTAGAGGCGTCTGGTCCTTTGGTGTTTCAACTGGTGGTGGCGTAGAGACTGAGATTTCCTGGGGCTCTCGTGGGACCTGCATGCTCGCTGGAGTTTCGTTTGGCGTAGGTGGCTGTTTTACAACTGCAGGGACCACAGGAGTCTCCTGAGGGGCCTTAGCGGGCGCAATTTGTTGGCGTTTAGCTAACCAGTCATCTAAGAATGAAGAGCCGCTACTTGGAGGGCTTGGTGCCGCTGTTGGACGTGGTGCATTCAATCGCTCTTCTTGCGCCTTCTTCAACGCATCAAGCTTCGCCTTTTTCGCGGCATCACCTGCACCCAATCGAGCGTAAATTTCCTTATCGACAAGTGCTCGAGGACGTCCATACTTTGCTGAAGACAGCTTCTTTAGGGCGTCGATGAGCTGAGGGCTGCTGGTACCCATTGGAGGGACAAGCGACATACTAAATGGTGCAGATGGCACATTATTGATCATGACTGATGCAATTGTTTGGTAGTTTGGTAGTTTGGTTAAATCTTCTGCATCAAACGTCGGTGCAAACTTTTTTACCAAGATTTCTGCGTCAGTAATACCAATACGACCGCTAATGACGGTACCAATATTACCAATGATTGCCTCTCGAATCTTATCAGTCAACTGCGTCAAGAACTGGTTTGCGAGAACGAGATTTAAGCGATACTTCCTGGCCTCAGACAAAATTGATTCGAAACTGTCTGTTGCAAAGTTTTGGAACTCATCGACATACAGCGCAAAGTCCTGACGTTCAGCCTCTGGTATATCTGCACGTCCCATTGCGGCTGCTTGAAACTTCATGACGAAGATCATACCAATTAATTGCGAGTTTAATTCCCCCATGCGGCCTTTTGATACGTTAACAAGAAGAATTTTTTTGTTATCCATGATGTCACGCATGTTAAAGCCACTCTTTGTTTGACCGATAATGTTACGCATCATGTCATTAGACAAAAATGCACCGAACTTACTCGTGAACCAACCGAGCATTTCCGACTTACTTGCTTCGCTCGTTTGTGCCATTTCTTTATTCCAAAAGTCGAGAACTGACTGAATAGTGACGTGTTTAATCTTTTCGTCAGCGAATGCCTGGTCAATAAACACTTGCTGTACATCGATGAACGATGAACCTGCGGGGTCACTCATGATCGTCAAGGCTGCGTTACGGAACCATGTCTCGAAGCGCGGACCAATAATACCCGTATGACCTGGGTCATACAGTCGATATAACATCGCGATTGCCTCTTGTACGAGGAAGTCTCGTTGGTCTGGGCTGTCAAATTCGAAAAGATTTAGCCCAATTGGATTGTCCATATCGGCTGGATCAAAGTAGATAACATCTTCGACACGTTCTTTCGGGACCATACCTAATAGTTTTTCAGCAGAATCTCCGTGCGGGTCAATAAAAGCAAACCCTTTTCCGTCCATCATATCTTGAAACGCAAGGTTCTCAAGAGCAACGGACTTACCAGTACCCGTTTGACCGATAATATATGTGTGGCGACGGCGATCGTTCGTACTAAGCCTGATCTCCTTTTTAACACCTCTAAATTCGTTATAGCCCAACAAGAATCCCTCGTCCATAACCTGCGTTGGACCATCAACTTGCTTGGCCAACTGACGTTCAACTTGAGCTGTTGGAATGCTATTTTGATCTGGTAAGTGGAATAACGTCGCAAGCTCTACGCTGTTAAGAATATTGTGGTCGACTTCCTGGGGGAAAAAACGAAAAATATATGCAGTGACCAACTCTTCAATATTTTTAGCCACGGCAAACTTAAACCCATTGTTTGTCGCAGAGTCAAACAACGCAAAGGCTGCAACAACGTTTTTTAGCAACACTTGTGCTTGGGCAACTGTCTCAGACGACACAACAACGCGAACCAGTACCTCATACCCTGGATGTCTTGTTTTGTCCTCAATCGCCTCGATGGTTCCTTGTTCCAAAGAAGTTAACTGCGATGTTATTTGCCGCTCTTCTACACTTGACTCACTGTGGCCAGGCGGCTTCCATAATGCCCCCATGATTCCCGTCATCTTAAACGCACCACCAACGCCGCTTGTTCGATGTTCTGATTTATCTTTTTTAATTTTTTCGACTGCTTCAACCGAGTGACGCGTCCAACCCTCATGCGCTGGTCGCATCAGCAATTGAATCGCAACTCCGTCTTGGCGCGACGCAGAGGAGAGCGCGTTAAGAATTGCTCTCGCAGCATCACGCTTTGATTCTTGATAGGTAGCAATTGGATAAACAAAGTTCTTTTTTAGCGTGAACTCACCACCAATCGTACCTGTTAATTTGCCTGATTGGTTAAAAATATTCCTGTCGTCCACTTCCTGCAATCGAGCAGATGGATACGCTGCAGCAACTGCTTGACGTACTACATCAATCAATACAGTTGGCACAACAACGTAGTAATGTACTAGCCCTGCATTTGCAACGATCTCCAACGAGATGTGGCGTTGGCCATATATCCGACTCTTAAAGCCCTTTGTCGCTGTGCTCGAGATAATGTTATACATGACTTGCGCCTGAGAGATGATTTCTTCAGTGACATCACGCTCGTCCCTACCATTGCCTTCCAGGTCATCACTTGCAGGCGGAATATGTATAAACATCGAGACCATCTTTAGTCCGCGTTCGTAATTCTTTGCCTCACGGAGTGTTTTACGATACTGAGATATAACAAAAACAATCACCGCGCCCACAAGCACCACAATAATTAATGTAGTTAGTAGAAAACCAAACATATGCTTACCTAGCCAGGTAGGGCTTAGCTAGCCTCACCCAGCTCCCTCCCGTAGCGCTTCTTCAGATAGTCCTTTTGAAGGGCAGCAACCGCATTTTCTTGTTGGTACGGATCGTTCTTCGTGTCGGAAACAATCTTTTTAGCGCGATCCACCCATTCTTTCTCAATAAGATCATCGTCTGCTGCGGTCGCAGGTGTCACAACAACCGTTTGATCATCCGATACTGGATTATCACTTATTACCGTTGTTGGAGCAGCAACGGCAGGTCCTGCTGTGTCAGACGCACGCGCAGTATTCTCGGCAATTTGCTCCGTACGTTCGGCGCCTGTTTCTAAAAGTCCACGCTCAGGCGTTGGTTGTTGTGGTATGTGCTCTGGCCCATACTCTCGAGGGGCTTGCTCTGGTCCAAGCTTTGGTGCCGTAGTCTCAGGTTCCATATCTGTAATTATAGCATAGTGACATAACGCTTATGCAGGTAATTTTAGCGAATTCTTTTTGTAATGTAGACACATCCGATAACGACAAAAAGTACTACTAATATCACCTCATATATGGCGATTCCTCCCACTGATTGTAGCCCAATTAACATTACAGGAGCGGCCGCAATGATGGTCGAATAATAGTACGCGTGGCGAAAAGGCATAGGCCGAAGCGGTTGTTTAACGGTAAATGCGGTACCTAGGTGTGCGACAAGTCGACTAAAACTATATAAAAAATAAGTCATCACGCCAAGTGATGACAAATATCCAAAAATAAATACAGCTAATATACCGAATGGTCCAATAGTCGTGGGGACCGTTACATTGACAAGGAGTATAAGCAAGCAGAGGCTCGTTATCGTCGTAATGGCTACTATTCTTTGCAACATTGTTATGGCTACTATACCACAGAGGTGGTAAACATTGTATTAGTCTGAGCGACAAACATACTGTTCAAGCTGCAACTGTCGCTCCTATATAAAAATTTGAGCCGTGAGCTATGAACTGTCTGCCGCTGCAGACTGGTTGTACTGACCGCTCCCATAGGGAGCATAGTGTCTGTACGTACCTTTCCGCGGTACGCCCGATTTTCTCACTGACACCATTCAGAGAGAAAATCGGACGCACTGGTACTGGGTAATGCTTCTACGCCTTGTGGCGGAGCGTCGGTAACGCCAACAGATGCACAAAGGTACGTGGCTTGCGTATGCAAATCATGATGCGTATATCGTGTCGTTACCGATCATCCGTCAAAGGATGTGTGATCGTAGAATCTAAATTGTAAAGGTGTTTTTGGCTTTGTTTTTATGTTTGTAAAAGCTTAGATTTACTCTAGCATAAACAGGATGGTTGGTCAATGCGTTGTGAGATAATTATATATGTAAAATATACATCAGTATACTAAAAATGCATATCCTTATAGTGTAAAATATAATTTGTTGTACTTATAGCATCGTTGTAATTATTCACTATTCTAATCATACTCAACATTCGGTTGCTCCCCCATTTACGACAGAGTTGGGTTGACCTGTAACATAATTGCGTAGATTCCTGTTTGGCTTGCAATACGAACTACTGGAATTCGACAATTTTGATCAACTCCTTCTAGCCTATACGACAGGAGCACGTAGTAGTCTTGCGGAGGGCTACCATCAATAGTAAACCGTAAACCCATTGAAGAATATGTGCCTCGCGTAATAAACGGTGCCGATGAGATAACACTCGTAACCGTCCCGATATTGGTCTGCGTGACGGGACTATATGCATACTATAAGCTAGAATTAGTGTGTATCGCGTCATAAATCGTCTGAAGGACAAGTGTTACAGTTGGTGTCCCACTAGCATAGGTCACGTACCTACACGTAAAGTCTGGGCTTGGCTCTACATTCTGATAGTCTGTCCCTATACACCATGCGTCATCACTACCCGTCGGCAGCATCGTGTACAGAGATCCTTCCCCATATTCGGCTTGATACAGTTGCATACTTCTTACGATTGCTTGGACTGTGTGAATTCTGGCTGTATTTCGAGCACCTGCTGAATACCACTACGCAACTATGACAATTCCTGCCAAAACTCCCACAATTGTAATAACTATTAACAATTCAGCGATCGTAAATCCAGAGTGCTTGTTATACTGTGCCATGCCATCCCCTTTTATAGTTAGAACTTAACGAGGGGGGGGGTTTTGGCGTTTGTATACACAAAACCCGCGGCTAAGCGGAGCCGAGACCCCGATGGAAGTTTCCAACCATGAGACGCGTAAACATACTTGAACGACGGGTTCAATATTGTTTACGCGATTTTTTGACCATGCTTTTTGCTGTGTAGTTACTCAGGTTAGGTCGTTTTGCCAAATTGTGATATGTACGATTGGTACACGTAAAGCCGTTGTATCATATGGGTATAGTGAGGCAATACTGGGCAGCTGACGCTGTTAGAAATGTGCTTAAAATTCGTGGTATTTTTTACGCAAAAAATCTTTCAGAAAGTTATTGACACAAGCACTATGAAGGATTACTATAGGGGTAGCTCCTGAATAAAAAACTTATACAGAAGCCAAAAATAAACAGCTATCCAAAAAACTCCACTTAAAACAACCGTTCCTCGCAGGCGGTTGTTTTATTTTCAAGTAATTCGTTTCCGAAACATAAAATACCCACGTCGAGCGTGGGTATTTTTCATCAATTTGGTGGAGCTGCCGGGTATCGCACCCGGGTCCGAAAGGTAACTGATTATTCGCCTACAAGTTTAGTCTCGCCTGGGTTTTAATGATAATACGAACTAAAGGCTAGACATAAAATGTCCCTACTATCACGCAATAAAATGTTTCAATCTGACGTTGCTCCCCATCAGATCAATAAGCGACATGCTTTATAACACCAAACCCTATCTATGTCGCCTGTAGAGGATGATGACCGAGCGTATTAGGCTGCGATTGGCGCAAATGCAAAGTTAGGAGCAAAAAAGCTCTTTACCTTAGCAATTACTGTATCAATTGTGTTTGCAATTAAAATATGTGGGTTACGCCCACGGTCGACTTGCAAAATAATCTGTTAAAATCCTTCCGTCGAAAGCTAAGTCAGCCCCAACGTAACAGATTGAGTATAGCATAATTTGCATGGATTTACTAGACATGCTTAAATTAAGCTTAAGATGGTGGCACGGGTGGTAACAGTTGCTCCGATTGGCTTCGACGGTTCTATCGTTGAAGTTGAGAGTGATGCCTCTAAAAACCTCCCTACTTTTCAGATCGTCGGCCTCGGTAACAAGGCTATTGATGAAGCAAAAGAGCGCGTTCGTAGCGCAATCACAAACTCACTGCTCGACTTTCCCGCAAAGCGTATCACTATTAATCTTGCACCCGCAGAGCTCCCAAAGGATGGCGCGCACTATGACCTGCCTATTGCCCTCGCAATCTTGTGTGTCAGTGGTCAGCTGCGACAAAACGAGCTCAGTAACGCCGTATACGCGGGTGAACTGGCGCTTAACGGTGATATCAGGCCAATCAAGGGCGTTATTAATATCGCTGAAACGGCAAAAGCTCATGGGTATACGCACGTCTACGTGCCCGCTCACAACGCACAGCAGGCAAGCCTAGTTCATGGAATAGATATCACCCCTGTTAAATCTTTAAAAGAGCTCTTTCTTCACTTAAAAGGTGAAGCTATTATAAAGCCAACCTTAGAAACACCCAGCGTAGCAGCACCCGAATCTCTATCTCCACCACTATTGGATGATATATACGGCCAAGAGCAAGCAAAGCGCGCCCTTATTATCGCGGCTGCAGGTCACCATAACTTACTGCTGACGGGATCGCCAGGCGCTGGCAAGACAATGCTTGCAAAGACACTGGTTAATCTGTTACCTGCCCTCACTCCTGCCGAACAGATAGCAACCACCAAGCTTCATAGCCTTGCAGGTGAGGCTGAAGGCGAAATTATCACCAAGC
Organism: uncultured bacterium; assembly: GCA_947084875.1. Lineage (GTDB taxonomy): Bacteria > Patescibacteriota > Saccharimonadia > Saccharimonadales > Saccharimonadaceae > UBA1547. The sequence continues at coordinate 16,490 of CAMTUF010000003.1, forward strand.
GTGCCTTTCGATCCCCACATCACACCGCTAGCCGCATTTCAATGATAGGAGGGGGTACTCGGCCAAAGCCTGGTGAAATAAGCCTCGCCCACCTTGGTGTGCTATTCCTGGACGAACTGCCCGAATACCCCAGATCAACCCTCGAAGCACTGCGACAACCCTTAGAGGACAAGAAAATCGCCGTTAGTCGTGCAAGTGGCCATGTTACCTACCCCGCAGACTTCATGTTGATTGCAACAATGAACCCCTGTCCTTGTGGCTTTTATGGTGATAGCTCAAAGGAATGCACTTGTACAAGCAGCCAAATACTCTCTTATCAAAAACGATTGTCTGGGCCATTGCTTGACCGCATTGATCTTGTCGTCCACGTATCCCGTGTTCCGAACGAGACATTACTGACTATACAATCGATGAATAATATACAACATATAATTGCAAAAAATATTATCGAATCTGCTACTTTGATACAGCATAACAGATATAAAAGTAGCGATAAATACAACGCTTCTATGGCAAGTAGTCTTATAAATAAGCACGTTCCTCTTTCACCAGATGCTAAAAAACTTTTATCCCAGGCTGCTGATAAACTTGCTCTGAGTGCGAGAAGTTACTTTAAAGTAATTAAAGTTGCGCGAACAATTGCAGATTTGGCTGGTGAAAAAGACGTTCTCACTGCACATGTCAGCGAAGCATTACAATACCGCGCTCAAGGGTCTTGAACTACTGGGCCGTATCTGGTAGAATAGCTAGCGAGTAAACGCTCAAAAGGAGACGACGATCAGTACATCAATTCGTATCAATGAAGCAATTCGTGCAGATCAGCTACGTGTTATCGGACCAGACGGAGACCAACTAGGAATCCTCAGTCGCAGTGAAGCACTAAAAATAGCAGAAGACGCAGGTGTTGACCTTGTTGAAATATCTCCTAACGCAGATCCTCCTGTAGTAAAAGTCATCGACTGGGGTAAATACCAGTACCAAAAGATGAAAGAGCTACAAAAGAGTCGCAAGAATTCCAAAACCGTTGAGCTCAAGCAAATGCGTATGGGACTCAAGATTGGCGCAAATGATCTGGAGATCAAGCTTCGTAAGATTCGTGAGTTTCTAAGCGAAGGACACAAGGTAAAAATATTGGTAGTATTTCGCGGACGTGAAATGGCTCACCAAGAACTAGGGTACGTCATGATTGATAAGATCGCCGCAAGCCTGGAAGAGTATGCAATAGTAGAACAAAAGCCTCAGATGGCAGGACGCAATCTGAGCATAGTAATGAGGAGTAAGTGATGCCAAAAATGAAAACCCATAAAGGAACCGCCAAGCGGATCAAAGTTACCAGCACTGGTAAGTTGACCCGTCGTCGCGCATTTGGTGCACACTTGCTCGCGGGTAAAGGCAAAGGCCGCAAGCGAAATATTAAAACTACCGCACTTGTTACCGGTGCGATGGCTAAAAACGTTCGACGAGCGTTAGGAATCTAAATCATGCGAGTTAAAAGAGGCGTTACAGCACGTGCAAAGCACAAAAAGATATTAAAATTAGCAAAAGGTATGCAACATGATCGTACTCGATCATACCGTTTAGCAAAACAAGCCGTTATCAAGGCTCTTCGCTACGCATATCGTGACCGCCGCAACAAAAAGCGCGACCTCCGTGGTACTTGGATTACACGAATTAATGCAGCTGCACGCGAACTTGGTACAACCTACGGTAAGTTAATTGCTGGCCTAAAAGCATCAAACATCGAACTAGATCGCAAAGTACTTGCAGAGCTTGCTGTTAATGAGCCTAAAGCATTCGCTGAAGTTGTTAAGACAACCAAAGTCATCTAGACCCTACCTTCTTAATTTAAAAACAATCGCATTACGCGATTGTTTTTAGTAGGCAGTGCATCGATAAGCCGGGTTCTGTCTGGGGTAATCATCTATCTAGCCGAATAGTTGCCTATCCGATCAAGCGGATATCGGCCTGCGGACGAGTAGCCCTTAATGCAAACCTCCTTGCAGCTAACAGGGTTTACCTCCACGCCATGTCGCCATGGAATGCTGTGAGCTCTTACCTCACTCGTTTCACCTTTGCCCTCTTTCGAGGGTAGTTTCGTTTCTGTGGCACTTTCCCTAGAGTTGCCTCCGGTCGCCGTTAGCGACTGTTATTACTCTACGCTGCCCGGACTTTCCTCTTATACCCGAAGGTACAAGTGATCACCTAATGTACTGCCTACGACCAGTATAGCAAAGTTACGTAGGATCGTTTTGATGTTCGTCGAGCAGCTTATTAACAAGTGCGTCAGCCATTTTGTTTAACTCGCGCGGAACATGATGAAACTTTACGCTTTTAAACCGTTCTAGCAATAGTTGAATACGCTCATTAATAGGCCATAGCTCTCTATTCTTAATCTTGTACAGACCGTTAAGCTGGTTCACGACAAGCATGCTATCAATACGAAACTCGATAGTGTCCATACCTCTCTCGGCGGCACGTTCGAGCCCCAGACGGACCCCATGATACTCAGCTTGATTGTTAGTAGTAATACCTAAGTATTCGCCGCCTTGATCAATCACTACATCGTTATCAACAATCACAAACCCTGCAGCTGAAGGCCCTGGATTACCTCGCGATCCCCCGTCTGAGTAGATGATTAGATGCGATTTTAATGTAGCTTTTTTATCAACGTTTTGAATATGTTCAGATGAAGATAATTCGTTATTATTGCTTACTGTATCAATTCTTAACAGATAGTAAGCACTTTCCCGTAAATCATTTTGTTGTATTTCTGACTTCGACTTCCATTCATATTTATCATAACTACGACCTAAGACAAGAGGCTTAGTTGTATCAAATGAAGGTATCGTATAGACGATAAAGACATGCTGTATATCCCCCTCGTCACGGTTAGTCATTGACATAACATCGGCCAATTGAACACTCTGGACAGCAAGCCCAAGGTCGTTTTTTAGGTGCCGACGTATGCCATCGTCTGGCTGCTCACCGTCTTCTAATGTGCCCCCTGGAAGCTCGTACTTACCGACAATACCCGGACGACCTTGGGACCGCCTCAAAAATAATATTTTGTCATTCTCGCGAATAATTGCTTGTACGACAACCCGTTGCTTCACGATGAGTAGTGGCTTTCTCTTTGTTGTATGTAACTTGTTTATGCTTTTAGTGTAGCACTTACCTGTGTTGTTATCCTAGATGGTCGGGATGACAAGATTTGAACTTGCGACCCCACGGCCCCCAGCCGTGTGCGCTACCAAGCTGCGCCACATCCCGAATACACAAAATCCCAGGGGTGCTGTTGGCGCTTGATATTCCCTTGACTTAAATGCAAGGTGGTTGCTCGCAATTCATTTCCACAGAAATAAATAATGTTGAGTTCCCTATCTATATGATATTCAGGAAAATCATACACGCCTAGGCTTTCCCTGGGATACTATCTATTATAAACCTAAACGGCAAAGATATTGCTGAAGACAGTAATAAAAAAGTTAATAAGTGTGCCCATTACCGTCCCTAGCGCCGAACCCGCCAAGAGGACGATAACAAAAACAATGATAATTCCAAAGCGTTCCATTGCCTCCATGCCCCTTTTAATAAACTCTGGTGCAAGAGCATATAGTACTCTCGATCCATCAAGTGGCGGGATGGGTATGAGGTTAAATATGAAAAAGCCTAAGTTAACAGATACAAGAGCTGCAAAGATCTGGCCTGGAACACCAGCCGTCGGGCTTCCGACAAGTACCCATACACCAAAGCTAATGAATGCGAACAGTAGGTTTGTCAGCGGGCCCGCCAGTGCGACTAGGGCGGCACCCCATTCACCAAAGCGAACGTTATGTGGGTTGAAAGGTACTGGTTTCGCTCCACCAAAGATAGGAAGACCAGAAACCGCCAGAAGAACTGGTAGAATAATCGTCATAAAAGGATCAATATGTCTAATTGGATTAAGGCTCAGCCGTCCTTGGGCTTTAGCGGTATCATCACCTAACCAATACGCCACGAATCCATGCATGGCTTCGTGAAAGGTCATGGAAAACAAGATGACCGCCAAAACGATGACAATATAGACAATATCAATACTCATTCTCACCATTATAGCAGTGAAATCGCGCTATGTCCTGAAGGGTTTTATACTTGACGAAACAGAGAGCAAACTGTATACTGATACAGATTGTTAAAAATAAGTGGAAGTAAAAAAATGGCGGCACGCTGCGAGCTAACTGGTAAAGGCAAACAATTCGGTCACAATGTGAGCTTCTCTTTGCGTCGCACTAACCGTGTTTTTAAGCCAAACCTCCAGAAAAAAACATTCGAATTCAATGGCCAAAAAGTAACCATGGTACTCAGTACCCAAGCAATTCGTACTCTTAAGAAAAAAGGCATTCTCGCCTAACTCATTCACTTGTTAAACAAATAAGACCCCTACACAAGGGGTCTTATTTTATATAGGCGCTCTACTAACTTCGCGTTAACTCGATGATGGTCAGCGCAGCAGGAATGCTCGCACTACCTTTCACTTTGTACTTTGCGACTGTCTCTTTAGGTGCGCCTAAGTCTGTCACGAACTGCTCGAGGCTGTCTTGAGGCACTTCGTATGATAGTGCTTTATCTGCATAATGTACGGGAATAACCACTTTTGGATCAATCTTGCCCACAACATGCGCGGCACCAGTTGCATCGAGGGTATAGCCGTTGCCGCCAACAGGAATAATGAGGATATCGATGATACCAAGCTCTTCTAATTGGTCTTCGGTTACCTTTTCGTAGATATTCCCGACCAAACCAATACGAACTTCACCTATTTCAATGCGATACATGGTCGATAGCAAAGGCTGGCCTTCGGCATCAAGATGACGTTGTGCAGCGATTCCTTTAATATCGAAATCAGCAACGCCATACTCACCTGGTCCTTCAATAACTAGCCTTGCGTCTTCCCCGTTAGTTGCAAAACGTTCCTCTGTAGCGATCTCAACAGAATCTTTAATTGCAAGGTCCTTTAATCCAACCACTGAAAGCTTCGGATCGACGACAAGTGTGGCCTTTTTCGTCGCTATTACTACGGTGTTACCGCCTTTATATTCAATATCAAACATGTTTACTCCCCTTTAGCCTGGTTTGTCAGTACGTTGTCTTTATCAACCACGACGGTATACTTGCCATTTGTTATTTCTGTTATAAACCTATCCCGAACACTAAGTCGGTAATAGAACTCATCATATGATAGCACGCTGTAATTGATATCACGACCCTCGCCTTTTTCAATTAGCTTAATCGCAGCCGCAACCTTCGCAGATGATAGCGTACCAATCAGCAAGACATCTACTTGGCTGGTCGAGCCACGGACAAGAACTCCTGCAAATAGAGCCAGACGAAGGCCGCTAATACCTCGAATCACAGTTTCGTACTCATTGGTCGTCGTGTCAGCGACCGCTGGAACAATATTGAGTTCCTCGACGTTATCACCAAAAATAGCGCGAAGTGGAACATAGTAGTCATATCGCTGGTTAACCTGATAGTACAGCTTGTTATCGGCACTATCACTGGTAATGATACCTACTTCGAGCATATTAGATAGTTCTCGACGAACCGAGTTGATTTGTTCATCTATTTTACGTGTTATTTCACGCACATAAAAAGATTGTCCAGGACTATTAAGAAATAGGTGGAGTAGTTTCACTCTTGTCTTTGAACCAAATAGTGCGTCAATCATACTTTCTCCCAGGTAACTTTCGTGTTCTATAATATCACGATTACGAAAGCTTAGCGAGCTGCACAGATAAATATGTGTTCAGGTTTTCAAGGCTGTCCCAATGAATGTATTCATTACGTCGTAGCCAAGTCAACTGTCGCTTTGCCAGACGCCAGTCTGCAATCGCAGATTGTGCCTTCAATTCGTCGATTGTTATACTATTCTGCAAATATTTTTTTACAAGTGGATACATATTTGACTTCATAGATTCGGTTTCCCAGCCATATTTTTTGCCCAACTTTGTTGCCTCGTAAACCACTCCATTTTCTAGCTGTTGTTCGATTCGTGCTTCAATACGCTCTCGAAGTATTTTTTTCTCTGTTGTTATTCCAACAATGATGTTTTTATAAACTGGTACCTTATTGTGTTCAATTTTCTTGTTAGCGTTTTCGATAGCACGGATCACATAGCGCTTATTTTTATCATTTTCAGGAAGGTTAATGCCGTTGTCTCGACAGTAGTCATGGAGTTCATTCAATGATTTATGTTGTAATTCTAACCTCAGTTTTTCGTCTGCTTCTGCACCAAACTGATAGCCAAAGAGGACAGCATCAACATACAGTCCAGTGCCTCCTACGAGTAACGGAGTATGTCCACGTTTTCGTATTTCTGCTATCTTTTGATCAGCATATTGTTTGAAATCGGCGGCCGAAAAACGTTCGTTTGGACGAACAATGTCTAGACCCCAATGCGGCACAGTTCGTTGATCGGTCGATGTCGGCTTGGCCGTTGCAATGTTCATGTCTTTGTAGACTGTTCTTGAATCTGCACAAATAATTTCGCCGTTAAAACGCTTGGCGATATCTATAGCAAGGCCCGATTTGCCACTCGCTGTCGGACCGACAATTACCACTAAAGGTCGTTCGGCTATATCTTGGGTTGCCATCTGTGCGCCTTGAAATTATCAACAATATGGTCTGTGCAACTAATGCCTTCTTGAGCCAATAACTGGGCTTGTACTTCTCTTCCACCATGAAAGCCAGATGCCAAGCCACCAAACCTATTTACTAAACGATGCCACGGCAAATCGCTACTGCCAAAATGGGCAATACCACCGACGACACGAGACGCGTACGGATGTCCTGAAAGTGCTGCTAAATCACCATAGGTTGTCACCTTTCCTGATGGTACCTGCGCCATGAGGTCCTCGACTTTACTACGAAAATCAGTATCAACCATACCTATAGCTTCTGCAGATACGTCGCAAGCTCGTCAAGTTTTACCTTCTCTTCACCTGCCTGAGTACGAATGCTCACCTCTTGGTCATCTTTATCCTGTTGACCAATAATAAGCTGTACAGGGATCTTCCAAGTTGTTGCCTCACGAATTTTTTTACCAAGTGATTCGTTACGGTCGTCAACACTGTAACGAATTTCGTTATATTTGACTGGTTTCATTAGTGTGAGGTCGTCTAACACGGCTTTAATGGTATCGACATAGTCCAGCACTGTGTCATTGATTGTCAGAATACGGACCTGCTCTGGTGCGACCCAGAAAGGAAACCAACCTGCTGTATGTTCAATAAACACACTTAGGAATCGCTCGATCGATCCCAGAAGCGCACAGTGGATCATAACTGGTGTTTGTACACCTCCTTCAGCGTCGGTGTACTGCAAACCAAATCGTCCAGGCTGAACGAAATCAAGCTGCACTGTCGCTACTTGGTGCTCGCGACCAATTGCATCTGTTGCCATGAAGTCGATCTTAGGACCGTAAAACGCCGCTTCACCCTCTTGCTCGAAGTAATCTAGTTCATTACTCACAACTGCTGCTTTCAGCTGTTCCTGAGCCGTATCCCACAGCGATTGCTCGCCCAAATACGCGTCACTGCTATCTCGGTATGACAAGCGAACACGTAAGTTCATGCCGATAGTAGCGTAGAGCTCTCTCGCACTTGCCAGTAAGCTGTTTATCTCTCCTTCAATCTGATCAGGACGACAGAACACATGACTGTCATCTTGCGTCAACGAACGGACACGATTTAGTCCGCCTAACTCGCCTGTCTTTTCATCACGGTAGTCTGTTGTTGTCTCTAGGTAGCGAATAGGCATATCACGGTAGCTGCGCGGACGACTTGCATATATCTGTGTGTGATGTGGGCAGTTCATCGGTTTTAGCGCCATCTTGTCATCTGTTTCTTGGCTCGTGACGAGGAATAGCTCGTCGCCAAACTTAGCCCAGTGGCCAGAGGTTTCGTAGAGATCTTGTTTAGTAATATGTGGTGTCCACACCTTCTGAAAACCAAAGTTCAAACGAAGTTGATTTGAATAGCTCGAGAATAAGTCACGTAAAATCGTTCCCCGCGGTGTAAATAGCGGCAAACCAGCACCAACAAGTTGAGATACAGTATAAATATCCAATTCTTTACCTAGGCGGCGGTGATCGCGAAGCTTGGCTTGCTCAAGCATTTCAAGATGTTGATCCAACTCTTCCTGCGTTGCAAATGCTACTCCATATAGGCGTTGCATCTGAGGATTCTTCTCATTCCCACGCCAATAAGCGCCCGCAACACGTAGTAGCTTAAAAGCACCGACGTCTTTAGTGTTTGCAACATGAGGACCACGACACAGATCAACAAAATTACCGTTTTTGTAAAATGACACCTCGACGACACTTTGGACGGAGGCGTGCGGTGACCCGCTAACACCTGCTGGCAATTCCATTCCCATCATTGTGGCGTCCAATTCACTGGCAAGCGTTGTTCCCTCACGCTTGAGGTCATTTAGTAGCTCGAGTTTATACGGTTGGTTGTTTTCTTTCGCCCACTCAATTGCTTGATCGATCGGCATTTCAAAACGTTCGAAGTCATCGCCGTAGTTGATAATACCGCGCATTTCCTTTTCAATCTTGGCAAAGTTCGCCTCTGAAATCTTGGTTTCACCGAGGTCAATGTCGTAATAAAACCCGTTATCAACAACTGGACCAACACCAAACTTTGCTTCAGGCCAAAGACGCTTTACTGCCGCTGCAGTAATATGTGCCAGACTGTGTCTCATTGCATGTAGTTGTTCGTCGTTCATCTTGTTGCTCCTCCTTAAAATTAAAATAAGACACACAGCGATCAGAATTTATTACTATAAAATCCATTCGTTGTATGTCTCGGGTCCAACTTGTTGCTAGACGGTTCCACCGGACTTTTACTTATGAGAGACGTTACGTACGTCTGCACCCCCACGGAACTCGGGCAGTTGGTTAGGCTCCGTCATCGTTCTAGCTTATAATAGCACATTCTTGCCTGTTCACCCCTATTTTGCTATCCTGTATAGATCACGGGTCCTTAGCTCATTTGGCTAGAGCGCCTCATTGACGTTGAGGAGGTGAGAGGTTCGAATCCTCTAGGACCCACCATACGAATAGTACAGCTCACCATCGCGGTGGGCTTTTTGTTTACCCACTGTTTATATAAGTTTTCCACTTACTCGTTTGTAGTTCTATGCATAAGCATATATCACAGTATGAATATTAGGACGTTGACTGTACCATTGACATTTATCTTCGCTTATGCTAATATGTATGTATGGTTAAGAAACAACAGATACAAACACCACAAACACTTCCAGCAATATCACAACTCGAACGCTTTGTTCTGGGTTTTGAATACAATAAAACAATCCAAGAAGTAAGACGCGAAGTACGCGTTCGTACAGACAAGAACGCATAATTTTTCGCTCATTAGCTACTACCCTGTACTGTACGTGCAGGGTACTTTTTTATGGCACTGCTTTAACGAATCTTAGGTATCAGTATGGTGAGCATGTTTGAGCTCTTTTGCGTGCTCGCGAGCAGCCTTGGCGGACTCATGGGTCGCTTTATCGGTCACATCAAACTTGTCGAGATACTTCCCAAGGAAGAGTCTGCCCTGTGAGTATAAGGCTGAGCCTGCACTATAGCCTACCGCGCTGACAGGCATGAGCACCCACTGCAACACCATCCAAATGGTACGATGGCGCTTATATCGGGCAGGTCGCGGCGGCAGTAGTTTAAATGCAAGAAACACAGTTATAAGCAGTCCAATAGTCGCAATCTGTTGCATCGAGCTAATCAAGTCAGGTAGTTGATGCGCAACAGGGTCACGAAACGCTTGTGAATTGACGAGTAGTGGCACCCATCCACCAAATGCAACCAATATCGAGACACTTGCCAGTGTAATATGACCGTCTAACAGCCTGAGAAAGCGTCCAAAGCCCCCAAAGAACGAAACATTACGGTTACGCGTAAATACTCGAACTGCCACGTATGGGACGTCTGACGCACCGTACGCCCACCTGCGTAACTGAATAAACTGCGCCTTGAGTGTTTTCAAGTATGTATTCGATAACACGGCATCTTGATAAATCGGTACATACAGAGGTAGCACGGAATAGTTTCCGTTAAAATAAAAGTAGCTACGCCAGTACTGATGACCATCTTCGACAATAGTCCGAGTACTCCAAAAATCCATTTCCACCAATGCATCCATCGGTTGTGAGTGCGATGCAAAGTTACGCAGTGTATGAGGCCGCATTGAGCTAATAATATTCCAAAATGAGTTACCCGTTGCAACAACGCGCATCAGTGCTGGCGCATCCCAAATATTACTAAAGAACAGTGATACAGGCTGGTACGACAAATGCTTACGATCTTCGTGAACAATGTATTCATAGGTCAGATAGTCAAAATATGTCGCATGGGGACGGTTGTCGCTATCAAGTGTCGTCACGATCACATCCTTGTACTCAATCCCCTGGCTTGGCAACCAGTCACGCATATAGCGGCCAGCATGAGTGATATTCCCACCCTTGCCAATCACTTCATCAGGAAGGTCCTGCGGGTGTTCGATAAGGTGGAACGAGTGGAACTCGTCACCAAATTCTTTCTGAAGGCGCTCTACCGTCTGTTTAATCTCTTCGCCGCCACGTTCTTCGTAAGCGATTGCCATAATAAGCCGCTTGTTATCGTAAGTCGTGTCGATAACAGATTGAATAGTCGGCTGCAAAATGTCATACGACTCATTGTAGGTCGCAATAATGACAAGGTTATATAGGTCTGATGGATGCGGGAATACCGCTGGATCAGCGGCCATTAAGCGCAAATTGTCGATATGTGAGCCCATGCCATATGCATGATTTTTAGATTTTTGAAGTCGTTCAAAAGATTCAACAGGGTTTTCCAGATCAGCTAGTCTTGTATGCCAGTCCACTTTTTGTGACTTCTCTAATCTGTTACGGCCGCCAATTGTGTGATAAGCAATACCAATAGCCTTCACAAGCAACGTGATGATAATAAGCATCAAATAAATAGCCGCTAGTAACGGGCTAATGAGCGACAAAATGACGAGTAGTAGTAGCGCTCCGTAGCTGAGCGTCGCAGGAAGCATTTCAAATAAACGATACTTGAGTGTCCGTTTGCCAAGTGGTACTTCAAGATCAATCATAAGTGCCTTTTATACAGAGCACACGTTTATATTGACGTATATGTTGATAACAGCATAAGCCGTCATCCACGCAAGAACGATAATCGCGATACCTAGCCATGCAAATAAAATAGCGAGCGAATGGCCTTTGATAGTCAGGATTTTTACCGCGAGTACCGTATGAAAAGCAGCTGCAAGAAGGCCAAATACTCCAAATGATAACAAATAGTACCACTGATCACGGTACAGGTGGGTCACACCGAAGGCCGAACAGTGCGATACCAGCTGTAGTTCACTAGGACGGACATTGAGTGCGATGTATATCGCAAAGCTAATCGCGAGCAGTACCAGAATACTAGACAGCACTAAAAGGTAGCGGTCAGCGACAAGGGAATTAAATGAGTCTTTAATAGTTTTTTTCATACGAATTATGTGGAGCCGCTGTCCGGAATCGAACCGGAGACCTACGCTTTACGAAAGCGCCGCTCTACCAACTGAGCTACAGCGGCACGCTAAGCGATCATTGGTTATTATAGCATCCTGGGATGCGAAAATAAACGTCCTCTCCCCTGTTGCCTCTGACGACGAAAACTGATAGAATACGTGAAGTTCACTCGAATATATGTGCTCGTAGTGAAGGGGTTATCACGCCTCCCTGTCACGGAGGAGATCGCCGGTTCAAATCCGGTCGAGCACGCCATAAACTTATTAACTAACTACCCCTAGGGTAGTTTTTTATTACCTTTTCAGTGAGACGGTTATGGTTAATTGACTTTATGTCGTTTTTGTGGTAATATTTTATTATGATAAACGTAGAAGACGAAACAGTGCAGGCAGCTCTCCCCGATCACGAACCGAGTGATGAGTTCTCTATCGGGGACGTCGTTACGCTAAAACACAGTCTTGATCCCGAGGCAATGTATCTCATTACCACTCCCATTAAAGAAACACCTGATGGTCCTATGACTGGGGGCATTCCTATCGATCAAGCAGGTAACGGCCTTGGTATGGACGGTTCCTTTCTCGTCGACGATATAAAAGAAAAAATTGGTGCTCGAAAAACAATCGAAGAAGTTGAGGAGATTTACGTCGATATGTTTGCTGTTAAATATGGCGATACGATACCTACCGAAGATGTTATTGCTATGCTCAAAAGACAAATTGGCGAAGAAGCAACTGAAGAATAGTTACTTGTAGCGCTCAGCTACAAAGTCCCAATTTACAACATTCCACCACGCGCCCACATAGTCGTCGCGTTTGTTTTTATAGTCCAAGTAATACGCATGTTCCCAAACATCCAGTCCGAGTAGCGGCGCAGGCTGTCCTTGAATCAACGGACTGTCCTGGTTTGGTGTTGTCATAATTTCCAGATCAGGCTGTAGCCACGTCCAGCCACTACCAAATACCGCAAGAGATTTTGTTGTAAATTCATCTACGAATGCTTGGAAACTACCGTATTTTGCCACAATTGCTGCACCCAGCTCACCTGTTGGCTCACCTCCGCCATTTGGTGACATCCACTCCCAAAAAAGACTGTGGTTATAGTGGCCACCGCCGTGATTACGTACTGCAGTACGTACTTGTTCAGGGAGTTTTTCTAGATCAACGAGTAAATCACCAACCTGCTGACCTGCAAGTTCTGGAAATGGTGCAAGTGCCGCATTCAACTTATCAACGTATGTCTGGTGGTGTTTGTCGTGGTGCAACTGCATAATATCTTTGCTGATATAGGCACCCAGCGCATCATAATCGTATGGTAACTGAGGAAGTGTGAACATGTAGCCCTCCTATTATGGGTTAGTTGATGTCTTTGGAATAGTGATGAATTGGCTCACTTTGTTGGCCTTTTGAAGGTTTGTCAGACGTTTAGTGAATTCGGTCAGTGGTATTTGGATATATTCGTAGTTCACTTTTGTATCGTTAACATCAATAAGGCGAACCACGTAATACGCGTCGCCTGTCACCGCTGTTGTGGCTTTGATCACATCTGATACCTGACCTTTTTGCATGCCGGCCGCTGCTGCAGCAAGGCCACCATCTTGGTTTGTTTTGGGTACAAATCCTGGAGCTCCATAAACAATTTGATTACCACCAAGTGCATTCATTGCGGTAACGATTGATTGGAAATTGCTTCCCGATGCTTTTGCCTGTGCCCCTACTGAATCACTCAACTGTGCGGCAGCAGTATCAATCGAGAATGCGACCTTACGACGCAGTAACTCATCACCGAGCACGCGACGATACTCATCAGGACTCCATCCAAGGATATCCAGAATTGATGCATCGTATGTCCGCTGGGAAATTTCACCATCCGATGATTGACGCTGAGATTTGATATACTCATCGAGCTCTGCGTCACTAACTGATATGTTAAGCTGTTTTGCTAGTTTAGACCCGTAAGCATCCGCAATGGCCGCTTCCATCGACTTTTCTTTATGATAATTTGCCTGCATCTTACCATCTTCGGTATTGAGGTTAATTTGCCCTTGTTGTTGCAAGTTGTGAATCGCACTGCGATATCGCATCAAGTAATCGCCATACATGACAGGTTGACCATCAACGACGGCAACAGGGAGTGGCAACACTCGGGTGACGTTATAGACAAACGTACTCGTATTTTGCGCAGAATATAGTTGCCACCATCCGATTACCCCTAGTAGGACTAATGCTGCGACACTGATAAGAATAGCGTTAATCACTAGCTTGTGGCGTGCGTATTGAATCGGGTACTTAAAGCGACGACCACCCGCGAGAATGCGCTCACGGTGCTCGGCAACCGTTTCGTTAGTGATACGCGAAGATACTTCTGTATCCTTTTTACGAAACTTAGATAGTAATTTCTTCATGATCTCCTTGATTCTTGACAGCATTCGTCACTGCATTTTGTAGCTTATTGAATGTTTGGTCTGGGTGTTCCACTTGGTGAATGACCAAGTCACCGACAAATGTCTGAATAACGATGGTTCCAAACTTGAAAACTTCACCTGTAAATCCTGGTATATTATAGCTTATGTTTTGAATCTTGGACAGGTGGAGCTCAATCACATCTTTTCCGAATAAGCCCTTTTGCGTCACCTGTCTGATACGCTGATCTGTGACGATATAAATGGTAAAATACCACAATATAAAGTGGTAAAAGAACAGAATAAGACCTAACGCAAAGCCACCCACGGGCAGCCAGAAAAGTTCTAGATTACTTTGCCAAATAAGCGGTGGAATAGACGTAATAACGAGCGGAATCAGTAATAGGTAGAATCCCTTGCGCATCGCAATAATGTGACGACGGAATATAAAGATAAGTTTCTCATCATCACGCTGGCCATCAAATTCTGGCTCTACTGCTGATTCGACTGGTGTTTCTTCTTTTGTCATAATTTTGGTACCCCGGGCAGGAGTTGAACCTACAACCTTATCCTTAGGACGGATCTGCTCTATCCAGTTGAGCTACCGAGGCATACCTATGATTATACCTGCTAATTCAGCCGTATGGCTTAGGTTGAACTGATAGAGCCGCTGATTTTTTAATTTTTCGCTTCGCTCAGGCAGTTGAACTACCGAGGCATACCTATGATTATACCTGTAAACTCAACTTTCTGCTTTGCTGTTAACGAGTGAATTTCTCGTTCAAGACGCTATAGTCATAGAGCTCGTCTTCAGAGAACCAATGTGGAATTTCTTTTTCGGCATCGCTAGCGTCGCCAGAGGCATGAATAAGATTTGGAATCCCCTTCTTGTGAGTATCGCCGTAACCGTAACTCATGTGAGAGAAATCACCGCGAATAGTCCCTGGAGCAGATGACTTTGGCTCGGTTGAACCAACTAGTTTTCGTACCAGTTCTACAGCTTCCACACCTTCTAGCACCATAGCGATAACAGGACCCTGGCTCATCATATCAAGCACGTTATCGAACGTGGTCTGTCCACGGCGTGTAATCACCTGACCAATTTCTTCGTAGTGTTTATAGTAGTGTTTTTGATCTGGAGCAAGCATTTTTGTACCAATAATCTTCAGTCCAACACGTTCAAATCGCGTCAGGATCTCCCCTACAACACCTCGTTGGACGGCATCAGGCTTAAATAATATCAGTGTTCTTTCAACAGTGCTCATTACAGTACTCCTTTTATCATTGTCTTTATTGTAGCAAAAGTACTACTGCTAGGATAGCCGCCAGGCCGATGCGATACCACCCAAATAGAGCTAGGCTATGGCGCGACAAGTACTTCATCAAAAAGCCTACCGCGACGATGCCCGCTACGAATGCTGCAGTGTTACCGATAATGAGCGGTACAAGGTTAGCGCTGAGATAGTCTTGATCTGTAATAAATATCTTTAGTGTAACGCCTAACATAATCGGAAGGGACGCCAGGAAACTATACTCAGCAGCAGATGCACTTCCAAGTCCTGCTAAACGTCCTGCAATAATTGTTGATCCTGATCGTGAGACGCCTGGAATGAGCGCAAACACCTGAGACAAACCGATGACGAGCGCCCGAACAGGACTAAGTTTTTCTCCATTTTCCACTTTCGAGGCTTTCGGCAAGCGTTCCAAAACAATCATAACTACTCCCACGACCGCCAGAGTAACAGTAACAACAACCAGACTGCCGAAGAAAGTAGTTTTGTTAATAAAATCAGCAAGCAAAAATCCTACAATTCCAGCAGGAAGCGCGGTGATAACAATGTTACGCGCAAGCGCATACTTTTTATGAACAAAAATATCTCGGATAATATCGATGATTTTTCGGCGAAAATAGACTAATAATGCGAGCAGTGTACCAATATTAATAAATTCTAAAAAGAGATGGTCCGATGCGCCAGAGAAAAAATTTTGAGCAATCACAAGGTGGCCCGAACTACTGACAGGAATAAATTCCGTTAGGCCCTGAACGATCCCCAAAATAATAATTTCTATTGTATGCACCGCCTCATTGTACCGACTTCTCGCCTTTTAGGCTATGCTTATAGTATGTATATGTCCGAGCTACTGCGCGATTACATCGAACACCTGGAGGTTGAGGGTGGACGTTCGGCACGTACCGCAGAAAACTACACTCTGTACCTCGAACGGTTTGTTGAGTTCACCAATGATATTACCGTTGATAAAATTACATCAGAGATAGTTCGTAAATATAGGCTGTGGTTAAACCGTTATGAAAATGCGGGCGGAGACGAGCTTGCGACAATTACACAAAGTTATCATCTGATTGCATTGCGTGGTTTCTTGGGTTATTTATCTAAACGCGATATTCACAGCCTTTCTCCAGATAAGATTGAACTACCGAAAACCGCGCGTAAACAGGTTACCTTTCTCGATTACAAAGAGATTGAACGTATGCTGGATCAAATCGATACCAGTACAGAAGTGGGGATGCGCGATCGCGCAATCATAGAACTTCTCTTTTCGAGCGGCCTTCGTGTCTCCGAGCTTGTTAACCTCAATAAGGATCACATCAACACGAAACGACGCGAGTTTATGGTAAGAGGAAAAGGTCAGAAGGACCGTCCTATCTTTATCAGCGAACGCGCGGCCAAGCGTGTTGATGAGTACTTGGCTAAGCGCACAGATACACTCGTTCCCCTCTTTTTGAGTTACAGCCGTCACACCGTCCCCGATACAACAGGCAACTTTAGACGTTTAACTGCGCGGAGCATACAGCGTATTATTAATACCTACACGCGTCTGGCGGGTATTACAAAACACGTCAGTCCACACACGATGCGTCATAGCTTCGCGACCGACTTACTGATCAACGGCGCAGACCTTCGTAGTGTGCAAAGTATGTTGGGTCATAGTAATATCAGTACTACTCAGATATATACGCATGTCACTGATCAACACCTCAAAGAGATTTACGAAAAGTTCCATACGTCATAACACTATTACGGAGTACAAGTAGCTGTATTAGTATATTCTGTAGCTTTATCCGTGACAGTAAAGTTCTTGCAGAGACTACCTGTAATGTCGACTGCAGCCTCAGGATAGGCGAAATTTGTATCAATTAGTTCTACCCGCGTACGAACTCGTCTAAAGAGATCGTTCGCCCGTCCAGTCGAGTCAATTTCTGGCTGAACAGCATTGAACTTTGCTTCTGCACCAGACGCAGTCTTCATAGTAACGCGAAAAGCTGATGCATTATAAAGCGCACTTAAACGAAGGTAGGCAGTTCGTCCATTTGCTCCAACCCCACCGATTGGTGTCGGCAGTGTTAGTGTCACTGTACATGCGTACCCTCCTGTGCCAATTGAGCCTCGACAAGCAACAGGCAGTGGTGCACCAACACCCGTTAAGCGATCATCCTTAGCGCTAAGTGAAAACGTGTCGTTTGTCACAGCGTTTGTAGAGCCTGTTGTTCCAGTTGGATAGAGGAATAATGTATTGGCATTACTCTCACCTGCAGCATTTGTGTCGTCAAAATCAACCAGTTTGAAGTTAGACCCAAATTGCATGAGCTGCGTCCTCATGAGCGATGGTCGATCTGGTCCCCAACCGTTCGCAGTTTGGTCATAGAGTGGTGGGTACTGCGTTGGTGTAGGTAAACCGCCAAGAGGTATTGAACCGTTCGGTAAAAGTGTAACATTCAAATTAGTATTAGATATATTCACTTTACTGTACCATTCAAGAACGATCGAATCCACAGCAGACTTACTCTTGAGCGGAATAATTTTTGTGCCATTCGCTGGTAAATTACCAAGGTAATCTGGCGTTTCGGGTTCTATTGTGACACAGGTGTATGCCTGGCTCAGAGCCGCTGTACCCGCTTCGTTAACAACGGGGACTTCATTTGCAGCCAAAAGACTAGGCGAAATGATACGCACCAAGCCTTGGTTGCATTTGTTGGAACTCGTTGCGGCTGTTACTTCGTTGTAGGCAGTGGCACAGGCAACGGAATCACCTGTTGAACAAATATTTTGATAACGCAACAAAGCACGTTTTGCATCTTCAATACCTGCCTGAGCTGCGTCATAGGCACTCTGAGAGAGATCATTATTGCTCGCCTGCTGTTGATCGGCAAGCATCAATCGTATAAAACCTACAGTTACAACCGTAATAAGAAGTGCAGCAAAAATCACGATAAATAAAGAGACTGCTCCACGTTCTTTTTGTTGTATGCCCATGACTACCCTCTTTCTCATTCTATTGGACCATATTACCCGCACGGACTGCAATACTAAACTTCTGCACAACACAGTACGACAAGTCAGCACCAACAGTACCTGGGCCCTTACAACTGATGACAACATTTGATGCATCCGTGAGCAACGTGCTTGTTTCGTTCGTCCCGATAGTGAAGTTGAGGCTATACAACCGTTGACCAGTTTTAGTGTCATCAGCAGACGTTGAAGTACCAATGTAGAAGTCATGGATTGCAAGATTGTGATCACCCACATTTAATAGCTCTGTGGCATTAGTTGGATCAATGGTCATATTTAGGTTCGTGCAATACGCTCCATAGGTATCATATACCTTCACTAGTCGAATTGGATTGCTGTTAGCGCCAATAAGCAACGCTTCGCCCGTATAGAGATTACGCGTCGGTGAGGTATTGGTTTGAAGGACCGAACCGTAGTTCCAAATATAGCTGTATTGTCCTAGACATAGCCGTCCACCCCAAGCTGGGTTCCCCTGTTTAAAGTAACGACTTCCTGTTGTCTGACTGATAGAAAAAGGAGATGTTTTAATGATGGCGCTTTGTAGTTCTGTTGAAAGGTTTCTTCCTGTCTGGTTAACCTCTTTGACGATCATGCCACGGTTGTAGACAGCGCCAATTTGTAAAATAGTCATTGCGATCGCAAGCAGTAATACCGAAATGAACCCCATTGCAAGCAGTAATTCAATGAGAGTAAACCCGCTCTTTTTACTACCGTGGCTCATATAACCTCACAATCGTCCCTAACGTCACAGGCAGTTCTTGTCCAAAACTATCCCAACATGCAAAAATACGAAAATCAATATAGCCAATGTTTAACTGAGCCGTGTCCCCGCTCGTTGTTGGATCATAGCTCGTCGCCTCGATCCATATGCCATCAGCACTAGAAATCATCTGCTGACCCGTGACGTAGTTAATCTGAGCAAATGTCGTAGCTGGCCGCTGCACACCTTGTACGAAGGTCGCTAACTGAGGATTTACTACAAAGCTTCCTCGTTGGTATGTCGTAGGACACGCGGTAGCTCCCAGTTGGGTATTATTAGCAATCGGATACGTTTTGATGTTATCCGACATCAACGCCCACTGGCCTGCTGGCGTGTTTGCTGCATAGCTCGCGCCACTACGAAATGCTGCGACATACGAACTATTAAGAAAGCGTAACGTTTCTGCTTGTGCATCCATTTGCTCACGCACAAGTGTTATTTCGAGTGACCGCTGTGATGCAGCAGAACCTTGGTTCATCACGGCAAGACCACCGATAGCAACAAGGCTAAAGACACTCACTGCAAAAAGTACTTCAATCAGTGTGTCTCCACGATCTCGTCGTTGCTTTAGCATTGTGGAGTCCCTGGCTGAGTCGCCATAAGTTCGTTTGAACGTGTTTCGATAGCCGACTCGCTTGCAGCTCGTGCCTTAATAACAACCGCCATGTTGCCACCTGTAAAGTTAACCGCAGGAGATACAAGTCCTTGTGAATCTAAACAAAGAATCCTTTCTCTTTGATTTTGTACGGCCGTCACACCAGGAACGATCATTGCTTTTAACGTCGCATCGGTAGCGCTTCCAATCGGAACTGGCGTATCCATACTAAATGTATAGATAGAACCTGTGTCTGGTGAACGAAGAATCAAGATGCCAACTGATCGACTACCTGTACCTGTTCCTACGGGCCATGCAATTGTCGTACCCCACTCTAAGGTCTTTTGATCTTGGATGACTGTTGAAAGCCCCAATGTATAGACTGTTTTAATGATATTAACGTCATCACCAGATCGAGCGATACTTGTGTTCTCAAACCCAGTAACAGCAGCAATTTTTACGTTGTTACCGTTTAATTCGATATAGCGACCAATGATGATACAGTCGCTCTGTCCGACTGCTTGCAGCGCGCCTGATTGCGTCGTTCGGGCAGTCGAATCACACCTCCAGTTATTGTCACGACTATTTTGCACATTTTCGATACTACTATATTGACTCTGCAGTAGCGCTTTCAGCGACGTTACGCTGTCACGGTAGCGCTGAATATTAATAGAAGTCCCCACACCAACAAGCAAAGCGACAATCATTACCCCTGTGATCGCCAAAAACAGCATCGTCTCAAGTATGGTAAATCCAGAGTTGTTAGTTGTGCCCATTTGGCATCATTATAGCATAAGCACCAAGGTGATATAACCCTTAGAACACAGTCCCGAGGTACCACTCAACCAGATACAATCCAGCAAGCTGAGCAACAACAGTTCCTGCAATCAATAATGGTCCAAAAGGTACATGTGAATCCCGTTTTAATTTCCCTGCGATCATTTGTGGGATAACAATCAAACACCCAATAAGATTCGCGGCAAACAAGGCGAGAAATGCCAGCCTAAAGTCCGCCAATAAAAGTGCGAGGGCTAAACCAAGTTTGATGTCACCAAACCCAATCCATTTTCCCTTTGATATTTTGTACAACACAAAATATATACCGCTAAGGACGATCACTGCGCCGCCGATGCTTCCCAACGTGCTCACTAAGTCTTCAGAGTTGATGAGTACAAAAATACTACTCAGTACGCCGAGGCCAATCAATGTAAGGTTAACTTTATCGGGCAACAAAAACCACTTTAGGTCATAGATAAACAGGATCGCCAAACCAACGCCTGATGCGAGCCAAATAATTAATCGTCCAATCTCAAAGGGCGTACTGAGCGAATATGGCCACAGCATATACGATAATACAAAGAATGCTGCAACACCAAGTTCAATCAGTGGTTCTAGATACCCAATAGGCTTACGGCAGTTTCGACATTTCCCTCGTAGTACTATCCAGCTCAAAACAGGTATCAAATCATACCACTTCAACACGTATGAACAATGAAGGCACTGAGAACGGTCCTTCGTCACTGATGCGGAGGCTAACTTGTGCAGACTTTTATACTCTGTGTGGTTATAATTCTGCCCTGCTTCCTTGTCTTGCACCAATTGTCGAGCACGCAGTCGCCAAGCCGTTGCACCTGCAAAACTCCCTAAACACAACCCGACAAGAACAAGTGCGATATACAAAATAGTCGTTTCCATAAGCACTAGCATAACAGATAATCGATGTGTATTAAAATGAGCCGCTGATGCGGCTCATTGTTTTAATTAACTATCTTGGCAATACCAGGTACCGCCACCTGCTTCAACTTTCATCACAACAGTAAACTGACGTTTCGTTCCTGCACTGACCGTATAACCATTTGCGCCTACGGTACTACATTTAGTACCAAAGCTCACGATTGCAGAACTATCGTTAGGTGCTACGGTGGCAGTGGCAGTGCCAGAAAGACTCAGAGTCTGAACCCACAAGCCAGGTGATGCCGTAGCAGTAGGAAGCGCTGAGGCTGCCGTAGGAGTTGTATTATCCGAGAGACCTTTTACGTACTGTACTAACTGAGCAGTCGTTGGTGTTGATCCTCTATTATTACTCGAGAAATTCGTTATAGCCGATGCAATCGTACCCGCATCATTCTTACGTGCACCGTCACGCTGACTACTCTGCAAGGCAGGGAGTGCCAAGAAGACCATCAAGAAGATAAGTCCTGCGATGGCGAGCACCAACACGACTTCGATAATTGTAAATCCTTTTTCTTTTCGCTGAGCGTTCATAGGAACTTTTCCACCTTTCATATGAACTTTGTTACTAGTGCGTATACCGCTTACGCTTAATGATAACGCATCCGATGCTACCTGTCTATACATTTATGCCGTTCACCAAGCTATAGATTGGTAACAGGATAGCTCCAACCATACCACCAGCAACCACAGCCAATACAACCATCAAAATAGGTTCAATTGACGTTGATATCGTTCGAATCTGTTCATCAAGCTCGTCCTCATAGACTTGCGCAACCTTTCCCATCATTTCATCTATACGACCAGACTGTTCACCAATGCTGATCATTTGTGGAATCAGAGGGAGGATATAATTCTCTGGTTGGATCGCGACGGACAACGCCTTACCGCCCTTTACCTTTTCGGCAGCGTGCAAAATACCTTTGGCAAGAATCGTATTATTGACGGCCTTAGAGGTAATAGACAACATATCCAACATACTCACTCCACTAGCGAGGAGCGTCTGGCCCGTACGCGCAAAACGAGCCATATATAGTTTTCGGAACATTTTACCAAAGATAGGGACGTTCAATTTGAATGTGTCCATTGCCTTGATGCCATTCTCTGTCTTCAGGTATTGCATCAAGAAGTAAATACCCACGCCGAGAGCAATGAGCGTAAGCCACCAGAACATCGCCAGAAAGTCCGCTACACTTACCATAATCTGGGTAATGAATGGTAGTTCTCTTTTTAGATCACCGTATAGTTTTTCAACTTGTGGCACTACTGTAAACAACATGAATGCCATCACACCAAAGATAACAACCAGCACGATCACAGGGTACGTCAATGCACCCTTAATTTTACTCATCGTTGCGGCATCCTTTTCTTGCTGATCAGCAACACGGTGTAGTGACTCGTCCAAGGTACCTGATGCTTCACCCGCAGATACAAGCGCAATAATAACAGGGTCAAATACCTTGTCGTGTTTCTTGAACGAATCGGATAGAGATTTACCACCTTCAACAGAGGCAATCACCTCTTGCAAAACACCTTGGAACTGCTTGTTTTCTGTTTGATCAAGCACTGTATGAAGACTCTGAGAAAGCGGGAGACCCGCTGCAATCAGTGTTGAAAGCTGACGCATAAATACTACCCTGTCTTTAGTAGTAATGCGACCAGTAATTTTCTCTAAAAAGCCTCCGTCGCCGAGTGTTTCCTTAATAGAAAGTGGTGTGAAGCCTTGTTTTACAAGAAGTCGTGCAGCTGCGTTTTCCGAATCGGCCTGTAAGGTCGATTTTACAATCTTGTTCGTTGCCTGATCACGGGCTTCGTAATTAAATTTCTTCACTCATCTAGCCTCTTATTAGCCTTTCAAATTCTGTAATATCAACGGCAAATTCACGAGCGTTGTCATATGTCACTGTACCGTTCTGGACCAAACTGACAAGCGTTCTATCCATTGTCTGCATACCTTGGTCAGCACCAGTCTGAATAACGGCATCAAGTTGGTGAGCTTTACCTTCACGAATAATATTGCGCACTGCCGAGTTGGCAACAAGGATCTCTGCCGCCACAGCACGACCACCACCAATAGATGGGACAAGACGTTGCGAACAAATAGCCATCAGGATATTCGACAACTGCGCACGAATTTGTGGCTGCTGGTGTGGAGGAAATACGTCAATCATACGGTCAATCGATTGTGCGGCGCTGTTGGTGTGAAGTGTCGCAAATACTAAGTGACCCGTCTCAGCAATGGTGATTGCAGCGCTAATTGTCTCAAGGTCACGCATCTCTCCAATCAATACCACATCAGGGTCCTGACGGAGGCTTGAACGAAGCGCAGCCGAGAAACTGTAGGTGTCATAGTGTACTTCACGTTGTACAACAACAGACTTTTTTGATTTGTGCGTAAATTCAATTGGGTCTTCGATAGTAATAATATGCTGTGAACGTTCGGTGTTAATTTTGTCGACAAGTGCTGCAAGTGTCGTCGATTTACCGCTTCCTGTTGGTCCAGTGACAAGGACTAGTCCGCGTGGATAGTCAGCAAAACTCAGCACAACATTTGGCATTCCCAGTTCACTAAGTGTCTTAATTTCATTTGGAATCAAACGAAGCGCTGCTGCCAAGTTACCCCGTTCGTGGTACGCATTTACACGGAAGCGACCCAGAGTGCCGAAAGCAAAGCTAAAGTCGAATTCCTTATCTTTTAACAGGATTTGTCGTTGGTCTTGGTCTAAAATAGCAAATACCAATGTTTCGACAGCGGGCTCATCAAGAGGATTAAAACCAGCAAGTGCCATGAGTGAGCCGTCAATACGAAGCATCGGCGGCAAGCCAACTTGAATATGTAAGTCAGAGGCACGTCTTCGCACTACTTCTTCTAGCAGTACTTCGATTCTTAGTTCTTGATTATTCATTTCCCACCTCTTTCATTATGCTGTATCCGCTGCAACTCGGTTCACTTCTTCGATTGTCGTGATTCCCTGCAAAGCTTTCAAGTATCCATCTTGGCGCATCGTAATCATTCCCTGCGAAACAGCTAAGCGCTGAATTTCGGAGCTCGTTGACCTGGCTATAATCAAGTTCTGAATATCAATGTTCACATCCATCACTTCGTATAGCCCGGCACGACCACTGTATCCATGTGGAGATTGTGGTGAGTCGATACCCTTGACTAAAGTATAAGCGCTTTGGCCTGCCAGAGGCAAGTCTTTGTAGCCTAAATCTTGTGCTACTCTTGCTACTTCCTCTTGAGTTTTGGGTAACAAGTGACCTATAGTCGTCAGAATATTTTGTGTTTCGATCGGATTCGATTGGTACGACGTACGATTTGCTCCGACTCGCCTCACCAGGCGCTGACCGATAATGGTATTGACTGTACTTGCAATCAAAAATGGTTCGATATTCATATCAAGAAGACGCGGTAGCACGCCCGCTGCACTGTTAGTGTGGAGTGTACTAAATACCAAGTGCCCTGTCAGAGCTGCTTGAACTGCCAAGTTAGCGGTTTCGTCATCACGGATCTCTCCTACCATCACCACATCGGGGTCTTGACGCAAAATCGAGCGAAGGCCTGTAGCAAAGGTCAGTCCTACTTCAGCGTTAACTTGAATTTGATTGACCCCGTCCATTTTATACTCGACTGGATCTTCCAGGGTCACAATATTAACGGTGTCGTTTTTGATTTCTTTAATCAGCGCATACAAACTAGTTGTCTTACCACTACCCGTTGGTCCAGATGTCAGAACCATGCCGTTCGGGTGTTTAATACCGCGACGAATAGCGCGAAGTGCGCGACCAGCATAGCCCATTTGTTCAATATCAAATGTATTTCCTGACTTATCAAGCAGACGAATCACCACTTGTTCTCCCCATACAACAGGGCTAATGGCGATACGAAGGTCAACTTCTTTGTTGGCTACTTTTACCGTAAACTGACCATCTTGAGGGATACGGTGTTCGTCAATCTTCAGGTTGGATAAAATTTTTATTCGACTCACAAGAGCAGGTTCGATGCTTTTTGGTAGTTGCATGATCTCACGCAAAACACCATCAACTCGACAACGAATCTTTAGTGTACCCTCCAGCGGTTCGATGTGAATGTCGCTTGCTCGAGATTTAACTGCATACTCCAAAATAGTACTCAGGGCTTTACTAATTGGAGAATCTTCAACGATTGTTTTGACTTCATTATCAGTATCGTTGCTTGCCTCTGCCTGTGACGCCTCGGCAGCCTCACCAACGCTCGAAAGGTCCGTTCGATATTGATCAAGTACATGGCGAACACCTGCTTCCGATGCCATAAAGACCTTGAGTGGACGTTCGATACGATTAGCCAGGTAATCGACTGCTTGGACATTATTAGCATCAATCATGGCCACCGCTAAGCGGTTTTGGATTTCGGCGAGTGGCACTGCCATGAAACGCTCGGCAACGTCTTCAGGCAACAAGGCCAAGACATTTTGATCGATGATGCTATTGGTCAAGTTAACGTACGGCACACCTGACACTTGCGCAATAGCGTGAGTCAACATTTCGTCATCAACAATATGTTGCTCGGTCAGAATAGCAAAAAGCGGCTGGTTAGAACTGGTTGATTTCGCTTCAGCATCCTTTAGAACGGATTCGGTAACAAGTCCTTCGTCAATAAGGAGTCGTATTAGTTTTCCTTGGACATCGCTTGTTAAGAGTGCCATAGGCCCATAACCCTACTGTGTACCTGGTTCGGTTGTATTTGGAAGACTACCTGAGTCTGTAGGTGTCGGTGTGGTTGTCGTCGTGTCTTGTTCAGATCCAGTAATTTGAACTTCGACAGCAGGATTAATGGCATTGGTATTAAAGACAGTTTTATCTGGCTCTTGGACAGTCGTACTAATAGCCTCAATTGTCTTGACCTGTTGGCCTTTGTTCGTGACATTCCCAAAAATACTATTACCAACAAAGTAAGCAATCAGCATGCTGACAGAGGCGATAAATACAATCATGGCGAGATCAGTTTTTTTCATGCCGTTAGAACCCCTTTACAATTAGTATAGGTGCGTTGCTGTACTATCTTCATGTCAATCTGGCTGGTTCTAACGGTATTCATGGCTTTACCAACTTATCTTTTAGTTCAACAACGACAGACGGTTCGTAGAATGCTCGTGCCTCAACAGTCAACACTTGGCTTGCTCCCTGACTTTCAATACGGAGTGTCACAATATCGATTGCTCGTATTGAACGCTCTAGTCGGTCGAGTGCTGCTTTCAAAGAGTCAGGGGCACCGCTCACTGCGAAGCGGAATGTAATTTGGTTTGCAGAAGCACCAGTGGCACTCGTGTCTTGAACAACATTATCAGTTGAAAGTTGTTCGACACCAATAACTGGGTCAACTTGGAGTGATTGAATGGTCAATCCTTCAATACCTGCGAGTAATTTACTTTGCAAAGACGCACCAAGCGCAAGTGAGTTTGCTTCTGATGGCAAAGCGTCAAGAATGGCCTGAATTGGCTGATCGTCAGGTTTCGCCTTTGAATCAAGCAATGCTTGGTTACTATCAAGCACACGGACCTGCGCTTCAAGTTCAGATACATTCGCGTTATTTGCTTTCAAAATAGCCACTGTTTTTTCTTTTTCGCCAATCATCTTCTCGTTAAAGAATAGCTTTTGAGCCAAGAATATTGATCCGACTAAGGCAAACCCAACTACTACAGACACACCTGCTACCCACATAAACATCATGCGGTTTGCTTTGGCAATCTGGGTTCGTTTGCGAACTGCTACGTCATTCGGTTGCATATTAGTTATCCTCCGCCTGTATATCTACTGCTCGATCGACAAAAATACTCTTTGGTACACCTAGGTAGGAGTCAGTGGCATTACCGTTCGTCGAGATAACAATCTTCAGGTTTGTTGACGCAGGCGAAAATAGCTCGGGAGCGTATGTAAACGTCATGCTAAAGCGCAGCACCTTTGATCCTGTCGAATCTTCACCGTAACTAGTATCACCCGTACTGACGTTTGATGCCAAGATCACCTCTTGATCGCTACCATCGGCCGTGAACTTCACCTTAGCGCCCTCAATTGTCTTCTTGAACACCTCAACGGCTGCATAACTATTGGCTGCTTGACCTTCGATAACAATTGTTCCTGCCGTCGAATCAATCGCAAGCGTCGATATTTTGATGTCATTTGGTGAGGGTGGAATAATAGCGGCTAACACGTTAAAAATACGTGAATCTATTTTCTTATCAGCGTGCATTGCAGTGATTTTTGTGAGCTGGTTCTGAATAGTCAGTGTTTTAGATAAGTCTTCCGTACTTGAAAGCGTTGCAGCTCCCTCTTTGATGGCGTTATCCGCCAGGCCGCTACGAATCGTTTGGAACCCAAATACATACACTGCAAGCAGCGTCACAATACCTGCGCTCACAAAACCAATCAAAATCGAGAAAGAAATAACCGTTGCTCGGACCCGTTGTGCCTTGATGAGTTCTTGTTTGACATCAGGGACGAGGTTAATCTCAATCATTACGAGTTCCTCCTCTCAGCCAAACCAATAACTGCAGCAAATTCAGATGCAATACCCGCTAAGCGCTGTTGGTCAGCCTGGGCAACTTTGACGCGCTGCCATGGATTAGCGACAGAGGCAGCAATACCTGTTTTTGCAGCGACATAATCACCAAACTGAGGCACAACAGCAGAAAAACCTGACAGCAAAATACCACCAACAGGAGTATTAGGATAGCGCGTCTGGAAGAATTTGATAGATTTGACTAGTTCTCCAGCAAAGCTATCGAGAGTTGTCTCGATCGAACGGTACACTTGTCCTTCCAAACGATCAGGAGCAAGACCAAATTTCAAGATAAATTGACGCGCTTGATCTTCTTGAACATTGAGATTCTGTACGGCCGCTTTAATTAGTGAGCGAAGCCCCATAGGGATGGTGCGAACGAGTCGTGGGCTATCTCCGAATGTAATAGCAAGGTCTGTTGACTGTTCACCGACGTCAATAATCAAACGTGCATCTTTGACGCCTGCAGGCAGTAACGAACGGATCATCGCCAGCGGATCTGGCTCAGCAGCAATCACGTTAAACCCAAGGCTTTCAATAAATTCTAATTGCTCTTCAGCATAGGCGTTAGCTGTACTTGCAAGCAGTACTTCCTGTTGTTTAGGGTCATGAAGTGATTGCCCCAAAAGTGCCCAGTCTACCTTTGCTTCGTCAATCGCCATTGGAATGTATTGGTCCATCTGGTATTTAATCGTATTTTTCAGTTCTGCTTCAGGCATAGAAGGGATATCAATAACAGTAGTAAACGTCTTGCTAGATGGTAGTCCGATGGCCACGTTCTTGTCCTTGATGCCACTCTGACCCACAGCGGTCATAATGACTTCGCCCAAACGTCGCAAGCTTTCTGCTGACCCTGTCCCTGTTGCTCGTTCGTCCAATGGCACATACCCATAGTGCTGCAGCACCCAACTATCGGCGCCTACCGAAGAGAGCTGAACTACACGTACCGCGTTGGTACCGATGTCCAGTGCAAAAAAGTCGCCCACTCCTTTTAGTAATGCCATATTGGTTATCATTATACCGAAAGCACAAGCGTAAAAGCAAGCAACAAGTACAGATTAGTCACAGGTTCTTAGAACCGAGGTGGTAGCTCGTTGCTGTAAACCGACTCAATGCGACCTGTCGTCGAAGCTCGAGCAAACGCCCACAGATACGAATCTGGACGAATATTAAAGACTTCTGCAGGATCTCCGCTCGCGTCATCGACGCCCGAACCTGCCGTTCGCCGTAGCCACAGATGCTGCGCCATGACAGGACCATTCACGGTCAGTTTCTCTACGCACTCCGCATTGGTCAACCTATACGCGTACGATGGGTTGATGCGGCAGGTATCAAGCACCCCTTCACCTACAGCTGTCCCTTTAGCAATCAGCCAGGCATCAACTTGTTTGACGTTCGGGTTAATAAAGATATTCTTAGCAATAATGACAAGTTGAGGAATATCTCCGATAGACTGCAGATCACCTCCGTCATATAGGATGTCCCCCGCTATGGTGACGTCAGCATTGGGGGCATTGATGACTGCCCATTGACCTTTTGCAATAACCTTTGGTGTCGTTGCGCTACCAATCGTCAGGTTATTAGCAGACGTGTATAGTCCTTGTGGTCGTGCTGCATTATTATCAAACGTTGGCGTTTGATTTGTTCCAGACGTAACAATCGGGAAATTGGCGGCAATGTTGGGTATCGTACGTCCTGTCGAATAACCACCGACAGTTGTAGAATCAGAACAATTCTTTCGTGGATTTGAGGTAGTCGTATTTACAAAAGTTAGCTTGCTGTAATCACATAGTGCAGTATTTGACAGTCCTTTTGGTCCTGCAAAGGCCGATCCTGATCCTGTGCCTCTCACGATCCCTACAGAGAAGATCCCGTATTCAACCCAGCTACCATACATACGATCTTTTGCTTCGAGTGACTGGCAGTCAACGAGCGCGTAAATACTGTCATATGGCAGTTGAATCTGCATGACATTGTTTGCAAAGACACCATTAACACGTGCTGTGTACTTATGGTATGGTATGGCCGTAAAGTCATAATATGCCGTTCCTCCGTTACCATCACTTCCTCGTGAAGGAGAGTTGTATGAACGGCTCGTCCCATCCGTTTCATCTCGAATTGTCACAGAGTACCTGCTCGGCTGAATACCCGAAGCGCCATTGTCTCCGTCATAAATGACGAGTGATTTTGACTGATTAGCAGCTGTGTTACACTGCGTGGCAAATGGCAGTACATAATTATAATAACGACAGTTACTGCCACAACGTGCTTCATTAGCAACTGCAAAGCTCGATCCACTAGTTGCGCTATAGCCAATGATTCCAGGTGCAGGAACGGTCAGGCGAAAATCAATTAACGACGTACCGCCTGATACTGGAATTAGCCTCGCCGTAATATATGCACTGTAATAGCCCGTATTAGAATCAAAAACAAAACCTCCAAGATTGAAATTTCTCGAACCTCCACTCACCGGTGGATAGTAATTTGTACCATTCAAGCTAATACCAGGATTCGGGGTCGCTGCATAATCTTCCCAGTTAAAGTTATCAGCCGTTACAGTTATCGTGCCTGGGTTTGTTGGGAAGTAGACTGGAACCCTGATTGTTGTGACACGCAACTGACTAGTATCCTGCAACGCATAGCGAGCAGTCTGTCCACCAAAATCACTTGTATCAGGACCGCCTCGTGAAAGCGCGTGAGCCGACGAAGCACTTATAATTGCTATGAGCGACGCAACAACCAGTGAAACAAGGCTCACTACAGCAACAAGCCTGAAGCTCTTAAGACCGATACTTTTTGTCATATGTTCTTTCATTATCGATTCTTCACAGTCTGACTTGTTTCAACCACAACAGTACCTGTCGGCGCTGCTCCATCCGAAAAACTACGTCCGACTATTAAGTCACCGCCATGTATTTGGACCTTTGGCTTTTTACCGATTGTCACACAGGCGAGCGCAGACTCAACCGTCCCTCCCAGATTGTTCGCAGGCGTAGCAATGGTGGTACGACAGACTTGCTTACCAACATCAGAAAGTGTGACGGTATAATCAGTTGAAGATTTGGTATCGCCACCGTTCCTCGCAGTTCCTGACGCAAGCGTCCAGTTAGCTCCTGCCGCGTTTGACCATCCCCTATCCTGAGAGCGCCACGTAATTACCCGATTGGTTGTGTTGGGTCCATCATTATTGATTCTGTGCGTCCATGTAATCTTTTCACCAGGTTCAGCAGTGGTTTTATTAGCACTTGCTGTGACCGTTACGGCCCATGGTGGATTATCATAGTAACAAAACGCACCGACTGATGAGCCCCACGAGCCACTGGCCGTTCCTGGGTCAAATCTTACCGCATCTGCATAATAAACATACGCCTGACCAGGGCTAGCATCTTGATAACCTGGGACGCCTGGCATTCCGCTTTCGTAGTTAAGTCCCAAATAGGGGCTGCTCGCACCTATTCGTTGTGTAACAAAGACATACGCTTTCGTTATACCAGCATAAGAACCACATCGTGCCTGCACATCAGCCCATGTTATAGAAGAATCCGAAACGAATCCGCGACCATTGTTACCACCTGGCCCACCTCCACTTAAAGCAAATACTTTCCAGCCAGCATTAACATTACCGGGCCCCGTACACCACGAAGAAGTACATCCTGACCCATTACCAGTAGGAAACGTATATCCGCGAACCAGCGCCGACCACAACGTATTCGATAGAGCGACAATCAAGAGTATAGCGACCGCTAAAACTGTTTTTTTCCACTGGAGACGCCGAGCGACTGATATCATTACAATATTAATCATAAGCTGTTTATGCCTCTATCGCAAGTCCGTCAGACGATTAACTTTTCGTCACTCACCCCTGTTATGGTATGATTAAGGGTAATGAGTTTGTCTATCGGTATCGTCGGACTGCCAAATGTCGGTAAATCGACATTATTTAATGCGCTCACAAATAACGATATCTTGGCGGCCAACTACCCTTTTGCAACAATCGAGCCAAACACAGGGATCGTTGCCGTACCTGATCCGCGTTTGCAGGTTTTGTCCGACCTATACCAATCTAAAAAAGTAGTCCCCGCAACCGTCACGTTTGTTGATATCGCGGGACTCGTCGCAGGCGCCAGTACAGGCGAAGGTCTCGGCAACAAGTTCCTTGCCAATATTCGCCAATGCGATGCCATTGTTCATATCGTTCGTGCATTTAATAACGACGATATCCTGCACGTCGAGAATCGTATCGATCCAAAAAGCGATATCGAAATTATTAATACTGAATTGATTCTGGCTGATATTCAAACCATCGAAACGCGCCTGCCAAAAGTCATCAAAGAATCAAAAGCGATTCCCAAGTCACGCGTCGCTGCCGAATACCTTCAAGAACTACTGGATCACTTGAACGCAGGCACACCGCTTTCTGCTCTGCATTCGCTTAACATGGAATACGTCAGTGACCTGCATTTACTAACAGCAAAGCCTGTTATTTACGCCTTTAATGTCGATGAAAATACGCTGGTTGATGACGCTAAAAAGGCAGAGCTATCTGCCCTCGTATCGCCTGCCCGAACAATTTTTGTATGCGCCCAACTAGAGGACGAAATTAAAGGCTTACCAGAGGCAGATGCAACCGAATTACTGGAAAGTTACGGTGTCAGCGAGACAGGTCTTGGACAAATGATCCATGCTGCCTACGACATCTTGGGGTTGCAAAGTTACCTAACCGCGGGTGCTGACGAAGTTCGCGCCTGGACGATCAAAAAAGGCGCTACTGCCCCACAGGCAGCTGGTGTGATCCACGGTGATTTCGAACGTGGCTTTATCGCAGCAAGCATTGTTGACTACGATGACCTTATCGCGGTGGGCTCAGAAGCAGCCGCCAAAGCAGCTGGCAAAATGCGAACCGAAGGCAAAGAATACATTATGCAACCAGGTGACATTGTTGAGTTCCGTTTTAACGTCTAATCACATGAAGCACAAAAAACGAAGCGCAGCCTATCCTCTCCCAACAAATCCAAATGACTATTGTACGATTGGCGAAAAAATGAAGAAGAAATATCGCACAGAAATTGATGCGGCGCTTAGTGCCCCTAAACCAACTCTTACGCAGTATGTATGTAAGTTTTGTGGCTCTTGGCATAATGGCACATCCAAGATCAAAACAGCCGACCCTTCACCAAAAAACGCTCATTAAAACTTATATTTAGCTTAACAAAGGATAATCCTATGCAACGGGGAAATGGGGGGCGAAGATTGTCGAAGGTTAGCGTCGCTGCTGATGTTAGCTGAAGGTAGGTTTTAGCAGGTAGAAGCGTTCTTGGTTGCCTTTGGCACCGGCGACGTCACTGTCGCGTTTGTCTATGATCACGAAGTGCTCTTTTGCCCAGATTTCGAAGTCCTTGAGGATTTGGCGGCGGATTGAGTCGTTTTTGATAATGCCTTTATTCGTTTGGTCCTTGCCTGCTTCGAATTGTGGTTTGACCATCGCAACAATCTGCGTATCAGGACCCGATAAATTTTGGTGCAGATGCGGCAAGATATCGCGCAGACTAATAAACGATACATCGATGACGATAATGTCGGGTTTTACTTTCAAATAAAAGTCGCGAATGTCGGTTTTTTCATGTAATTCAATCTGTGGATTACGACGCAAGCTCGGGTGCAGTTGGTCGGTACCAACATCAACGGCAAAGACTTTTTTCGCCCCGTTTCGCAGAGAGTAATCAGTAAATCCGCCCGTGCTGCTACCGACATCCAGGACGATTTTGCCACGAAAGTTGAGTTTTAGAATTTCAGCGACAGACGCTAATTTTAATCCTGCCCTACTAACGTATTGCTGCTCTGCCAATAACTTAATGACAGCATCAGGACGAACAAACAGCCCAGGTTTTGTCATGACATGACCATCAACGGTCACTTTGCCCATTTTGATCCAACTCTCGGATTGAGAGCGAGTCGCTGTCATGCCTCGCGCCGTCATAACCATATCAAGGCGCTGTTTAGTCACGTGTTCCTACGCTTTCTTTCGTTCGCGGTAAGCACCAGTTGCAGTATCAACAGAGATTACATCACCAGTATTGATGAATGATGGGACCTTTACGACAAGGCCAGTTTCGAGTGTTGCGTCCTTTAGCACACTGCTGGTTGTGTCACCTTTTGTCACGCTTTCGGTGTAGGTAACTTCCAGGTAGACGTTCTTTGGCAGTTCAACATTGGTAATAATACCGTCAAATGACTGCAGGCTCAGGCCTTCGCCTTCTTTTAGGTAGCCTGCTGCATCATCTACGAGTTCTGATGGCAGTTCAAACTGTTCAAACGATTCAGGATCCATGAAATGGTAGCTGGAACCGTCCGTATACAAATACTGTACGCTTCGGCTAGTCACGTCGGCTGAATCAATTTTTTCCTGACCTTTGAATGTTTTTGGAATCACGCTGCCATCGATCAAGTTCTTCAACTTAACGTTCACAATGCTTCCACCACGGCCCATAACCTTTTGGTTATAGTCAGTCACGCGGTATGGTTTGCCGTCGATCTGTACGACAACACCCTTTTTCAGATCTGTTGGCGAATACTGAGCCATAGATCTATCCTTGGGTTACGAATGGTAACAATGCAAGGTGACGTGCACGCTTGATTGCAACCGCTAGTTGGCGCTGTTGTTTTGCAGACAGACCAGTCTTGCCGATTGGCTCGATCTGACCGTAAATGTTGATGAATCGTTGCAGTGTTTTGACGTCTTTGTAGTCAAAAAATGCTGGGGTGTCTTTTTTAAATCTTTTAATTGCCATAATATATTCCGCCCAAGGGCTTATGAGACAAACCTACGGTTTTTCTCATCGTGCGGTGTCGCGGAGTGAATCCGCCGACTCCGACTGCTCTTTTCCCTCGGGTCTCCTTTCCTTGTTTAGTTAGTTAAAATGGGATCTCTGATAAATCAATAGGTTTGTCATCAATGTCTTCGATAACGACGTCGTTGCTCTTCTTTGCAGGTGCGCTTGAGCGAGGAGCAGATGAACCGCCACCGTTGTTGCCATCAGATGGACCATCCAGGAAAGTAACGTCAGTTGCAGTTACTTCGACGCGGCTGCGCTTTTTACCTGTTTCTTTGTCGTCCCAGCTGTCTTGGCGCAATCGTCCTTGGACTAACACGCGGCGACCTTTTGCTAGGTATTGAACGACCAGTTCGCCCAATTTTTCCCATGCAGTAATTTCAAAGAAATCTGCAGCATCTGATTCACCACCGCGATCAACAGCGATGCTGAAGCTTGCGATTGTTTTACCACTAGTGGTGGTGCGCTGTTCAGGATCGCGCGTGAGTCGTCCCATCAGGATAACTTGGTTGATACTTTTTGCCATAACCCCTACTCCTCTTCTTTATTATCACGTGAGCGGCGGCGATCGTCGCGTTCTTCGCGGTCATCGTCATCAGTAGATGTGCGGTTTTTTGCAGCAATTGCTTGCTCTTCCAAAGCTTTTCGGCCTTTTTCATCAACAGTTACTAACAGGTAACGAAGTACTTCTTCGGTAATGTTGAATGTGTTGCTGATCTTTAGCAGTGCGTCTGCAGGAAGTTTTACTTCAAAATACACGTACACAGCGAAATCTTGCTTCTTGATTGTGTACATTAACTTTTTCTTACCCCAGTTGTCTTCAACTGTGATCGTACCACCGTTAACTTTAATAATGTCGCGTACTTTGTTTAATGGCGCGTCGATATCGACCTCTAGGTCGGGGTGGATCAGAACGGTTAGTTCGTAATCTTTCATTTTAGATTTCCTCCTCTGGAATCCGTTTGGATGCTTATATCTGGTATAAGCCGAGTTGATAACCCTTTAATTGTAGCAAAATTGTGTGGATAAGTCTAGGAATTAGCTAGAGAGTTTCAATTGAAGTCTAGAGGTTGCCATTTTGCTGAATCATCGTTATCGTAGTCAGAATCTTGCTGGATAAGCCAAGCACCTCCATCGGCTTGCACTATAAGGCCGCCGAAGACGTTTAGTTCCGTATGGTCGCGAATATACTGCTGAAGTGCATCGGATTTATATTTTGCCTTTTCGTTCTCGGCCGTAAATCCACCTTTGGTATCAAAAATACCAATACGACCATCAAAAAATTTTACAATGTAATCTGGGTAAAAATTATCTTCAATTTCCATAGTATTAAGAAGCATTGGTTTATTAACGGCAAAATATTTTGGCTCCCCATAACCGTTACGAAACCACCATTCGACCGCCCTCGAACTATCAATATACTGTTCAAAAGCTAACTCAGTATTATACGGTTTCTTTTCCCTATAGTATGGAAATAGTGCATGTTTAGCACTGGTGGCGACCTCATAGTTTGCACCAAACTCGCGACTGGCAGGAACAG
This sequence comes from uncultured bacterium, assembly GCA_947084875.1. Classification (GTDB taxonomy): domain Bacteria; phylum Patescibacteriota; class Saccharimonadia; order Saccharimonadales; family Saccharimonadaceae; genus UBA1547. The sequence continues at coordinate 52,775 of CAMTUF010000003.1, forward strand.
CAAAGTCCTGAGTTAAGAAATCTCGAATCTCACCTGTATTTTCACCATATTCTGTCTTTGCTCTATTAATAATTTCTGTCAATTGACGTTGGTTGGCATCACTTTTCGATTCGTCAGCACACGTAACGATTCGTTGAACTTCGCCTTCATCCGAAAAACCGTTCTGATCAAACCATTTATATAAAGCTCCCCTCAACACTGGCACTGAGTCGTGAGGAGCGTACGGTGAAACCCACGAACGCAATATGGCATCAAATTCACGCTGTATGAATGCCTCGTCTGCTATCAAATTTGCCATTTCATTTTCACTGAACAGTTTTTGATCAACGTTATCAAGATTTTCAAGCACAACATCAGATAATATCGGTATAGTTAGTTCCTCGGGCGATACTTGGAGCAGTTTATCAACTTTTTCTTTACGAGTCGCGAGTAAATCTGCGTTGACGATACCGAAGGCTTCATCAAGGTTGGTAATAAGTATATCTCTAAAATTACCGCCAAGTCGACGTCGGTTACGACGAATTGAATACCAGCTGTCAGGTAAAACAATGTTCTCAATATCAGGTTTCAATTTGCTCGTTTGAATCTTAAAGTAGGTCTGAGCATCATCAGTAGCACTAATATGGGGCTTGATAATATTAGTAAATATGTAGGCAGAATTTAGAGCTTCATCACTATAGTGTTTCTGCTCTGGCATACGCATCACACGACCTATGGTTTGAATTTCGAACGTTACGGATTTAATGTCTCGAAGCATCACGATTATCTGAGCTCGTGGACAATCCCAACCTGTTGCGATGGCCTGCTTAAAAATTAACACTTCAACGGGAGATTCTTCAATATCAACAAGGTCTTTATTTGTCTTGTCGCTACTGAGCCAGATAGCAAGCTTTTTATTCTCGTATGTAATGCCCTTATCAGCCAATAAGTTTTCCACTCTCGTCCTTACGTCCTGATCTACCTCACTGAGTTTCTCGGATTCGCTTGGAAGCTGAACAAGGATCAAAGGATTTATATTTGCGCCTTGTTCCCGATATTTTAATAATAATTGTTGACGTTCTTTAAGAGAAGCTTCAAGTACTACAAGGTCACTCGAGGTGCCGTCAACTTCCATGTCCGATATTCGGTTATTAATTATTGCCTCGTTTTTAATCAACCCACTACCGCGCACTGTTTCAAAATCGATTTCGACCCAACGAGCCTTGTTAATGGATACATCTGATGCTTTTGGTTCAAGTACTGGAGTAGCGGAAACCTCAAGTATTAGATTAGGCTGGATAATTTCATCTACAAGTCTCAGAGAGTTTTTTCCTAAATATGTTCTATGAGCCTCGTCTACAATAAGTACCACCTTTTTACCAGCGAGTCGAGTTTTTTCCATAACATTCTGTAAGTTCCGACCGTCCTCTCCTACACGGACATACGTATTCCCCCATGTGATCGTCCCAGTTTCGACATTTGTTTTAGTTTTGAAGAGACTTTCCCAGTTACAGAATAGGATAGTGTTTGTTGCCAGTGACTCGTCCTCAAGATCTTCCAGTAAAAGCATGTTGTACTCGCTATCTGGAAGATATTGATTTTCAAGCTTCGTGCGACTCTGAATGTGAAGCTTGTTCATGCTCGCCCATATAAATACTGTGCTATCAGGCAACTGTTCTCTTAAAACCTCGTCTAATAAGCTTGCAACCATAACAGTCTTACCGCTCCCCGTGGGACTTTTGAATACAAGCTGAGTATTATTATTGCCAGAATACAAAAGTTCTTTGTAAGCTTTTGTGAGCTGTTCCACTGCTGTTTTCTGATAATCTACTAGTCTTATCATACTTGTACTCCGTCCTTCCTAAAGATCTTTCGATAAATCTCTAAAACACCTTCTGGTATTGGCTGTGATTTATACGTATGCTTCAGGTCATTCGGCATTTCTTCATTCCGTATCGACTTGTCGTAGCTGAACACATATAGGTGGACAGCCGAATTAGTATCAAGATTCTCAATTTTCTGAATATAATCGGCAAGTTCAAAACGATCGTATACTATGGCTGTCAGGCCGCGAGTATTTTTATAAACTTTGAGCATGGGCTCATCAATCACAAGATCGTAAGCTGCCTCACGAATACGAATCATACCCTCACAAGCTGGTGATAGCTCACGACGTAACTTATCTAGAGTATTATCTTTTTTTACAAAGGCTGTTTTGAAGTAACGGACGTTGTCAGATGTAGGCTGTAAGACATTACTTATGCGTAAATGGGTAATATCTTGGGCGATATTTTTATTTTCAACTTCTTTCTCTACGCCACTAGTACAAAGAATAAATGTACGATGACCCCCGTCTTCTTTGTTAAGCTCGAGAACAGCATGTCCTGTCGTTCCAGAGCCCGCAAAGAAATCAAGCACTAAAGCATCCTTATTAGTGCCGACAGACCATTTTAGCAATTGTTTAATTAACCTTACGGGTTTCTTGCCGTTCTTAAACTCGACACCACCTTCTTTACCAATGTTGCCCATATCAATCCAGAAGCCTTTCCAGAAATCCCCGCGAATAACCGATCGACCATAACGAGGCACAAAATCGTCCGTTTCTCTGTAGTTATAAGCAAGGGGTACTAGCTGGACTATCTCGTTTTTACTGTCAAGTGTGAGATAGTACGGATCATGACGCTTTTCACTAAAATATTCCGTCCAGCTATCCTGTTCGAGTTGAATAGTTTTTGGTATGTTTGGAATTTCATTTCTTAGACGAACAATATTATTCAAATTGTTCAGAACATATTTTTGAAGTATCTCTGATTGATCAAAGTATTTTGAAAAGTATTTTAGAGAAATCGATCCATTTGTAGCTTTCACACCAAAGTGCTCAAACTCTCTTAAGACCTGTTCGTCTTTTGTTATAACTTCACTAAGCTTTTTAATTTTGTTCTGATCTGTTAGGTAAAGGTTGAAATGAGTGTCAAATCCAGACACATAATCAAATAAGGGTGTTCTCTTAGCGTCCTTATGTTGTGTTGATTTTCCATATACCAATATGAACTCGCCATTCTTAGCAATTTTCCCCGCCTTTGCTGCACCGACTTTCATACCCCCAGTATTCGACATCTCGACCATTATAGTATCGATAAAGTTTTCTTCACCAAATATCTGGTCGCATAGCAGTTTTAAATATGCTTGCTCATTATCATCGATACTAATAAATATAATACCGGTATTTTTTAGAAGATGTTTAGCTAACTCTAAACGCTTGCTCATAAAACTAAGCCACTTACTGTGTCGAAATTCATCCTCTTCATTTATAAATGCATCGTTGTAAATGAAGTCTTTATTGCCTGTATTATATGGTGGGTCAATGTATATGATATCTACTTGACCAGCGTGTGTATAGTTGAGTGTGCTTAAAGAGTGATAGTTGTCTCCTTCAATAATTAAATTAGTTTTAGAATGCTCATCCGTGCCAATTGCGCGTTCCTTGACTTCTTCAAGTATGGGCAATTTTTCTTCAATATCTTTGACGACTTGCTCAGGAGTTTCTTCCCAAACTAAGCCAAATGTTTTTTGTTTTTTTAAACTTTTTACATACTTAACGAGCTCTTCTTTTGTATATTCATTCAACTGCTTAGCCATAACTTGAGTACTCTCTATGTTTTTATATTGCCTCTAAGATTAGGTATGTTTACAGCATACCTTGAAATAGAGGCCACGTCCATAGATCTGAGCCTCGGCCAATTGACAGAACCTAGTAGACAAAATAAACAGATGCCGTCACCTAGGTAGTGTCAAAATCATTGCCTTAACGGCCCAACTGATTTAATTACAGTCTAGGTGGATCTACTATTCTACCGTCGGAATTTTACGGAATATTCGTGTGTGAATATTAATTATAATAAAGTGTTATACGTTGTAATTTCAACTTTTTATAACATCCGTTTTTATCGTAAAATAGTATTAGCATGAGTGATATACAAACAGTCTTGGACTTTGGGGAGAAGAAACCAAACAAAAACGCCACGTTTACCTTTATAGACCTGTTTGCGGGCATTGGTGGGACGCGTCTGGGGTTTGAGAGTGCTGGTGGTGAATGCGTGTATACGTCAGAGTGGGATCCGCATTCACAAAAAACGTACTTTGCGAACTTTGGTGACTTTCCTGATGGTGATATTACAAAAGTACAGGCATCCACTGTCCCTGATTTCGACGTGCTACTAGCGGGATTCCCCTGCCAGCCATTCAGCTCGATCGGACAACGCCAAGGGTTTAAACACGCAACACAAGGAACTTTGTTTTATGATGTTGTTCGTATCATCGAAGAAAAAAAGCCTCGCGGATTTTTGTTAGAGAACGTACCTGGACTGGTTACTCACGATGGCGGTAATACATTCAAAGTGATCCTAGCAGCGCTCGATGACCTTGGGTATAACGTATCGTACAAAGTCCTCGACTCTTCTAAATTTGGCGTGCCCCAACAACGCAAACGAATCTATATCGTTGGTTTTCAAAAGAAATTAGTTGGTGAAAACTACGAGTTTGAATTCCCTGTTGGTACAAACGACAAAGTCTTTATCAACAAATTCCTCGAAGAAGGCGCTGAGGGTTATGGCATTAGCGAAAGATTACAAAAATCGTATATATACAAAAAAGACGACGGTCGTCCAATGGTCGTCGATAAAAGCTCAAAAGTACACGTCAAAACACTGGTTGCGTCGTATCATAAAATTCAACGATTAACGGGTACGTTTGTGAAAGACGGCGACACGGGGCTTCGTTTATTTACACAAAATGAATGTAAAGCACTGATGGGCTTTCCGAAGAACTTCGTCGTCCCAGTGTCACGCACACAAATGTACCGACAATTTGGTAATTCAGTTGTTGTACCTGTTGTATCAGCAATTGCAAAGCAGATGGCAAAACAGCTACAGACTATTGAAGCCGAAAAAGAAGTCTACGCAGTTATTTAGTAATCTGTGTATCGATACTGTACTTGTCATACAGCGCAAGAATTTCATTCGTAAAAGCAATCATCGTGTTGTCATCGGCCTTTTTGGCCTGAGCATTTAACTTAATGAACACGCGCTTGCCTGTCTCGGTGATGCTGTAGTTCTTTTTCAAGAAGTTGTGCTGCGCACAAAGTGTTTCGCCGTTGTCGATTGTCGCTTCACCGCCTAGGTCCTTTGGTTTTGTGTGATCGACATGTAACTCGACGCCTTCCTTTGGACCTTTGCCACAGATGACACATTTGTAGCCATCGCGTTCTTTGATTTCTTTTTTCTGCGCTTCAGTAAAATCCTCGAGGTCGCGGCGCTCAATATGATCAGGATCATATTTATACATACCCTTCCCTACCTTTACCAGTGCGCCGTTTTGCGCGAGCTTCCGAACCGCTCTGTCAGGATCGGCCAGTGGTTTACCTGTCAGCGCCAACCACTGCGCAGTCGCCCACTCCACGACTTCAGCATGAGGAACGACTTGATTTGGACGTTCAAGATAATATTGATAGATCAATTGTGCTTGGGATATTGAATTAGCCATACTAGAGACTAGTGAACCATAGTTTCAGCGATTATACTATCACTCCACGGTGTAGTTTGTGCTAAAAACTGACTGCTGCGTTGCTTTCTTGCGGCACGGCAACACGAGGATGAACATTTGGGGTATTGAACGGGATGAGGGCACGAAGCTGCGGCAAGAGCGCATGCGACTTGCCCTCAGGTGTAATAAACCGTACGCCTTCAAGTAAGATTGCAGGAGCATCAGGTATTGTATCGCTACCTAATCGTACAGCCGCACCTACCTTGGATTCGATACCAACAAGCTCTTTTGTATCGATAGCGGCAATTGTTGCGATTGAACCAACGAGTTTCTGGTCAGCAGCCAGTTGCTGTACGACAAAATAGTCGGTTGATGTGTCATGCAGTAAATAAAATGAACTCTCGCCTATCTCGATTTCCTTACCGACGCTAAATTCCGTATCGTCAGCAAATGAATCAAGTAGTTCTCTGGATAGTACCTGACGAACTTCACGCGCATCGCCATCTATATGGCCCTTGCGGACTCTTTGCAGGCCATCTAATACTACCCCCATCGCGGCGACAGTGAGATGTTGTAATGACTCACCATTGACATCATTTTCGAGTATATTAAGGATACCTTTATCAAAGTCCGCTTCGGTTGGCCACTCCATAGTCATAATAGTGTGATTGTAGTTGCCGTCTTGTGAGAGAGCAAGCATAATCACTTAACCTCCCCTACAGCCCCAATTCAGAATGATTAATTGGGTGTATAATTAAATTATTAAATAGGAGCTCAACATGCCAAAAGTCGCAATCATTGCAATTATCGTAGGTGCAGTCGTGATAGTCGGAGGCGGAATCTTCCTCGCAACCACAATGACGAAAAATTCGACGTCCGATACGTCCAAGGTAACAACAAATGACTCAACAACGAAGTTAGATGACCCAGACGGTGTATATAATTTTGTATCAGATCCAAGTGTCACAAAATATCCAGAGAAAAACGTGGTATTTGGTAACGGCCAAACGCTAACATTCGAATACGACGGTAGTAAAACCAATAATGACGCCTACGCGACGTTGTCATACCAGCTTTACTACATCCAGTCGGACGGAAAAGTTCAGCCAATGGGCGGTGGAAATTTGGATGGTAAAGGGTCAGGAACATTCTCGACATCAGACAAGGTATTTAACTCGTCTGCTAGTGGTGCTTCAGGATTCTTTGAACTACAAGGAACATATGACACGAGTGCCGCTACTGGTACTATTACTGGCAAGAATGTCACACTAGGTATGTACCCAATCAAGTTTGAAATTGCTGAATAAGTAAAATTAACACACAAGAAAAAGTGACCCTCGCGGGTCACTTTTTTAACGAACAATTTTAGGCACCAAGTAAGTGCAAAACGTGATAGATAACGTACACAGGCCAGACAAGTGCCTGAAGTAGTGCAAGAATCACTTCCCAGAAACCGCCACCAGATTGCTCAACGAAATAAATCGCGGCACCGATGTACATCAGCAACAACGGAATACCCCGTGGTCCTGCTTTGTTGATAACTTTTATTCTTTTACCTTCGTGATCTGTCATGATAATTACCCTCCTGTTGTTACTATACACTTGTTCAATTACGAGTTATAGTGCAAAACGACGCGGTATATTAGAACGTTTACAGTAACCTATCTACTGTTTATCTAGTAACTCTTGGGCACGCTGATACGAACGATTTGCCTGATCGTACTGGGTCTGAGTACCTTCGATAATAGCCTCGGGATATATGCCTAAACCACTCATTTTGTCTAACCTTGCTGCGAGGATCATACTTCTGTCGAACATAGCATTAGCATAGGCATTCAAAAATGCTTTTGATTCGTGACCATTAAGCGGGAGTCCTGGAACCTTCAAGAATGAAAATGAATGACTGATAATACCTCCCTGATCCGCAAGATGTTTCATAGCAGCGATAGCTTTTTCGAAATCTGCTAAGTCGAAATGTGTATCTTCAAATGGTCTATTAGCTTCTTTAATTACTTGCTCGGCAAAATATTTACCCGCAGCAATACTTGGTTTGGACGGCTTTTCCTTGAACGTAGCGATATGACGAGTCCTACCGCTTGGATAACGTGCAGTATAGTCAGCCACGACACCCTCTCCAGGAAGAACAGCTGCAATGTCGAGACCGCCATGAAGCGTCGTTTCACCGATTCGGCGAGCAACATCATAATAGTGTTGACGTACATCGTCTGGCGTATCTTTAAAACCTAGAGTATATTCCATGTCATCAACGTCAAGTTTGTCTAAAGGTGTTACGGTAAGTCGCTCATCGACGACTGCACTATCATCAAGTCGCATAAACGAAGGAATCCTTTTAGCGGCATCCAGGTACATCAAACCCAGTGGTTTATCCTGAAATGCGTCGGGTAGGCCGTCTTCGGCTAGACGCTGAAATGCGTCAACATAGGCTGTTCGAGATAAGTCGTTGAACTCGACAACCATTTCTCTATTCGTAGGAAATCCGTCTCGACGTGGCATGATTAAAGTCCCCTTTTAAAGAGGTTTTGAGCCAGCATATCTCTCATAGATATCATATGTATATATTAGCATATTTATGCTATAAAGTCAATTAATGGCGTGTGTTCGTAGTCGCATTATGAGAGTATAGTAAAGGCATGATTAACACAGCAATCCAAACATATAACTCTTCACAGGCCGATGATGATCGGAGTATATGCGATCGATTAGCGACAATCATTGATACTAGCCTGCCTGACGCCGAGAACAAAGTATGGCACGGTCACCCCGTGTGGTTTATCGACGGTAACCCGATTGTTGGATACGCTAAGTTGAAAAATAACGTCCAACTACTATTTTGGAGTGGTCAGTCATTTGATGAACCAGGATTAAAACCAGAAGGTAGCTTTAAGTCCGCCGAGGCTCGCTATACCAACATAGATCAGATTAATGAAGCGGATTTACATCGATGGTTAGAAAAATCTATCGCTATTCAATGGGACTACAAAAACATCGTCAAACGTCGCGGTGCTCTTGAGCGATTGAAGTAATCCTTCATTGACATTTCCTCAATAATGATGTTTAATTAACACTAGTCAAGTCGAGTTTTGCTCCTTGATGTTTTTTAATAGTTGGATGATTAGTTTTATGGCGTAAGCTCCCACAAGCACAAGGTGGTATGTGTTTATTGGAGTTTACGCAAATAATGGCATGACCTCCGCCCACCCCACCCGCAACGAAACGGAGAACGAGCTATGTCTAGCACCACGTCCCCACCGCCCCCGTCGGAGTTCACCAATGCGGTGAACTACGCCAAGTCCTTCGATGACTACCCCGAGAAGGAGCCCGCAGCATGGGCGCTCGGCTACGTCACGGAGCAGGATGGCGTCCTCACCGACGTCTTCTTCCCGCCTCCCTACGGCAACGTCGGCACCAACTACGGCAGCTTCGCGCTGCTGTGGCAGACGTCGTACGTCAAGGGCGACACGCGGTACGTCGACCTCGACAAGCTCGAGAACGACATGCTGCCGAAGTTCGCCTGGACCAAGGAGGAGCCGTACAGCCAGGACGCGCACCTCAACGTCGCGGCCATGGAGTACGTGCTCGACGTGGTCAAGAACGCCAAGCTCGGCTACGGTCGTACGCTCACGCCCGTTCTGGTGTCGATCGACGACCTCATGTCGGCGCCGACGTTCGGCATGCTCGAGGCGCGCCTGCGTCTGACGCTCGTGTCGGGCGGTCACCTGACGCTGGACAAGATCAACCTCAAGAAGATCTTCACCCAGCTCAAGCGCACCGCATGGACGAACCACGGAGTCTTCGACGGCTCCAAGTCCGCGCTCGCCGCGATCCGACGGGCGATGCAGAGCGAGGGAAAGTCCCTCGTGATCGACGTGCTGGACAAGTTCCCGATGCTCGTCGACTACATCGACCTGGACGACTCGATCCGTGTGCTGGGTCGTGTGCGCCTGGGTGCCTACCTGGGCAACGGCACAACGGTGATGGCATCGGGCTTCGTCAACTTCGGTGCCTACGTCACGGGACCGAATATGATCGAGGGACGCGTGCCCATCGGCTCGACCATCGGCGCGTTCACCGATGTCGGCGGAGGTACTTCGATCATGGGGACGACAAGCGGCGGCAACCCCGTCGTCGTCAACATCGGCGCGTACTGCCTGCTGGAGGCGATGTCGGGCATCGGCTTCCCGATCGGTGATCGGGTCCGTGTCGAGGCTGGCTTCTACGCCAAGAGCACGACGCCGCTTCGGGTCAACCTCTACGACACCGCGTGGGATGGCAACGCGCTCATCGAAGCGCTGCGTCTGGAGCACCCGCTCTACCCCGCGGGCGAAGGACCCACGCCGTTCGATGGAACGCTTAAGACCAAGGCGATCACCTTCGCCGAGATCAACGACGCCATCCTGCGACGCGACGCCGACACCGGGCAGCCCTTCGTCGTCCCGCGCGGCGACAGCACCTGGGGTGAGCTCGACATGGTCCTGCACACCGCCTGATCATCCAGCTCCACGAAGGTTCGCCTCGCCTGCTTCACTGCAGGGCGCGCCACAAGCGCGTGCGACCCTTCGTGGCTGGACCACGTTATATAGTTTTCTATATGCCGTGATCTAGCTACTCTTACAGGCTTACCACTCGTATATATTCTTTGAATTTATAACGTAGAAACGTATTCATTACCTGTAATATAGAACCGCCACGGCATGTTCTTAGCACGACTAATACCTATTCGTTTGGTTTGGGTAATACGACTTTTGTTAATAGGTTTCTGAATAATTAACTTCAACGGTGACGCGCGCAAATCATGGCCATTCAATTGTTTATCAATGGCAAGCGCCTGACATAATTTTGCAGGTCCATTTGTAAGCTCCACACCTCCACGACGACGCCGATTGAGCATATACTCTAGGCCGTCTAATGGTTCGACTGCGCGAATAAGAACGGCTGAGCCAATTCCTTCGACGTCCGTCACCACGTTGCAACAATAATGCATCCCATAGGTAAAGTAGACATACAGGTGCCCTGCATCGCCAAACATGATATCTGTACGAGGAGTTTGACCTTTATAACTATGGCTCGCCGCATCGGTCTGATCGTAAGCTTCTGTTTCAACAATCTTCACTCTTAGAATTGTGCCATCAACTTCACGTTCTAATATGCAACCCAGTAACAATGGCGCCACAATGGAGGCGGGTTTACGCAGAAAAGTGGTCAATGAGGTATTCATATCTAGAGCTCTTCGGTTGTGTCTGGCTGTAGCTCGTCAAGGCTGCTGACTAAGACTTCGCGGGGGCGAGCACCGTCGGCAGGACCGATGATGCCTTGGTCTTCCATCGTTTCAATCAAGCGTGCAGCACGCGCATACCCAACACGAAGGCGACGCTGCAACAAGCTGGCGCTTGCTTTGCCGCTATCGATCACAACACGGATAGCGTCCTTGTACATGCCGTCGTCACTGCCACTGTCATAGTCCATCACAACCCCACCCTTGCCGTTTAGCTGCACAGGCTGCGCAACGACTTCGTCGTTATATTGTGGCGGTGACTGTAGGTGCAAGTGTGTCATGACTTTTTGGACTTCATCTTCGGTGACGAGTGCACCCTGAATACGTTTTGGCTTGCTCATCGACGGCGTGACGAATAACATGTCACCTTCGCCAAGCAACTTCTCGGCACCAATCTGGTCAAGAATAGTACGGCTATCGATTTGTGATGGAACGGTAAAGGCAATACGTGCAGGAATGTTCGCTTTGATGAGTCCTGTAATAACGTCAACTGATGGACGCTGCGTCGCAAGGACCAAGTGGATACCAACAGCACGTGCCTTTTGTGCAAGACGAACAATCAACGCTTCCACGTCGCGCGCGGCAACCATCATCAAATCTGCCAACTCGTCGATCACAATCACGATGTATGGCATTGAACTATTTTCTAGTTCATCGTCGTCATTTTCGGCACCCTCAACAGGAATCTTTTTACCTGCGCCCTGCACCTTGCTGTTATAGCTTTTGATATCTTTGACACGATGTTCAGCCAAGAGAGTGTATCGTCGTTGCATCTCGTTAACTGCCCACTTAAGTGCGCTAATCGTTTTGTCAGGCTCGGTAATAATAGGTGTTAACAGATGCGGAATATCCTGATAAGGTACCATTTCAACTTGCTTCGGGTCAACCAAAATCAACTTCATTTCACTTGGGCTGTTACGGTACAGCAAACTTGTGAGTAATGTGTTGATCATCACTGACTTACCAGAACCTGTTTGACCAGCGATCAAAAGGTGTGGCATCTTGTTGAGCTCACCGACAACGGCGTCGCCTGCAATATCTTTACCAATTGCAAACGCCAACGGCTCGTGACTTGCAGACCATTGTTGACTGGTCAGGATTGCGTGCAGACGAACATCGGCCGCCTTGCGGTTTGGCACTTCGATACCAACGGCTTTTTGGCCAGGAATTGGTGCTTCAATACGAAGACTTTGCGCGGCCAAGTTCAATGCAATGTTAGTTTCAAGTGCGCTAATACGAGTCAGCTTGACGCCACTTGGCGGTTTCAAGGTGTACTGGGTCACCTTTGGACCGATGTTAGCACCTTCCATTTCAACATTAATGCTAAATTCACTAAGAGTATCCTTGATGATCTGAGCATTCTGTTGAATATCACCTGCATCAGCTGGTGACTGCTTTTTCTCGAGCAGATCTGTTGAAGGTGCTTTCCAGTTAGGATCACTAATAGTAACCAAGGCTGCTTGATCTTCGGCTACGCGATCACGCGTGACACTACTTTTCAGGCTAGATAGACGTGTCTGACGATCACCTTGATCCATCATTGGTACACCCGCATTCAATTTCAACTCACCAATCGCACTAGATTTTGGTACATCAACAGCGGCGGCGTTCTTCATGACCTTCACGTTAGCTTCTTGTTCGCTTGAGTCGCGACGAGCGAGCTCCCATAGTTTGCTGATGATCGTAAATGGTGACACGCGGATAATAAATAGAATGGTGATGAGGATAAGTAGTACATAGATAAAGGCAGCAACACCAGCGTCAACAAGTGTTAATACGCCGCCGTTAATTAAATCACCGACATAGCCGCCTGTTGTTTTACCTTCGCCGTTTTCTAAGAGGCCAAATAATGCTGCGAACCATACGATAGATGTAATCGTGGCTAACTTCATCACAAACGGCAGTCGATTATCTTCGGCACGGAAAATTTCTACGGCGACATATATAAATAGTAGCGGTAAGACATAGACGGCATAGCCGATAGTGCTGAGGGTTGATTGGTAGAGCCATTCAAGGACTGGGCCACCAGCGCCAAACCACGCTACGACGAACAGCAATGATACGGCAATCAAGAAGACGGCCCCTATTTGTGACCAAAATCCGTTGGGCAAACTGTGTTGCGGTGCGGTGCTCTTGAGTGCTTTTTTGCTTGATCGTCTTTTTCTTTTAGCCATAATCTATACCATTATATGCGCATTACGCTTTGATTGATACACATATTATAGCAAAATTTACTACATTTTGCAAGAGGCTTATGGTTTATGGATAGTCAATTGTAGTACCCGTATCGGAACGAATGAATTCGCGCAAACCTGCCCCACCCATATATTTTTGTTCACGACGCGTTTTTTTACCTGGGAACAAAGCCTCGGAACGTTTACGTGAAAGTGCGGTCAACCCCGCTTTACTAATCTCCATCCTACGCTCGTGAAAACGCTTTTGGAAACGAATTTCTTCTGGTGTGAGTGGTCGATATTTTTTACTCTTCAGCGCATGAGCTGCTTCACCAACATTGGAAACTTCACGGTCTTCGGGTGTCTGGAACATTATTTCCACAGGAACGTCGTACACTTTACCCCGATAGTTATTTCGGTATAGAAACGTGATTTTACCAACCTGGTGTCCGTTATCACTAGACTTTGTTTCAATGTTTGGTTCCATATCTTTTAGCCTATCAACAAGAATTGGTAACACTGTGGCTGGCATAGTGTTACCTTTGACACTAATAGCAGTGTTACGACTTGCTGAATTTTGCGTTTGAACACTGTTAAAGAATTCCGACGAACGATAAGCAATCGCCATCATTTCCGCTGCCTCTTCGTAGTTAGGAACAATCACAGTTAGGCCTAACATGTCGGCTATGTATTTGTTAGGGTTTTTCTGGTTGTTTTCGGCCACTGAAACAACGTCTTTTGCGCGCCATCTGACAGATAATCTGTTTAGTGTGGCTTCCTCAATATCGTCTCCAAGCTCACCAAAATCGAGATAGTCAGGGTCACTTTCAAGGTAGATCGAAGCTACACCAATCTTAACGTCGTGACTAGAAATGTTATGCAGTACCCCTCGTGCAGTGGCATCACTATTAGGAAATAGGCTCCTCAGGACATTAGGAACTGTGTTCACAACGTTATCATAGCTATCCAAGCCTGTGTCATGTAGAAGAGCACGGGCATAGTCAACGTCGTGTTGAGTAATCACACCCTCCACGCCTTCCGCATACTTCATACGCACTAATCCTACAGCTTGTTTTAATGCCACTTCGAAGCCGTCGTAACGTACATACGCAAGGAAAGGCTGGTAGAGATTTTCGACGGCGTAAATAGTTTTCTGCAATTCGTCTTCGGTAAAGTCTTCGGCATTACGAAGCGTATTGTATGCGGAGGCGGCAGCAATAAGAATAGACTCAATATTAACACCGAGTGGGTGCTCAACGCCCTCACCAGGGATGTCAGATGTAAGATGAAAGATATCTTGAAGAGGGATCTCAATGTCATCAGTCGGTAGCCAAGGATTACCGTCGGTGCCACGACTAGCAGCGCTGTGTTGGTAGTGCTCTGCCAGAAACTTACCAATTTCAAGACTGTCTGCTGCAATGCCGCGTACATAGTCGGTATCTTGTTGCGTTTTACCCTTATAGGACTTAATAGCTTCATGAGCATACTCTGCTTGAAACTTATCATCACCACTTTGCTTTTCCATTAACTCAATAAGATAAGCCGCTTCATACGTACTAGGTATAAGTCCCTTTTGTCCAGCAAAGTCATGTAAAGTAGCAGTGATATCAGCCGAGCGTATCTGGGCTTTTTCTTCCTCATCACCACTCATCCCGGTATATGCTTCCCATACCTTTACAACACCTTTTGAAAGAGGAGGTGCCTGTTCGGGATGTAAAGGTATTGGTTGCGTATCAGCTAGGCGTACCATAATAGAGGTAGTATAGCATACTTTTGCAGTTTTGTCTAGCTAGTAACCGAGGTTGTCGACTTTGACGATAGGGTCAATTTCGGGGGTGTCGGGGACGACGGGTTCAGGAAACGACTTGGGTGCAGGATTCTCGATGCGGTAGGTATTACCTGGCGTTACATCAGGACGTGGGCCGCGTTGCTTGTTATCACGCTGCTGACCACCTTGACCACCACCACTTCCACCAACTTCGTTGATGACTGGAATCACAATTGGTGTGCGACGTGTCTGATCGTACAGAATGTGAGTGATTTCGTCCTTGAGCTCTTTCTTGATAACGTCTAGGTCAACGCGTTTGGTTGAGAATGCGCGTGATACCTTTTGCTTCAAGTACTGACGAATGGTGCCCATTAGCTCTTCACTATCGCGTAGGTAAATGAAACCACGGCTAATGATGTCGGGGCTGGTTAACAATCGTCCGCTGCCGCGTTGAACGGTCAGGACAACGACAAACATACCTTCGGTTGCCATGTGAATGCGGTCTTTAAGGACAACTTCGGATACAACTGTACCGCTGTCGTCGTACATGATACCGCCAACAGGGATACGGCCTGCTTTTTTAGCACCTTCCGATGTAATCTCGACAACGTCTCCACTGTCACAAACAAAAATGTTTGCGCGTGGAATACCTGCTTCTTTTTCAGCAAGCTCGGCGTTGTGAACCAACATGTGGAACTCACCGTGAATTGGCAGGTAGTACTTTGGGTTCAAGGCGTTCACCAACTTGACGTGGTCGTCGTAGTAACCGTGACCCGAAAGGTGAAGTGGACCGATACCTGTTAGGTGGGTTTTGCCGTTTTGGATAACGTCACTTCCCTCTCGCATCAAACCATCAACCGTACGAACAACGTATTTCTCGTTACCAGGAATTGGATTTGAGCTAAAGACGATGACGTCAGAGTTTTTAATCTTGATAAACTTGTGTGAACCAGATGCCATACGGTTAAGAACGGCGTTAAACTCACCCTGAGAACCAGTACAAATAATCGTCACTTTGCCATCAGGCAACTTCACGATGTCTTCCATTTTGACCACAGTATCTTTAGGCACTTTGATGATACCAGCGCGAAGAGCGACTTCGAGGTTTTGGATCATGCTGTAGCCTGCAAACGCGACCTTGCGATCGTGCTTTTTAGCTTCTTCCAAAATAACCTGCATACGGTGAATCTGAGACGAGAAACAGCTAAGGATTAAACGATTGTTTGGGTATTTCATCATAACTTGGCCCATTGACTCCTGAATATCAAACTCGCCGTGCGTATGAGTACCATCTGATTCACAGTTAGTTGATTCGTTCATCAGCAGCAGAATGCCTTCTTTGGTAGCGATTTCAGTTAGACGTTCGAGGTCAAATTTGCGACCATCAACAGGATTGTCTTCAAAACGCCAGTCACCTGTGTCAATCAAAACACCGAGGGGTGTGCGAATGACGACAGCTGTCGCGTCAGGAATTGAGTGGTTTACTCGGACGAGTTCAATGCTGAAGCTATCGCCCAGTTGGGCACGTTCGTGCAGTTCAGGATTAAGCTCGTTATACTCAGGCTCGTAGCCGCTGGTTGACTCTTCCATCGTGCGCCCGACCATACCGAGTGTAAATTTACTGCCGTAGACTGGTGCAGGTAGTTTGTCAGCGATGTGGCGATAGGCACCAATGTGGTCAAGGTGTCCGTGAGTAAAGACGATGCCGCGAATCTTTTCTTTGTTTGCTTCGAGGTATGAAATATCAGGAATAATGTAGTTAATACCTGGGTAGTCAGCACCTGGGAATAGGAATCCACAGTCAATGATAATGATGTCGTTATCATATTCGATCGCCATCATGTTTTTGCCAATGCCCATTTCACCAAGGCCACCAATTGGCATAATGCGTAGTTTTGGACCGTTTGTACGTGGCTGTTTTTTGAAGTCAGCTGGGCTGAACTGCTTGCCGTCGTAACCGTTATAGAGAGATTTGTTTACAGGTACGTTAATGATGTGTTGAGACGCACGGACGTTAACGTCTTCGCTAGTACGGCGCTGTGCGCGAAATACTTCACCCTTACGAGTTTGCGTATTTGCAAGGACCGTATTATTTGATTTTGGTCGTGGCTGATTGTTATTCGGCCGTTTGTTGGGGTTGTCCCCCTGTGGGGTAGCGAGTCTTTGTTGACCCATAGTTATTGTTTCTCCTTTTCAAGGATATTAATTATTGTTGGTAACTTCTGAAAGTCTTCGATCAGTGTCGCGCGCAGACTGCCGTTATAGAGGGCTGCTGCTGGATGGTATAGCGGGACGATCACGATCTTGGTATCGCCAAACGGTACTCGTTTTGGTTGACCATGAATCATGCTGATCTTCATATCAGGCAGGAAATATTCCATGCTGTGCCTGCCTAATGTCACCACGATCTTTGGTCGAATGATATCTAGCTGACGCACCAAGTAGGGCCAAAAAGCCTTCTTTTCCTCTGGTAGTGGGTCTCTGTTGTTGGGTGGACGGTATTTTACGATGTTGGTAATATAGATGTCACTGCGATCCATACCAACGGTTGCAAGCATTTCATTCAAGAACTTACCCGCAGCACCGACGAACGGCAGGCCTGTTTCGTCTTCGTTTTTGCCTGGAGCTTCACCGATAAGTACAATGTCTGCATCGATGTTCCCGTCACCCATGACAAGGTTCTTGGCCGTCTTAGCCAAATCTGGACATATATTATTGTCTATAATATCTGCCCTAATCTGCTCAAGAAGTGTCTCTTTCTTGTTCACTTTACCCCATTACAAGACTGTGTTTAGTACCTTAATAGTAGCACAGTCGACCGTTTTTCGCAATAGCTGCTCTGCCCCTCTCGGCCGTAGCTGAAAATAAGCTGAACAAAGGATAATCCCTTGCAGAGGTTCTTTTCAGGCTGAAGAAACTTTTGTCATGTGGCTATGGTGTAGCGACAGATATAGCCAAGATGCGGATAATCCGTTATTATATAGGTACATGGCCACCAAAAACGACCAATCTCCTGTTTTAGTAGTTGATTACGGCGCCCAGTATGCGCAGCTTATCGCCCGCCGCGTCCGCGAAGCCAAGATCTATTCTGAAATCGTGCCATCAAGCATGTCGACTGAAGACATGTTGGCCAAAAAACCAAGTGCAATTATCCTGTCTGGCGGTCCTTCGTCTGTGTATAGCGAAGGTGCACCTCAAACTGATTCTGCCCTCTTTAAAGCAGATGTTCCTGTGTTTGGTATCTGTTATGGCTTCCAATCAATGACCCAAGCACTTGGTGGCGTCGTTGATCACACAGGTAAATCTGAGTTTGGACGCACTGCCCTGACTATCTCGCGAAGTGGGAAGTTATTTAGTGACGAGCCAAACGATCAAGAAGTGTGGATGAGTCACGGAGATGCTGTGATTGAAGCTCCAGACGGCTTTGAAGTCGCTGCTTCAACTGTTGGGACTCCTATTGCGGCATTTGAACACACTTCCCTGCCACTTGCTGGTGTACAGTTTCATCCTGAAGTGTTGCATACAAAATATGGTCAGAAAACACTCGAGAACTTCCTATATGACATCGCTGGTTTGAAGCCTACATGGACTGCAACGAACATTATCGAAGACCAAGTTGCCATCATTAAAGAAACTGTTGGTGATAAGCGAGTCATTTGTGGATTATCTGGCGGTGTTGACTCTGCTGTTGCTGCAGCCTTAGTGCAAAAAGCAATCGGATCACAACTCACCTGTGTATTTGTTGATCATGGTTTGCTGCGTTCAGGCGAAGCCGAGCAAGTCGAAAAAGACTTTGTTGCAGCAACTGGCGTATCGCTGAAAGTTGTTGATGCACGTGACCAGTTCTTGGGCGAGCTGAAAGACGTGACTGACCCTGAAACAAAGCGCAAAATTATTGGTCGTGAATTTATTCGTACCTTTGAGCAAGCTGCTCGCGAAATCGTCGCTGAAAGTGATGAGCCTGTTGAGTTCTTAGTCCAAGGAACCCTGTATCCTGACGTTGTTGAATCTGGTGGTGGTACTGGTACGTCCAACATAAAGAGTCACCACAACGTTGGTGGACTACCTGACGACTTGCAGTTTAAATTGATTGAACCGCTCCGTGCACTATTTAAAGACGAAGTACGACAGATCGGCCGCGACCTAGGATTACCTGAAGTTATTGTCGGACGACAACCCTTCCCAGGACCTGGACTTGGTATCCGTATTATTGGTGCAGTCACTGCAGAACGTTTAGACCTGCTACGTAAAGCCGACCTGATTGCTCGTGAAGAACTGACCAAAGCAGGTCTGGATGAAAGTATTTGGCAATGTCCTGTTGTACTCTTAGCCGACGTTCGATCAGTCGGCGTAAAAGGCGATGGCCGCACCTATGGTCATCCGATCGTTCTACGTCCTGTTAGCAGCGAAGACGCAATGACTGCCGATTGGAGTCGTATCCCCTACGATACGCTTGCTGCTATTTCTAACCGCATCACCAATGAAATTGACGAAGTAAACCGCGTCGTATTAGACGTTACCAGCAAACCACCTGGCACTATTGAGTGGGAATAGATAATAGCTCACAATTTGTGAGCTATTATCTTTTTAGACCGAGTGTTACTCGATATTTTTAAGGCTGAGACTGAGGCGCCCGCGATCATCGATGCCAATTAACTTGGCTTTGACGATTTGGCCTTCGTGCAAGATGTCTTCGACTTTTTCGACGCGCTTGTCAGCAAGTTCGCTGATGTGTACCATGCCGTCAATACCAGGCATGATGTTAATGAACGCACCGAAGTCTTTGATTGAGACAACTTTACCTTCGTACACTGTGCCGACTTCTGGCTCTTCAGTGAGGCCTTTGATCCACGCGATCGCTTTTTCGATTGCGGCAGTGTCAACAGCAGCGATCGTAATGAGTCCATCGTCGTTAATGTCGATTTGTGTACCAGTTTCAGCGGTGATTTGTTTGATCATGTCACCACCTTTACCAATCACAGCACCGATCTTGTCAGGATTAATCATGAGTTTCTCGATACGAGGTGCGTATGGAGATAGCTTTTCTCGCGGCTGTGCGAGCGTTTCAAGCATGTGCTTGAGAATGTGCGCACGACCTGGTTTTGCTGCTTCAAGTGCTTTTTTGAGTGTTGCAACAGGCAAACCGTGGACCTTCATGTCCATTTGGATAGCAGTAATGCCGTTTGCTGTACCCGTCACCTTGAAGTCCATGTCACCAGCAAAATCTTCGGCGTCAGCAATGTCAGAAAGCACGTATGGTGTATCCCCGTCGAGCATTAATCCCATAGCAATACCAGATACAGGTGCTTTTAGTGGTACGCCAGCATCCATAAGAGCCAAGATCGAGCTACAAGTTGCTGCCATTGATGTTGAACCGTTTTGGCTCATGATTTCGGTGACGCTGCGAATAGCATATGGGAAATCCTCGATGCTCGGCAGTACTGGTTCAACGGCGCGTTCCGCAAGATAACCGTGGCCAATTTCGCGACGTCCAGGACCACTCAATCGTCGAACTTCACCAACTGTATAGCCGGGCGCGTTGTAGTGGTGCATGTAGCGACGTTCGTAGTCGTTTTGTTCCATGCTATCAACCATCTGAGAGAAGCTAAGTGGTGCAAGTGTCACAATATTGAGACCCTGTGTAATACCACGAGTAAAGATTGACGAACCGTGCGTACGAGGTAATACGCCTACTTCGCTAGACAGCGGGCGAATTTCGTCAAGTTTGCGGCCGTCTGGACGCAGTTGGTGCTCAACGATACCTTTACGGACGTCTTTGTGAAGCGCCATTGAAAATGCCTCATCATATTCACCCTGCAACGCTTTATATTCTTCCTCACCGACACTTTCGATCATCGCGGTGTGGAATTGGTCGCGTAGGGTTGCAACTAATTCGTTACGCTCTGGGTATGGCAAACGAATGTCTTCACCTAACTTACCGTCAACCCAAGCATCAACTGCTTTTTGAATATCTTCATTTGGTAGGATAAGTTCGTATTCAAGCGGTGTCACACCGACTTTTTTAGCAAGTTCCTGCTGTGCTGCGATGGCGGGTTGATACGCATCGTATGCCCAAGCAAGGGCCTCTGCGACAACGTCTTCAGAGACTTCATTCGCACCAGCTTCAACCATGGTAATACCGCTGGCAGTGCCTGCAACAACAAGATCGAGGTCGCTTGCTCCACGCTCTTCGGGGGTTGCAAACGCCTTAAATTCACCGTTCACACGTGCTACGCGAAGGCCTGCAACAGGACCATCAAACGGTGCACCAGTAAGTGTTAGTGCAGCCGAGGCAGCGATCATCGCAACCATATCAGGACGGAAAGTTGGATCCATTGAAAGGACTGTGGCAACGTTCTGGACTTCTTGGCGATAGCCTTTTGGAAACAGTGGACGGATAGGTCGGTCAATCAAACGACCGATCAAAATTGCCTCGTCACTTGGGCGTCCTTCACGTTTGATGAAGCGACTGCCGCTGATTTTACCTGCTGCATAGAACTTCTCTTCATAGTCAATTGATAGCGGGAAATAGTCCATACCACTAATCGCCTTTTTACTGACCATAGCGGTTCCAAGAACGACTGTTTCGCCGTACGTTACGAGAACACTGGCGCTGGTACGGAATCCAACACGATTCACCTCGAGCGTGAGTGTACGTCCCGCAAGCTGCGTTTCTACTTTAATAATATTTTTACCGTAAGGGTTAATAATTGCCATCATGGCCTCCTCTTATGCCCCAAGTTCGATAAGTAACGGGTGCAGATTTTCTTGTTGATCCAAGAATTCCTGTATCCACTACTTACAACCGAAAACTTTAGGGTTTTTATTACCCTCATATTATACCTTGAAGTTACGGTAAGAGAAAGACACCAATCGTCACGATAGCAGCGATACCAGCAGATAATCCTGCAATCAGCAGGGCTTTGCGTTGGTCTTTGCGACGGTAGGCTGCTTTTTCAACACTTTCCTCTGTACCAAGGCTTGCACCCATATTGAAAAGCCCCATTGTGCCAAAACGAACGCAAAAGTGGAATTTTGCCTGTAAATAATTAGTTGCGCTGATGACTGCTGGAATGAATAGTAAGAGGCGGACTGGTCCTGTCACTCCTGCAACCATAAAGACGGCGAACATAATGACCGTGACATACAAAGCAACGATGCCTGTCGTTTTACGCAGCTTTATTTCTGCGGGACCAATATTACAAACGCCAGGTATATATGTTGTGCTCATAGTGGTCCATTATACATGAGCTTTTAGATGATTTTATAGATTGATAAAGAAAAACTCCGCAGTTTACTTGCGGAGTCCGAGTGCTGCGACTGTTGCCTTGTAGGCATCAAAGTCTTTGGTTTCAAGGTATTTTAGCAGTTTCTTGCGGCGACCAACCATCTGAATAAGACCACGACGAGCCATGTTGTCGTGCTTGTTAGTCTGCAAATGAGCAGTAATTTCTTTGATACGAGTCGTGAGAACTGAAACTTGTGCCTGAGGCGAACCAACGTCAGTCTTGTGAGTTTGTGTCAAAGCGAATGCTTTTGCTTTATTGTCTGCTGTAATCATCAGATACGTACTATACCAAAGTTTTACACAGGTTTCAAGGGTGAAGTACACCGAATTCTTGGAGTGTCTGAGCGTCTTCGATCTTCCACTTCCCTATTGCGATGCGACGAAGCTGATTACAGTACGCACTTGTTCCAAGATCACGGCCTATATCTTCGGCCAGTGTTCGAATATAGGTGCCGCTACTGACGTGAGCTCGAATTTTTAATTCAGGATACGTGTAGTCAATCAGATCCAGACTATGGATAGTAATCTGACGTTCAGGCATTTCAACGGTCTTACCCGCACGCGCCAGGGTGTACGCACGTTGACCGCCAATTTTTATCGCACTATAGATGGGCGGTCGTTGCACGATGTCCCCTGTATATTGCTTGAAGATGTCCATGATCTGCTCTTTCGTCGGTATTTCATTCGATACGTCTGTAATCTCGCCTTCGGGATCTCCTGTTGTGGAGCTTTGTCCTAAACGAATGGTCGCTTCATAGACTTTATCGAGCTTGCTGTACATTTCAGCGTTCTTGCATTCTTTACCGACGACAATAATCATCAGTCCTGTCGCAAATGGGTCGAGTGTCCCCGTGTGCCCTACCTTTACTTTCTTGCCCTGCTGCTGACTAAGAAGGCGTCTGACACGCGCAACAACGCCAAAGCTAGTCATCTCAGCAGGCTTATCAATCAAAATCGTTCCGTCGATCATAGTTTACCTAGTATACATAAACGCCCGATCTTTGTCGGGCGTTTTGCTTTGTCTATTGTCCTGGAATCTTAAATTGACCAGGGTCGTTTGTTGCTGGCGGAGGTGATGCCAAGATATCACCTAGACGTTCAGGTGCAGCAGCTGGTTGAGGCAAGGAATCAAGCGCATATGGCGAAGCAGCGGGCGTTGGGAGGGCCCCAAAATCTGGCAGCGGTGGTGGTGGCGGCAAAGTAATGCCAGGTGCTGGCGAGAACGCACCAGGAGTGGCAGGTACGCCACCATACGCTGCGTTCACAGCCGCAAGCGCGTCGTCTCGTGACGCTTCATCACGACTCTTTTCAAGTGCAGGCGCAGGAACGGCAAGTGTATCTACAGGGCTAGGCGCAGTGAGAGGACTCGTGCTAGGGAGCGTCGGTGCAGGTGGTGGCGTCGCAAAGATATCAACACCTCCCGCGTCGGCTGAATCGGTTACAGGCAAACCGAACGATGGAGAGGCACCACCGAGATATGAGTGTTTGCTTACCTCTTCTGATGGTGCTGGTACGAGTGGATCAGGTGTTGGTGTCAGAGGACTGAGTGGACTTGTCATACTTGAGTCAGGAAGAGTTGGCGCAGGTGGCATCACAGGGCTTGGCTGAATCAATGGACTGCTAAGAGGCTGAAGAGAGTCAGTCGTTGGCATAAGTGGCGTAATAGTCGGAGGAGCTGGTGGTGGTGCCAGAGGAGTTGTCATTTCAGGTAATGGTGGAGGTGTTGCAGGCACGATCGGCTCGACAACAAGTGGCGCCGTAGGAGCTGGAATAGGAGGCGCAGTTGGAACGCCACCGAGTAATGGCTGAACTGTCGGTGTGGCTGGAGCTTCTGCTGGAGCATCTGGATCCAGTGCGTAGGCATCCGCTATCTTACCGATAACAGGTGGTGCCGTGACTGGAGGAGTATCGATTGTGGCAGGTGGTGCAATAACAGGTTCAACGACGGGCGCTACGACTACTGGAGCAGCCGTTGGTGCTGGAGTTGGTGGCGCCACGACAGCAGGTGCTACCTCCTCATGAGTA
Source organism: uncultured bacterium (assembly GCA_947084875.1). Taxonomy (GTDB): domain Bacteria; phylum Patescibacteriota; class Saccharimonadia; order Saccharimonadales; family Saccharimonadaceae; genus UBA1547. The sequence goes on from CAMTUF010000003.1 coordinate 76,843, forward strand.
ATAGCCATCCCCTCTTTGGTTGGGACGCTTGGAGGAACAATTCCCGACTCAACTAATGGTGTTGTGTACGCTGAATTGCTACCCGTCGGTGTCGCACCCGCACCGATTTCGTGTGACTCTTGTAATTTAGCCGCAATAAGTTGTTGGTCGGCACCAGCTGCCATTAATTGTGCAGCCATCGTCATTACTTTCGACGAAGTTTTCGTATTACTAAAACGATCAGTTTCAGCCACGATACCAGTCAGCAGCGCCGTGGCGACTTGCTGATCGATGAGCGGTGTATCGGTTTGCAGTGATTCTGTTAAACCAACAACCATCTCACTCAAACTACTTGTTGTTGCGTCATGCCAATCAATACTACCAAGGCTGCTTGATGTCTCGCCCGTACTGATTGTGACTACCGTCGCATCGTGCAAAATACTGCCATGAGCCTCAAGAGCAGCGTCCAAGTGTGTCTGGTTCTCAACTCCGAGTGCCAAGACTAACTCGACGTTGTAGTCACCCTGACTAAACTCGAGATCTTCGTTACTGATTGTTGTGCGGTATGGGGTAATGAATATTTTAACTAAGTCACCTTCGACTTTGTAACGGAGGTGGTCGGCCTTTTCCTTATCAAGGGCGATAATGAAGTCACGAAGGCTATCGATTGATGCCTCAAAGGTTTTTTCTGGGTCAAGAAATGTTATTGCTGGTGGAGTTGCACCACTAAAAATGGCAGTTGTGTGTTTGCCAAGTTTATTCAAGATAACCGTCAGTCCAATTGCAGCTGATAACGCATCAACAGAAGGGTCTTTACTGACGGTCACTAAAACATTAGTCGAGTTGGTAATTTTCTCAACTATCTGACTTTTCGTTTTAGCTTCGTTCATGGTGGTTTTACCTTGGTGTTTATTTTGATTCTAGTAGAACTAGAGTTTGGTGCCACTATACCATAAGAGGTTTCAAGGAGTCAATAAAATACTATTTTTGTTTGATCTGTAAAAACAGATCCAAATCCTTACTTTTACCAAAGTAACAAATGTTTTTCTTCTTTTGTGACCAAAAGAAGAAAAGTCCTGGGGCGGCTTCACTGCGCCGAGTTAGTAAACACAAAACGTTCGGTCGCTGCGGAACAGCCTTCGGCTGGTCCATTTTTATTTGAATTAATTAATCCAAAATGGACAGGTCCTCGCGAACTATTCCAAACTTTTTGTGTTTACTAACTCGGGCACCTCCAGATGCCCCAGACCCCAAGGCCACGAACGGGCTAGCAGTAGTGACTCTACCCACGACCTAGTACATGAAAAAACCGAGAGAATAATAAACAACTACCCTGGTTATTCGAGGACTGTTTGAGCCCTGGCAAGGTGCCAGGCGCGAGTTCCGCAGAATACCAAGATAGTTGTTTTGAGTGAGCGTCGTGTTTTTGAGTATGCTGGGGAGTGGGTGGAGTAACTAGTGCATACATCCTAACCCTTTACTTTTAGACCATTTTCCCCTATAATTTCCGTTTGACTATAATCAATTATTTTAAAGAGGAAAAAGTACAACATGCCAATCATCAAATCCGCTATCAAGCGAGCAAAACAAACCATCAAACGCAATGCGCGTAACGTTGGTATTAAACGCGATATCAAAGAAGCAACAAAAGCTTTCCTTGCAAAGCCTACTGCTGCTGCCCTTTCGCTAGCTCACAGTGAAATCGACACTGCGGTAAAGAAGAAATTACTGAAGAAAAATACTGCAGCACGCCGCAAAGCTAACTTGGCTAAAATCGCTAAAGATGCAGGCGTGAAGCTTTCAACAGGTAAAAAAGTTACTGCAACGAAAGCTGCACCAGCAAAGACAGCTGCCGCTAAACCTGCTTCTAAGAAACCAGCTGCAACCAAGAAAGCTCCTGCTAAAAAAGCAACAAAATAGTATCGTATATCTAAAAATAGCTCCTTGTCGGAGCTATTTTTTATGGGACGAACTACTGAACTGTTTTTGAGAGATTCAAGAACTCAGCGCGTGTTGATGCATCGGTTTTGAATAGGCCGCGAAGACAAGATGTAGTGGTTTCAGCGCCTGGCTTTTCGATACCCCGCATTTCCATGCAAAGATGTCGAGCCGTCATAACAACCCCCACTCCCTTTGGTGAAAGTTCGTTATTCAAAAACTCGGCTATCTGCGTCGTTACACGTTCTTGGTTTTGCAGACGACGGCTAAAATGGTCCACTACTCTCGCCAATTTTGATAATCCAATAATCTTATCCCCTGGGATATACGCCACTGTGGCAGTGCCAAAGAAAGGCAGCAGATGATGCTCGCAAATACTGTAAAACGTAATGTTACGCTGGATGATCATTTCATCGTAACCCTCGTTGGTAAACACAGTTGGCTGAAACGCCTCGGGTGAGAGAAACTCTTTTAAAAATGCTTCATATCGTCGTGGTGTGTCTTGTAGCCCTTCGCGCGCTGGGTCATCCAATTCGGCAATAATAGCCTGAATATTTTTTTGTATATCACTCATGAATGACCTTATTTTACCATACTTTATAGGGGTGATGTTACTGTGAAGCAACCTGCATCAAGGCTCGTTCAATCAGCAACCAAGGCTCGGCACGGGATAACTTCATGTCGTCATCTGCCTCTGCAAATGTCCTAATCACCTTTCGGGCTCCACTACGTCCTAGTCTTTTTGCTGCGGGTGTGAGCTTCGAAATCGCATACGGCTTTACACCAAGATCTTTTGCAACAGCGTCAGATGAGTCAGATACAGCAATTGCCGCAAGTTGAAACGCCTGTCCTGAAAGTAGTGCAAATAGTCGATATGGTTCTTCTGTTAGCTGCAAGGTCTGGATCATACGTGCAATCTTCGAACGTTCACCACGCAGTGCCGCATCAAACAAGTTAAATACATTTTCTGTCGGCGTCGTATCAATGACATTTTCGATAGTTGCATCGTTAATTTCAGGTACCAGGGCAAGTTTTTCAAGTGCATGAAATAACGTCCACTGATCTAAGCCAACTCTTTGAATAATCATCTGAACACTTTTTGTACTCAGGCTTATATCCATCTTTTCTGCTTGTTCACTCACCCATTTTGTTGCCTTTGAGACATCTCGATCATTCCATAGTTCATACTCATGCACTGTAGCGATTTTTTTGAGTTCCTTGTAGGTTGCTGTTCGCTTATCAGGTTTAGCATCCACCAAAACAAGCTCGATATCGTCCGATATTCGTGGAAGCCAATCGATAAAATCTGCCCACACTGTTTTATTTTCAGACAGGTTTTTTATGATGACCATGCGCTTATCTGCAAATAGTGTTGCCCCCATTAGTAGGTCTGGGAGTTGCTTTACCTCCACGTCGCTACCATCGATTTTTTCAGCCACACCATCAAAATCAGCAATAATTCGAGCAAGTTCTTGCTCGAGTTCGAACGTATTTTCGCCTGTCAGTAACGTTATCATCTGTTATCAGTATACCCTACAGCTTTTGACATTGCGGACAGATGTGTGTTCCGCGTCCAGCGGCTTTAAACTTAACGATTGTCGTGCCGCACCGCGGGCAGGGCAATCCCTCGCGGCGAAAGACACGAGCAAAATCCATGTAACTTCCCTTTTTGCCTTCGGCATTAACGTATGTATGGTTACTACTGCCGCCTTTTTCGATCGCAAGGTTCATCACCATGCGAAGTTCAGTGTACAGACGTTTAAACTCGATTGGTTTTATTGTTTTCACTAAGCGTGTTGGATGAATTTTGGCACCCCATAACGATTCGTCGGCATAAATATTACCAACACCCGCAACAACCGATTGATCGAGCAGTGCTGCTTTAATGGAGGTGTTAGCGCGACGTTTAAAGCGTTCGGCAAAATGCTTGGCAGTAAAATCTACTTCAAGCGGCTCAGGCCCGACTTTTTTCATGAAATCGATGTTAGGAACTTCAAGGGTCGGAAGCAATTTCATCCATCCAAACTTACGCTGATCATTAAAATATAAAAATGTTCCATCTTCGAATTTGATAGTGACACGTGTCGACTTGTCGGGTAAATTGTTGACTAAGCTATCGCTTGGATGGCCTGCACCAAAGCGAATTTCGCCGACGTATACCAGCTGACCTGTCATTTTCAGGTGAACGACCAATGTGTAATCCGTCGAAAGATCGATAAGAAGCACTTTGGCACGGCGTCTGATCTGCGTAATGTCACTGCCTGCCATAAATGACTTAACTGCCTGTGCATCGTTAGGAAAGCTCTTGGCTGTGTCAAAAGCAACAGACGTAATGGTGCGTCCAACAATAAATAGACTGAGCCCACGACGAACGGTTTCTACCTCTGGCAGTTCAGGCATATATCTCCATTACGTTATAAATCTATTTTATTAATCAAGGGTTGAGCCTTGGGTATCTGGCTAACAAAGAGATTAGTCAGCGTTGTAACATTTGCGCTCAGTGAGCCCTTGATGCTTTTGCAGGTTGAGGTCCACAAGGTTTTTACGGATGCGTTATCTTTTAGAACCGCGAACTCGTATACTGTCCCGATGGCACATATCCCCCGCCTGTCATTTTTATCACCTGTCAGTTCCGTACCTTTCACAAAATTTGCTTTATCAAGTGCATACACAAACTCTTCGTAAGCGGGCGTATTGTTACCAAGCGTAATTTGATCAACCTTTGTGTCTAAATAGCCGACGTACGTAGTGAGCGTACGCGTTGTTGGCGTAATTGTGATTTGATACGAGCGGAACTGCTCGTCAGCAACAATTGCTCCACGAACGGTCATAGTCACCGAGCGATTAACTGCTGTACTTAGGAGCGCTTCGCGGCTAACATCAACTTGTGTGACGGTCTGTGAAGAGTTGCCCGAAAAAAAGACAGCCCGAGCAAGTGAAACGAGCCCTGCGATCGCGACTGCGCTAATAATAAGAACGAGTGCAATAGGGATAATTCGAGATGATCTCATATACTCACCTTAGTATCAATGGCCCCTGTTGTCAATGAGAGCGAGCTAGAGTTCACCCCAGTTTTTACCGATGCTGACGTCAACGCGTAGTTTAATACCAAGATCAGGAGCTATGTTTTCCATAACGGATTTGAGGATATCAGCAATTTTCTCGGCATTTTCTTTTGGCGCTTCGACCAAAATACTGTCGTGAATCTGTAGGATCTGCTCACCAAGGCCATTCAGCTTTTGATCGACTTCAATCATAGCTAGTTTCATGAGGTCTGCTTCTGTTCCCTGAATCGGCATATTGGCGGCGGCGCGTTCTGCGCCTTGGCGAACCATAAAGTTACTGCTAAGGATATCGGGTGTAGGCCGACGACGCCCATAGTGCGTTTCAACATAACCATCAGTACGCGCTTTTTCGAGTGTTGCATCAATGTATTTTCGAATTGGTGAACGAAGTTCAAAGTAACGATCAATAAATTTCTTAGCTTCAATGAAGTTCATGCCCGTCGCAGCGCTCAAGCCATGTGGGCTCATACCGTACAAAACACCGAAGTTAATGACCTTCGCATCACGTCGTTGCGATTTGGTCACTTCGTCCATCGGTATACCATACACTTCACTGGCGGTCTTGGTGTGAATGTCGACATCACCGTTAAAGTCATTAATCATTTCAGTGTCACCCGCTAGAATCGCCGCCAGACGAAGCTCGAATTGTGAGTAGTCCGCACTAATAAATACTTTGTCACCGTCGGGTATAAACGCTTCGCGAATTTTGCGTCCCAAATCAGTACGCACAGGTATGTTTTGAAGGTTTGGGTTAATGCTACTCAGACGCCCCGTTGCAGCGACATCTTGATTGAAGGTAGTGTGAATGCGTTGATGGGTATCAGCAACGATTGGCAGTGTATCGACGTACGTATTTTTTAACTTTGCCAGTTCACGAGTTCGCTCGATGAGCTCAATAATAGGATGTTGTCCTCGTAGTTTATCAAGCTCTTTTTGGCCAGTACTAAAGCCTGTTTTGCCTTTTTTAATACCTGCTGTTGGTAGTTGCAGTTTCGTAAACAAGACTTCGGATAGCTGCGCAGGACTCGCGATATTAAAGTCATAGCCAACCATTGTGTACATTTGTTGTTCGAGGTCTTTGTGTTCTTCGCCAAGTTCCTTGCTCATCTTTGCAAGTAACTTTGGATCGATTTTGATACCTCGATGCTCCATCAAAAAGAGGACGTAGATGAGCGGAAAATCAAAGCGACTAGCTATATCTGCAATCTCCTTATTTGCCTTGAAAGCTTCTACTTGCCATGCGTACACTTGGCGGGCGGCGGCAACGTACTGCACAGGACTAGCAAGTTCACCGCCAATCAGACCTGGGAGACTACGATCGCGTCTGAGAGGATCAAGCAAAAAGGCTGCTTGACGAATATCGTGTATCATATCAAATCGCACAGATACATCGTGCACTACTAGGTCGTGATAAAGTTGCTTGATATCATACGAAACAACTGTTCCGAACTCGATCGCGCGCCAGAAACTATTATCTATCGCATCGATTTTTGTATGCGACACAGTTGTTGCGTCAAACGACACCCACAATTCGTCATCATCGACATGAACAACAATCGGTCCATCGATCGAAACGGTTTCAGGCCATGGTAGTTCCTTAAGATTGACTTCCTGTGATTCGTGAAAGTAGAGTGAAGTATCGACAATTTCTTGCATATGTTTTGGTAAGCGTTTAATAAGTGAATGGAATTCAAGTTCTTTCAGTTTTTTAGCAACAGCGGGTAAGTCAGTATTATTAATATCGGCTGCTTTCCAATCGAGTTTTATTGGTGCATCACAAAAAATCCGAGCTAGTTGCTGACTCATATACGCGTTTGCTTTGTCGTCAATCAAGTATTGCTTCTGTGCACCTTTAAGTTCATCAATATGTGTATAAATACCATCAAGATCGCCGTAAGTCGTCAGTAACGACTCGGCTGCTTTGGGACCGATTTTGCGTACACCAGGTATGTTATCACTCTTGTCCCCTACGAGCGCCTTGTAGTCAACGAACTGATCAACGCGAACATTGTATTTTGCAAAGAACGCCTCGTCATCGTAATAGACAAGTTCACTACCTTTTTTTGTGATATACACTTTTGTTGACGGTGAAATTAACTGCATCATGTCGTAATCACCCGTTACAATGCAGGTTTCAACGTCTTTGTTAGCAGCTTCAAGCGCAAAAGTTCCCATAATGTCGTCTGCTTCATACTGATCAAGTTCGTATAGTGGCCAGCCAAAGCTTTCAAACAGTTCGTGTAAAATTGGCAATTGCGTATAAAAATCATCAGGCGGTTTGGTACGACCAGCTTTGTACTCAGCAAATATCTCACTTCGCTTTGCGGTGGATGTGCCACGAATATCCCAAGTTATTGCAATATAATCAGGTTCAAGTTTTTTGATTACTTCGATTGCAATACTGGCAAAGCCAAATACTCCACCAATGGGTGTTCCATCGGACAAGCTTAATCCTGGTCCTTGCATCGCGAAGTAACCACGATAAAATACAGACATTCCATCAATGAGTACTAGCCGCTTAGTCATGCTATAAGTATACCCTAGTCAGAACCTTGTTTTAGTTTCCGTAGCTTTCTTACCGCGCGGCGGTCAGGTGGTGTTAGCCCTCCCCAAACACCAAAATCAGTGTTTGTCATAAGCGCGTACTCTAAGCATTGTCTCGTGACTTCACACCCCAAACACTTTTTTCTAGCTTCACGTGCACTTCCCCCTTTTTCTGGGAAGAATTCCTCCGTATCCATATCAACACAGGCGGCTTTAGGTTGCCATACACGTACGTCAAGTTCACCATCACTATACTGTCGAGTCTGTAAATTCACGCGTTGTTCTGACGATAAAGGCATTCTTGTATTGTAGGGAGTCTGTGTCGATAAACGCAATCATAAGCAGCTCAATCTGTTACAATAGATTTTATGACACAACAAGAAGACGTGAAAATTATCGCATTTGTCGGCCTAACTGGCTCTGGGAAAAGTGCGGCCGTTGAGTATTTAACTGAAAAAGGCTATCCAAAAGTATACTTCGGTGGCGTTATCTACGCTGCAATGGAAAAAGCAGGCATTCCACAGGGCGAGGAGAACGAAAAAACATTTCGAGTAGAAATTCGTGAACGCGAAGGTGAAGACTTTGTTGTCCGAGAGATCATCAAACAAATCCACGACCTGATTACTGCGGGACAAAAACGAATCATTGCCGATGGTATTTATAGTTGGGATGAGTATAAGGCCATGAAGCGAGAATTCCACCACGAACTTAATGTGGTCGCTATTATTACGCCTAAACGTCTACGCTACCACCGCTTACTGAGTCGCAACGATCGTCCGCAAACAGAAGCTATCTCAATTGAACGAGATCACAAAGAAATCGAAACGCTCGACAAGGGCGGTCCTATTGCTATGGCAGATTACTTTGTGATTAATGATGGCGACAAAGAAAAATTGCACCAAAGATTAGATGCAATTGTTTCTGACATTGAGTTTTAGTTACCCAAGATATTCATGTAACTTTTTGGCATCTTTGTGCTTTCGAAGCTTTGCAAGTGCTTTTGCTTCAATCTGACGAATACGTTCACGAGTGACAGCAAATTCTTGACCCACTTCTTCAAGTGTGTGAGATTTGCCGTTTTCTAGTCCAAAACGCATCTTTACGATTTTTTGTTCGCGATCAGAAAGTGTTGATAAAATAGACTGTACTTGTTCTTTAAGGAGTTGTGACGTCGCAGATTCCTCTGGCGTTGTACCATCTTCATCTTCGATGAAATCACCAAGTACTGAATCCTCATCTTCGCCGTCACGGCCAACACCTGCATCAAGTGACGTAATATCTTGCTTGATCTTGATAACGTATTCTACTTTGTCTGGTTCCATTTCAAGCTCTTTAGCGAGTTCTTCAATGGTTGGCTCACGGTTGAGTTCTTGTGTCATACGTCGTTGCGTACGAAGCAGTTTATTAATCGTTTCTACCATGTGTACAGGAATACGAATGGTGCGTGCTTGGTCGGCGATTGCACGCGTAATTGCCTGACGAATCCACCAGGTTGCATAAGTGCTAAACTTGAATCCTTTGTCGGGGTCAAATTTTTCAACTGCACGCAGCAATCCTGTATTACCCTCTTGAATAAGGTCCAAGAAATCGAGTCCACGGCCGCTATAACGTTTTGCAATTGAAACCACAAGACGCATATTTGCTTCGGCCATTTTATCTTTAGCTCTTTTCTCACCTGCAACTACACGCTTTGCAAGTGCAAGCTCTTCTTCTGAGTTAAGAAGTGGAATTTTACCAATTTCACGTAGGTACAAACGCACGCTGTCGTCACTTGCATCGTCGAAATATTGACCTTGATTCAAGACATCTTCATCGTCTTCTTCTTCGTCTTCTAGCTCTTCGAGTGCTGGTTCTTCGATATCGCCAAGTGGTAGTGCAGCATCATCGATAATCAATCCTTCTTCGACAACCGCCTCATCATCAACAACATCATCTGATTTTGCAGGTGTCTCTTTTTTACTTCTGGCCACTTTGTATCTCCTTTATAAGATTGTTTACACGTGTTCGTATTTCTGTAGCCTTTTCATCATCGCCCACATCTTCGGCATCACGTAATTGTTCGGTTAGTATATCTTTTTGCTTTTTCTTGTATTCTGTCGTAACTTGGCGGAGTAATCGAGCTGTTTCAAAGTAACGATCTTGGTCGTTCCATTCAGCATAGCGAGCATCGGCCTTCAGTAGTAATATTTTTACATAGGTATCGAATTTTTGCAACTCCTTAGGTGTATCCTGAAGTGATTTACCTTGGTGCTGGGAAATATATTTTGCTACTTCTTGACGCTCCTCGCCGACAAACGTATCCAGATCAATGGCGGTGAATAAGTCGTGAGTTGCGCTATCGATCAGTGCTAGTGCGAGCAGGTTGTCTTGATAGCCCGAGGGATCTTGTACGATAGGCTCTGTGCTTGTCACTTTGCGTAAGTTCTGCGCGGTAGGTGCGTCAGCCGTAAGAAGTTTTTGTTTTAAGACATCAATCGAAGACCCTGTTTTTTCGCCAATAATACCCAGGTAATGTTCTTGTTCAACAACATCACGCAAACGACTCACAATATTCAAAGCTGCAGTTGTAAAAGTACGCTTGCCTGCAGCCGATGAAAGATCGTCACGAAGGGCGTATTGTTTTAGAACCCAATCAACTACTGGCTCAGCTGCGTCAATAGCCTGCTGCCACAGTGAGACATCCTGCTGAATCAACTCATCTGGATCTTTTGCACTTTCGGGTAGGGAAACAATCGTCAGATCGATACCGATAGACTGTGCAATTGGTATCGCACGTTCTGTTGCGGCAAGTCCCGCTTTATCGCCGTCAAATGCAAGACGTGCATGACCGCTCAGGCGAACGAGTGCACGAAGGTGGTTTTCGGTCATCGCCGTTCCTGCGGTTGCCACGACCTGGGTTATACCTGCTTGATGCGAACTCACGACGTCAAGGTTACCCTCCACAATGACGGCGTAGTCATTTTTACGGATCGCTTCTTTTGCTTGTGAGAGTCCGAAAACATGTCGCCCTTTGTCGTAAAGCAACGTTTGAGGAGTGTTGAGGTATTTTGGCGCATTCGGATCATCCTCGATAATACGTGCAGTAAACCCGATAACCTGACCCGTCGCATTCATAAGAGCAACGGTCATGCGTCCACGAAACATATCGCCACCATACTGATTGACCAGTCCTGCCTGCGAAAGTTCTTGAGCCGAGAAGCCTTTTTTCTTGAGGAATTGAACGAGAGCGTCTCCACTGGTTGGTGCGTAGCCAATACGGAAATCCTGGACAATTTGTTTACTCAGACCTCTCTTTTTAAAGACGTATTCGATGGCGTGAGGGTTTTGAATCAAACTTTGTTGATAATACTTGGCCGCAAGATCATTCGCCTCAAGTAGTCTCTTTTTGCGCTGTGCAAGCTCTTTGCTACCTTTGGTGTCATACATCGACATATCAACGCCTGCTTTGCGCGCCAAATGTTCAAGGGCTTCACGAAAATCCATACCCTCAACTTCCATAACAAACGTAAAGACATCACCACCTTTATTAGAGGAAAAATCATGCCAAATATGTTTGTCAGGACTGACATAAAAACTTGGTGTCTTTTCACCACTAAACGGACTAAGGCCCTTGAAGTTGCGGCCTGCGCGCTTCAGTTGTACATACTCGCCTATGACATCCTCGATGTTCAGTCGTGATCGTACTTCCTCTTTGACGTCCTGCATGCATTTAGTATAACACCCTTTACCTCTGTTAGCTCTTATGCTTAAATGAGTGGAGTATGGATCCAAACCAACAACAACCCGTCCAACCACAACAGCCTATTTCTATTGATTATCTTAATCAAATAGCGCCGCAAGCACCCAAGAGAAAACTACCCTTAACAAGGATGCAGCTTATTATTTTCGGCGTTCTCGGAGTCGCCCTTATCGTTGTTATGATTCTCGTTATTATCGTTGGGCTCACGAGCAGTAAAAATCCGACCCAACAACTCGCAGCGCGTCTGCAAAATACCCAAGTTATCGTGAACGACGCCAAAACGAAGCTGAAAAGCTCTGCCCTGCGCGCACTGAATAGTAACCTCGACATTTACTTAGCGGAAACTAATCGCGGCATCGCTGCTCCGCTATTAAAAGATAAAATTGATGTCACAAAACTCGATAAAAGTATCGTCGCGAGTGAATCAGGAGCTGATGTCACTACGCGCTTGGAGGACGCTCGTTTGAATGCTATTTACGACCGTACCTACGCACGCGAAATTGCTTATCGACTTGAGACATTAGTTACCTTGATGCGACAGATCTATAGTTCTACTAACAACAAGGACCTCAAGGCATTTCTCGAAACAGCGTATAAGAACCTAGAACCGACACAAAAAGCATTCGAAGATTTCAACGCCGCAAACGGTTAGGTAGTAACTAGATCGTAGCTTATTTGCACGAGACTGCGAAACTCTTCATCGGGAACCTGACCAGTTAAAAGGATGGTGTTCCAGTGCTTTTTACTGAGATGATACCCAGGTAAAACCGTTTCGTATGTCATGCGGAGCCTTTCGGCAAGCTGGGGGTCACACTTCAAACTAACCCTCAGCGGTTTGGAGTCATCTTGAATAATAGCAAACATCTTACCACCACCTGTTTCGCTGTGTCCTATTTTGTATACTGAAGTGCCTTCACCAAACGGAAAGTCGAGCCAAGTGTTGGGAAAGCTCAGTAAATAGTCGTGTAGTTCGGCGTGTGTCATAACCATAGTTATAGTTTACTATACTGTGCTTGTAACTGACTTGTCGTCGCGTCCCATTTCAGTCACTGAAGCCAGACAATACCCGTCACAATAGGAGCAAGAGCTGCCGAGGCTATAATAACGCCCCATACGCGGCTGCTACGACGACGCCTTTTCACCTCTAACATAGTGTCATTGATCACTATTTCAATTTAGTCAGATAATACTGGAGCTCCATGATACTACCCCGAATATCGGCGATTGCTCGATGCGCTTCGGGCTTTGAAAACTTTCTCTTCAACTTTCCTTCAAATACAACTTTCCAGGCACTCACGTCCAACATACGGTAATGCAAGCGCGCGTCTAGTCGACCCCATTCGTTCACAATAAAACGGCGATCTTGGTGAATAGAGTTACCCGCGAGAAGCACTGGTTTGTCTGTGTCGAAATGCTTACTGATAAAGTCGAGTAGCTCATTCTCGACTGTTCGACCAGATCGTGCGGTTTTATTTTGTTCAACCAACTGATCACGAACTTCGGGGTTTGCATCCCAAAAATCTTTTCCGACTTTCATGCGTCGCTCGACAAGTCGTGGACCAACCAGGACAGCTGCCTCGTATGTCGCAATTTCCTTAAAATCCCAATCAGTGGCAATCACTGCTACTTCTAGAATGCGATCTTTAATCGGATCAAGACCCGTCATTTCTAAGTCCATCCATAAAATTTTTGCATTTTTACTCATACAATCAGTATAATCTATTTCTTATCTGAGGGAGTAAATGTAAGACTGAGCGAGTTGATACAGTATCGTTGGTCAGTGGGCGTACCAAATTTTTCACCTTCAAATACATGGCCCAAATGGCCACCACAGGTTGCACAGGTCACTTCTGTGCGCTTCATCTCAAGACTACTGTCTTCGTGAAACTTCACTTTACCTGGGATTGCATCGTAAAAACTTGGCCAGCCACAATGTGCATCAAACTTTTTATCACTTTCAAATAGTTGCGTACCACACGCGGCACACGCATATATACCAGGTTTAAATTCCTGGTCGTATTCGCCACTAAATGCGGCCTCTGTTGCTTTATTAAACAGGACGTCGTACTGCTCAGGCGTCAGCTTGGCTTTGTAATTTTTGGCGTCTGACACAACTAGTCCTTTTTCTTTTTATCAAGCTTATCGAGTTTGGCGATATGAATCAGCCAATAAATAACGAACGCAGTCGCGAGTAATGTTATAAGTGACGAAAGGATTGCGCCCCAACTAAAGACTAGTCCGCCCTTACCATCAAGTCCAGGTCCTACGACAACCCACTTTAACTGACTCAAATCGATACCACCGATAATAAAACCGATAATTGGGTTGATAAACCCGTCAACAATTTGCTTTACTGCTGCACCTGCGGCTGTTCCGATCGCAAGTCCGATCGCAAGTCCGATTACCCCCTGCTCACGAACAAAATCGAGAAATTGTGCCAGTTGTGATTTACCCGCGCTAGCAATAGCAAGTGGGGTCACAAATGACTTTTCTGAATCGTGTAAAATCCGTGGTCGACGTGTTTGTGGTTTCTTTGATGTCGCCATAAAAACTCCTGTTAATTCTAACACTTAGTATACCATTTAAGGGAAATGAGGAGAAAGATCCCCGCGGGGACGGCGCGGTACATGCATACCACGCCGTCCACCACGACTACGCCGACAAGGTGTAGACCTCGTAGACGGTCTTGCCGGGTCGAACAGACTTGTGCACGATGCCCCGAAGGACAAATGCATCAAGCAAGACGTCTGCGCGTTCCAGGCCGAATCGTTCGTTGAGAACGAGAGCGCGGTTGTCGTTGATGACAACCGACAGGAACGGGCCTGCCTGCCTGATCGTCGACAGCATCGTCTCCTGGTCGTCCGACAGGGGCACACGAATCGTGTGCTTCCAGTTCTTGTCGTCCTCTGGTGCAGCACTGGTATTCGTAAGACGCCTGAACGGCGACATGTACTTCGCACCAGGGATGGCCCTGACGATGCGCTTCAGCTGAGTCGCGCTCGGGGCTCCCACTTCTGACACCAGTTCAGGCCAGGTCGAGAACTCATACGACTGACCACAGCACAGCAGCTGCAGACGGTCGCGAAGTTCTTCGACACTGGGCATATCGATTACGGGCATATCTTTCTCCTCTGTTAATGCGGATTGTGAGGCTTTCTCACTATCCGATCCGAAAACGTACAGAAATGAAAAACGCCGAGATTGCCTCGGCGTTTAGATTTCGTTATACGTTACGTGCTAGAAAACTACTCGTCCGAGACAACATCAAACAACATCGCGAGACAGAGCAGAGATTGTTGTTGAGTGATCTTCATTCAAACAGTTTCCTTACTTCCTATAGTACAGAGAGAAAAGAGTGTTTGCAACTATAACTTATTCGGCGCAGGAATACCGAGTAGTATCAGGCCATTTTTGAGAATACTTGCGTACGCCGTGACCAGTTGCACACGCACTCCTTCACGCTCATCATCGAGGACATGTGACTTTTCGTAGAAGCGATTGAAGACCTGAGCAAGTTCATATAAATACGTACATACCAGGTGAGGTGAAAGCTCCCTAACGGCACTATCAAGTACATCGGGATACTCAGTCATCTTCACGAGTAGTGACCGCTCATAATCATCAAACGTACCCAGTGCTACATCTGCCGCTGTCTTACTCGCCTTTTGAACAATTGATACTGCCCTGGCGTGCGCATATTGCAGGTATGGACCACTGTTGCCGACAATACTAACCGATTCTTTAGGATCAAAGACAATATCTGGACCGATACGATTTTTTAAAAACGTATACTTTACGGCTCCCAGTACTGGCGCTTCGTCACGATTACCTTGGGCTTTCTCGTTCTCATCAGCTGCACTATCAAGCACATCAACTGCTCGAAGAAAGTTACCTTTTCGACTACTCATTTTGACCCCACCAGCAAGCTTCACGTTACCGTGCGTAAAATGTTTTGTTCGGTGCGCAAGTTCGGGCTCGAATTGTTCAATACTTTTCAGAACGACCTTCATGTATTCGGTGATGTCGTTACCTGTGATAATAATTGATTCATCAAAATGATAATCGGCCCACTTTTTAATGCTGAGCCCTACGTCCTTTGCCTCGTATGTAGGTAAGCCTTCACTATTAACGAATACGCGCGTATGAAGATCATACGGTTCACCGACAAAGACAATAGCACCCTGGCTTTCCTGATATACTCCCGTCTCCTTTTGTTCTAAAACTGTTGCAAGGCCAGTCGGCGCCGTTTCACTTTCTGGGTAGTATTTTTCAAAGTGAGTGCCTATACGGTCGTAGAATGCATTAAAGTAGTCATAGCTCCATTTACGACATGTCCAATAAATAAGCGCAAGTGGTGATTCATGGTCACTGTCTGTATGTAATTGATATATTCTTTTGTTCAATGCGACAATCTCTGCTTTATCAGCTTCGTTGTCTTCGTACGCATTCGTGCCCTCAACGTATGCAGCGGCCATCCACTCAGATCGCTTTGACTGCTCTATGTCACTCAACCCATCAGGATTCTCTCCGCCCAGTCGTTTGATGATCGCCCACATTGTCTTGGCTGCATGCATACCAACATCACCACCAAAGTTCACACGATGGACTGTTCCGCCTGCATGCTCGATCAAGTTAGAAATGGCATCACCAATCACACTGGTGTATAGGTGTCCCGCGTGAAGAACCTTGAATGGGTTTGGGTCCGAATATTCTGTAACCACGATTTTATCTTCGTATGTATTCGGTTTTCCGTACACATCTTTTTGTTCAAGGATATGTTGCAAGTTGTCGGACAAAACCGCGTCTGATAGACGTATATTAATAAATCCAGGGCCAGCAACCTGTACTTCCTTTAGCTCTTCGTCTGTGCGAAGCTGAATAGCGAGTTGGTCAGCAATTTCGCCTGGGTTCTTGCCTAATTTTGCGCCAAGCTGCAGCGCGACATTCGTTGCGTAGTCACCAAATTGAGGATCGGGACGAGTGACTTTGACGTCAACATCGACCGATCCATATAGCGCACGTACAGCCTGAGAAACTTTTGTATCCATTGTCTTTGATTATAACAGAGGCGATATAATCTACATCAATCCAGACTCAAGATCGATCTGGAAATCGTATATACCACTTTCTACAAGTATAGTTAAGATATCCTTATCAATTCCTGTAATGATCATGATGCCAATAATCACCAAGATAATTCCGAGAACTTTATGAAATACACCGTTTGGATTGATTCCCCACCCTAGCTTTTGTACCAACGCACGTCCAAATATAGCGAGTAGCGCGAGCATTAGCGACAGCCCCACTACAAACGCTATTAAGTACGCCATTCCAATAAGTGGATCGACTGGCAAAATACTCGCGACGATCAATGCGTACGTCGGGCTACAGGCACTAAAAACAGGCCCAAGACTTGCACCCAATAATATGTCACCCCAAACTCCCTTCTTAGCGGCCGCTTTGCTTGTATTTTTCTGTGCAGTGACAGGAAGACGTGTTTTTGTGATGACCCATTCCCACAGCTTTGGAAACAGCGTCACAACACCAAACAACAAAATAATGATACCGCTGATAATAGCCCAAGTTGCAGACGGAATGCCAAGTAGTAGTGTCGTCGACTTCAGTAAAATACTAAAGATAATAATTGAAACACCAAGTCCGATAATGACGAATGTTGGGCTGTGCGTTTTCTTTCCATCTGATGTACGTGCGAGCAGTATTGGTATCATCGACACAATACAAGGTGCAAGTATAGTTAATATGCCCGCCAAGAAGGCAACGATTAGCAGGCTCACTTTGTATTCTCGAGAATCACATCAAGTGATTTTTCTTTACCGTATCCGTTCCACAATGTTTGCTTATCACCTGCTGCGTTCACTCGCACAAAACTTGATTGAATCGTCACACCATATTGTTTTCGAAGCGTTTGTTCGTCATCATAACTGACTTTCAAGATTTGCACACCGTCAGGGATAGTAGCGGACTTGATTGCTTGGTCATAGCCGCGACACTCAGGACACCATCCCGCATAAAAGAATAATAGTGTCGTCTGGTAGCCAGTGTCGCGAACAAGGCTAGACGAATAGTTTTCATATCGCCCGCTTGCAAGTATCACTGGCGTATCGGCACTTGATTGAGATACTGCAGGCATATCAACAGCCGTAGATGTCTGGGTATCTTGGGTTGTCTCCATTGTTGTCTTTGGCGTCATCGGACGCAGCACAACGACAAGCACGAGAGCAGCGATAAGAACAATGATCCCTATAACCCACAAAATATATTTCATATACCTAATTATAGCAAGGTTTATTATCGTGAACTGGCAGCCTTGATCAGACCGACAAACAATGGATGCGCGCGATCTGGACGTGATTTGAACTCTGGATGAGCTTGTGTTGCGACGAAGTAAGGATTCTCAGGCGCTTCAATATACTCTACCAATCGTCCATCAGGCGAAGAACCTGTTACCTTTAGTCCTCCACGCTCAATATCCTCTAGGAATTGTTGGTTCACTTCATAACGATGGCGATGGCGTTCGACTGTTTGTAGTTCACCATATGCGCTTGCTACTTGCGAGCCTGGTGTGAGAGTCGCTGAATAATCGCCAAGGCGCAGTGTCCCACCCGTTGATTCCTGGCCTTGCTGACCATCCATAATATAGACGACATCGTGCTCAGTATCAGCGTTAAACTCTGTACTATTCGCATCTTCAAGTCCTGCTTTTCGTGCCGAGGCAATGACCGCGACCTGCAAACCTAAACAAAGTCCGAGGTATGGAACATTGTGGTCAAGCGCATACCTTGCAGCGGCAATCTTTCCCTCAATACCACGTGATCCAAACCCACCAGGAACGAGAAGTGCGTCTACTGAAGCAAAATCTTGTTCACCAGCATCTTCTGCACTAATCCATACTGTTTCAAGACCCACATCCTCTTGCCAGGCAGCAGCTTTCAGTGCTTCCAGAACCGAGATATAGGTATCTTCATTATCAATATATTTTGCAACCATACCAATACGAACCGTGCGTTCTGGTGTGTGTTGTTGCGCTGCCACGATTTTTTCCCATTTGAATAGATCTGGTTCCGTATCGTTACCTGTAAACTTATTCAAAACATCTTCGATACCACTGTGGGCAATAGTAATTGGCACTTCATATACAGTTTCAGCGTTTGCCAACAGGACAATTGCTTTTTCGTTAACACCGCTAAACTGAGCAATCTTGGTCGCAATATGTGACGGTGCTGCCGTATCGGTTCGCACCACGACACAATCTGGCGTAATACCAAATCCACGTAGTTCATTCAATGCATTTTGTGCAGGCTTTGTTTTAAACTCTTTGCTTGTTCCAATAAATGGTACATAGACCACATGAACATAGAGACAATTTTCACGACCAACACGACCAGCAAATTCACGAATTGCTTCAACGTAGCTGAGGCCTTCATAGTCACCGACCGTTCCTCCAATTTCAACAATGTGAACATCAGCACCGTCAGCAGCAGTGAGAATCGCATCTTGGATTGCATTCGTCAGGTGTGGAATAAGCTGAATTGTTTGACCACCGAACTTCCCTGCGCGCTCATCTGCAATCAGCTGACTGAGTAGTTTTCCAGATAATGTCGCGTTCACTTGTGCTAATTCAATATCAAGAAATCGTTCGTAGTGACCAAGATCAAGGTCTGTTTCGGCACCATCTTTGGTGACAAAACACTCACCGTGTTCTCTTGGATTTAAAAGCCCCGCATCTACATTAAGATACGGGTCACATTTTTGAATCGAAACAGTGTTACCTTTTGCTTTTAATACGGCGGCAATAGACGCTGCTGTAATTCCCTTACCAACCCCGGAGAGTACACCCCCAGTTACAAAAATATATTTCTGTTTTTTGCCCATGAGTTCATTGTTCTCCATGGGATTTCATTATAGCATGTTTTGCATAATAAGCGCTACATGTAGCGTGGTTTGTTGTTTTTTTTACGCTACTAGATTCTCTAGTGCAGTTCCCTTCTGGTAGGTTGTAAGTGGGGCTTGGTCCATTGACCAATGCTGCTGTAAAGGAGCAAGAATTTCCCAAGCTCGAATAATTTCGGGACTTGTCGTAAAAATACTTTTTCTACCATCGATTGCATCGATCAAGACACGTTCGTAGGCTCCAGGTAAACGTTTGGTCGGCATTGTATCTTCCTGAAAGACATCGTTTGTACCGTCCTGATACGTTACCGTAATAGATGTTTCCTTATCGCCTAACGCTTTACCTGTCGCTACGCGTAGCTCAACGCCCTGCCACTCTGGATCACTACTTGTCAGACTCATACTAACAAATGTCTCAGTACTACTACCGACATTTTGTACTTCCACCTGATAGCCTTCGTATTGTGCACGAACAGTTTGCTGTGGATTGACTGGATCAAGCTGCGCCAAAGCGGCTAGACGATAGGCGGGAAGGTTTTCCATTGCGTAGTTGTCAGGAATATCCATAAGAACAAGCGATAAAAGCTGCAATAAATGCCCTTGTACAACATCACGTAGCGCTCCCGTTTGTTCATAGAAATGCGCACGATGTTCTACCCCTAATGTTTCTGATGCAACGACAGCAACAGATGCAATTGATTGGTTATTCCAAGCATGACGTTCTTTTTTTGCACTGGTCCGCAGTTTTATTACTTCAGAAGCAACTTCTTTGGCCATGTAGTGATCAATTCGATATATCTGATCCTCGCTATAGTGTTCGGCAATGCGATCAATTAAATCTTGAGCGGATGCCAAATCAAATCCGAAAGGTTTTTCAAAAAGTAATTTGATATTCGGAGCATTCAATCCAGCTTCGGCCAAGAAATCAACAATCTGTGAGGTTGCACTTGGCGGAACGGCCAGATAAATGAGGGCTTGCTCGTCCTCATGCAGAGCCATATAGCCCTTCAGACCTCTATATGCCGCCTCGTCTGCTAAATTCATCTCATAGATGGTCGTACGATCTTGTAGGTGTGGCACATCCTTCAATAACTCGCCAAGATCTACCTGGCGACGCGAAACGCCAATAATTGATAATTCATCAAATTCACCTGTGCCAATAACTTGCTCGAGTGCAGGCAACAGTTTATGCCTACTCAGGTCTCCTGTGATGCCAAAGATAACAAGTTTTGTTTTCATCTTCTCAAGTATACTCCTCTACTCCACTGCCTTCTCGTCCATAACGGGGAGTTGAACAATAACATTATAGACGGCGTTTTCCATAATTTTAGTTCGGTTCAATTTATTGTTCGTAAAATAGGGAAAAGGGTCTTTGCTGGTAGCACCATATTCCTTTTGCACTAATACACCTACATCGGGATACTGCGAAGGGACTCTATCGGTCATCGATTTTGGAAACTCCACATCAAGGTCGATACCGACTTTCTTCTCTCCGCCCCAAGGCTCGATAACAACAACGGTACAGCCAAAGCCATTGTGGTCTTTGTGCGCTGTATGATAACCACTCTCGATAGTAGCTATATAACTAATGTCTTTGCGCTCTTTCAAGAATTCAGAAAGATTTTTTTGACGATTGAGCGCTCCTTCGTACGCCTCTTCGATACTGCGGGGTTGTTCGTTCACGCCCGATTCTACTTTTATACCATCGAGTCGTACCCGAAGTCCTGCACGGCGTAGTCCTCGACTCACTGCACGGTGCTTGAGTATGCTTTCTGAACTCACCATAACGAGCGGTAGCCCTGCAAAGTACTCTTGAATATTTTTGAGGTCGTTATTGATAACGATAGGATGCATTCCCTGGATTTCGTCACTGTATGACACCTCGGGAATGGGATTGAGTAAAAATATCTCGAGTCCCTGAGCATAGGCATAGGCGATCTCAATCAAGGTATTACCACCTATGTAGTTGGCGACATCGTTCTTGTCGGCGTTTACCACCAAGATCGCATCAGAGTCGTCAATCTTACGAAAATGCGTATCCATGAGACCACGTTTTAGAGTAGCGTTCTTAGTCTTGTCGTCTGTGTATGTTCGCTCATCGTCTACGTTCGGTATGGCTACCTCGTAGCCAGCTGATTCGAGCTTTTTCTGCCACTGCTCCATCAATGGTGCATGCACCATTGAGCCGCAGATCGTTATCTTCATTGTTACTCGCTCTTTGTGCCAGAACCAGCATTAACTTCGTAGCTAGTGTTGGTGCTCTCAAAGAAGTTCACGAGCTGTAAGGTATCGTTAGCAGCTGCCATCCATTTCGCAGGGTTTGACACCTTGTAGTGTGCTTCAAAACCAAGCTCTTCAAGGCGTCGATCAGCCAAGTACTTTACGTACTGGTTGATGTAGTCACTATTGAGTCCAAGAATACCGTTTGGCAGAAGATCACGGTTATAGGCTTCTTCCATTTCGACACCATCCAAAATCATTTGACGAATTTCAGACGCAAACTCTTCAGTCTGCAGATCTTCGTTTTCTTCAAGCACCGTCAGGATCAAGTTAATACCGAACTTCAGGTGCAGTGATTCATCACGAACAACCCAGTCGATAAGTGATCCAAAGTTACGTAGCAAGTTACGCTGACGGAAGCTCAGTGCCACCATGAAGCCACTATAGAACCAAATACCTTCAAGGATAACGTTGTAGGCAACCAGGTTACGAACAAAGTCCTTCTTGCCCTCCGTTGTAGTGATATCAAGAGTTTGTTCGGTCATGCGCTTGATGAATGTTGTCTCAAATTCTTCTTTACGAGCCATTGAGGGTGTTTCAACGTGCGCTGCATAGGCTTGGTCACGATCGATTGGGAATGTTTCGAGGACATATTCGAAACTCATACAGTGATTCGCTTCTTCCCACATTTGTTTTGCCAGGTACAAGTGACACTCAGCAGCATTGACGTAAGGGTAAACGCCAAAGGCCAGTGCTTTGTTAACCAACAGTTCGTTTGGGTTGAAGTAACTCATCAAGAATGTCACCGCGTGGCGCTCTTCTTCGGTCATCTTCTTCCAGTCGGACAAATCTTGACCTAGTTGAATTTCATTTGGAAACCACGTGTTTGCGACAGCTTGGTTATAAAGGTCCATTGCCCATTGGTAATGAACGGGTTTGAGCAGTAGCCCGTCCTGAATTCCGGTTCCTAGTATTCCTGACATGGTGTTCTCCTTAATCTGTTATTGACAACCTTCACACATAGTGAGGTCTGCTGGGTCGAGTGGTGCTGCAAATGTGCCATTTGCTGCTGCTTCGTCGTTTGCTTGCGCCTGAGCGTTTGCCATTGCTGCGTCAATTGCTGCTAGTTTCTCTTCCAGTGTCATGTTGTCGTTGATGATTGTTGATGCGTTCATTGTGTTATCCCCTATTTACTGATGTCTTGTTTTATTCGTTTGTTTCGGTTGGTGGTAGTTGATTTATCCTGTCATACTCCTACCTCTTGTTTCGCTTTGGCGAAGCCAAATCCAGCTTTTCGTGTCGCGCCACTGCTTTCAGCCTTGTTGACTTTGACAGTACTTTGTTCAGCACTGTGTCGTGGCTTCACGTGGAGGTAGTATGTCGTTTTCAGACCGCGCTTCCATGCGCTGCTATAGATAGCAACCATGTCGTCAATGTCGCGAGTTTCAAGATACATATTACGGCTGATCGCTTGATCAACCCATTTCTGCGCGCGAGCCGCTACTTCGATAAATGAGTATGGACTTAACTGGAAGCTTGTCTTGTATACATCTTTTACTCGCTGTGGAATAGCATCAATTTTTTGCACATCACCTTGCAAACGCAGTACGTCTTCTTTAACGTCATCCCAAATACCGAGGTTTTTGAGGTCGTTCACGAGGTTCACATTCACTTCAAGGAATTTACCGTTCAGTGTTGCACGGCTAAAGATCTGTGCGAATTGAGGGTCAAGACCTGGAGTTGTTCCTGCAATGTGTGCAATGTTTGCTGTTGGCGCAATGGCCATCAGTGTTGCGTTGCGCATACCTTTTTTAACTTTGGCACGAAGTGTGTCCCAGTCTAAACGAGTCTTGCGGTTTACTTCAACTTTGACCTTGCGGTCTTTTGCCAAAATATCAATGGTGTCGATTGGCAAGATGCCTTTGCTCCAACCACTTCCCTTGAATGTTGGGTAAGCACCGTATTTCTTTGCAAGATCTGCTGATTCATCAATCGCATTGTAACTGACGAACTCAACCAGCTGGTCAATCAGGTCGTAAGCTTCTTCGCTATCGTAGCTGTGGCCAAGTTTTTCAATAACATCAGTAAAGCCCATAACACCAAGTCCTAGTGCGCGGTTCTGTGTGTTGCTGTTCATTGCCTCTGGTACTGGTGTGTTCGTGATATCAACCAAGTTATCAAGCTGACGAATCGCGCTTCGCGTTGCGTCTGCAAGACGATCCCAGTTCCATGTCTTGTCTGGACCAAGGAACGCTGACAAGTTGATACTAACGAGGTTACAAACTGCCGTGTTGTCCTTGTCTTGGGGCAATGTAATCTCAGTACAGAGGTTGGACAGGTGAATTGTGCTGGTGTTGTTGTTAAGCGCACGAACGTTAATCGTGTCTTTCCATGTCAGCCATGGGTGACTTGTTGCCTGTAGAGTGATCAAGATCTGGCGGAATTGCTCACGAGCAGTTGTCTTGATGAACTCACGCATTTCGCCACGTTCCGCCTTCGCAACGTATTCAGCGTATCGTGCGCTAAATTCTGCACCGTATAGTTCTGACAAGTCTTTTACTTCAGCTGGATCGAACAAGTACCAATCCTGGTCGTTGTCGACGCGCTTCATAAACTCATCACTGATGAAGACTGCAGTGTTTGCAAGTCGTGTACGCAGGTAAGGATCACCTGAGTTCTGTTTCAAGTCCAAGAACTGAGGAAAGTTCACGTGCCAGTTCTCCATATATAATGCGGCAGCACCTGCTTTTTTACCCTTACGACTGACGGCGAATAGTGCTGTATCAATCATTTTCATGAAAGGAATAGGGCCAGTTGACTCTGTGTTGGTTGTCTTTACAGGACTTCCAGCTGAACGAAGTTTGTTCAAGCTAATACCAATACCACCTGTTCCTTTAGCGATCCACATCACATCACGAACACCTTTAGCGATCGAGTCCATGTCGTCCTGTACATCGATGAGGAAACAGTTAGAAAGTTGTGGGAATGATCCACCAGCGTTCACACGAGTTGATCCACCAGGAACATAGTCAAGTGCACTCATGTGATCGTAGAAATCGAGAGCACAGGCAGTGGGGTCTTCAGCGTTAAAGCTGAGTCCCATTGCAATACGCATGTGGGTGAACTGTGGTACTTCGATTGGCTCACCGCTTTGCTTGCGGAGTGCGTAGCGATTTTTGTTGGTCACAACGCCCAGGTATTTGCTCAAATTGTCTCGTGATGGATCAAGAGCCTTTGCAAGCTTCTTGATGTCGAATACCTTAGCATTCATTCGTTCGTCGAGTAGGCCATCAGTGACGCCTTGTTTCAGGTATTCAGCAAACTTTTGTTCATGTAATTTCTTTAGTTCTGCATCGTTTTCGTAATCACCAAGGATGTTCTTGTAGATATTCTTGAGCAGCAACCTCGCTGCGATGATGTCAAAGTCTGGATCATCTTTGACGTTCTGCAGTGCTGTGTGGATCACTGCTTCATCAAGCTGCTCACTGGTAATACCGTCGAACAGGGTCAATTGCAACTCAGTCGCTACTTGAACGACTTTGCTAATTTGATCTGGCAAACCTTCGCTTGCCTTAACGAGTGCCAAGTTAATTTTGTTGGCGTCAAACTCTTCGCGTGTGCCATCGCGCTTGACGACTGAAATGGTGCTCATATCCCCTGTATCCTTTTTGTTATGGTTACCTTACTCGACATCTTGTTCACCTCCCCAGGTCCACATGCAAGACATTGGTCAAACCGACCGCTGTTACCTCTTGCTAAATGTGTGTTTTGATGTCAGTACTACATATGTAGTGCTTGTGTATGACTATATGCCCCCATATATAGTTTTTCAAGCCTTTTTCTGTGTTTTTTTCACCACAAGCATAAATGGTATGATTTTACCCCTTAGAAACTGTGGATAGTGTAGTGTTTGTTATTTACAACGCTACATGTGGTGTGCGTCAAAAACACTACATACACAATCAGGTATACTAGCTATATGAATCCTACTATTACCGTTATCCGCTCAATTGGTGCCGAGTTTGCAAAGCGACTCTTCACTCCTATCGCCATTGTGGCTGGTGTTTTATCCAGCCTTTTAGTTATAGGAGTCGTCTTACTTGGCACACTGAACGCTTGGTGGCTGCTCTTACTCATTCCCGTTATTATCGTCGTTTGCGTAGGCGCAGGAGTACTGACGATAGTATGGCTTGTTATCCGTACCGTTCGTCCGCCTCAGACAAAAACACAGCGACTTGGCGTGCAAGCATTTGTCGATAAGTTACAACGCTTGTCTGAAACGGTGCAAATACCAAAAATCGTCCTTTTATTCCGCATTGTTCGTGATATCGCCGCACCTCGAAAAGACGGCTTTATTGGCAGCATCGCCGATGATACAGCGTCACTGAAGAGCGACTTTCGCGAACTTCAACAATTATTCCAATAATTTCCTGGCGGAGAGAACAGGATTCGAACCTGCGATACAGTTGCCCGCATACACGCTTTCCAAGCGTGCGCCTTCAACCACTCGGCCATCTCTCCACACCGCAACTATTGTAACGTACCGACCCAACCGTAAAAAGCACGCTAGGTCCAAGCGTGGTCACGTTCCGCGACCCCGCGAGTCAGGCACATGAGCACAGCTCATGTGTGACATCGCCTTCGAACTGCCACTGGCAGTTCTCACCTTCAACCACTCGGCCATCTCTCCAGCGAATCTATTATATCAGTAGTATTAGCGCTTAATGAGCATGTCAAAAAGTGCCATGCGAACATACAAACCATTTTCTGCTTGGCGGAAGTACGCTGCACGCGGATCACTATCAACGTCGGTTGTTATCTCATCAACACGAGGGAGTGGGTGCATGATGATGGCATCTTGTTTCATTTGAGCGAGCGACTGCTTAGTGATGTGATAGCTATCGCCAATTTGCTCATATTCAGCGGGATCGTCGATTCGCTCTTTTTGAATACGCGTTGCGTACAACACGTCAGACTCGGGCAATACTTCAGCAAGTGACGAAGTGACAGAAACATCATTTTTTAACTCTGCTTGAAGATCAGCAGGGAAAGCTAAAGATACTGGTGATGCAAAACGAATCGAAACATCAAAGTTATTCAGAATCTTCGCAAGAGAATGTGGCGTACGCCCGTACTTCAAATCGCCTAACATAGTAATCGTGAGGCCGTCTATTTTTCCTTTTTCTTGATAGATCGTATATAGGTCAAGCAGTGCTTGGGTTGGATGCTCACCTACCCCCTCGCCCGCATTGATGATTGGTACCGACGATACGGCTGCAGCCCGAGCCATCGCGCCAACTTCAGAGTGACGAATAACAATGGCATCAGCGTATCCTGCTAGCATGCGCACGGTGTCTTCGAGCGTCTCACCCTTGGCTACTGACGTCGTCTTTTGAACATCGTTAATATTAATCACGCCGCCGCCCAAGCGATACATAGCTGCCGTAAATGAGCTATTTGTACGAGTCGATGGCTCGAAGAACAAGTTCGCAATAACGTGATGAGCCAGTCGTTCATCGCCTCCATCCTTTTTTACTAACTCTCGCATCGCATCAACTCGCTTGAAAAAATCTTCAAGCGCGGACCGATCAAACTGATCAACACTGAGAACGTGATCCATCTTTTTCTCCCTTGTTTTATCACTTGTAAGTATAACGTAGTAAAAAAGATTTCGAAATAATATAACGGTTGTATAAATCACGCCACAAATAAGGTTGTTTGTCTTACCCTCAGCGGTCATAATCAAAGGGATGACAAAAACCACCACTCCACCAGTAATTGAACTTCACGGCCTTAAAAAAAGGTTTGGTATTGGTGATGCTGAGCACTTCGCACTCGATGGCATGGACCTGACGATCAAAAAAGGCGAGTTCATCGCAATTATGGGGCCAAGTGGTTGCGGAAAAACAACACTGCTTAATATCTTGGGGCTCCTCGATCGTGCAACTGATGGTGAATACAAGTTGGACGGACAAGAAGTTAGCACCCTTGGTCCGCGTCGCCAAGCACGTATTCGCTCTCAGCAAATTGGTTTTATCTTCCAAAGTTTCAACTTAATCTCGCGGCTCAACGTCCTAGAAAACGTTGCGCTACCACTCACCTACAAAGGCATTACAAAAACAAAGCGACTGCAACTTGCCAGTGATATGTTGCATAACTTTCATCTCGGTGAACGTGAGTACTATATGCCGTATCAGCTCTCGGGTGGCCAAACCCAGCGCGTCGCCATTGCCCGTGCACTTGTGAACGAACCGTCGATTATCTTGGCCGATGAGCCAACAGGCAACCTAGACTCGCGCTCCAGCCATGTCATTATGGAAGAACTGTCCGACCTACACAAACGTGGCAATACTATTATCATGGTGACGCACAACCCTCGTCTTACCAGCTACGCCAGTCGCGTAATCACAATGATCGATGGCCACGTGGATACAGACACCATGGTGCTGCCCGAACTTGTCGAACTTGCACCAAAGCGGCCATTAAATCAAAAAAGTCCTAAGAAAGCAAAACGCAAAAAACGAGCTACCAAGAAAAAGGAGGCTTTATAATGCGCTTTCTCCTCGTCAACCATATTCAAAACGCCTACCAGTCGCTTCGTAGTAACCGCATGCGCAGCAACCTCACTATGTTGGGGGTCACAATCGGTGTTGCCAGTATTACTACTATTCTGGCCCTCAGCGCTGGTGCGAGTAAAGTCGTCAGTGACCAAGTTGATGCATTAGGTGGCAACATTGCTGTTATTCGGCCAGGTACAGTCTCGGACGATCCGCTAACAAATCTGACAAAAACGAAAATTGGACGTGACTACGCCGCTAGCACCCTAACAGAAACCGACCTCAGTCTCATCCGCCAACTCGACAATGTCACGGCATCAGCTCCGCTCATGATCTTTAGTGGCACAGTCAAGGCAGATCAAACTGCACCAGAACACACGCCCATTGTTGCAACAACACCAGAACTCGCTACGATTTCTAAGCTCGACGTTCGAGCAGGGCAATTTCTTGATGACCTTATTAGTCCTAATACGGCGGTTGTCGGCACACAGTTATCTATCAATATATTTGGAACCGAAGAATCGATTGGTAAAACACTAACCGTTCGAGGGCAGGCCTTTACCGTTATTGGGGTCCTGAAACGCATGGACGATCCCATTAACTATAATCAAGTCGATTTTGATAACGCCGTCATTGTCGGACTCGAAAGTGGCAAAAAACTGAATCAAGGCATCGCTCAAATTCAGCAAATTAATATCAGTAGTAGCTCTGTGAGCGAGCTTAGTCAAACTATTATTGATGCAAACAAAGCGCTTCTTGCTAGTCACAATAACGAACGTGACTTTTCAATCCTATCTGGTGATCAGATTTCACGGCCAACTAGCCAACTATTCTATGCAATTGCAGGCGTCAGTGCTGCCGTTGCAGGCATATCACTGCTTGTCGGTGGTATTGGCATTATGAACATTATGCTGGTAAGTGTGGCCGAACGAACTCGCGAAATCGGTATTCGAAAAGCACTTGGTGCCACAAACAGCGACATTGCTGCTCAGTTTATTATTGAATCACTCGCTATCGGAATCGGTGGAGGTATCAGTGGCTATATCGTGGGCTACTTGCTTGCGTTTGCTATCAGCACATTCCTCACATTTGACCCTGTTCTCAACTGGCAAATTGCGGCCGTTGCGCTGTTTATATCCCTTGTTGTCGGCACATTCTTTGGACTGTATCCCGCAATCCGCGCTTCACGAAAAGACCCTATTGATTCACTACGAGAATATAGCTAGTGCCACAATTCGGGCGACAGAGCCCGATACTACCTACACTAAGCGACGAGTTCTTTTTTCAATTTCTCAATCAACGCAACAGGCGTTGGATCAACGTTATTAAGTATCGCAACATAAATACTGACAAAGTCTGCCAGTATACTGCCCCACAGCAACTGTTCAATCGCTGTATCGCCCGCTAGGTTGACTGTGTTCGCTTTTGGCCGTTTACCGCTTAACAAGCGATCAGAAATTTCAAATCGCTTCAGAATCTGTGGATGCTCAAGGTTACTTATGAGGTCAAAGACAGCAAATGGCTTTTCAATTGGATGTGAGTCCCATCCCATAAATTCATTGTGGTTAAATTCAGAATATTCATTCCAAAATGCAACATTCTTGGCGTTCTCGTTCCAGCTAATCTTCCACTTGTACGCAACGGGCGCGCTCAAAGTACCACCGTAAAAAACAGGTGTTTTGCCAACAGCAATGTGAGCAAGTTGCTTGGCATAGTTATCGTCGGTAGCGACATCACTTCCCCACTTCTCGCTTTCTGTCTTCAGCCATTCAGCTGTTGCACCAATCTCGTCAAATCGTTTTTTGTCGATAAGGCCAAAATTGATCATCAATGACACAAGCGCTCGTAAATTGTAGATAACAGCCATGCGTGGCTGCAGGTTCTCGGGGAGTTGTACGTGTGCCACGCGATCACTGCCCGCAACATCAATGAGCTTACCGCCCGCAGCAATAATAGCCAGCTGTGCGCCTTTTACTTCAGCCTGTTGCAGGGCGCTCACTGTCTCTTCGGTGTTGCCCGAGTAACTACTGGCAATCAACAACGTGTTCGTGCCTACATATTCGGGTAAATCATAGCTACGCAGTACTTCTACAGGAACTTTGAGTTCCGACTTCAACCATGCCTTCAATAGAAGCGCAGCCAATGCCGATCCGCCCATACCTGCAACGACGACATTTTCGAGGGGACGACCATCATTATCACCATTCCACACCAGCGCATCGAAAGTTGTTTGTGCATACTGTGCAGCCGCGACAGCCAGCGCATTTTCTGGATCCCGTTGCTTCAACACATTTGCATCATCTAACATTGCGAGTCTTGCCCCCTTATATAGGTCTATGATACAGTATTTAGTAACAAAGCATAAGTACTAAATAGGGGTGGGCATGGATAGTAATCCGCAATCAGTGAAACCAATGAGCGACGATCAAGAACTTGCGAAAGTCCTGGCTGGCGTTGGTCAACAAACAGATCAGGCGCTTCAGTTTGAAGAAACACCTGTTGCTCCTCCTGTGACGCCTTCGACAGATACTCCTGTCGCCCCCGCACAAGACTCAGCTACAGATCAACATGCAACTACTGATACAGCTCCCGCAACTACTGATACACCTTCGGACGACAACTCATCTCAACCCGAGACCGCTCCAGAGGAACCAGAGCCAGCAGTAGAACTGCCATCGCCTACTGAACCTGTTATGCCAACATACAATCCTCCCGTTATCACTTCTGTTGCTGAGTCTGCAACTGATGAACAAAGTGACCTTAGCAGCATTAAGAAAGATGCTCTTAACGACCTTCGTCCGCTTGTTGATAAACTCGAAATTGCTCCTGAAGAAAAATTCGACACATACCTACTGTTGATTCGTTCAACGGATGACAAGACACTCATTGCGCCTGCCTACGCAGCCGCCCAGGCCATTCCAGACGAAGCTCGAAAGGCCCAAGCTCTCCTTGATGTCATTAAAGAAATTGACTATCTCTCAAATCCACCTCAATAACAGATTGACTTATCGAAGTTTTTGTGCTAAAATAGCATTATATGGACCTTCCCTCGCAACATAAGGAATCCCTCATCCTACCCGTCGATCAATATCCCGATTTATTTGCTCCAATACCTCTCTATCTTGACGATGAAATGACCTACCCGAACGGATCGGTTGACGACTGGCGCGGCAAAAATAACAACGAACACCGTATCGACATTCACGATAATCTTGAATCGCTCGTGAACGTGTCTGCGCTTGACCCACCAATATTCTGCACAAATGACTACCGCGCCAAGTTAGATAACTCAGGCAATGAGCGTCCATTGTCTGGTACTGTGATCTCACAATATGTGCGTGAGTCGGTCGCCGAGCGCCTGTCTGATGTGCAGCGACAACTTCCCCCTAACTATCGATTGATTATTTATGATGGTTGGAGAAGCCTAGAAACACAGCTCGATGCCTATTCACTTTGTTTTGATTCTATCGTCGATACGTTAATTGACACAGGTGTTCTTCCGTCACACGACATATCGCCCGAAGTCAGCGAGATTATTAGTCGCGAAACTCAAAAATACATTTCGCTTCCTTCTCCAATGCCACCAGCTACCGACCCAACGCCTGAGTCTGTAGAAGATGCAAAAAAAATTCCTTCACCGCACAACACGGGTGGTTCAGTAGATGTTGCTATCGTCCATATCGACGACGAAGCGCTGGAAGAACTGAATCGTCTGGAACGAGCATTGTCTGGCAAAACAGACCAAATCAAGCGTGGGCAACTAAACTTTGAACTTGCCGCCATCTATCGCCTCCATGCGACCCTCCCTGATTTTGGAACAGATTTTGACTTTGCTGGTCAAGAATCCGCCCTTACCTACTTTGAGAACGAAGGTGCGCCCGAACACCCAAAACTATGGCGACGTTTGCTCTATAATCTGATGACAAAAGCAGGATTTGAGCCATATTCGGAAGAGTGGTGGCACTTCAACTTCGGCAACCAAATGGCAGAACGCACAAAGTGGTTACGAACTGGTGAAAAAGGCGTGGCAATCTATGGCAATACAGATCTGTTACCTGAACAAAAACAATTCGAACAGCTCCATGAAGTCGTTTTTGACGACTTAGTTCGTGCCTATGAAACGTCAGACACATACAAAATGAGTCCTATTCTCAGCCGACTAGGCGTCACAGCCGCTCAATTATTGGATGTATCAAAACGTATTGGTGATCCACGCCAAACACGCAGCCTTGGCAACCCACACGATATGAAGTACCGTGGTATCCTACCCGATGAGTTTATTAGAAGTCTGCAGGATCAGTTGGAACGCGAAGCTGCCTAGGCCTTAAAAGCCCATGCCGCCACCTGGTGCAGTAGGCGCTGCAGGTTCAGGAATATCAACGACAAGCGCACCCATTGTGGCCGCTGTTGAGGCGATAGACACAGCATTTTGAACAGCTTCTTTGGTCACACGCGTTGGGTCAATCACGCCCGCCTTCTTGACATCAATGAGTCCTGCTTCAGGGTTATTCACATCAACTCCTTGACCAGGCTTACCTGCTTCGACTTGTGCGAGGAGTGCTTCACTTTTGAGACCTGCGTTCGTTGTAATCTGTAAGAATGGTTGCTTCAAAGCGTTCTTGAGGATTTGTCGACCTGCATTGATTGAATCAGCACCTGTCGCTTCGATACCAGCTGAAACATTGACGAGTGTCACACCACCACCTGCAACAATACCTTCAGCAAGGGCTGCTTTAGTTGCAGCAACAGCATCATCAACGCGGAATTTCTTCTCGTCTATTTCAGTTTCAGTCGCGCCACCAACTTTAATGACCGCAACTTTACCGCTCAGAGCCGCAGCACGTTTATCAAAGTTTTCTTTGTCATAGGCACTTGATGCATTCTCGGACTGTGACTGAATTTGAGCGATACGTGCCTTCACATCGGCAAGCTTGCCCGCACCTTCAATAATAGTGGTGCTATCCTTGCCAACAATGACTTTGCGAGCCGTACCGACAACGTCGAGACCAACAGTCTCAAAGCTAAGCGCCAGATCATCGCTCACCACTGTTGCTCCAGTAAGAGTTGCAATGTCGTTCAAGATATCTTTGCGGCGATCGCCAAATGACGGAGCCTTAATAGCCACCGTATTAAAGACACCCTTTAATTTATTCAGAACTAAAATGCTAAGCGCTTCGCCTTCTACTTCATCAGCGATCAGCACGACGTCTTTTTTACCTGCCACGGCAAGCTTTTCAAGAATCGGCAAAAATTCAGATACATTACTGATTTTTTTGTCGGTGATGACAATTGCAGGCTTTTCGTAGACAGCTTCTTGTCGAGCAACATCCGTAATAAAGAATTGGCTGACGAATCCTTTGTCGAATGTAAAGCCCTCAACAACTTCGGCTTCGAGTTCCAGCCCTTGGCTTGCTTCAACAGTGACTACGCCGTCTTTGCCAACCTTTTCGATGACATCGGCGATCAGCTTGCCAATGGTAGCGTCGCCTGCACTGATAGTAGCAACTTCAGCCACGCGCTCAGTTTTGCCTTCAATACTTTCGCTAAGCGTATCGAGAGCGGCGATAACTTCAGCGCCCGCAGCCTCAATTCCTTTGCGAAGTTCTTGTGGGTTATGTCCAGCGGCAATGAGTTTGTGCGCTTCGTTCAAAATATTGTATGTTAGCACTGTGACTGTCGTGGTACCGTCACCAACGACCTTATTCAGCTTGCTCGCAGCCTGCTTAATCAGTTCTGCTCCTACCTTATATCCCAATGTTTCGTCATCAACTTCAGCCAAATCAACAGACTCGGCGACTGTCACACCATCGTGCGTTACAGTTGGCCCACCATAGCCTTTGGCAATTACCACATTACGACCCTTTGGACCGAACGTTACTTTCACTGCATCGTAAAGAGCCTTCGCACCACCAAGAACACGAGTGCGGGCATCATCATCGTAAAAAACTTTTTTAGCCATCTTTTGAAATCCCCTTTCTATAACGTCGCGAGGACGTCATCTTCCTTTACGATTAAATAGTCGGTGCCGTCTACTTTGAGCTCAGTTGTGGCATATTCTTTGTAGACAATGCGATCACCGACCTTAAGACTTTTTACATCTGGGCCAACCGCCGTTACCTTAGCAAGAACTGGCTTTTCTTTTGATGTTTCTGGCAAATAAATTCCACTTGCAGTCTTCGACTGCGCTTCCTCGCGCACGGCGACAACACGATCTGCAAGAGGTTTAATAGGTGTACTCATTATTAATTCCTCCTTTTGTTTGTAGATCAATTGTAGCCAAAAAAGTTAGCACTTGCAAGGCCAGAGTGCTAACTTTTTGCAATTCTTTACATGAGTTACAATAGTGAGTAATGACTGCACGTTTTGCAACAGCCGACGAAATTGCCAACTGGAATACATACATTCTGGCTAATCCAGATGGTGGCAATGTCTTTGCGAGCAACGAATACGCTCAGCAAAAGACAATGGGCGGCTACACTATTCGCTACGTCTTCGTTGGAAAGCTAGCGATCATGGTCCACGAGAAAAATGCGGGACCTCTCGGCAAATTGTGGTATCTGCCGAAAGGTCCAGAGGTACTATCCACCAAAGACTTATTTGCTGTTTTAAAGGATATGAAAACGTTAGCAACCCAAAACAATGTGTTTGCTATCCGCGTTGAATCTGAGCTACCTCGTTCTGCTGCGGGTACTCTGGCACGACATGGCATGGTGAAGGCACGTCCTATTATCCCAAATCCCTCAACAATTACGCTTGCTATCGACAAGTCCCTCGACGATGTGCTGATGAGCTTACCCCAGAAAGGCCGTCACGCTATCAGACGCGCAGAACGTGACGGCGTCACCGTACAGCAAGTTGACGCTTCTGATAAAAACTGTAAGACACTGTTCAAGCTCCTCCAAGTCACTGCCGAGGGGCAGTTCGGTATCCGTAGCTACGAGTACTATCGTACGTTTTGGCAGCGTTTCGAGGCAGCGAAAATGGGACAAATTTTCTTCGCCTACGTAGACGGCAAAGTTGTCGCAGGAGCTTTTGCAATGGCGTTCGGCACAAAAAGTACCTACTTGGTCGGAGCGTCAATTCGTAGGCGTACTGTCTATGGTGCCAGTCACCTCTTACAGTGGCACGTTATCGAGTGGGCGAAATCAAAAGGATCATTACTGCACGATTTCTGTGGTGCACCGCCTAGTGAAGAAGTTAATAATCCAACACACCCCCACTACGGCATCGGGCAATTTAAAACCGCATTTAACAAGACAGTTACTGATTATATAGGCTGTTACGATTACATCGTTCGTCCAGCTCAACACAAAGCCTGGACACTCATTGGTGAACGAATTGCGCTACGCGTCCACACATATAAACATCATGATCTTTATTATTAGGACGAACCGTTTATGATCACCCTTAATGCATCAGTCCTTATGTCAGACGCAGATCACTTTAGTACTGACCAACCAATTAACCCCTACTATGTTAGCGATCCCGTTGATCTGACTTTAGCAGTGAAAGAGCACCAGACAATATATGATCATCTCATAAAAGCAGGTATTAATGTTGTAAAAGTTGCATCACCAGTTGATAGCCAAGACGGCGTATATACAGCAAACTGGGCACTTGTTCGAGATGGTACAGCCGTCCTCGCTCGCCTCCCTAATGCACGTAAAGCCGAAGAAGCATACGCCGAGCAAGTACTGACAGACCTTGGACTTGAAGTTATCCACGTACCAAAAGGTCTCAAGTTCAGCGGACAAGGCGACGCGCTAGCCTGTGGTAACTACCTTTTTTGTGGGAGTACCTATCGTAGCGACGTGGCAGCACAAGCCTTTGCAGCCAAGACACTGGGCTATGAGCGTATTCAACTACAAACAATCCCTCAACTCGATACATCTGGGCAACCAGTCACTAATACGTCGTCAGGCTGGGCAGATAGTTTCTTTTACGATATTGATCTGGCTCTCGCGATAATCAAGCCGCCTATCGGTGCCGATCGCGGCGTCATTGCCTATTGTCCCGACGCGTTTGTGCCAGAAAGCCGTCAATTACTAGCCAACTTTGATGTCATCGACACAATCGAGGTATCACTGCCAGAGGCTCAAGAGGCCTTCGCCACAAATCTAGTCTCAACAGGTGAGACCGTCGTCATGAGTGCACGAGCGCCCAAGCTACGCCAAGCGTTAGAAGCACGCGGCTTGAAAGTCCTGACACCTGAGATTAGTGAACTCGCCAAAGGTGGCGGTTATATTCGCTGTACTACTTTGACGCTTTCTTAGTTTTTTTCTGCAACTCTTTTAGGGCAGTCTTCGTAATCTCAACCTCGTTCCATGGATAGGTCCCATCTGCGCGCTCGATTGTTTTTTCATGACCTTTACCGAGTAGTACCACTGTATCATTAGGACTTTGTGCGCGAGTTAATGCAAAGCCAATCGCTTCCTCTCGGTCCAAGATCAAGAATAAGTCCTTATCGATAACTTTGCCCGCTTGCTCTGCGCCATGTGCGATCTGCGTCAAGATGCCATGGCCATCAACATCACGATCGTCTTCCTCTGTCAGAATCACTTCGTCGCTAAAACGACCAGCAATTTCGCCTTGCACTGCCCGCTTCGTTTCATCGCGCCGACCTGCCGACCCAAATAGCGTGATCAATTTACCTTTGGTTGTTTTGCGCAGATCACCAAGCAGTCGCTCAAACGCGTCGGGGGTATGTGCAAAATCAACAATAACAGCGAACTTTTGACCCGCATTTACTACCGTCATGCGTCCTTCAACACCTTTTAACGATTTAATACCATTTTCAATCTGCTGCTTATCAAGACCCATTTCACGACCAACAGCCACTGCAGCCAAGCTATTATAAACATTGAATTCACCTGGTATGTTACACGTAATGTTGTAAGAATCACTATCAATTGATGCCGTAAACTGGCTTCCGTCGGCACCTAGTTTTACTTTTGTCGCACGTAGGTCTCCGTTCTTAATACCGTACGTTACTTGGTGTGGTACTGGGGCGGTAAACGAATCTGCGTTCGGATCGTCCGCATTCACAATGCCAATTTTACGACCATGTTTTGCAGCAATCTTGAACAAACGTACTTTTGCCTCACGATACCGTTCAAATGTTCGATGATAGTCAAGATGCTCGTGAGTGAGGTTCGTCATCACTGCTATTTCATAGGGAACACCCCAAATACGATGTTGCGCTAATGCGTGGCTCGTTGTCTCCAACACTACCCAATCAACACCCTGGCGCTTAAAATCCCGCAGTCGTCTTTGCAGTAGCCCTGCTGATAGAGTCGTCATGTGTTGAATCTGTGGTTTGATATTATCATCAATCCCGTACGCAACCGTCGACATTAGACCTGTTTTTATGCCCGCCTGTGAAAGCATCTTTTGTATCATAAACGAGGTTGTCGTCTTGCCGTTCGTGCCTGTCACGCCAATAATATGCATGTGTCGCGCGGGGAAACCGTACCTGACGTTCATTAGAAATGCTTCGACCAAGTGACCGAGTGGTTCAATTTCTCTGAACAAGCTTGTAGGAATCAGGGATTTTACAATAGTGCGAATGCCAGCCATAAGTTTTATTATACCTTACCCTCCCCGTCTCCTTCCTCTCTTTTCCGCCGCAATAACGCTGCAAGGGATTATCCTTTGTTAAGCGGAATCTCAGATTTTGCAGGTTTAGTCACTCTTTTACAGCGTAGTACTGTCCGCGAACGGGGGTCATATGGTACAATCATTGAAGTCGCAAGTTTAATAACAGAGCTTGAGATTGCCCGTTTCAACAATCCGAAGCTGCTTGCAGCTGTTTGTTGAAACGAGAGGAGACGTAACGGATGGTGACAGCTTTCACACTTGTTTGGAAGCGATAACCAGAAGTGAGCGTCGACGAGGAGGGGTACCCAAGTGGCTTAAGGGGATGGTTTGCTAAATCATTAGTCTGGAGAGATCTGGAGCGGGAGTTCGAATCTCCCCTCCTCCGCCATAAAAAGAGTCGAGCATTTGCTCGGCTTTTTTTATATATGGCTCGCTGAGTTTTTGTAATTTTCGATCAAGTAGAATGACCCTGTAACCAAACCAACATCCGCATTGGACTCTTCCAGCATATCTAGTGCTTTCTGCTGATGTGGCTCTGTCAGTACTGTTTCAAAGCCCGCTTGCTTTGCGTAATCTGCAAGCTCATCCACGTTAAGCGATGACCGCACTTCATCCTGTGCATGGTCGAACTGCGTGATAATAATCGAGCTACCAAGCTGACGAAGCAATCGAAGGCTTTCTAATACACTTGCCTGTTTGTTCTGTCCGAAGCTCACTAGTAATGCAATTGTTTGAGCGGGAAATTTTTCTCTCATTGCACTAACTAAAGCTTGTATCTTCTGCTCGTTGTGTGCACCGTCCATCACGAGTGTTTTGCCATGCCACGAAGTTACCTCCATACGACCAGGAATGTATGTTTTCAAGCCTTCAGAAACAACGTGTTGGCTTACTGACCCTGCAACATGCGTGGCAACACCAAGCGCAAGACTGAAGTTGCGTCTTTGAAAGGCAGGCAGTTGTTCAAACTGTCCTTCGTCGCTGCCGTCAACCACATGAATAGTTGCCTTGTGTTGCAGCGCACTGTTTTGAACCACGCTCATCACTTCATCGCTTTGTGCGTGCAAGAAAACCTCGTTACCATCGTGAATAATGCCTGCTTTCTGGGCGGCGATTTCGGCTAATGTTTTACCCAGCACCTCGACGTGATCCAATCCTATATCTGTAATGACACAAATCTTATCGGGCCGCGTGACGACATTGGTACCGTCCAACAGGCCGCCCAACCCTACCTCCACTACTGCGTAATCTACCTGTCGTTTATCAAATAACCAATACGAAAACGCGACAAGCAACTCAAAATGCGAAGGATGAAGACCACTCTTATCGACGAGATCAAGAAATGCGCTCAGTTCCTGACAGTACTCATCTTCAGGCAAGCCTTCCATGTTCACTTGAGCACGCTCATTCAGCTCGTTAATATGCGGTGAGATACTCAAACCTGTTGTATATCCTACAGCAGTTAACAAACTGGCAATGTAATATGCGGTTGAGGTCTTTCCTGAGGTTCCTGCCACATGTATAACCTTGAGACGATCTTGGGGACCTCCAAGAAAATGCATCAATTGCTTGATAGTCTCGAGTGTGTAAGGGCCCGTTGGTGATGCGTCAGGAATAAGTTCCTTTAGTGCTTCATGCGCCTCTGAAAAAGTCGTTAGTGTTCTCATTGGTTCTATTGTACCCTAGCGGGGTTCGCTGACATTGTGCTCATGCTATACTACAGGTATGGAAGCGGAAGAAAAGAAGAACTATTGGCAGCAAGGCTCGGCTGAAGAGCCAAAGGACCCTGAAACACCTGAAGTTGAAGACGCTGAGGAACCTGAAGCGCCTCAAGACGCTCCAACCGAGGACGTCTCTGCCGAAGAAGAACAAGACGACGAACCAGCTATCGACGATAACCCTGTTTCGTGGACTGCGAGCGAATACATCCATGTCGAGAAGAACGCCTTATGGTATGTTTTATTCCTCCTCGTGGTTGTGGGTTTGATCGCACTTGGCCTCTTTGTTCTTAAGTCGTATACCTTCGCTGCGCTTGTCCTTGTCATGTCGGTTGCACTTGTCATTTATGGCTTGCGTCCACCACGCACGATTCAATACACTTTGAGTACACACCAGGGTTTGTACATCGGAGAAAAACTGTATAAGTTTGATGACTTTAAGGCGTTTGGACTTATCCAAGACGGTGTGCATCATTCAATTATGTTACAGCCTACCAAGCGTTTCGCTCCAGGCGTGTCTGTTTATTTTCCAGAGGAAGCGGGTGAGGAAATTGTTGACATACTGGGCGCCCATCTGCCAATGAAGAAGTTTGAACTTGATTTAA
This sequence comes from uncultured bacterium, assembly GCA_947084875.1. Classification (GTDB taxonomy): domain Bacteria; phylum Patescibacteriota; class Saccharimonadia; order Saccharimonadales; family Saccharimonadaceae; genus UBA1547. Next base: position 116,713 of record CAMTUF010000003.1, read on the forward strand.
TTGATGTGCTTGTTCGTCAACTGCGACTCTAAGCCCTACCCTATCTCTGATTATTTATGTTACAATAACCGATGTTCGCTTCATTTTTTGGGGGCGAAAGCACCTTCTAGTTACAATAAAAGCGTGTTCAAATATGGCAACATATGAGAGCGCGCTTATATGGACTTGTAGTTCAGCCGCCCAGGCGAAGCCGTTTGATAATGATCAGCGTTCGCTCTATCCAGCTGGACTAAAAGTCAGTATGGACTCGTAGCTCAGCTGGATAGAGCGTTGGCTTGCGGAGCCAAAGGTCGCAGGTTCGAATCTTGCCGAGTTCACCAAAGTTAAAACCCCACAGAAATGTGGGGTTTTAACTTTAGCAAGTTGTCCACATCCAAACCGTTCTTTCCCGAGTAAGGTATATTGAATATATTATCGTTTTATGCTATAATAATACTAATGAGTGCGTTTGAAATATCCCCTGAACACCGTCTCTTTGACAATGCGGCAAAGGTTGCTATTGAGCTTGCCGAACGAAGTGCACTGAACAACGGCAAAGACATCCCTGTTGGCGCTGTTGCGCTCCACGGTGCGGCCCTTGTTGGGTCAGGATACGCGTCAGATGGTGCGTCGGGCCTCGACCACATGCACGCTGAGGTGGCAGCACTAGAACAGACAAGCGACAGCCAATTCCCTCCAACGATTATCGTATCGACCATGGAACCCTGTGAAGCATGCCAGGACGCAATCGCGGAGGTTGAAACAGTAACAACTGTTGCATACGTCACACCACGCAGCGAACTTTCTGACCGTGGACTCGTCATGGCACGTCGATCGATTAGTGAACGTGCGGCACGTTTTGAGTTCCCCTACAATGTCGTTCAACTCGATAACCCAATACTACGACAGCGCGCCCTTAAACCTCTGGATTATACAGTTCGAGACCTTGCAACTGGCATAACAAAAGTGGACTCAGAAGGATTCCGAGCCCACATCGCACAACGTACTATCTAAGTCTAAAGAGCTAGTGTGTACGTTAGGTTAGTAACTTTATACGTCTTTGGAGCAAAGACGGTTGTTTCATACTGAAGCTTTAATTCTTTCGCGGTATCTTTTACTTCAAAGACCAAGTTACCTGTCGCCGATGCACCCTTCGCTAAACTCCCCCCTTGGAATTCGTCATCAATAGAAATGTACGCAGTAGAGTTTGCGACACCGTCAGCACTCAGTTTCAAGTCATAGCTACTCACATTGACACTTTCGTCGCCAGGATTTGAAACTGTTACGTTCACTAGAACATATTTGTTACCACTAGCTGCTTGTGAATATGTGTCTGTCGGTTTGTAATTAGCATTCACCGAATTCACCTTGACATCAAATGTACCAAAGCGAGCTGTTGTGCCCTTGCCAAAGTCTTTTTTGGCGTCAATCTGCGCCTGTGAAGCTGCATCTTGCGCGCTCAGCGTATCAGAGATTGTTTTGCTGGCATCAATTGCGGCACCCGTACCAACAGCAGCCAATGTGAATGCCAAAATCCAAAAAATAGTAAAGATAATACTTGTCACCGCACCGATAGCACCTGTAATGATACCGACGATACCAAATGCTTTGTTAGCTGGTGATTTTTTAAGGGCGATAATACTCAAAACAACAGCTGTTGCTCCGACTAAAAATCCCCAGATCGCAATCCATCCTGATAAGAATGCGACGATACCGACGATCATTCCTGCGATACCAATACCCGTTGCGGCTTGCGGTGTTACAGGTGTAGCCGCCTTTGTTGTTGTTTCCTCTGCCATAAAACCCCCTTGATTAGTAGTTTTACTATATGACGTTCTCCCGTTAGCGTCAATTACAACATCAGCATCCTTTGGGCAGGCTATCTGTTAAAATGAGGTGCACGGAGAGATGCAGGAGTGGTTGAACTGGCCGCTCTCGAAAAGCGGTGTGCCGCAAGGTACCCAGGGTTCGAATCCCTGTCTCTCCGCCATATAAATAGCACCCAAACGGGTGCTATTTACTGTTAAAACTCGCGTTTAGTTTCGGTAATCAAGCATTGGCATGTTGTCATAGTACGTAGGTCCGCTAGGCGCACCGACAGTGACGGCAACAATCGCAAAGAAAATCACGACCAAACCGATAAAGGCACCGATCGATCCTGTTACCAATCCTGCAATCGCCAGTCCCTTACTGTCAGGTCGCTTCATTCCCAGGGCACCAAAGATAATGGCAATAGCGCCAAGCGGCAAACTAAACCATACAAACCATCCTGCAAGTAATGCGACAATTCCCGTAACGAGCGACGTTACTCCGTAGGCGACACCGCCTCCTGTCTTTTGAATTTTCACTTCTTGGGCCATATATGATCCTTTCTTTTATGGTGAAATTATACCACGCACCCCCGATTGCGGTACAATAGAAGCATGAGTGAGCCATCAGTTTTTACAAAAATCATCAACGGCGAAATCGAGCAACATATCCTTTACCAGGATGAGAAGTGCTTTGCAATTTTGACACACGAACCGATGACACCAGGCCATTTGCTGGTTATTCCGCGTGAAGAGATAGATGAACTATGGGACGTCGAGGATGAGCTCTATCAACACTTGATGATGGTGACTAAAAAGATGGCGCTAAAAATGCGCGAAGTATATGACTATAAAAGGATTGGGACGATCGTCGAAGGTTTTGGCGTCCCCCACGCCCACATTCACGTATTTGGACTCGACAAATCATTGAATGCAACCGTGACAGATCATATCAGCAAAGAGAAAAAAATCCTTACCCCCGAAGAGCTTCAGACTGAAGCGCAAAAACTATACATTAACTAGCATGCAAAAACTCTTCTAACTCAGTAATATCTGGTATAGCCTCATGAATACCTATGTTATCTAACGTATGGCCCAAACGGCGGCGAAATGCAGGCAAAATCACACCCCTTTCCCGAAGCGCATCGCGTCTTCCATAATCCTGATACCCGTCGTGCGAAAAAAGTGTGGGTCGCTGCGAGCCAACTACCAGCACAGTCTTCTGGTGATCAACAAAGGGGCTGCCAGAGACCTCAAACCCTTCTTGAATGGCATGTCGGTGTTGAAGTGCAAAGCTGAGTGAGCGACCAATCAGATGCACCTGAAAGAATTCATGGTCTTGATTTTCCTGACCTACTCGCCAGTACACTCGGGTCGCTTCCACTGTATCACTAAAGTGATCTGGGACAGGCACCACTAGGCCAGAGTCACTATCTCCGCCAGCAGTCTCAAAAAGCCTGCGGGCAATGTGGATCAGATCACTGGTTAGTCTTGGTCCTCGTAGCTCGTCGAGTTTTTGTGTGTAGTTACGTTCGACGCCCATATGTATACTCGGCTTTACAATAGCATAATCATTATAGTCGTGTTAGTTGTTATAAATTAAACACAGACTTGACAATAAATACAGCTTATGCTAAAGTCGTATATGTAAACCACTAAAAAATAAACAATGTTTCCACTACTTATAAACCCCCTACCACTTCTGCTTACCCTTACCACCTCATTTAGTGTATTGATCCATGATACGCAAATTGACCGTGCAACCACGACTGCACTCGTGCTACCCGTCTCACTTGCAACCCTTGGTGCAGCCGATATTAGCCTCAAACTAAATGACCCTCAAGTCCATCCCGAAAAAGTGAGTGTCGCCAATACTATTCGGCAACTACGTTCAACCCAACCTCGATTACATGTACGAGACGACAAAGATCGTCAGTATATCTCAGTCAAAAAGTTTGTCTCTGATGGTATGGGTAGCGAATACCACTGGCCATCGGTATAAAGCCTAGTTCAATACGTCTAGTTCACGCTGTAAAGCAATAACCAACGTCTTCTTCGCCTCTAATTGTTCTCTGGTTTCTTCTACCAATTCCTTTGGAGCCTTTTCGATATAGCTTTTGCTGTCTAGGCGTGCTTGCAAGGCAGCAATAGCAGCGTGTGCTTCGGCCAGTCGTGTTTCCAAGTTTGTCTGATGTTCATACAACGTCTCAGCAGACACGTCTAACCATGCTTCTCGGCCGCTCTCGGGCAGTCTGAGGCCCTTTGCCTGGTCAACATGCGTAATTCCGCTCAGTCGCGCTAAGCGGGCAATCAGCACGCTATTGTCGGCAATTAATGAATCATCTTCGTACAGCAAATTGTATTTTTCATTCCCAGGGAGCTCACTCATTACAAACCGAATCTCAGTCACGAGCTCTTTCAGCTGGCCAAACTCACCTGCAGCGATGTCGTTACAGTCAAGCGCCTCTGGCCACGCAGTCTTGATAAGGAGATCCTTGTGCCACGACAGTGTTTGCCAAATGGTTTCCGTCACAAACGGCGCGAATGGATGCGCAATCTTGAGACTTGTGTCGAGTACCCACGCCAAGAGGTCACGGTTTTCTTGTTGCTTACTGGCCTCGATATACCAGTCGGCAACGCTGTCCCAGATCGCGTGATATACCGTATCACCTGCTTCAGCGAAGCGATAGGTCTGCAGTTGCTGTTCAATGTCGGCACTCGCTTTGTTCAGCTCGCTGATAATCCAGTGGTCAGCCAACGTCTGTGGCTCGGGTGAACCTGGTTGAAAACCATCGCCCAATTTGTCTTCGATAAATCGTGCAACGTTCCATAACTTGTTGGCGAAGTTACGGCCTGCTACCACCTTACTGGTGCTAAATGCCTGATTTTGACCTGCACTACGACTCGCAACCAGTCCAAGGCGCAGAGCGTCTGACCCGTATTCTGCAATCACTTCCATAGGGTTAATGACATTACCCTTTGACTTGCTCATTTTCTGCCCTTTTTCGTCGAGTACTAGCCCATGTAAATACACGTCTTTGAACGGCACTTGATCAGTTGCATACAGACCAAACATCACCATGCGCGCGACCCATGCAGTCAGGATATCTGCACCTGTCTCCATGACACTAATCGGATAAAACTTAGAAAGCTTCCCCTCATCCAAGAAATCAGTTGTCACATATGGCCATTGACCACTGCTAAACCACGTATCAAAGGTATCTTCCTCTCGACGATATGTTGTACCATCGACAACAATCGTCTTTTCGTCAACACGACCATCAAAAATCCAATCGTTGGGGTCATTAACGTTCTGGAAGGCAGGAATCGGAATGCCCCAAGGAATCTGTCGTGATAAGTTCCAGTCATGGATGTTATCGAGGTAACTGATCAGGAAGTTTTTTCGACTTGCAGGAGTAAAGTTGATCTCCCCTGCTTCAATCGCCTTTTTAGCACGTTGTGCCAAAGGCTGAATCTTGAGGAACCATTGTTCTTTGATCAGTGGCTGGATCGGCAGACCACTCTTGTAGTCGTAACCGACACTATGTTCGATAGTTGTTTTGCCACGAATCAGCTCTTGCGCCTCAAGCGCGGCGACTACACGTTTACGAGCACCCTCGGGGGTCAAGCCCAAGAATTCTGAGGGCGTATTGATCATCGTACCGTTAAAGTCGATGACCTGGATGCGATCTAATTTGTGTCGCTCCCCTACTTCGAAGTCGTTCGGGTCATGTGCTGGCGTGATCTTGACCGCCCCTGTTCCAAACTTTGGATCAACGTATTCATCGGCAATGATAGGGATTTCCCTATCGGTCAACGGTAATAGCACTCTCGTTCCAATCAAGTGTTTATAACGCTCGTCGTTTGGATTGACGGCTACTGCCGTGTCGCCAAACATTGTTTCTGGGCGCGTAGTGGCAATGACAATCTCGCCAATTTTATCGAAAGTCGGGTACGCAATCATATACAGCGTGCCTTTTTCCATCTTGTGATTTACTTCAATATCGGCATAGCCTGTCTGGTATTTAGTGCTGTAGTTAACAATACGTTCACCTCTGTAAATAAGGCCTTCGTCCCACATTTGCTTGAACGTTTTATAGACACGACTGACTACTTTTTTATCAAGCGTATAGACCAAGTCTTCCCACGAAGCGCTCGCACCTAGGGCACGTATTTGTAGTTCGGTATTGCCACGATGAATGTCGACAAAGTCCCAAACCTGGCTATATACCTGCTCACGTGTATAGTCAAATCGGCTTCTCCCCTCTTTGGCGAGCTCCCTTTCGTACACAACCCACGTCTCGAGTCCTGCGTGGTCTTCACCAGGGATATAGACAACGTCACGACCCTTCATACGGTAGTAGCGAGCCAATATATCCTCTAGCCCAATAGTTAAGGCATGTCCAATATGGAGATTCCCGTTCGCATTAGCGGGCGGCATAATAATGCTATATGGCTCACCTATCCCTGTTGGTTTGAACGCACCCGCTGCTTCCCACATTGCGTAGATGTTTGGTTCGTATTGGTTAGGATCATATGCTTTAGCGAGTTTCATACTGATAATTTCTTGCTTTGTTTATGGTGTTAAAATTCACGTGAACAACAAAGCTAATAGACTGATTTCCATTGGAAACAGCACGTCTTTGCCCAATCCACGTGTTTGTTTTCAGGCTAATTATACCACATCAATAAGCGTGTATAATAGAGGTATGATTGAGTTACAACGGTGCACTGACCAGGAAACCTGGGATGACTACATTTTAGAAAATGGGGGACACCCGCTACAACTATGGGGATGGGGTCAACTCAAAATGGCGCACGGTTGGAGTGCCGATCGAGTATTCGCCTACGACGACGCCGAAATCGTTGCTGCTGCCCAAATACTGACTCGTAAACTACCTGTGCCATTTCGCGGCTTTTCGTACGTTCCGCGTGGCCCAGTCGGCGAGCAGGGGAGTGGTCAAGATTTTCTTGAACTCGTTGCAGACTACGCCAAACGCGAATATCATTCTGTCGTTTTATCTATTGAACCTGATCTGCTCGAATTTGCTATCCCACGGGGGTGGGTGAGGGCACAAAACAGTGTTTTGCCCAGCAAAACTGTCCTATTAGATCTTGAGAAAAGTGACAGTGATCTGCTGAGGGTGATGGATAAAAAGACGCGTCAATACATTCGCAAATCAACCGCTGAAGCAATCACGATCAAACAAGTGCGCACGCGTGAAGACCTGGCAAAATGTCTTGAAGTATATCACCTCACTTCAAAGCGAGCGAAATTCGACGTCCACGATGATCAGTACTACTACGACGTCTTCAATCTGCTTGGCGACCACTCCCCAATATTTGCTGCCTATCAAGATGATCAGCCTATTGCCTTTTTATGGCTCGCGATTAGTGCAGACACAGCATACGAGTTGTACGGCGGCATGAACGAACAAGGTCAACTGCTTCGCGCTAATTATGCACTCAAGTGGCACGCTATTCGCAAGACAAAAGAGTGGGGGCTCACCCGCTATGACTTCGGTGGTTTGGTAGGGGATGGAGTGACCAACTTCAAACTCAGCTGGGCCGAGGGCGAGACGAATCTTGTTGGGACATACGATCGTCCACTATCATCATTTTATAAGCTTTGGGGTAAAGGTTTTCCTGCCGCAAAAGCAACCTTTCGTCGACTCAAATCGTTGCGTAAATAACAACGTTTAACACTTTACGACCAGGTCGTTTTTGTCATAGATAGCACAGGTATGGTGTCAAGTTCAAATGGATCGATCGGGTCCTTCTTTTGTGCATAATAATAACCAAGTGTTGCTACCATCGCGCCGTTGTCGGTACATAGTTCAATAGGAGCGTAATCGATTTGGAGCGGCAGGCGTTCAGACAAGACTCGTCGTAGTTCCTGGTTGGCTGCCACTCCGCCCGCAATCACAACAGACTTCGGTAAATAGGCGTTATATGCTCGTTCGGCAGCGTCAACGAGCGTTTCAACCGCAGTACGTTGGAAGCTGGCAGCAAAGTTTGCCCTCTGAGCGTCGTTTAGCAGCTCAGGAAGCTTGTGTGAGGGGAAAGATAGCTCAACACCCACTTCGCGTTGAACAGCCCGCAGAACGGCTGTTTTAAGGCCAGAAAAGCTAAAATCATACTCGCCTGACATTTTTGCTTTTGGTAGTTTATAGGCCCGAGGATCACCCCCTAAGGCTGCCTTAGCAATCGATGGCCCGCCTGGGTAGGGCAGTCCGATAATTTTTGCTACTTTATCAAATGCCTCACCCACGGCATCGTCCTGCGTGTGACCTAGTAATTCGTAATCACCATGGTCACGAAATAGCACCAACTGGGTGTGGTTGCCGCTAACAATCAACGCGAGTATGGGAAACTCGGGCGGATTTTCGTTCAAAAAATTCGCGTACACATGCGCCTCGACATGGTGGATAGGGTAGAGTGGCTTCTTTTTCAACACGGCCAAGGTACGTGCGGCCAGCGTACCCACCAATAATGACCCAATTAGCCCTGGTGCGTACGTCACCGCAATGGCATCTATATCATCCCAATGTAGCTCAGCGTCTGACAGCGCTTTATTGATCACAGGATTGATCACTTCAATATGACTACGGGCTGCAACCTCTGGCACCACACCGCCATATTGAGCATGTATATCAATCTGTGAATGAACAACGTTACTCAACAACACGCGACCGTCCTCAACGACCGCCGCTGCCGTCTCGTCACAACTGCTTTCAATTCCCAGTATTTTCATCACTACCAGTGTAACAGATACAGCTTTCCATTTGCTCATACTGTGCGACGGGGAGTATAGTGATGCCATAAGCAGTATGTACTGCCTTAATACGGAGGATATGATGGTTAACAAGAAACCAACAGTAAAGAAAAAGAGTACCGTTAATACGCCGACACTCGTCGTCGTCCAATGGCTCAGCTATGTGTTTTGGGCGCTAACAATTATCGCTATTTCATACGTTGTCTCATCTGTTATAGGATTCTATGCTGATGTATATACAACAACATATTTCGAACCAGTCGCGTACGGTCTTGTTGCAGTCGCAATTTTGCTGCCGCTCGCGGTCCTGACAGATAGTTTTTACGGCCGATACGAAGACACACACAAAAGCATTGCCACATCGGTTGTGCATGTTGTGCACTCGGTACTATTTGCCCTAGCGGCCATTGGCGCTTTGATCTCGCTCGCATTCTTCTCTGTTAGTCTCCTTGTCGCGACAACCCCCAGCCCAACAGCAATCGTCGATATTAGTACCAGTGCAGTTGTCTTTGTGCTGTTTGCAGGACTGTTGCTGCGAATAACGCGTCCGACATTGCACCGCTTCCTCCGCAAAGGCTTCCGTATTGATCTAGCAATCATCTCTGTCATCGCGATCGGGTTTGCGATTGCAGGCCCCGTAGGATACACCGTTACTACCAAAAGCGACCGACAACTCCGCGATAGCCTCTTCTACGTTTCTAGCACTATCGGCACGTACGCGAACCTGAACTACAAGCTACCCGATAGTTTGGGCGCTGCGCTCAAAGATGAACAATCACGGATGTATGGTGGCGACGACACACTTCGTGGGACAACACGCAAACTAGATTCCGAAGGCAAAATAACATATACACCAAACACTCAGGCACCTGTCACCGAATCGGATGGAGCGTCTGGTACAAAAACCACATACTTTTACGAACTATGTGGAACATTCACGAATGCTCTACGTAAAGACGTAGTCTACGCATACCCAATTGCAGTGGACACGGCGGCCTACAACGAATTACTACCATCAGACGCAGTCGAGCCTGGAAAAGTCTGCTACAAGCTCAAAGTAACTGCTTACAAGTAGAGTCTACAGCCTTAGATATTAGAACGTGGCTAGTTTGGAGTCAGCACTCTGACCCCGCTTCTGGGTTGCAAAGGATTATCCTTTGTTCAGCTTATTTTAAGTTTTTAACGCAGATTACGATACTTAGTGATAAATGCAACATACTATTGCTTAGAATTAGCTGAGAATATACTATGATTACATATCATTGTGGAGGTATGGTGGGAATTATCATTCGACAACGGTCTAGAATATGGGTTAGTTTTTCATTTATAGCCATTATTCTGTTTGGTTTGATGAGCCTTGTGTCTGCTAACCAACACACAACTGCCGAGTCCGCATCAACCAATTGGTCTTGGACAACCCCAGGTCCCATCGTCGCAGAATCGACGGATGTTGAAGATGCAGCGGGACAATCTTGCATTGGCGTGTACCGCCCCGTCGAGATCGTTGAAGTGGGCACAAAATTGGCATGCGTGCAGCAGGGCAATGGTATAAAAGTAGCGACTTACAGTAACGGTTACGTGTCGATGACACTTGTTGGCTTTACTTATGACCAGAAGATGTACCGTGTCTATGGGACGGGTACTTGTGAGTTGAAGGGTGGGTGTCTATATAGTCCTGATACGGATACATTCATCACAAAACAACATCTCATCAACAATGTTGTGCGTTCACTTGTCATTTACAAAGATTTCACAAAGCGATTGACGAAGGTAACGGACGCTCTAGGACAGACGGTAGGCTATGATTTCCAGTCCTCAGCCCCTGACTATACATTCAAAAATGCAGACGATTATCCTTGGCCTGTAGAGGGACTGGGTATTTCTAGCAACGGCGCGTGGCTTGCGGTCGAGTTTCGGAACAAGGGTATCGGGATTCTTGATATGAATAGCTTCGTGATGAAGCGAATAACGACGATGGGTCCGACCCATGGATATGGATACGAGCCATCGATCGAATTTGCTATTACAAATAACGGGCAGCATGTAGCTATGATGGGAGTAAACTATGGAGACATTAGCCTCTATGATATTGACGCACAGTGTGGAGATATAGCAACAGATACAAATATGGAAGTAGTGTTGCCTGTAAAACCTCCATGCAAAAAACTTGCTCTTGATACCAGCCCGATTATTGATCAGTTTTTCCTCGCATCCAGCCCTCGATTTGATGCCGAGGGCGGAGAACTGAGTTTATTTGCAAAATCTTACACAGGCAAGTCGCGTGCAATTACACTACGCGTTGTTGGATACAACCCCCAGCGACTTGATTACCTCGCGCTCGGAGATTCCTTTAGTAGTGGCGAAGGTGAGAGTGAGGATCAGTATTATCAAATAAATACCAATGATACATTTGAGAAGTGTCACCTCAGTAAACGCTCGTATCCCTACTTGATCGCTCAATCTTTAGGTACCGACCAAAGTAAGGTACGTAGTGTGGCTTGTTCGGGAGCAACGACAGGTGACGTGGTTGGTGAGGATAGAAACTATTGGGGACAGGGTGGTCGTCTTGGGGAGAATCAGTTGAGTCTCAATAGCTCAGCAAAGGTAGTGATGCAGGTGGACGCGTTACAATCGTTTACCCCTGGCCGAGTTCACCAAATCTCATTCGTAAAGCAAACACGACCAAAGGTAATCACGATTGGTATCGGCGGTAACGATGTTGGATTCATGGAAAAGCTCAGGGCTTGCATTGGCTTAGATACATGCGAGTGGGCAGATACCGAAAAAGGTAGAGAGAAAACAGCACTAGAGATTCAACGTGCTTTCAACACTCTTGTCGACACATACTCTGCACTACAGAATGCGTCACCAAGTTCCAAAATATACGTTTTAGGCTACCCTAAAGTGATCGATCCTCAGGGCGAGTGCGCACTGATAGATGGACTCCTCCTTAATCCGACTGAGCGCACGTTTATGAATGAGGGGATTAAGTATATCAACCAGGTTATTGCAGCGGCTGCTCAAAAAGTAGGTATTAAATACATTGATATCCAGGATAGTTTTGACGCCCGCGTGCTATGTGGTAACAGCAAGCCCAGCGTCATGAATGCAGTCGCGTTAGGTGATGATCTATCAGTTTCGCCAAAAGTTAACTGGCTAAAACTCATCGGTAACGAAAGTTTTCACCCTCGTCCCGAGGGACATCAATTGATAGCATCGACGCTAACCACGTCAGTTACGAATGTGTTCGAGTACGACCATTGTAGTAGTGCTCTAAATCGCCAAACTAATCGCTGTCCCAGTCCTAACGTCACCGCACCCCCACCCTCACGCTACTGGCTAACTGACGGTAGTGCGCGGCAGTACGAGAGTCAGTATATCGGAAACTTTATCCGCGACTCAGCTACTAGCAACAATTCCCGAGTAAAATCTATAGCAACTAGTCAGCGCACCTTCGCAGCAGGCTCATCCGTTCGTATTGAGATTCACTCAAAACCTGTAACCCTAGCAACAGCAACGGCAGATGCTTTGGGAGCATTATCACTTAGTGTCGAACTCCCCAATGATCTCGAAGAGGGCTTCCACACAGTGCACCTCTATGGAGTCTCATACTCGGGAGAACAGATCGATATTTACCAAGTTATACCGTACCTCTTTCCCGCTCTCGGCGCCAGCCAAGAGGTGGCGACATCCACCCAAACTGATAGCGCAATAGATACAACTCACCCACAAAAAGATAACTCTCAAGCAACAGTGGACAGTCAAGTGCGCCACACTGGGACCATTTCCCCAGACATCAATGCACCTAGCTCTGTTGATAGCTCGCGAATGCCCGTGACATCAGGTGCACAGTCAGAGCAAGCGAGCTTTGATCCTGTTGTTACAAGTTTCCTCATCCCTAGTGCGGCTTGGCTGTTTTTGGGTGCGAGTTTTGCGTTATACGCACGACTACGAAGAGGGAGATAAACTACAAAAACCAGTTGCCTCGCGCCCTGTCGCTACACTCAATACTGATCGTAAGAAAAGCATTTGCACTAGACAATTCAACGCCGTACTCAATACTTTTCAGATCACTCAGGTCAGCAAAGTACTTGCACTTTATAGAACCGTCACGAGTATTATAGTATCTCTCGGCAGTAGCAGTGACAAACCGTACCCCAAAATCACTCGGGCGCTGTTTATCAAGTTCAGTAATAGATTTTAGCATCGCTGAGGAGTTTACCGTTGGGTAGTATTTCTCCTCTAGGATATTGACTTGATTGAGCGAGGAGACAGCTATCCTCATCGACATGTTAATACGACAAATAAATTCACCCGTTGGCCATGGGCCTGATAGTTCTTGGTCGCAAAACGTTTTATAAGTCCACGTTTCGGCACCTCCAGATTGGCTCACTAACTCTTCGTAGAGCTCTTTCGACTGGGTATCGAGCTTTTCAAAGCGAGCTTTGTCAAAACTATCAAACACTGGCGACAACAAAACACTCCCGATAACGACGAGAACTACCAGAGCAGGTAAAGCAAAGATAGATACAACTATAATTCTGAGATTTTGCTTAGATTTTGGAGTCGTTTTCTTCATAGTTAGACTATACCATAAGCAACATTACAGTAAAGACTCGATGTAAATCAAAAGGCGACCAGTTGGTCGCTTCTTAATTTGGCGGAGAGGGCGAGATTCGAACTCGCGGTGAGTTGCCCCACGACGGTTTTCAAGACCGTTACCTTAAACCACTCGGTCACCTCTCCAGATGTGAGTGCGAGGACCATCATAACAGATACAAAAAGGCTAGTCGAGTGTCTGACGCGCAACAACCGCTACCCAAACCTCAGACGCTCCTGCGGCTTTGAGGACGTTTGTTGCATATTTCAGGGTTGCGCCTGTTGTCATAATGTCATCGATTAACAGATATGTCGCAGAAAATTCTAGACGGTTACGAGCATAAAATGCACTTTTCGCCTGTGTATCGCGAACTTTTGCAGATGCGTTGCGTTGCTTGGTATGCGTCGCCCTTGCGAGAACGTTCGACAGCCGCAAACCGCGTCTCTTCGCAAAGTCTCGCGCCATCAAGAGCGCATGATCATAGCCTCGTTCGCGAACGTGACTAGCGACTGTAGGCACAGGGACAACGATTGTATTAGACGGCAGGTCTGGCAGGGTTTCATCAAGAAGCCCGCCTAGCACCTGATATGCTTGCCGAGCACGCTCAAACTTATACAAACCGACAAGTCGTTGCAGTGCATCATGTCTTTCTCCAACCATCCAAGCCTTCCGATAGGGGACACGGCAACTGCGACATATGCCTGAGGCACCACAAGGCTTTCGACAAACGACACAGGTCTCTTCTCTTTCCGAACTGATGTCATATTTACAATTATCACATAGCAGCGTGCCAACATTCCCGCAGCCGCAGCAGTGGTGAGGAGCAATAACCGAAAGCAATTTGTCTATCATTGTGTTTTTTACGTTTAACCCACCTAATTAGTTGCATTATACCGCATATGATGGTTATAATGTGAGAGACTATACGGATAGTAGAGCCTAGAGAAAGTGGAGGATATCATGGCCCGGAAACAAAACGACGATTTATTAATTGAGGACGAGCTGGCAGCAGCTTTCCTTAACGACGACGACCTGACGGTAACTGAAACAACAACTGTATCAGCACCTGCAGAAGACACATGGGACGACAGCGAGGAAGAGTTCCCAGGACAGCTAGCTGTTGATGTCTACGAGACTGAAGACAAGTTAGTCGTTAAAGCCCGCACAGCAGGCGTTAACAAAGAAGAACTAGATGTCAGCATCAGCGACGGCATCTTGACTGTGAGTGGTACGCTATCAAGCGGTGACGAGACTGACGCTACTAACTGGCACATCCAAGAATGCTACTGGGGCGAATTCAGCCGTACATTGGCACTACCAGTTAGCGTAAAAGAAGATGAAGTAGAAGCAGTCTTAAAAGACGGCGTCCTCTCAATTACTTTCAACAAAGTAAAGCAAGAGCAAGCGAAGAAGATCCAGGTTCTTTAGAGAAAATCTGATCACCATAATACCCCGCCAATGCGGGGTATTATATTTGCTGCAAGCAGGTGAGATTAAGTGCTCATCAATTTTTTTACACTTTAATTTTATCCGTGCAAAGGATTATCCTTTGTTAAGCTAAAATTAAGCTTAATTTTTATCTTTACTAAGTTTTCATTTTTGTTATATTAAAAACATGCCGGGTAGGAACATACTAAAAGAGGATGTGGCAGAAAGTTATTATCATATTTATGCGCGTGGCGTAAATAAGCAGAAAATATTCCTTGATGACGCCGACTTTAGCTACTTTTTGTCATTACTAAAGCGCTATCTTTCACACGAAAATACAAAGACCAGTCGAGGAGTAGAATTTCTTAAACTATTCGACAACATACAACTCTTGGCATATTGTTTAATGTCAAACCACTTTCACCTGTTAGTGTTCCAAGTTAACGAGAAGACAATGACACGACTGATGAGAGGTGTCATGTCTGCATACAGCATGTATTTTAATAGAAAGTACCGTCGGACAGGTCATGTATTTGAAAGTTCCTATAGGGCATCGCGTATTTCGTCCGAACAATATCTCATACATATTAGCCGATATATCCACCTGAACCCCAAGAATTGGCGAAATTATCGCTACTCGTCCTTGTCATCTTACCTGGACGGGGTCAGTCGAGATTGGTTAGTGATAGATCGTATTCGTGACTTACATACCTCTTCTGACCAGTACCTTGCATTCTTACAAGACTACGAGACACAACGAGACGCCCTAGAGATTATTAAACACGAGATCGCAGATCGATTGTAAACCAATGCGCCGCTTGCATAGGATAATCCTTTGCAATAGAAGAGTAGGCACTAAAAATGACCCCCTAGGGTCATTTTTATGCTTTACTTTTACATAGTCTAGCGTTTTACGAGTTGTTGGTAAGGCTGGTAAGTACCCAGTTGACGACTGCGTAGGCAATGAATGCAACGACAATACCGATGATTGCATATAGAATTGTGTTCTTGGCTGCTTGGACTTCAGCGTCTTTACCGCCCGAGAGGGTGTAGCGGATACCACCGATAATCAACATAATTACGGCAACAGCACCAATGATGAACAATAGTAAGTTCACAATTGTCGTAAAGATAGAACCTTCACCGAACAAATCTGCGCTTGCACCTGTTGGCTGCGAACATGCAGCTCCTCCAGCTATAGTTTGGTCATTAGGGTTACAGGCAGCTGAGACAGACGACGTTGGCACAACCACTAATGCGCCTAGTGCCAAAACAGGAGCTACCATCAGTCCTGCAAGTACTGTTTTAAATGTTTTTATCATATCTTATTCCTTTCATTGAAATCTTACGTCTAGTTATAGCAGATTCGCTTATGTTTGTTAAGTTTATCCGAATGCTTTGATAACCCAGTTGACAATGGCATAGGCAGCAAAGGCAATGACCAGTCCAATGACGGCGTACAGGATCATATCCTTCGCACGTTTGACGTTTGCGTCACTGCCCCCAGATGTAACGTAGGTAAAGCCACCGATGATAATGACGATGACCGCTGCTACTCCGATCAAGAAGAGAAGGGTGTTCACGACAGTACCGATGATATCTCTGACGTTATTATTTTTGTTTTTACAGATAACAGTGTCTTTGTTGAGCGGATCTGCACAGGTGTCCTCGATCGCGCTGACTGCACCTGCGTACGAGGGTGTGGCGAAGATCGCAATACCCGTAACCAATGCAAGTCCGATCATAAGTTGTTTTATTTTATTCATCCTACCCTTCCTATCACAAACCATGTAACAGTAAATGCTGCAATAATTACAACGATTCCAATCACGGCATAGATGATCGCGTTGCGAGCTTTGGTTAGTGCAGAAGGGTCACCATTATTGGTCACAAGTGTGAATGCGGCAATAATAATCACAATAACCGCAAATATACCTGCAACAAAATATAGAATATTAAGGCCCGTCGCAAGTACGCCGTTGGCAGACCCATCAGGTACGTTGACTTGAGCGGAGGTGAGTGCTGCGAGTGTAGTAAATATACCCATAATATCTATCCTATTATACCGAATACTAGGTTAACACCAGCGATAGCAGCAATTGATATCACTAACCCAATGGCAGCATTGAGGATTGTCTGACGTGCTTTAGCGGCGATGTCTGGATTACCAACACTGGTTAGAAACTGGAAACCACCCCAGATGATAAAGAATGCGGTCAGATAACCGACAATTTGCAGACCAATCTCGATAACATTCAGGACAATGTGCCAGATAAAGGGGCTCAGTCCGCCCGCTGCGTCTGGAGACTGAACGACACATTCGTATTCACCAGGCATTGATGGCTTTTCCTGCACTTCGACAAGCCCTCTAAACCACGTAGGGAAGGTCAAAAAACGCTGTGAACAATCTTCAGGTTTTGATGTTGAAGTAATAGAAGCGGCCGATACTAGCGCGGGTACTGCAAGTGTTAATAAGGACGCAAACGCAAATGTACTTACTCCAAAACTCGCTAGTATTTTATGGACTTTTTTCATGATGCGAAGAGCCCTCCAGGGATAATAAAATTCAAGAACGAGAACATAACGGCATAAGCAATAATGCCGATCACCACATTCCTAATAAATTCGAGAGCTTTCTTTGTCTGTTCGGCGTTACCACCAGCAGTCGTATACAAGATGGAGGCGTATACAATACCTGCAACAGCTGCCAAGCCCACACCTGCGGTAAGTATGTTAATTGCCGTTAACAGAAGCGACCAGACACCATTATTTTCTGTGCCGCCCTTAGCCACGTCGACATTGTCACACTTGATGATAGCTGTATCTACGGCACATCCGTTGTTGCCAGTCGTCCCAGTTGTTACAGCAGACGCTGTGTTAGGCGAGAAGACAAACACAACCCCTATCAGGCTTCCAACTATCAATGCAAAGTTTTTTAGTTTTTGTTTTATGTTCATGCTTATCTTTAAAATACGACATAGATTATTTATATGCAAGAGTTATTATGCTTCTGTTTGCATATTGTGCCCTATGGGTATTGCATTTTTATGCGATATAGTGTATAAATGTATACAAAGTTAACAATAATTAATCAGTAAGTAGGTAATTATGAACGAAAAATATCAATCTCGAGCAGAACGTCGTGCAACAGAAGCCGCTAATTTAGGGGGGGTGGATGAAGACGTTAGTAAAAAAGGCGTCATGAACTGGATCCGCGGTCACAAAAAGACTTCCGCCGCTATTGGCGCGGGAACTATTGCTGGTCTTGCTGGTGGTGCGGTATTAGTTGGAAATATTCTACGGGGACCTGGAGATGGTCCAACGCCTGAACAAACGACTACCTCTGAACCTACAGAACCTACTGCAAGCCCAACTCCAACAGAGACAGAAACTCCTGTAGATCCTTCTGAGGCTTACAACTACAACATCGATAAAGCAACCGTTGACGCTCTCGTCGCTGGAGGCCAAGAAGCTCTTCTTCAAAAACCACTCGAAGAACGAATGGTTGTGGCTTTGTATTATGCGCAAGAAGAATTACCTCAAGTAGCTGCTGACTTCCACCGCGTAAGCAAGGATTCAAATGATCTCCTGCCTCCAGGGGGTATGTCTAAGGAAAGTAGCTTTAAGGATGTGGCCGCTTTTGTCTTCCAAATGCAGAATGTCATGTTTACCCGACCCGCGTCTGATGGTTATTTTATGGACGACACAACTGCGAAAGCTATTGGAGCTGGTCTATATGTTGAAGGAAGTGATTCTGTTGGATATGCTAATAGTGTTAGTTATATTGACGCCTTCGTTGAACAACAGCAAACTGACGAAGTGAACCGACGAGGTGTCGACGATGGAGTAAGTCTTGCTATCACAGGTATACGTATCCCAGAGGTCGTTGAAGACTCTATCGTCAAGGGCGGTACAGAAGACAACCCTACATGGACGTTCCAAACTGTATCTGGCAGTACGGTTATGTTCGTTTGGAAAATTTCAACCGCGGGCCCTGGTATGTGGGTCCAAGCTAACGGCTAACACCTAGTTTCTCTTTCTTGCTCTCCTTTCTAGCGTTTTTTATCGTTCTTAAGTATTAATAATGCAGCTGCCAGTCCATATACAGACGAGTACTCGGACGTCGATAAAAAGATTAAAGCGATAAAATACGATAAAGCTTACGGTTGTGTAAGTATTTGATATAAAATACGCTCGTGCTATTGCATTTTTTGGCAATATAGTGTATAAGTCTATACAAAGTTAACAATAGTATTAAATTAGGTATTATGACAAACGAAAAATATCAATCTCGAGCAGAACGTCGTGCAACAGAAGCCGCTAATTTAGGGGGGGTGGATGAAGACGTTAGTAAAAAAGGCGTCATGAACTGGATCCGCGGTCACAAAAAGACTTCCGCCGCTATTGGCGCGGGGACTATTGCTGGTCTTGCTGGTGGTGCGGTATTAGTTGGAAATATTCTACGGGGACCTGGAGATGGTCCAACGCCTGAACAAACGACTACCTCTGAACCTACAGAACCTACTGCAAGCCCAACTCCAACAGAGACAGAAA